>NZ_AP017313.1:1903169-2537559 GCF_002355435.1 Mucilaginibacter gotjawali
TTTTCGCTCTACCTGTTAAAACCTGCTCCGTTCTGTATTTTTGATGAGGTTGATGCCCCGCTGGATGATACCAATATCGATAAGTTTAATAACATCATAAGGAAATTTTCTAGCGAATCGCAATTCATCGTTATATCTCATAACAAACGGACTATTGCCAGTACCGATATTATTTACGGCGTAACCATGGTTGAACAGGGGATATCAAGGGTAGTGCCTGTTGACCTGAGGGAGCTGGTGGATTAAAGGAGTTGAAAGGTGAAAGGTGAAAGGTGAAAGGTGAAAGGTGAAAGGTGAAAGGTGAAAGGTGAAAGGTGAAAGGTGAAAGATCGTGCCCGAGTTATCAGTAAAAGCGAAAGGCAAAAGGCTTATTCGGGGTAATCCCAATAAACCTTTTGCCTTTCACCTTTATCTCTTAACCTCTTTTACTTGTTTCTCTTCAAAATATTTAGCAGCGAAGTTTTCTTTCCGATCATACCAATAAATTTATGTTTGTTTAGCAGGTTTCTTTTGGGAGCCGCTGCTGCAAATGAAACCTGGCTTAAGCCACGGTTTTTAACAGCACCAGCGGGTTTTATGTAAGTGCTTTTATAGGTATACCTGAGGGCGTCGGCCAATAAACCTTCCGTTGGGTCGCCCCAGTCTTTGGTAAGGTCATCGTAATCGTTTACACCTGCGTAACCACCGGTGCCTGGGGTAAATCCCTGGTAATAGCCACCCTGGCCTGCAGAGTTTTGAACCGAGAATTCCGGCGTGAACATAATATATTTGTTTATATCAATGTCAAAAAAGCCCACAGGTTTGCCGTAGCTCTGTTCGCCAATAAGCTGCACGTCCATTTCGGGGCGTAAATTATTAATGGTCAACTCGCTTGCAGAGGCCGTTTGCCCTGTTATGATAAAAAAGACGCGGTTGATATTAAGTGAACCCACTTTTGCAAAGTTTACCGCATTGTCAGCTACTGTATAGCTAAACTGGGCATAATTGTAGTCGGGTGTACCTGATCTCCATTGGTTGTGGAGTAAAGGATCATTCCCGGCCACCAGGTTGCTGTTATAATAGGTATTGTACATCAATGATCCTGTCTTAGCTGAAGGTACTAGCAAATTGTCAATATGTTCAGCTGTTGAAACGTAACCGCCACCGTTGTAGCGTAAGTCAACAACAAGGTCGCTGATGCCTGCAGTTGCAAAGTCAGCAAATGCTGCATTCAACAATGGGTCAGCCACCGCGTCAGATACAAAACTGTTAAAAACAATATAGCCTACTTTATGGCCGGCAGAATCTGTTACCACAGTGTCTTTTAAAATGGGGTTTACATTGTAATTGCCTGTGTTTAAACTTGCTGTATAAGTAGTGCCGTTGGTCCGGGTTAACCCTAATGTAATGGTTTTGCTGTTGTATATGGCATTGCTTACAAAATTAAGATTGGTACCGCTGCCATCGCCGTAGGTGCCTGAGTCGTAGGTTATTTTGGTACTGCCATTTATGCTGGTGATCATGTCGCCCCGGTGGATCCCGGCTATACCTGCCGGCGAGCCTGCGTAGGCAAACTCAACGCGCAGATCGTTCCACTGGTTATATTGAACGTCAAAACCAAAATCGCCTTTTACACCGTTTAAAGCGGCAGATTCTGAACCGTCATCAATAAAGGAATATTTGGCGGTTCCTGCACTATAAAGAGATTTTTCGTAGGCTGCACCGGTTGCCGGGTTAATGGCATACTGCGACAAGGCATCTAATTCTTTAGTAAGCGCTGTAAGTGCATCCGGGTCGGTAAAGGTCCTTGGGCCAAAATTAGCATAGCTTGGCAGCTGGTCAAACCATAAATAATCTTCTTTGGCGTATAGCCATACCGAATCCTGTACCAATTGCAGGGTAGTACCTATTTTTGATGGTTCAGTTGGGTTAGTATTGGTTTTGCTATTCGAGCTCTTTTTGCAAGCTGCAATTAAAGAGACCGAAATGATGAGGGCTGCGTAAAATATTTTTTTCATATGATGAATTATTTGTGTCTCAAACAGTTTGTTAACGGAAATAAGCTTTATATGGTATTTATTATTTTATAAAAAGTCGTTGGCGTTTATGTAATCAATCCCGCAAACATCTGCACAAAGTCTGTCAGTTTCGGAGTTTTCAATCATCAATATTTCCCGTCGTTGCAGGTTGTGATCACGCAATAACTGATCGATCACATCAGGTTCAGGTTTAGGCATCGTCTCTTCAGCAAAATAGGCTATTAAATATTGTTCCAGCCCGTGCCACTCTGTTTGCTTTATTTTATTTAATTGTTGCTCAGTATTCCCGTTCGTCACAATAAACACTTTTTTTCTGTCAATAACAATTTCCTGGAGTAAATTTAACATATTTTTATAAAGCAACAGCTTTAAAGGCAACTTGGCTGTTACCAATAAGTGGTTTAAATTTTCCCGGTATTTTTCATCAACATTCAGCTTTTCTTTCAACCTGTCAAAAACAAACGCAGCCCCTTCTTCATTATACGTATTTATCATCAGGTCGGTTGTCTCTTTGGCCTCCATCAGTTCCGCGTATTCAAGCAGGCTTGCAAAAAGATAATAAACCTGGAATAAATAGTCTTTCTCGGGATAAAGCACATTGTCCAGCTCAAAAATAAATGCTTTTTTACGTTTGTCTATGTCGGTATAAGTCATTACGTTAAATTCAGAAAACTGATACAATTAAATTTCTGCGCTGCAATTTATCCTTTTTTAGCCTACATTAATCCTTTATTTTTGTTCATACCCTGTGGATAAGTGCTAATTTGCGGCTGATTGTAAACTTTTAATCCAATTAATAAATACGCCACTGTTATGAGCCCCGTTTCAAAAAAACTGCATATTAAACCCCATACAAACTGGCTGTTTTATAATGCGCCGGATAATTATCTTTCTGTACTGGAACCATTGCCCGAAGGCGTTATCCCTGTTTTTGAAGCCGAGGGTAGTTTTAATGGTATCCAGCTGTTTGTAAAAAATAGCGGAGAGCTTAAAGCCGGTTTAACGATTGTTTCACCTTTGCTAAAAGCCGATACTGTTTTCTGGGTCACTTATCCCAAAAAAAGCTCGGGCATTTCATCAGACCTGGAGATGATGGGTAGCTGGGACGAACCCGCCAAATATGGGCTAAGAACCGTAGCCGCTGCAAGTATTGATGAAACCTGGACGGCTATCCGTTTAAAGCAGGAAGGATTGGCGAAAGTGTCAGAATTCCGGAACGAAGCTGTTAAAAAGAACGAATATTCGGAATTTATCGATCTTGAAAAAAGAAACATCATCATGCCGCCTGATATGCACCAGGTGGTGTCAGAATCACCGGCAGCCATGGCATTTTATGAAAGCCTTTCTTTTAGCAATAGAAAAGAGTATGTCGTTTGGGTACTCTCTGCCAAACAGGAAAAAACACGTAATGAACGCCTGGGAAAGCTAAACGGAAAGCTTTTGGCCGGGAAGAAGAATCCTTCAGAGAAGTAGGTGGTTTTGTTGTTTTGGTGAATGGTTTATTGAGTTGGATTAAGTTGATTGGTTGATTAAGGTGAATTGGCGAAAGTTTAACTTACATTATTTTTTAAAAAAACTTAGTCAACTTAATCCAACTCAATAAACCATTCACTAAATTTGTAACCAAATGGTTACCGGTATTTGATTTTTATGAGACGAGACGTTTTTCAGGCGATTGCCGACCCGACGCGGAGAGAGATTATTGACCTGCTGGCCAACAATCCTTTAAATTTGAATGCTATCGCCGATAATTTCTCCATCAGCCGCCCCGCCATTTCAAAACAGATAAAAATTCTTACCCAGTGCGGTTTGGTTACCATTAGCCGGCAGGGGAGGGAGCATTACTGTACGGCCAACCTGCAAAAATTTGGAGAAGTATCTGCCTGGATTGAAAAATATAAGGTGTTTTGGAATTTGAAACTGGACGCTTTGGGCGATTTTCTTGAAAAGGAGGCTGAAATAAATAAGAACTTCACCAATAAAACCTGATAAAAATGAAAAATGAACCGGTTGTAGTTGAGCGCACTTATAACGCGCCTGTTAAGGCAGTATGGGAAGCCATTACCGATGTTGAAAAAATGCAGCAATGGTATTTTCCGATGCTGGAGGAATTTGAACCCGAAGTTGGCTTTGAAACCAGGTTTGATGTGGCAACGCCCGGCAATGTGTATGCGCATATCTGGAAAATTAAGGAAGTTATCCCTTTTAAAAAGATAAGCTATGAGTGGAAGTTTGGCGGATACCCCGGCGATTCGGTTGTTAGCTGGGAATTGTTCCCGGATGGTGACGGAACCAGGCTTGTTTTAACTCATACCGGCATCGAAACTTTTCGCGGCGACCTCTATCCTGACCTGTCAAGGGATAACTTCATTAAAGGGTGGACAGATTTTGTGGGCACTAAGCTTAGAGAATATGTTGAAGAACAAACTGAAGAATAGACAGGTTTCAATTTAAAATGTATGATTATGGAAACAGCACCTTTTGTAATCGAAAGAATCTTTAATGCCCCGGCAGAAAAAGTATGGCAGGCCATTACCGACAGGGATAAAATGGAACAATGGTATTTTAAGCTTGAGGCATTTAAACCCGAAGTTGGTTTCGAGTTCCGTTTCAGCGGCGGACCCGAGGACCGGAGCTATTTGCACATTTGCGTGGTGACCGAAGTAGTGCCCGGCGAAAAGCTTACGCATAGCTGGCGTTACGATGGTTATGCAGGACAATCTTATGTTACCTGGGAGTTATTTCCTGAAGGCGATAAAACCAAAGTAAGGCTAACGCATACAGGTTTGGAAACTTTTCCGGAAGATCCGGATTTTGCGAGAACAAACTTTGCCATGGGTTGGACGCATATTGTGGGCACATCGTTGGCGGAATACCTGGAAAAGGAGTGATTTTTAATTGAACAGGTGGAGACGAAATATTTTGCGTCTCCATAAAATGCCACTTAGAGACGCAAAGTGTTGCGTCTCTACCTGATTCTTTGCTATTTTTGCAGTGATGGCTGAGCAACCCAATAACCCGCTGCATGGTAAAACCCTGGAAATGGTACTGAATGCCCTGGTGGCGCATTACGGCTGGCCCGAATTGGGCGAACGCATCCGCATCAATTGTTTTATCAGCGATCCCAGCATAAAATCGAGCCTGAAATTTCTCCGCAAAACTGAGTGGGCCCGAAAAAAGGTAGAAGAGTTATACGTATCTACTCCCTATTTATTAAACAATTAGATTTCTACTAATCTCTAATCTCCAGTCTCTAATAACTATCCATGCTTCCTTTTATTATTCATCTTGGCTTTTTGGCCCGAGCTGTAATTATAGGTTTTAGCGTTCTCTGGTTTTTTCTGGTGAAAGGCTTCGCCGGCAACCGGTGCGGTTACTTTGGGTTTTACGGGTTGTTTTTCTTCTGCTGCTGAAGTTTTTTTCTCCTGCTCGATCACCAGGTCTGCAGGTAATTCGCCCAAAGGTATTTTTTTGCCGGTGGCCTGCTCAATTCTTTTTACCAGGGTTAGTTCAAGGTCGGTGGCAAATGTTAAAGCCAGGGTTTCTTCTTCATCATTCATGGGGGCCTTGGGGGTGACGCGCTGAATGAAAATCTCTTTTTCGGCCGGTAGCTCAAAGTGGATCAAAAACGGAATGTCTGTCAGATCCTGCGGTTGTGTTTTGTCGTCCGCGATGATCAGGATCCTTGCCTGTTCCGATTCTTTAAATTCTTCTATATGCGCTATCCCCTTAAATTCTATCGACCATGAGTTATATATTGCTACTGTAGTGCTTTGCCTGTTTTGCAGCGTTTTATAGATCTTTTCAGCCGTTTGGCGCGTATTTACAAATACAATGGTTTTAGTAAACAATTCATCATCCTGCATAAATAGGTTCAGCAGGTTGAGCTTAGTGATGAAATTGGGTACATGATACAATACCTGCGGCAGGGTTTCTATTTTACTTTCCGCAATTTCTTCAATCTCGACAAGTGCCGCGTTTTCCATAAATGGACTGATCATTTTTTGCAGCTTATCGTGCATTACCTCGGTAAAAACCAGGTGCTGCGCTTTGGTAATGCTATTAGCCAGTTCGGCTACAGGTAGTTGTAGTCCCTGTTTTACAATCTGGTCGGCATCGTCAATGATCAACAATTCGATCTTATTGAGATTGAGGCCGAGTTTAAGGTAGATGGAACGTGCCCTGTCAGGCGTGGCAACTACAATGTCGGCCCCATCAGCCAGGGCGTTCATCTGGCTTTCGGTGCCGGGGGCGGCATACAGGCCTACTAATTGCAGGTACTTGTTTTTATTCAGTTCTTCAAAACGGGTAATTACATCCAGCACATGCTCTTTGGTTGGCACCAGTATCAGCACCCTTGGTACACCTTCCGGCGAATACCCTAAGCGATTTGAAACCGACAAAACGTAAGTAGTGGTTTTGCCGCAGCCTTCAGGGCCTATCGCAATAAGGTCCTGCCCGCCATAAATGCGCGCCAATGTTTTTTGCTGAATTTCTTTAGGGGACTCATATCCCAATCCGTTTACTTTACTGAGCAAACTTTTATTCAGCTTTAATTTTTCTGACCACGCCATACCATTCGTTTTTTAAGGAGGGCAAATTTACCCTTTTTATAGTGATTTTCTGTATCCCCGATAAATAGCTTATAATCAGCAGCTAAACAGCCAGCCAGTCTGCATTAGCAACGTTACGAAGTCCGCCGGAATAGGAGGTTATGGCAGGAAGATCCAGGTAGGGGTAAGTAACCTTCGACAGGTAAAGCCCCTGTGGGTAAGCCGGGATAATTACTTGCGGCGTTTCACCGTTTGCCAGGTAATGTTCAAATTCATCTACGCTCATTTCACCACGGCCAATATCAACCAGGCGCCCGACGATGATCCTGATCATTTTACTTAGAAAACGGTTGGCGGAGATATTAAACCTCAGTCTGCTTCCGTCAGCGCTGGCATACAAACCGGCTGATGAAATATAGCAAAGCGTATGATCAATCTTGTCAGGGCATTTGCAAAAGGCCCTGTAATCAGTATAAAGCGGCAGCAGGGCCACTGCGGCCTTCATTTTATCAAGACCGGGATCTTTTTCAGGATAAAACGAACTGAACTGGCTTAAAAAAGGGTCTTTATAAGTATGTATGTAATAGTCGTATGACCGTTGGATAGCATCAAACCTGGCATGCGGCAGTCCTTGCATGGGGATAATATCGAAAATGGCAATGTCATCCGGCAGGATCTTGTTCAGCCTGAAAAACAGGTCGAAATCCCAATCGTCATCTAAATCAGTATGAAAAAAAAACTGGCCGGCATGTACTTTTGCATCCGTTCGTCCGCAGCCTATAATTGCCACCTGCTTCTTCAATATCCGGCTGAGTGCGCTTTCCAGTACTTCCTGCACGCTGTGCATCCCCGGGTGTTTTTGCCATCCGTTATAATGCGTGCCATGATAGGCGATGTGGAAGAAGTACCTCAAGTGTCTTTTTTGATTGAAGTGCAAATTTACCATTTCTGGGTGGTATTTTGGCAATTGCACCCTAACTACATGGAGCTCGGGTTAAAAATAACGGGTTGGGATTTTTCGCCAGACGAGGAGAATTATAGATAAATTTCTTGATAAATCCAAATAAATTGCCGAATTTATTAGTGTACCAGGTGTCCCAGTTGTATTTATCTGTATCGGGTGGTTCAGATGGCCCCGGGGGCTGATGACTTCAGCCTGGTCTTATCAATACATCGCCCTAAAAACAAGTGGCAATTTTAAACACGGTTTCCCCGTCCTAAAACTTTTTCTTCCCGGCTTTTTCCGAATCCTGCTGCACCCTGAACTTTACCATCCGGCGGATCAGGTCGACAGGCAGCGGGTGGTCAATCGGGAACTGAATAGCGCCTTTTGAAAATTTGTAGGCTGTGAGTTCTTGCTTAAACACCTCGATAGGGGTTGAAGTTGGATAAAAACCAACATGCCCCTGGTACGCAGCATAATAAACCAATACGCCATTCGCTTTAAACGCGGGCATATTATAGCTGATCACTTCCTGTGCGTTTGGTGCTTCCTGTTTGATGGTACTACGCATTACCTCTAAAATTTCCCTTGTACTTTCAGGGAAAGACGAAAAATATTCGTTTACTGTTTTAAATTTTACGCCTGCTTCCATTTTGCTGATTTTAATTCAATGTATGAAGTGGATTTGACAATTCAAACATAACTATTGCATCAAATAATATTGATGTGCATTAATGCCATTTTGAAGGGTGTTTTATGACACTCAAAAGCAACCCTGAATAATTTTTCGGATTCCCGGGGCAAATTTGCCTCTAACCTTTCCTTCCGATCAATTCACCTGCACAATTTTCCGTTTCACCATAATATCGGCCTTCTTACACAACGATAAGCGCCAGTTTTACATCATACTTAAGAAACAGAAAATCACGATCAACACAAAATTTAAACATGAAAACGAAAAAAACAATTATGACCCTGATGTTTACAGCATCAGTTATGGCCCTGAGCTTAAACGCCTGTAAAAAGTCCGGTGACGCTACCTCCGGCACATCCGACACTGCCGCAATAAGCGCGTCTTCATCAGCTACCGCATCCGAAATGGTATTTGATGATTCCTTCGATGTGGTTACCCAAAGCAGCGAGCAAAGTAACCTGAGTGTTAATTCAACGGGTGGTACCATCACCACCAATTCGCTTACCGCCCAAAATGCCAGCTTTACCACTACTGCCGGTGCCACTATCACCGTTGTTCCGGCCGATCCTTCTGTTTTTCCAAAAACCATGACCATTGATTATCGTACAGGTGTAACATCGCCAAATGGGGTGGTGCGCAAAGGACAGATTATTGTAAATCTTACCGGAGAGATCCGCGTTGCAGGCAGTGTTATTTCTGTTACCTATAATAACTATTCGGTAAACGGATATCAAATTAACGGCACTTATGCTATGACACCGAAACTGGTTGCCGGAGCTGGTGTAAATTATAATATAACCGTAAGCAACGGCAGTATTACACAACCTGATGGAACCACAGCAACCTACAGCGGAACAGAAACCTTTACCCAGGTAGCTGGGATCGGTACATCAACCATTACGGATGATACTTACCAGGTGACCGGGAACTTCAGCTATCACAATACCAGCACAGGTACTATCACCGCCAATATTACCAACCCCCTGGTTAAATCAACCGATTGCAAGGATATTACCAGCGGCACTATTGCATTTACGGATAACAAGTTAAAAGGAACGCTTGATTTTGGGCCAGGTACCTGCGATAACCTGGCGACCATAACATTCGGCGTAACTACGCAAACCATTACCTTAGCCAGGTAATTAAACATTGGCAAAATGGGTGGCCCGTTAGCTATAAATAATACCCCTATAAGAAAAGTAATCTTGTTTGTATTAGCAGCGATGGTTTCCATTGCTGCTTTGCACAATAAATAACCACTGCTATGCCGGGTTAAGTTAAAAGGTTAGCAGAGCTAACGACTTAACCTAATAATCCCCGGAGAAAATAATCCTCCCTCCGGGGATATCAATATTATAAGGTAGCCATGTCGATGACAAAGCGGTAACGCACGTCGCCTTTTACCATACGGTCATAAGCGGTTTGGATATCTTTGATATCAATCATTTCAATATCCGATACGATATTGTTTTCGGCGCAGAAATCCAGCATTTCCTGGGTTTCCTTAATGCCGCCAATGCCTGAGCCGGCAAGGCTTTTGCGGCCGCCAAGCAAACTAAACGCGGCTATTTCGGCCGGTTTTGGCGGTACGCCAACGCAAATATGCACACCGTCAGTTCTCAGTAATCCCAGGTACATGTTAAAATCATGTTCAGCGGATACTGTATCCAGGATAAAGTCGAAGGTGCCCCGTGCAGCTTTTACCTGCGCCTCGTCTGTAGTAACTACAAAATGGTGAGCGCCAAGCTTTTTGGCGTCGGCCTCTTTTTTAGGCGATGTGCTTAATACGGTTACATCAGCGCCGAAAGCGACGCCAAATTTAACCGCCATATGGCCCAGTCCACCAAGGCCAAGCACGGCCAGTTTATGCCCCTTGCCCACTTTCCAGTGCCTCAATGGCGAATAAGTGGTGATACCGGCACACAACAAAGGCGCCACTGCGGCAAGGTTTAGCCCTTCCGAAATGTGGAGTACAAAATCTTCGTTAACCACAATGGTGTTCGAGTAACCGCCATAGGTAGGTGTTTTGCCATCCTGCTCTAAACCGTTATAAGTTTGCGAGCTGCCGTTGAGGCAATATTGTTCCAGGTCACGCTTGCAGTTTTCGCAAACGCGGCACGAGTCTACCATGCAACCGGTACCGGCCAGTTGGCCTACTTTAAATTTTTTCACGTGGTCGCCAACTTTTACAATGCGGCCCACAATTTCGTGACCGGGTACCATTGGGAAAATACCGGGAAACCAGTCGTTTTTGATCTGGTGAAGATCGGAGTGGCAAACGCCGCAGTATAAAATATCGAACTGAACATCATGCGGGCCTACTTCGCGGCGTTCAAATGTCCAGGGTGCCAGCGGAGTTTTTTCATCCTGCGCAGCATAAGCTTTGGTTGTTATCATAGTAAGTTAGTGTTTGTTGGAGTTGCGAATATACTAACAGCAAAATGGGCTGGGTTGTTTAGTTTAATAAGTTACATTTTGCTGATGAAATACATGTTTTTATATTGCCTGTTTTTCATAGGTGCGGCCCGTGGAAACAACTGGGCCAATATCTGGCCGGGCGCCGGGCTGGATATTACGCTGGAGAATGCCCCGGTGACTAATGAAACGGCGTATTTGGTGGAGGAGCCGCGGTAGTGGTGTTGCAGGTGAGGTAATCGTTTAATAATGCCTGAGCCTCCCCGGCATTAATAGTTCCGGCGGAGTTACTTCAACCAATATCTCTGTTAGTTTTTCCTTTAAAAGCGCATCAAAATAGTCAAATATGACATATGCTGTTATGGTTTTATCCCGCAGCTCAAATACCCTGTAATTAAAGTTCTCAGAAATCCTGATAAATCTTAAAGGATTATCTGTTTTTCGAATTTTTAATTCATTTATCTTAAATACCAAGGTAGAGGGCTGCTTCTTATTCCAAAACCGCAGGTTAAAGGCAAAAGTTGTAATGGCAATTTCTTCATTTGTAATAGATACCTGCCTGCCAATCGTTAAAACGATAAGCCTGATCCTGTTGACCAGGCTATAAGAAACAAAAACCGTAACTGCCGTTAAGATCATTTCCGCCATAAAATAAAGTAGGTTTATTGTATTTCCGCATGCCCTAAAAAGGTTTGACGACCAAATCAAATAGATACCCCATAAGGGAACCATAGTTCCCAGCAGCCGCCCTTTAAAAAAGGCTATCACATTCATGAGCGCATTCGATGCTTCGAAATTCAGGCTGTCATGTTGGTGTATAACAGGTTTTAATTCCATATTTGTGAGATCCGGTTATACAAATATGCACCTTTATCAGTTGCTATTGATAATCGATTGACGAAAATTAATTTAAAGCGGGGTAGCCCGGCAAATGCCGTTCACATATAATTGATTTTTTTAAGTCCGAAAGTCCGGAAAGCCGAAAGATGGTTTTTCTGTTCAATTAAAAACTATCTTTCATTCTTAGCACCCGTTTACCCCTTCCTTCCCTCCCCTCGGGGAAGGAATCGCACGGGCCACGGCTTTTTTACCATGGACTATGGTCCATCGACCATGGACCTCCCCCTAAACCACTTGCTCAAACTGGTGAGCCGCCTTTAATGGTAAACCGGCTGAATAATAAAATTTAACATGCCATAGTCGCCGTATTGTGCCTGTTCAATACGTATCGTATGCTTCCCCTTTAACGGGGTAATAACATCCCGGTGGTAGTCGGCATCGTAGATGAGTTTGGCGGGGTCCCAGTTTTGTAAAATTAATTGATCATCAACATAAACCTTCGCCATTTCCGAGGCGCTGATACCGATGCGGTATAAACCATCCGGCACATCAATTTCGGCTTCAGAAACGGTGACTACTTTTTCCCGGGCTATATTTTTACCAAAGCCAAGACCAAAAACCTTGCTTAGCACCGGGCCATTGGTTAGTTTAACAGGTGTGCCATTGATTATTTTATTAAACTGAGCAGGGTGTTTCAGCGGGTCGCTGGTGGTATCAAACACAAACCATTTCATTTGCCATTTAAAAGGGATCTCAAATTTCCGGTAATGAAAAGTATAAGGGTCTCCCTTCGCATACCTTATCCCGAAAGGCGAAATTACCTGGTCTCCCTTGAATTCCATTTCGATATCAATATTGGTTAACGCGCTGCTATCTTTCTGCCCGATAAGCTTTCCGGGAAATTCCCCGTTTAAGGGGGAAGGGTTGGATAAGCCTTTAATATGGATGATTTTCCATTTCCCGGGTGGGCCTATCATATCCAGGTAGATTTTACCGGTACTATCCGTTTTTTCTTCCCATGCTATGGGGTAACTAAAGCTGTAAGGCCCCCAGTCGGTCATCATGATATACTTTTTCCCTTTTGGACGCGTTGGGCTCAACATTGCATTTTGCCCGGCTATCTTAAAGGTCAACTTAGGGAAAAAGCTACTGTCGGTATGTGGTTTCACTTGATCCCCGGTATGATCAAACTCCATATTTTTCACTGTTGAGTCGAGCTTTTGCTGCAATATGCCGCCTGATACAAGGTTATTGCTGATGCGGATATCGGTGGTGTTGTTGATATTGAAAATGTTTTTTTCATTCTTAAAACTGTTATTACTGATGCTGTAATTCATACTCCGGGTGTCTCTTTTTTGCAGGTATCCAATATCTTTTGGCCTTTTTGGGTTCGACCATAACTCAATGCCAGCCTTGTCATCGCTAAAGCTATTTTGCTCAATAACGTTGTCTTTCCCATGCTCAATGGCGATAGCAGATAAATTGCCCGAAAAGTCATTGTTGGCGATGATGGTATTATAACTAAAGCCACCCCATACACCATGCCAGCTATCGTGCAATATATTGTTAATGATCTTGTTGCGGCTAAAAGTAATTTCAACGGCATTTGTGGGCGCATAGGAGAAATCGTTCCCAAATACCAGGTTGTCGTTGCAGCCTCCATCACCGGTCTCCATCGAGGTTTGCCCGGCCCACAAAAAGAAGCCATCTCCTGAATGGGTTGCCGAATTCCAGGCGAAGGTGTTATCGCTTGATTGTTCAAATATCAAGATCCCTGCCGAATCCTGCCCACGGTAATAAACACCGTAGCTATATCCGCGCACGTTCCAGTCGAGTTTATTGTATAAAATATTGTTTCGGTTGCAGCGGTACATCCCGATCCCGATGCCTGAATTAAAAGAGAAGTTATTGTTATAAATAAGGCCATTGTTGCAATTGGTCATCATCAAGCCGCATTGCCCTTCAGTCACGGTGTTACCGTGAATGTCAGCGCTGTCACAATCCCGCAAATAAATTCCCGCGCCAAAGCGAAGCCACTCATCCTTCTCATTGTGGTGGTAGCTCTGCCAGTCTGCCAGGTCTTCGGTTTGGCGCGAACTGTTCAGGTGCTGCCTGAAATTGTTGCTAAAATCACCGTTAATGATCTTTAACGCAGTTACCCCGCGGGCCATAACCCCCACCCTAAATCCTTTTACAACAAGGTTTTTTAAGGTGATATTTCTTCCGGCTTTAATAACAATACCTGTTCCTTTAAATTTATCGGGGTTTTCATCATCGGTATTCCCGTTAACAACAGCCCCGTTAAAATCCACAGTTATATTATCGCCTTCAATTACTACCGGAGCTTCCGATAAGGAATCGGTACCCTCAAAATGGTAGATCTTATTTTTGATGGTGGCGGAATGTTTGATCACTATTCCTTTATATAAAGTAATTGCCCTGCTTTGCGCCCGTAAAAATTTAACGGAAAATAGGCAGCACACTAGAAAGATAATCAGCCCGATGTTTTTTAACTTATTCATTAAAAACAAATTTGAACTAATTTATTTAAACAGCAACAAAAAAACCGGGCAACGTTAGTCACCCGATTATACCTTTAATTGATTTCTCTCCATCCGAAACATTCTTCCAACTCAGTACATCATATTTGGTCCTTTTTTCGTTTTCGGCTCCGCCGTAGATCAGGGTTTTACTTACTTCGGCGGGGGCGGCTATTTCTTCAAAACGGTCCATTTTTTTAAATAAACTGCTGCTGATGGTTTGGGTCGCCTTTATTTCAAAAATGGAAAAACCGTTGCTCTTTTTCATCAGCAGGTCAACTTCATGGGCATTGCTGTCCTGCCAGAAATAATAATCCTGGTGCAGGTATAAGTGATGCTTCTTTTTCTGGTATTCAGCAAGGATCATATTTTCAAAAACCTGCCCTTTCAGCCGGTTTTCTTCCAGTTCGCCGACAGTTCTTATCCCCAATAGATAACTCAGCAAGCCTGTATCGTAAAAATACAATTTAGGGCTTTTTACCAGCCGCTTGTTGAAATTTTGATGATAAGGCTGCAAAAGGAAAATGATATAACTGCTTTCCAGTATGGATAACCAGGCTTTAGCGGTGCTATGTGAAATGTCGCACTCATTGGCCAAAGCGCTATAATTTAACAACTGGCCGGCACGACCGGCACATAGCCCCAAAAACGTCCGGAAAACCTTTAGATCGCGGATGTTCATTAATTCAGTTACGTCTTTTTCAATATAGGTTTGAATATAGTTGGAATAGAAAACAACAGGATCAATATCCCTGTCGAAAATAGCCGGGTAGAAACCCTTTATACTGGCTTTAGTATAGGAATCCTCCAATAAACTTTGTGATTTCAACTCTGTAAAATCCAAAGGAAGTAACTTAAATAAAGCGACTCTGCCTGCCAGGGTTTGGGTGATGCTATTTAGCAAATGAAAGTTTTGCGAACCTGACAGTATAAATTGCCCCATCTGTCCAGATTCATCCACCCTGCCCTGGATATAGGAAAATAGGGCAGGCGCGCGCTGCACTTCATCAAAAATAATTTTTTGATCGTACGTGTTCAAAAAACCGATGGGATCTTCCAATGCAAAAGAGCGTGTGTCCGGGTTTTCAAGCGAAACATAGCGGTAATCGCTAAAAAGGGCTTTCAATAAGGTTGTTTTACCGCTTTGCCTCGGCCCTGTAACCGCAAGTACCGGGAATTTGGATTGCTGCGCTTTGATAATGGGCGCTATCTGACGGGCGATAAATGAGCTCATTTTACTTTGATCTTTATACAAACTTACAATTTACATAAGATATATTTACAATATACATAATATAAATTTTCAATTTACATAGCTTAAACTTACAATTTACATAAGTTTTATTTGCAAAATACATAGAAAAATTGGTGTAACATGAATCCATTTAAATAAAAAAACCGGGCAACTTTCGCCACCCGGTCAATTTATATTGAATAATTATATCCTTTTTTTGCCATGGACTATGGTCCATCGACTATGGACTTCCCCCTAAAACACCTGCTCAAACTGGTTCACCGCGTCTTTGCTTTCCAGTATAGAATGGCCCATCAGGAATTCATCTACTTTGCGGGCAGCTTCGCGGCCTTCTGAGATGGCCCAAACTACAAGTGACTGCCCGCGGCGCATATCGCCGGCGGCAAATACTTTGCTAACGTTGGTGCGGTAAACGCCTTCTTTGGCTTTTACGTTTTTACGTTCGTCAAGGTCAACGCCCAGGTTTTCAATCATCCCGGTATGCTGCGGGAACAGGAAGCCCATTGCCAGGAAGATCCTCTGGCAGGGTATTTCGCGTTCGGAGCCTTCAACTTTTACAAATTTTATCGGCCTGTTCATCACATCCAGTTCCCAGCTGATATCGCAAACCCTGATGGCGCGTAAATTGCCCTCTTCATCACCCAAAAACTCTTCGGTATTAATTCCCCAAAAACGGTCGCAACCTTCTTCGTGGCTGCTGGTTGTTTTCAGCACCATAGGGTAGGTGGGCCATGGCATATGTGTGGTACGGCTTGCCGGTGGCTGGCTCATTACCTCAAACTGCTTGATAGAACGTGCGCCCTGGCGGTTGGATGTGCCTACGCAATCCGAACCGGTATCACCGCCGCCGATCACGATCACGTCTTTATTTGTCGCCAGGATGTCTTCCTGGTCGAATTTAATACCGCTTACACGTTTGTTTTGTTGTTTCAAAAAGTCCATCGCAAAATGGATGCCTTTTAGTTCCCTGCCGGGGATATTCAGGTTACGGGGAATGGTTGATCCGCCTGCCAGTACAACGGCGTCGTTGGTACGTACCAGTTCATCGGCGGCAATATCTTTACCAATTTCGGTATTACATTTAAATACAACGCCGTCCTTTTCCATCATTTCCACGCGGCGCTCCACAACCCATTTTTCCAATTTGAAATCAGGGATGCCGTAACGCAGCAAGCCACCCGGGCGGTCGTCGCGCTCGTAAACGGTAACCAAATGACCCGCTTTGCTTAATTGCGCAGCAGCAGCCAATCCTGCCGGGCCAGAACCCACCACAGCGATCTTTTTGCCTGTTTTGATAAGTGGCGCAACCGGTTTTACCAGTTTCTTTTCGAAAGCGATCTCGATGATGTGCTTTTCAATTTCCTCGATAGCTACCGCAGGTTTGTTGATCCCCAGCACGCATGCTGATTCGCACGGAGCGGGGCAAATCCTGCCGGTAAACTCAGGGAAGTTATTGGTTGACGATAAAATGTTATAAGCTTCTTCCCAGTTTTTACGGTAAACCGCATCGTTAAACTCAGGAATGATATTGCCCAGCGGGCAACCCGAATGACAAAAAGGGATACCGCAATTCATGCAACGTGCCGATTGCTGGTTTAATTTTTCGTCGGTATATAAATGAACAAACTCGTTGTAGTTCTTTACGCGTTCCGCAGCGGGTACCTTTTCAGGAAGTTCACGATTAAACTCCTGGAATCCTGTTGCTTTTCCCATTAGCCGATAGTTTGATATTGTAATTTCTCTAATACTTTTTTATACTCTCTTGGATACACTTTCACAAATTGCAGCGATGCTTCTTTCCAGTTGGCAAGCAGCTGTTTGGCCACTTCGCTTCCGGTTAAATGAATGTGTTTGTGCAGTAAGGCGATGATCTGCTCTTCGTCTTTCGGCGATAGCGGGTCAAGATCAACCATTTCCTGGTTGCAATTTTCAGCAAAGGTATTGTTCGGGTTATATACCCAGGCAATACCGCCGCTCATGCCTGCTGCAAAGTTGCGACCGGTTTCACCAAGGATCAGGGCCAAACCGCCGGTCATGTATTCGCAGCCGTGGTCGCCAATGCCTTCCACCACCGTGGTGGCGCCGGAATTACGTACCGCAAAACGTTCGCCCGCCATACCGCGGATAAATACCTCGCCGCTGGTAGCGCCGTAAAGCGCCACATTGCCGATGATGATATTGTCCTCTGGCGTAAAGGTTGCCTTTGCCGATGGATAAATTGCCAGTTGCGCGCCGGATAAACCTTTGCCCACATAGTCATTCGCTTCGCCTTCCAATTCAAAAGAGATCCCTTTTGTGGCAAACGCACCAAAGCTTTGCCCGGCTGAACCTTTGAATTTGTAGTTGATGGTATTATCAGGCAAACCAACAGAACCGTATATTTTAGAGATCTCGTTAGATAATAAAGTGCCGATGGTACGGTCAACGTTCTTTACGTCAAATTCCGCAAATACAGGTGTCTTGTCTTCCAGGGCCAGTTTAGCTGCTTCTAATAGCTGCCAGTCAAGGATGGCATCCATGCCATGGTCCTGTTTTTCGCTGTTGTAAAGCGTCATTTCCTTTGGATGATTTACCGGTTGCAAGATGCCAGAAAGATCGATCTTTTTAGCTTTCCAGTTGGTCAGCCCGTCTTTCACTTTCAGGAACTGAACGCGGCCCACCATTTCGTTAATGGTGCGGAAGCCTAATTCAGCCATAATTTCGCGCAGCTCTTCAGCCAAAAAGCGGAAAAGGTTAACGATGTGCTCCGGCTTACCCGAAAATAATTTTCGTAATTCAGGATCCTGTGTAGCCACACCTACAGGGCAGGTGTTCAGATGGCATTTGCGCATCATGATACAGCCGCCGGCAACCAAAGCAGCAGTAGCAACACCCCATTCTTCGGCGCCCATTAAGCAGGCAATCGCTAAATCGCGGCCTGTTTTTAGCTGACCATCCGTCTGCAATACCACGCGGCTGCGCAGTTTGTTGCGAACCAGGGTCTGGTGCGCTTCGGTCAAGCCAAGTTCCCATGGTAAGCCGGCATGTTTAATGGAGCTGATAGGGGAGGCGCCTGTACCGCCATCGTACCCTGCAATCAAAATTACATCAGCATGTGCTTTTGCAACACCTGCAGCGATGGTACCTACGCCGGCTTTTGATACCAGCTTCACGTTGATCCGGGCAGCACGATTTGCATTTTTAAGGTCGAAGATCAGTTGTGCCAGATCTTCGATTGAATAAATATCATGGTGCGGCGGCGGCGAGATCAAACCAACACCCGGTGTGGAGTGCCTTGTTTTTGCGATCCAGTCGTCAACCTTATGGCCGGGCAATTGCCCGCCTTCGCCGGGTTTCGCACCCTGCGCCATTTTTATCTGTAGTTCGTCTGCATTGGTCAGGTAGTTGGAGGTTACCCCAAAACGTGCCGATGCAACCTGCTTGATAGCCGAACGCATCGAGTCGCCATTTGGCAAACGCTCATACCTTATCTCATCTTCGCCGCCTTCGCCGGTATTGCTTTTGCCGCCGATGCGGTTCATGGCAATTGCCATGGTGCTGTGTGCCTCGTGAGAGATGGAGCCGAATGACATGGCGCCTGTTGCAAAGCGTTTCATGATGTTTTCAGCCGGTTCAACCTCCTCTAAGCTGATCGGTTCGCGGTGATGGGCAAAATCAAGCAATCCCCTGATGGTGAAATGCTTTTCGCTTTGCTCATTGATGGCTTTCGCGTAATTTTTATAAATCGAATAATCGTTGGTCCTTGTAGCGTGCTGTAACAGGTGAACAGTGGTCGGGTTAAACAAATGCGATTCGCCGCGACGTTTCCACTGATAGATACCACCTTCAGGCAATAAATGGGTACCTGATTTTGAACCGCCAAAACCTAAACGGTGTTTGCAAAGCGATTCGCGGGCAATTTCATCCAACCCTAAACCACCGATCCGGGTTACCGCGCCGGTAAAATATTTGTCAACAACCTGTTGGTTGATGCCCAATATTTCAAACACCTGCGAACCATGGTAGGATTGCAGCGTGGAGATCCCCATTTTGGAGAAGATCTTCAGCAAGCCATCATTTATTGATTTAACATAGTTCTTTTGCAGTGTTTTTAAATCGAGGTTGGTCTCCATGCTGCCATTGTTTTTCAATGTTTCAATGGTAGATAGCGCCAGGTATGGGTTAATGGCTGTTGCACCAAATGCCAGCAAACAGGCAAAGTGGTGAACTTCCCAGGTATCGCCTGTTTCCACAACGATACCCACAGCGCCCCTGCGGCCACTCCTGATCAGGTGGTGGTGCACAGCAGATACCGCCAGCAATGATGGGATAGGCGCATGTTCAGAATCAATAGCCCGGTCAGACAGGATCAATACCTCAAAGCCGTCATCAACTGAATCCTCCGCATAGCGGCAGAGCCTGGCAATCCCTCTTTCCATAGAGCCCGGCATGCCGTCGGCATTATAATAAGTTTGCAGCGTTTTAGCGTGGAACATTCCGGTATCAATACTCCTCAGCTTCTCGAGCTGGTGATTTTTTAATATCGGGTGCTTTAATACCACGCAATGGCAATGCATTTTATCTTCATCCAGCAAATTGCCGTTATTACCTATAAAGGTTGAAAGGCTCATTACCAAACGCTCGCGGATCGGGTCGATCGGCGGGTTGGTAACCTGTGCAAAAAACTGTTTAAAATAACTTGAAAGGTGCTGAGGTTTATCAGAAAGTATCGCCAAAGGCACATCAGTACCCATGGAACCGATAGGTTCTTTACCATCCAGCGCCATCGGTTTAATAATAGTATCGATGTCTTCGCGGCTGTACCCGAATACCTGCTGATAGCGGTAAACCGAATCTTCCGATAAACTGGCGAAAGCCAAACGTGGTTCGCCCAGTTCGCCCAGTTGTATTTTATAATTTTCCAGCCAGCGGCCATAAGGCTGCAGTGATGCTATCTGGTGTTTGATCTCGTCATCAGTAATAATTTTGCCTTTTTCGGTGTCTATCAGCAACATTTTGCCCGGTTGCAAACGACCTTTTTGAAGTACTAAGCTTTCATCCAGATTTAATACACCTGCTTCTGAGGCTGCTATAACGCGGCCATCATTTGTTACCACAAAGCGCAATGGGCGAAGTCCGTTACGGTCAAGCAAAGCACCAACCAATTTACCATCGGTAAAAGTAATGGCGGCAGGGCCGTCCCATGGCTCCATTAGAGCGGCGTGGAACTCGTAAAATGCTTTTTTAAGCGGATCCATCTGCTCGTTGCCATCCCATGCTTCGGGGATCAGCATCATCATTACATGCGGCAATGAACGGCCGCTATGCAGTAATATTTCGATGATATTATCCAAACAAGCAGAGTCAGACTGGTTATTGTCAATTACCGGCAATAACATTTCCATTTCATCCTGTGTAAAGTAGGAGGATGCGTAGGATTTTAAACCAGAGTAAAACCAGTTTAAGTTACCTGTAAGCGTATTGATCTCGCCGTTATGCGCGATCAAACGGAAAGGCTGAGCCAGTTTCCACGATGGGAAGGTATTGGTGGAGAAACGCGAATGGATCATGGCAAAGCCTGATGCGATCCGCGGATCGGTTAAATCAGTAAAATATTGGCGCAGCTGGTAAGTGGTAACCTGCCCTTTGTAAACAATTGTTTTACAGGATAGCGAGGTGAAATAAAAATGCTCGGCTGCAGCCGGAATGGTTTCAGTAATGGTTTTGTTGATGTAACGCCTTAATACATAAAGCTTACGCTCAAAATCCTCAGGATTGTTAATATGGTGTGGCCTTTGTATAAACAATTGTTCCACATCTGGTTCGGCCTTACGCGCTGTTTCGCCAATAACGGTTGAATTAACAATCAGCTTCCGGTAACCCAATTTATGTAAACCCAGTTTTTCAATGGCATTGCCGATCTGTATACGGCAGGCCTTTTTTAAAGCGGATTCTTTTGGGAAAAATATCATCCCCACTCCATACTCCCCCGGTTCAGGCAAGCTGATCTCCAGGTTCGAGCATTCTTCCATTAATAACTCATGAGGTAATTGAATTAAAATACCCGCGCCGTCGCCCGATTCCGGGTCACAGCCGCAAGCGCCGCGGTGTTCCATGTTTTCGAGCATGGTGAGCGCGTCATCAATTATCTGGTTAGATTTGTGTCCGTTTATGTTTGTAATAAACCCTGTTCCGCACGAGTCGTGTTCAAATTCTGGCCTGTACAGGCCCTGTCGGCTTTCGTCTTGTTGCATTTTAAATTATAACGTTTATAAAATGGTGCAACGACGAAGTTACTGATTGAAAATCTTAATTAAAAATATCCTAAAATTTTTGTATTTTTCTAAATAAGATCATATTTATTAAGTTTTAAATTATTAAATTGTTAATATATTATTACGAAAATTATAAAAATGTAAATAATTTATTTGAAAAGGTATGGTTTTAGGCAATCTTTAATTCTTTCAAATCGCTGCGCATAAATTAAAATTTGGTTATTATCTGCTTTGTAAGAATTTATTTTTGATTTTTTTTACAAAAAATGTTATCCTGACAGGTCTAACTTCTCCCGGAAATTAACGTAGTTTAAAATATGGAACCCCAAATTTTTATTGAAACACCCCGCCTTATCTTAAGGGAATGGTTAACTACTGATGTGCCGCCGTTTATTCTTTTAAACAATGATACAGAGGTGATGGAATTCTTTCCGTCCATCAAAACTGCTAATGAAACGATCGAACAGATTGGCCGGATCAGCAGCCATATCAAAAAGCATGGTTATGGCTTTTTTGCTGTAGAACGGAAAGATAACCGGCAATTTATTGGTTTCACAGGTCTTGCGCACCCTGGTTTCGACGCCGGATTTACACCTTGTATTGAGATCGGCTGGCGGTTGAGCCGCGAAAACTGGGGTTATGGTTTTGCAACAGAAGCAGCAAAGGCCTGCCTCAAGTTTGGTTTTAATAATTTAGAGGTTGATGAAATATATTCTTTTACTTCGGTACATAATATCCGATCGGAAGAGGTGATGAAAAGGATAGGCATGATAAAAAAAGGGTATTTTGAACACCCGCTGATTGAAAACGGACATTTTTTAAAGAAGCATGTGTTGTATAAGATTATTCGATAGCTTCGTATCGTGGAGGTAAATACTCCGGCATGAAAAATGAAAAAAGTAATCCTCGGTTTCGTATTATTTTTATGGTTTAACGCGGGCTATGGCCAGTCGTCTGTACACGATCTTCAATTTGATACCCTGGCAAAACGCTGGGACGAGGCCATACCATTAGGCAATGGGATGCTTGGTGCTTTGGTTTGGCAAAAAGACGATAAACTTCGCTTTTCATTAGACAGGGCCGACCTTTGGGATTTGCGCCCCATGAAAGACCTGCACCGCAAAGAGTTTAGCTACCAGTGGGTGATTGGGCAGGTCAATAAAAAGACTATACCCCAGTACAGCAATACCTTGACGCACCCTATGATAAAGAGCCTGCGCCATCACGCATCCCCGGCGGGGCGCTTGAGTTTGACGTTAGCGGCTGGGGTAAGGTGCAATCGGTCCATTTGTTTATTAACAAGGCCATTTGCGAGGTTAAATGGGCGAATGGGACAACTTTAAAAACTTTTGTACATGCAACGAAACCTGTTGGCTGGTTTCGGTTCGAAAACATAAAGGCGGGTTTTAAACCGCAATTAATAATGCCCAAATTTCAGGGTGTAGTTAAGATATCTGGTGATCCTGTGGGCGGCGATGACCTTTCAAGACTTGGATACGCCCAGGGCACAACTAAACAACGGGGTAACAGTATCACCTACGTGCAGCAAGGCTGGGGCGGTTTCAGGTACGAAATTAATGTGCGCTGGCGGCAAATAAACCAAAGCACGATTGAAGGGGTGTGGAGCATCTCGTCGCAATACCCGGATAAAAAAATAGCCCCAATGGCATCTGCAATAACGCAACGGGCCTTGCAGTCGCAATATTCTAATGCTTATGCGTCCCATGCTTTGTGGTGGCGTAATTTTTGGGATAGATCTGCCATTCACATACCCGACACTTTGCTGGAAAAGCAATGGTACATGGAGCAGTATAAATTTGGCTCCGCATCAAGGCAGGGAGCGCCGCCAATTTCGCTGCAGGCCGTTTGGACAGCCGATAACGGGCGCATCCCGCCCTGGAAAGGGGATTACCACCACGACCTGAATACGCAACTCAGTTACTGGCCCTGTTACAGCGCAAATCACCTGGAGGATGGGATGGCCTATCTTGATCATCTGGATGCAAACAAGGCTAATTATAAACGCTATACAAAAATGTATTTCGGAAAAGGTGGCTTAGCCGTCCCCGGCGTAACCACGCTGGATGGAACGGAAATGGGCGGATGGATTCAATATTCACTTTCGCCAACTGTATCTTCATGGCTGGCGCAGCATTACTACCTTCAATGGCGTTATAGTATGGATAGGAAATTCCTTAAAAACAGGGCTTATCCGTGGATTAAGGATGTAGCTGTTTTTCTGGAAAATATAACGATTAAAGATGAAAATGGCTTTCGTAAATTACCGATCAGCTCGAGTCCTGAAATAAATGACAATGATTTAAGCGCCTGGTTTTTTCAGGATACAAATTATGACCAGGCATTAATGAAATCGACATTTAAAATGGCGTCAGAGTTAGCCGCTGAGCTCGGTTTAAAGAATGAAGCTGCACATTGGAAAAAAATATCAGGTGAATTTGATGGTTTTGCGTTGACACCAAACGACGAATTGATGTTTTCGCCAACTTTGGCTTATAACCAATCGCACCGGCATTTCTCGCATATGATGGCTATTCACCCTCTTGGATTGATAAGGTGGGAGGATGGACCAAAATCACAACGCATCATCAAAAACAGCATCCATTTATTGGATAGTATTGGCCCGGATTACTGGTGTGGTTATTCATATGCATGGCTGGCAAATATGAAGGCAAGGGCAAAGGACGGAGAGGGCGCGGCAAAAGCCTTGCAGATCTTCGCAAAGGCGTTTTGCTCGGTCAATAGTTTTCATTTAAATGGCGATCAAACAAAATCAGGTTATTCAAAATTTCAATATCGCCCGTTTACGCTCGAAGGTAATTTTGCATTCGCAGCAGGTTTACAGGAAATGCTGATCCAAAGCTATGCCGGTTTTATTGCAATAATGCCAGCTTTACCGGCAACCTGGAATAATGTGTCTTTTGAAAACCTCCGGACGGACGGCGCTTTCCTGGTAAGTGCGAAGAAGGAAAATGGTATTACTTCATTCATCAAAATAAAAAGCGAAAAAGGCGGACATTGTGTCGTTCAAACAGATATTCCGGTTAATCAGGTTAAAATCCTTTGCAGGTCGCTGCCAAAAATAACCAGGGGTAAAGATGGAAAAACGTATATTGAGGTTGAAACAATTTCAGGCGAGGTTGTTAGTATTTCAAACAGCGCAGGTTAAATTGTAAATTGTATTGCCAACTAATTTTACATCCCCGTAAATCAAAAATACCTGCCATGTTGTATATTTGATCACCTCACTAGGAACCAACCATGTTAAAACCTTTATTATTTTCGGCGGTTATTGTTTTGCTTTTGATTGCAAACTGCCCGGTACTGCAGGCTCAGCAAACAAATGGCGTTGTAATTTTCCATATTTATTCGTCGCATACCTCATTTCCTGATTCAGGACGCAATAAAGGGCACCTTTACGATAGCGTGTTATATACATCAAAGGAGCATTACAATGATAGTACCGTATTGATCATCGCCCCGAAAAATCTGGATGCCAAAAAGAAAGTCGACCTGATCTTTTGGTTCCACGGCTGGCGCAACAATGTTGACCATGCCGCGGTAGAATACGAATTAACCAAGCAATTTATTGAAAGTAAAAGAAACGCCGTATTGGTGCTGGCCGAAACGGCCCGCGATTCTCCCGATAGCTATGGCGGCAAACTGGAAAAGCCGGGTGATTTTAAAGCATTGGTAAGCGATGTGTTGCAGGGACTAAAAGATAAACACCTGGTATCGGAAAATTGCACGTCGGGCCATATCCTGCTGGGTGGGCATAGTGGCGCGTACGAAGTAATGGCCATGATCATTAAAAACGGTGGTATGCCTATTGACGAAGCGATGCTGTTTGATTCCCTTTACGGCAAAACTGAAATTTTTATGGATTGGATAAAGGCCGATAAAGGGCATCGTTTTATCCATTTATATACCGATGTTGGTTATGGCCCCAAAGAAGAGAGTGAAAGGATGAATAAACTGCTGGATACTGCAAAGATCAGCTATTTTAAGGTTGAGGAAAAAGATTTAAAGCCTGGTATGTATGATAAATACCCGCTGATCTATATCCACAGCCTTAAACAGCACAATGATATTGTAAATCCCGATAATTTCCGGCTGATGCTGGAGCATACACCATTTTTGAAAACTTTGTAAAACCTCCAAGGGGGCTTGTCATTTCTACCGTAGGGAGAAATCTTAAACGCTTTACATCCGGACTTTGCAGGGTGGTAATGCCCGGTATATAAGATTTCTCGCTCGCGCTCGAAATGACAAATTGGAATTGATCGCTCAAAATTTCACCCTTGCTGCAATCCGTTGGATAAGCTTCAAATAGATTTTCAATACTAACTGTGTTATTAATAATTTAAGCTTCTCCGAATACGTAGTTTTACGTAAAAAATACCGTGTTTATACTATGGTTTGATTTCAGGCATTGCCCTAATTTAGCGGCACCTGGTTAATTAAACTTTTATAAAATGGCGGTACGAATAATATGCATCAAACGGGATCAGGGTAAATATAAAAATCCATATGTAGCAATTGATTACCTGGAGTGGATAAACGAAAGGATCAATGTAAAAGGCATTACGGACAGGACCGCTATACACGACTGGCTAAAAGAAGAAAAAGGGGAGGCCTATATCATCAATAAAAATGGCGAAAAAATTTACCTGATACCTGCTACCTGCCCTGAAGGGAATAAGTATGTAAAAACGGTGGTAGACGAGACTGTACCGGATGATCTGTTAGCGTTGCCGGATTGCGTGTAGAAGCCGGTTAATTGCCCCAATCTTTAAAAGGGTTTTTAGCGAGGTATGAATTGTAATAACGTTTATCGTCGCTCACTTCCCGGGTTATCCAATCAGGTTTTTCAAATGCCTCGTCTTCGTGCTTCAGTTCTATTTCAGCCATGATCAAACCCTGGTTATCGCCCCAAAATTCATCCACCTCCCATAATTTACCCATAAAGGTGATCCGGTACCTGATTTTTTCAACCTCAGATCCCGCAAAGCCATCAATTAATTGAAGTGCCTCTTCAACAGGTATTTCATATTCAAATTCCTTACGGGTAATCCCGGTAGTAGATCCTTTTATCGTGATAAAGCCCTTTTTGCCGGCCGCTCTTACCCTTATCGTTTTACTGGCCTCATCAACAAGGTAACCCTGCCGGTAGTGGGTGCCTTCGGGTTTGTCGACTTTCTTCCATTTATCATGATCAACCAAAAATTTACGTTCTATTTCAAGGCCCATATCTTCAGGCGTTCAATGGCTGTTCAACGGTAGTTGCCTTTTTCAAAAAGTCATCAGCCAGGTTGGTTATGCTTCGCTTTACATTCGAATTTACTTTTTTTATTTTCGCCACTATCGGTTTGTCGTTTAGCTCAGGGGTCGAAAATAGTTCCTCAGCCACCAGGTTATCGTGCCATTTTCCGATAGCCTCCTGTAATTTATCCAGGTAAGCGGTATTAAAAGGCACGGAGCCATTAAGGGCTTTTTCGGCCAGCTTATGGTTATAAACTAAAATTTTGATCAACTTTCGATTGGTGTGCATATCCTCTGTAAAGCCCGATACCGCAAGGTTGGTGGCAATATTGCTGAGCTGTTGCTTGTAGTAATCGGCTATCATGCTATCGTCAACCTTTTGCAGCTGCTTTTTGAGCCTTTTATGTGCAGTTTTTATGTTTTTAAAAAATTGAGGTCCATTTGAGCGAAATTCAATTGTGCCTTCATCAATTATTTTTTGCTGACCTTCTTCAAATTGTTTATTTTTCAGGTGGTAGCGTTCACTTAACTGCAGGTTGGTATATGCATCGCGGATCTTGCCCGCATGTTTAAATATTTTCCGAACCGGTTTAAAGCACTTCAGCAGCCCGCTTTCTTTGGAGGTATTGTCGAATAAAAAAGCATCGCCCTCAGCTTTTTTATCTGCACCCTGAATTTGTGCAGTTCTTCCTGGTTTCCTGTTTCTAAGAAAGCGTTTAAATGGATGTTCATTTCTTCCCATCCCTTGTCCAGGTATTTTGCTTCTTCCTTTTTTTCATAACCGAAATAACTCCTGTTCTTTTTATTGAAATCGGGCTATCAAATATAAATATAGGGTTTATTTTTCACCTGCGTAAAATTAACACTAAGTAAACATCTTATTAATTTGAAATTACTCAAATATGTTTTAGTTTTAATAAACTTAAATTAACAACCAATGGACTTTGTACACATTAACTGGCTGGCCGTCATCGTGGCCGCCTTATCAGCTTTTATAGTTGGCGGTATCTGGTATTCGCGGCCGCTTTTCGGGGCCGCCTGGATGGCCGACAGTAATTTGACTGAAGAACAGATCAAATCCGGTAACAAAGGGAAAATATTTGGGTTTACCTTTCTTTTTTCACTCATTATGGCTGCTAATCTTGCCCTTTTTCTTTCAGGCCCGCAAACGGATTTTCACAGAGGTTTGGCAATTGGTTTTCACACCGGTTTATTTGCTTTTAGTGCAATTGCCATCCACAGTCTGTTCGAACTAAAAAGCTGGCGGCACATATTTATCAATGGTTTATATAGTGTTATTTCCTTAACCTTAATGGGGGTAATAATTGGCTGCTGGCGTTAAATTAACGTGGCAATCAGCGCTTTTTTGTAAAGTTATTCCGGCGGTATATTATAAATACAGGCTAATGCCTGCGTTATAATATTCCCCTATATCTATTTTTGAATTATTATTAAACTAAACTACTTTGTATTTGTCATATGATTACATTTCAATCTACGCATATAATACCATGAAAAAAATATTTTACTTTGTGTTGCCGCTGTCAGCTATATTAGCAGGGTGCTCACCTATTGTCTATACAAGTACACAGCCTGTTGCTAACCAGCAGCCCCGGCAACCTCAGCCGCCTCAGCAGACTTATGCTGATCAGCCCCAAACCGACCAGGTTTTTACGATGAATTAAGCCCATACGGAAATTGGATTAATTACCCTGATTATGGCTACGTATGGCAGCCTAATACTGATGCCGATTTTAAACCTTATGCTACCAATGGTAATTGGGTTTACAGTGATTATGGCTGGACCTGGTCCTCAGACTATAGTTGGGGATGGGCGCCGTTTCATTACGGGAGATGGTTTTATGACAATAGTTATGGCTGGTTGTGGATGCCGGGTCATGATTGGGCGCCTGCCTGGGTAACATGGAGCCAATCCGGCGATTATTATGGATGGGCGCCTGTTCCGCCGCGCGTTGAGTTAAATAATAATTGGAGGCCACGTAATGAAGACTGGAATTTTGTTCAGGCTAATAATATTACCTACAACAATGTGAACCGGTATGTGGTTAAAAATAATGTTACTGTTATTAACAGGATTACCATTATTAATAATGTAACCAATAATAATGTAACCAACAATTACACTGTCAATAACAATAATACTGTAATTTATAACCGGGGGCCAAGGGTAAATGACGTGGAGAATGTTGGGCACAACAAAATCCAGCAGGTTAAAATAAATGAAGGCGCCCGGCCGGGGCAGTCATTTAAAAATAACCAGCTAATTATTTATCGCCCGCTAATTAAACAAAATGTGCAACAGGCAAATGATAAGCCTGCACCCCGGAAAGTAATGAATTATAACAATGACGGGCGGCAAAACCAAAGACCCGGTAATATGCAGGGGGGGATCAAAACAACAGACCCGGGCAGGGCAACCAACCCGGCCAGCAAGACCGAAAACAGGGAAATCAGCAGCTAAATGATCAGAATAATAATGGCCGCCCACGCGATCCACAGAATAAGCCTGATCAAAGGCCTGTAATTGCCCAGCCTGGAGTTCAGCAGAATAACCCTGATCAAAGGCCGGTAAATGTACAGCCTGGTGTTCAGCAGAACAAGCCTGATCAAAGGCCTGTAAATGCACAACCCGGTGTTCAGCAGAACAAGCCTGATCAAATGCCTGTAAACGCACAGCCCGGAGTTCAGCAGAACAAGCCTGATCAAAGGCCTGCGAATGCACAGCCTGGTGTTCAGCAGAACAAGCCCGATCAAAGGCCGGCAAATGTACAGCCTGGTGTTCAGCAGAATAAGCCCGATCAACGGCCGGTAAATGCACAGCCCGGTGTTCAGCAAAACAAGCCCGATCAAAGGCCTGTAAATGCTCAGCCGGGCGGGCAGCAGCAGAATCCTCAAAAACCGGTAATGCAACCAAACCCCAATAAACAGTTTATCAGCAGGCCGGTAATTGTTCCCCCGGCTACTAATAATCCTAATCCGCCAAAACAAAACCCAGGTAACGGGCAGGGTAATAAGCCGATCGCGCCGGGCAGACCCAATCCCAAAAAGGCGGATACATTAAAACATCAGCCCAAAAAAATTATCAGGGATACAACAAGACGTCAAAATTAAAATAGGTTGTTAAAAAGAAAGCGCTCCTGAATGAACAGGGGCGCTTTTCTGTTTTAATGAATTAAGCCCGGTGATGATCGGCTTTCCAATTTTTTATCGACTTTTTAATTTCATCAGCAGTAAGGTTTTCTCTCACCGCCCTATCTGCCAGCACCAAAAATTCATCATCGTTGGCAAAACGCAGGGCAACAATCTGGCCCATGGTTAGCTTGCTATCGATCGCTTTATGAGTTAATATGTAGTACCTGATGCTCTCTTCAGCCCTGATCGCCCTGTCCTGTACGGTAACGGCAAACCGCCTTGTGTACCAGAAGAGTAATATGCCGCATATAAATAAGGTGGTAATTAAAATCGATCCGATAACGGAATCATTTGCTTTAACCTGCAAATAAAGATTGATAATGGAGGTAATGGTGCCTATTACTAATAATGATGCTAATAAGAAATGAAAGCCCTTTACATAACGTGCGTGACTGGCATAATTTTGTACTGTCATAATGGTTTATTTTTTACGCCAAGATAAATATTAATTGATCAACAGGCTTTAAAAATGGATATTTTGTTGATACGGTGAAGAACAAATATTTAAATTTTGCGTTAATGTTTTTAATCAAAAATTAACTATTTATGAATAACACAACCATTTCAGTCGAAAAAACATTTGCTATTGGCGGTGAACTTACCGTTAACAGGATGGGTTACGGTGCCATGCGCATTACCGGAAAAGGAATTTGGGGCCCGCCGAAAGATGAAGATGAAGCCGTAAGAGTGTTAAAAAAGGCGGTAGAACTGGGCGTGAATTTTATTGATACTGCCGATAGTTACGGCCCTTTTATTTCAGAAGAATTGATTGCTGAAGCATTGTTTCCCTATCCTGATGACCTTGTAATTGCAACTAAAGGCGGATTGCTCCGGACCGGGCCTGATGAATGGCCGGTAAATGCGCATCCCGCTCATCTGCAAAAGGCACTCGACGGCAGCCTTAAACGTTTAAAGCTCGACCAGATACCCTTGTACCAGCTTCACCGTATTGACCCGATTGTGCCGGCAGAAGACAGCTTCGAGTTTTTGCAGAAGGCACAGGATGAGGGTAAGATCAGGCATATCGGTCTTTCGGAAGTAGACGTTGAAACCATAAAAAAAGCTCAGGATTTTTTTGAGGTAGTATCGGTTCAAAACATGTACAGTGTCGACAATCGTAAATGGGAGCAGGTATTGCAATATTGTAAAGCGCATAATATTGCATTTATCCCATGGTTTCCGCTTAATGCAGGTAATGTGTCAAGCCAGTCAGTTTTAAAACAAATTGCCGAAAAACATAGTGTAACGGTTCACCAGGTTGCCCTGAACTGGTTGCTTAACCATGCGGATAATATTCTGCTCATCCCCGGCACCTCGAAAGTTGACCACCTGGAAGAAAATTTGCAGTCGGTGTCCCTTGAGCTTTCAGGCGAAGATGTCACCCTTTTAAACAGTATTTCACCACAGTAATATAAAAATACTTTGCGGGAGTGATTTTATTTAAACCATTTCAATTAACGGGTGTCAAATTGCAAGTCCCCTATTAAACCATGTTAATTATGAAAAAAGTTCAATTAATTTTTACAGCCATGTTATTGCTGAGCGCAGTAGCTTGCAAAAAAAACAGCAGTACATCGCCTGCTATTAACGGCAATGTTTCCAACGCCGAAGCTGCCAGTATGGTTGCCGGTTCGGTTTCGCTTAACTCCAACGGTGTGGCAAGCCTTGCCGGCGATGCCACCATTGATGCCATTGCTATTGGCCGCCTGCCTGATGCCTGCGGTACTATTAAATCAGACAGCATATCAAGGCAAAGCAGCGCCGGATCTGCGGTTACCTATAATTATAAGTTGAAATATAGTTATACGGTAAATTGTAACAGCAACAGCCAACCCGACAGTCTTTCTAGCACGCTTACTTACAGCGGCTCATTTAACGGGCCAAAGCTATCTTCAAGCAACTCCGGAAGTTCAATTTTTACGGTAAATGGTTTATTACCAACAGCAGCAGATTTTGTGATCAACGGGGAATTTAAACGTGCTGGTTCATTCAGCTCAAAAGTTGATACCACTCATCATGGCAATAGCAATGTCGATATTGTGATCAACTCATTAACGATCCTGAAACATTCCCGAACTATAGTAAGCGGCAATGCGGCAATTTCTGTTACCGGCGATGTGCCCAATAAAGGGAGTTTTAGCTATACCGGGACGCTTGTGTTTAATGGCAATGGCACCGCGACTTTAACGCTTAACGGAACAGTATATATGATTAAACTGGATTCGGGCGATTGCGCAAGGGTATAAGTTATTAATTTAAAAATGACAGGAAGCCCCCGGAATTTAAAAACGGGGGCTTTTTGCTAAGCAAGTATCATACATCCGCTAGCTTAAACGGTTTTATTTCATATGTTTCCCATATTTTTTGAGTGATATAAGGCTCAGTTTGCTTCCATTTTTCCAGTTGTTCCTCTGTTTCAAACTGCATCACCATTACCGACCCGATCATTTTGCCATCATCATTTAATATAGCGCCCCCGAAAATAAAATTACTGGCCTTTTTAAGCTCCTTTGCACCTTCAAAATGATCAGGCCGTACTTTCATACGGCGGTCAAGGGCGCCGGCATCAGTATAATCATAAGCAGTTATCACATATTGTTTCATCATTAAATGATTTTATTGTCATCAAATCAAATACAAATTTCATTAATTATTTAAAAATGATGTTATTTTGGGAAAGATATTTAGGTTTGGCGCCAGGAAAAATAAAAAATAAAATAAATGTGTAATTTACATTTATTTCTCTAATATTTGCCTTGCCAATCAATATAAACAACAATGAAGAGCCACTTGTACAAGGAATTTAATAAACTATTTAACAAAGAAGCCGAAAATGCCTATTTCTCTCCGGGCCGGGTAAATCTTATAGGCGAGCATATCGACTATAACGGTGGCTTGGTAATGCCTTGTGCAATTACTTTTGGGACTTATTTGCTGGTATCACCAAATAATGAGGGTGTTCTTCGTTTCAGAAGTTTAAATTTTGAAGATAAGCCCGATATCGCTTTACAAAATAATTACACTAAAACAGGCGAGAAATGGTTCAATTACCCCCTGGGTATTTTTGAATATTTTTTAAAAGACGGGCATGATTTACAAGGATTGGATATGCTTTTTTATGGCGATATACCCATCAGCTCGGGCCTGTCCTCCTCGGCCTCGATTGAAGTGGTTACCGCATTCGCTTTAAATGACTTGTTCGACGCAGGGTATTCCAAACTGGACCTGGTGAAACTGGCCAAATCAGTTGAAAATAATTTTATAGGGGTAAACTGCGGTATTATGGATCAGTTTGCTGTTGCCTTCGGCGAAAAGAACAAGGCGCTGATGCTGAACTGTGATACCCTTGATTACCAGGCGGTAGATAGCAACCTTGGCGATCATATCCTGGCCATTATCAACACCAACAAACCCCGCAAGCTGGCCGAGTCAAAATATAACGAACGCGTACAGGAATGCCAGGCGGCTTTAACTGCCCTGAAACAGGAACTCGATATTAATAACCTGTGTGATATTGATACAGCTACTTTTAACCAGCATAGTTATTTAATTACCGACGGCGTTATATTAAAACGGGCGCAGCACGTGATTGAAGAAAACGATCGCGTAAAGCTGGCCGCCGTGGCGTTAAGCAATAATAACCTGGCAGAATTTGGCCGGTTGATGTACGCTTCACACGATTCGCTGCGCGATTTGTATGAAGTTAGCGGGCAGGAGCTTGATGCCATTGTTGCATACAGTAAAAACGATGTTAATGTTGCCGGCGCCCGGATGACGGGAGCTGGTTTTGGTGGTTGCGCTATTGCATTGGTAAAAGAAAGCGCCTTTGACGATTTCAGTACAAACGTTATTGAATATTACACCAGCAAAATAGGATATGCGCCCTCTGTTTATCGCTCGCTTATTGGCGATGGGGTAGGAGAACTGGAACCATCAGTTATCAGGGGTTAATATCAGTAATATCGAAGAAAGTATATTGAATAACGAATTTCAAAGTTTATTCAGATATTGCAATTGATTTTTTGTTTCGGACTTTCGAACTAAAAAACTAATCTCTAATCTCCAGCCTCTGATCTCTAACGCATGCGTAAACTAAAACTCGACGAACTTAACCGCGCCACTATAGCTGAATTTAAAGCCGGAGAAAAACTTCCGGTGGTGGTAGTGCTGGATAATGTGCGCAGTATGCATAACATCGGCTCGATCTTCCGCACAGCCGATGGCTTTGCTGTCGAAAAAATGTGTTTATGTGGTATAACCGCCAGGCCGCCTCACCGCGAAATAGAAAAAACGGCGCTCGGTGCCACACAATCTATCATTTGGGAATATTTTGACAGCCCGGTGCAGGCCGTTGATCAATTGCGTGCAGAAGGTTACACGATAGTTGCTGTTGAACAGGCGGAGAAAAGCACCATGCTGCAGGATTTTGAAGTTGTAAAGGGAGAAAAATACGCCCTGGTATTCGGTAATGAAGTAAATGGGGTAAGCGACGAAGTAATGGCAAAAATTGATGCCTGTATCGAGATCCCCCAGTTTGGCACCAAACACTCTTTTAACATTGTCGTATCCGCCGGGATCGTTTTGTGGGATTTGTTTTCGAAGATGGTGTAAAAGTCGATGGACCATGGACCATAGTCCATAGCTATTTTACGCAAACAGCTATGGACCATCGACCATGGTCCATGGACTAAAAAGAACTACAAATGTATCACCTCGCCATATGCGTCCGCAGCAGCTTCCATAACCGCTTCGCTCATGGTTGGGTGCGGATGGATCGATTTAATGATCTCGTGCCCGGTTGCTTCCAGTTTGCGCGCTGTAACTACCTCAGCGATCAATTCGGTAACGTTATGCCCCACCATGTGAGCGCCTAAAAATTCGCCGTATTTAGCGTCAAATATCAGTTTTACAAAACCGTCTTTAGCGCCTGCCGCACTCGCCTTGCCCGAAGCAGAGTAAGGGAACTTTCCAACTTTTATTTCGTAGCCGGCTTCTTTTGCTGCTTTTTCGGTATAACCAACCGAAGCAATCTCCGGTGAGCAATAAGTACAGCCCGGGATGTTGTTATAGTTGATCGGTTCAGGGTTCAGTCCTGCTATTTTCTCAACACAGGTAATGCCTTCTGCCGATGCTACGTGCGCAAGGGCCTGTCCTTTAACAATATCGCCGATGGCGTAAACGCCTTCAATATTGGTGCGGTAATAATCGTCAACCAATACTTTTCCTTTATCAGTTTTTACGCCGGCCTCTTCAAGACCAATACCTTCCAGGTTGGTTGAAATACCTACCGCTGACAATACGATCTCTGCTTCCAGTACTTCGGTACCGGTTGCACTTTTAACCTGTACTTTGCAAAGGTCGCCGCTGCTGTCAACCGATTCAACATTCGAGCTGGTCATGATGTTGATGCCTTGTTTTTTAAGGATCCGGGCCATTTGTTTGGACACCTCTTCATCCTCTAAAGGCACAATATTATCTAAATACTCAACAACTGTTACTTTGGTTCCGATGCTGTTGTAAAAATAAGCAAACTCAATACCTATGGCGCCCGATCCAACCACAACCATTGATGCAGGTTTTGCCGGAAGAACCATTGCCTGGCGGTAACCAATTACTTTTTTCCCATCCTGTTTAAGGTTTGGCAATTCGCGTGATCGCCCACCTGTAGCCAGGATAATGTGTTTTGCGGTATATTCCTTTTTTTCGCCATTTGCTGCTGTAACTTCAATAGCACCTTTGCCTTTCAGTTTCCCAAAGCCCATGATGACATCGATCTTGTTTTTGCGCATTAAAAACTGAACGCCTTTGCTCATGCCTTCGGCTACGTTACGGCTCCTTTTGATCACCGATTCAAAATCAATTTCGCTGCTGCCAACTTTTATACCGTAATCAGCAGCGTGATTGATATATTCAAAAACCTCGGCGCTTTTTAACAATGCTTTAGTTGGAATACAGCCCCAGTTAAGGCAAATCCCACCGAGTGATTCTTTTTCAACTATAGCGGTTTTTAAGCCCAACTGCGAAGCGCGGATAGCAGCTACATAACCGCCCGGACCGGAACCTATAACAATTAAATCGTAGTTCATATTTATGGTGATATTATTTTTATTTACTGATATGCTGAATTTTAATGCGATAACGCTTAAATGCTTTCTAATAGTTAAGCCCGGTTATCAATATTTAACAGGGTACTTTAACGTTGATCAAAAATTTTTGTTCACCAGTTACGATAAATTAAGATTTGAACACGGCCCCAAAGCTAAGTAAAAGGTACCAAATCAGAAAATTAACAAGTTGCCGGCGATGATACTTATTGTGTCTGTTATTTTCTCAGGAAGATATAAAATTAATCAGGGATAAATTTACGAATTTCAAATAAATTATTAACATTAGTTCGTAATAGCAGTGTAATTATTGCTAAGTGTTGAAAAAATGATAATAATTATTAACAATAACTTAACACGGGTAATAAGAGGCTTCCATATCTTTGTGCCAAATTTACATATGTATTAAACGTTTTACTTAAAAAGCATTCTATGAGGAAGTATTTACTTTTATTATTAATCACCACCCTAACGTTTTTTGTAAATAAGAACGTTTCGGCGCAGGGTGTAACGACGGCCAGCATTAACGGCATCGTTACCGACAGCAAAGGCCCGATACCCGGCGCAACAGTGTCGTTAACGCACCTGCCGACAGGGACCGTGTATTCGACCATTACACGTGCCGATGGTCGTTACAATTTACCCAACTTAAGAGTTGGAGGGCCTTACACCTTTAAAGTAACCTTTATTGGCTATAAGGATTTTATCCAGGAGGATATCACGCTGAACATTGGCCAGGACCAAAGGACGGATGCCAAACTGGAGGATAATACCACCGCTCTTAAAGAGGTTGTGATTACAGGCGCCGGCGGTAAAGTGATCAACTCATCTCGCACCGGTGCGCGTGAAACCATTAACCGCCAGCAGATTGATGCATTGCCAACCATCAACCGTTCGTTAAGCGATTTTACAAAGCTTACCCCATCAGCCAATGGTTTAAGCTTTGGCGGCCGCAGCAGTCTGTACAATAACTTAACCGTTGACGGTGCATTGTTTAATAACTCTTTCGGCCTTTCAGGTACATTGGGCGGGCAAACCAACTCGCAGCCAATATCACTGGATGCCATTGACCAGATCCAGGTAGATATAGCGCCCTATGACGTTCGCCAGGGTAATTTTACAGGTGCAGGTATCAACACAGTAGTGAAATCAGGTACTAATACCTTAAAAGGTACCATTTATGATTTTAAACGCAGTACCTGGTTAACAGGCTACAGCGCCGGCCCTACAACCGTACCTATTACACCATTTGATTACAGGCAAACAGGTTTCAGCCTGGGTGGCCCTATCGTTAAAAATAAATTATTCTTCTTTGTGTCAGGCGAGCAGGAACGCATCAGTCAGCCGGCAACTACTTATATAGCGTCTGCTCCCGGTGTAAGTGGTGCCAACGTTTCGCAGGCGGATGCAGCCACGCTTAATTCAATTGCCGCCTTCCTGAAAAACCCACCTTATAATTATAATGCAGGCCCGTACCAGGGTTATAATTATGAAACCCACAGCGATAAAGCAACGGTAAAAATTGACTGGAATATCGACAAAAACAACACTTTGAGCGCTAAATACTTTTACCTGAAATCATACGGAGATCACCCTGCAAGTAACTCGGGTATAGTTAATAGTGGCGTTGGCTATGGTTCAACCCGTGCGCCAGGGCTTACAACTTTACCATTTTACGGTTCAGGTTACCGTATTAATAACAACTTTAACATCGGCATCATCGAATTAGATACCCGTATCAGCAGTACCATGTCAAACAGGCTAACCGCAGGCTATTCAGCTTTACGTGACTATCGGGCATTCCTTGGCGGCGGTAGCCTGCCAATGGTTGATATCGGTAACGGAACTTCTGATCCTACTACCGGGGCTGTGATAACCGCGGCAAGCGCGACCATGACTTCTTTCGGGTCGGAATTGTACACGGCTAATAACCTTTTGTATACCAATATTGCCCAGTTTTCTGATGATTTCAGCATCTTTTCCGGCAAACACGAGTTTACATTCGGTACAAATGACCAGATTCAAAGCTATAAAAATGGTTTCGCACCTGATTATAACGGTTTATACACCTATAACTCAGCATCTGATTTCCTGAATGGTTTACCCGCTGCGGCTTACACTGTTCGTTATTCGGCTTTGCCGGACGGATCTTTCCCTTATGCAAAAATAAAAGCATCAATATTCAGCCTGTATGCACAGGATAAATACCATGCAACAGATAATTTAACCTTAACCTATGGCGTCAGGGCTGATTATGATGTTTTCCCTACAACACTTGCCCAAAATTCTGTAGCAAGTTCTTTAACTTTCCAACAGGGTATCCATGTTGATCCTTCAAAATTACCGAAGAACAGGGTGCAGATTTCTCCGCGTTTTGGTTTTAACTGGGACGTAAGCGGTGATAAACAAACCCAGGTACGCGGTGGTACAGGATTATTTGCCGGTACCGTTCCTTTTGTTTGGATCTCAAACCAGGCTTCAAACAATGGCTTGTTGTTTGGGTCGACAACAATAGTAAAAGGAGCTGCAACAAATACCGCCGCCCAGAATGCCGAGTTAATATTTAACCCCAATGTTAGCGCTAATCACCCGGTTGGTGCAGCGGCGAATAGTTCTTATGAACTGGACGTAGCCAATCCAAACCTGAAATATCCAAAGATCTGGAGAACAAACCTGGCGGTTGACCAGCGTTTGCCAGGGGGCGTTATCGCAACTCTTGAGGGCGCTTACACAAAAGATATCAACGCTATTTATCATGAAAACCTGGTGCTTTCTGACGGATACACAACTTTGGCCGGCCCTGAAGGACAGATCAGATACACTTCAAAAAATATAACTCCTGAAAATGGCTCCACAGCAACTGCTACAAATCCTGCTATAACAGGGCTTTATTATATGACCAACACAAACAAGGGCTATTCCTATTTTGTAACTGGTCAGTTACAGAAAAGTTTCACAAACGGGTTTTACTTTAACGTGGCTTATACACACAGCGGAGCGCAGGATGTGAACGATGGTGGTTCAACAGCAAGTACAATCTGGAGTTCGCGCCAGGTTGCAGGTAATCCAAATGGTGATAACCTGTCAAATAGTTCTTATGTGCAGCCAAACCGGATCATAGCGTCTGCATCTTATAAAAAGAATACTTCAAAAATACAACCACAACTATCGGTATGATTTATGAAATGGCCAATAACGGTGCTATCTCTTACATCACCAGCGGCGACCCGAACGGCGATGGTGCAACCAATGACCTGATGTGGATACCAAGAACACAGACCGATATTGAACTGGTGCCTGATTTTGCAACTGATACCCGTACACCTGCTCAAATATGGGCCCAATTAAATAATTTTATCAACCAGGATGCGTATTTGAATTCTCACAGGGGACAATACGCTAAACGTAACGGCGTAATATTGCCTTATTTCCACAGGCTCGACCTGCACCTGGCGCAAGACTTTTACGTAAAATCGGGCAATGTAAAAAACACCATAGAGATTTCAGTTGATATCATCAACTTTGCTAACCTGATCAACAGAAGCTGGGGATTATACCAGGATTCTTACAATGGATTTAACAGCGGCAGTACAACGGTGTTGAAATACCAGGGTATTGACTCTTCCACAGGCCAGGCGAAATACTCTTTCCCTTACCTTGATAAAAATAACCTGATACCGGTTACAAAATCATTTATTTATGATACCAGCCAATTGTCACGCTACCAGGCGCAGGTTGGTATAAGGTATATATTTAACTAATAATAAGCTTTTTAATAAAAAAACCTGGCACAATAGCCGGGTTTTTTTGTTTGATCGGAAATAATAATTTGTATATTTAGTTCCGGAGAAAGGTTTCTTCCTTTTTGCACAATTGACCATGGAAATTACCTGCACATTTTAATAATAAATTTTGTTTAAACCCGCATATGCTGTTATATATTAAATGAGTAATTATTAACGCAGTATATTTTATTACAAAAGGTTAATGGTTTGGCTACATGAAAAAAAAATATTTATGCTGTATTTTTTACTGTTTGCCGTTAGTAATGCATTGCCGCAGGGTATAGCCGGTACAATAAACGGTACCATCAGAAATTCAAAAGGTGAATTATTGGCCGGGGCTTTAATAAAAGTAACTTGTATCCCAACGGGTTTTGTGTATACCGCAGTATCACGATCAGACGGAACCTATTCGCTGGCCAATTTAAAAAATAGCGGCCCGTATCGCATGGTAGTTACTTTAAAAAGATACCAGGCCTTTTCGGCCAGCAACATTCAAGTTGATTTTAAAAGGCCTTTAAAAAAGAATGTCATATTAAAGGCAAACGCTGATGTATTGCATAAAGCCGCATCCGGCCTGTGGCGCATTCCGGCCTCAACTAATACTTACCAGGATATGGCTTTTTTTACGCCCCAGGCTACCCCTTTGCTGGGGGCAACTGGCAGCAATCCGCTTGATTTAAGCTTTGCCGGCCAAAGTAATAAATATAACCTGTTTACCATTGATGGGGCAAAGGCGGTAAATACCTATGGCTTGTTTTTAAACTCCACCAATATCAATCCATTACCCTCTGCATCCATGAGGTCGCTAAAGGTGCTGCTTTCACCCTATGATGTAAGTTATGGCAGGTTTTTAGGAGCAGATATCAATGCCGTTTCAAATAGGGGTGGCAACGAGTTACGCGGTACCGCATATGTTTTTATACAGGAACAAAAAGCTACCGGAAGCGGTAGCGGCAACACAGTAAAATATCCGGACTTTATAAATAAAGTGTTCGGGATAAGCATTGGAGGTCCTGTCATCAGGAACAAACTGTTCTTTTTTGTAAATGTTGATAAGAGGCAGGCGATTACACCGCTACAGTATGACCCTACCCAGGCCAATTCGGGTTCGAAATTTGATCCGGGTGTGCTGCAGGGCCTGCAAAATTATGTTAAAAATAAATATGGCTTCGATATTGGCGGCTATGCCGGTATAGAAAGGACCAATAGCACTACCTCCGCTTTCGGGCGCATCGACTGGGATATCAACACTAAAAACAAGCTGACTTTTCGCACCAGTTATTTTGGTGGCGATAATTTCAATATTACACGGTCGCCTACAAATATCGTTTTTGATAACAGCGCTTATACGATAAAAACGAGAACATATTCAACCGTGCTGGAATTAAACAGTTTGCTGTCAATTCATTCTTCAAACCTTTTCAGGGTATATTATAATTATGTAAACAATGAACGGAATACGCCTGCTTTTCCTTCAGTAATTATTCCGCAGGGCAGTTTGACATACAACCTGGGCGGAGATGGTTTTTCGGACGCCAACAGTTTGGCCCAAAAGGATTTCAATATGGTTGACTATTTTACCTTAAATAAAGGGGGGCATATTATTACGTTAGGGACCGATAATGACTTTTATGTATTGCGCAACGTGTTCCTGCAAAATTTTTACGGTTATTATTTGTATCGGAGTGTTGAGGCGTTTGAGTCGAATGCTACCCCAGCCACTTATAGTGTAGGATATTCAACAAAAGGGGGTGCCGACCTGGCGCCCGACGTGATGCGTGTAGCACAACTTGCTGTTTTTGGCCAGGACGTGTGGCAACTCACGGCCAGGTTAAAGGTAACCTATGGTTTAAGAGTTGATAAACCATTGATTTTAAATAATCCTGAAAATAACCCGGGTTTTAATAGTTCAATATTTGCTTCTTTGTATGGCGTTGCAACCAACAAAAATCCGCAGTTGGCCCCTGTAATTTCGCCGCGGATAGGGTTTAACTATGACGTTTTTGGCGATAATCCAAGCCGGTTAAGAGGCGGTGCCGGCCTTTTTATCGCAGATATGCCTTACATCTTGCTGTCAAACCAGTATGCCAACAACGGCGTTAACTCAATTATTTTTACAGGCGTGCCTGCCGGTTTAACACTTCGATATAACCCCAGCCAGCCGCATTTGGGTGCGTACATACCGCCTGCCGCCGCCGCCGCACCCACAGAAATAGATGTAACTGATCCCAACTTTAAGCTGCCGAAGGAGTTGCACGCTAATTTGGCGCTTGATCGTACCCTGCCGTGGGATATGATTGGAACGTTTGAAGTTTTATATTCAAAAAAGATAACAGGCATTTTATACCGCAATTTGAACCTGGCAGCAGCTGACAGCGCAGTCGCCATCGGGAATACGACGCGGCCTTTCTATAATTCCACTTATCTCAACAAAAATTATACAGATGTTATTGAATTAACAAATACAAACAAAGGGTACTCATTTGACCTCACTGTGCAATTAAAAAAACAAATAACCGGGGGCTGGTCGGGAATGGTGGCTTACACGTTTGGCCATTCCTATTCAGTAAATGATGTGGTTGGTACGTCGTCTTTATCTAACTGGCGTACTGCTTATGCTGTAAACGGTTTGAATAACCCGGCAGAATCAAATTCGGCTTATGATCCGGGTTCGCGTATTATCGCCTATTTCTTAAAAACACTTACCTCTAAACGCTTTGCAACAAATATACTGTTGATATATTCCGGCCAAACCGGCCAGCGTTATTCCTATTTGTATAATTATAATATTACCGGCGATGGCACCAGTACCAGATACCTTCCTTCCAACGTGGTGTATATACCAACCGATGCCAGCCAGTTCGTTCCTTTTAGTCGCAGTGTTAACGGCATTTCGTCAACAGTTAGCCCTGTGCAGCAGCTTGCCGACTTGCAGGCCTATATCGGTCAAAATCCGGCTCTGCAAAAGTTTGAGGGTAAAAACACTGCCCGAAACTCATTTACCATGCCTTGGGAAAATCACTTTGATTTAAAGGTGAACGAGAGAATCGCCACCATAAAAATCAGCATTTGCTCTTGGGTGTCAATCTTATAAATGTGAGCAACCTTTTATCGAAAAAATGGGGACAAGCCTATTACATGGCAAACCAGGAATATAATCTTTTTAATGTGGTGGCAATTGGCGCCAGCCCGAAATTTACGTTTGATAATTCAAAATTAAATTCAGTAAACGGGCGTTTGCGGCCTTATACCATTTATGAGTATTATACAAAATGGCGTGCGCTGCTTAATATAAGCTATAACTTTTAGCGCGCAAATGATTAATTGTACACAAAGTCACCTTCCTCTGATCGTATTGTTACCTGCTTTTTTTCTGCTTTTTCAACATGCCCGATTACCTGCGCCTCAACCCCGAAACTTTCAGAGATCCTGATGATTTCGCCCGCAATTTCTTCAGGCACATATAATTCCATCCGGTGGCCCATATTAAATACCTTGTACATCTCCTGCCAGCTGGTTTTGGATTCTTCCTGTATCAGCCTGAATAATGGCGGAATAGGGAACATGTTGTTTTTGATGATATGCACGTCATCAACAAAGTGAAGCACCTTGGTTTGAGCGCCCCCGCTGCAGTGCACCATGCCGTGTATCTGTTGCCGATGGGTATCCAATATCGATTTTATAATGGGCGCATAGGTACGTGTAGGCGATAATACTAACTTACCGGCGCTAACAAACTGGCCATTACCAATAGCTATTGGATCAGTGAGGTTTTTTGAGCCAGAGAATATCAGGTCGTAGGGGATGGCCTGGTCGTAGCTTTCCGGGTACTTTTCGGCGATGGTTTTGTTAAATACATCATGCCTGGCCGAAGTTAAACCATTTGAGCCCATACCGCCATTATATTCTTTTTCATACGTGGCCTGTCCGTAGGATGCCATGCCGACAATAACGTCGCCCGGTTGTATCCGGTGATTGGATATTACATCCTCACGTTTCATCCGGCAGGTAACCGTCGAGTCAACAATGATGGTCCGCACCAGGTCGCCAACATCAGCAGTTTCGCCGCCGGTTGAGTAAATGCCGATCCCGGCATCTCTCAATTCCGCCAAAATCTCTTCCGTGCCGTTAATGATTGCAGAGATTACTTCGCCCGGAATCAAACTTTTATTGCGGCCGATAGTTGAAGATAAAAGGATATTGTCAACAGCGCCAACGCAAAGCAAATCGTCAACATTCATAATAATGGCGTCCTGGGCAATGCCCCGCCATACGGAGATGTCGCCGGTTTCTTTCCAGTAGGTGTATGCCAGCGATGATTTTGTTCCCGCGCCATCAGCATGCATAATATTGCAGTAAAGCGGGTCGTTTGTTAAAATATCGGGTACTATTTTGCAGAAAGCTTTTGGAAAAATCCCTTTATCGATGTTTTTTATGGCATTATGTACATCATCTTTTGATGCAGATACACCTCTCAGATCATATCTTTGCGAAGAAATCATGCTGCAAATATAGGAGTTCATGGTTCATGGTTGATAGTTCACGGTAAAATCTATCAATTAAACGGCTTTTTTCTGCTATGAACCATCAACTATGAACCATTAACTTTTTCAATGAACATTATTATTCAGAAAATAAGGCTTCAATTAAAACGGTCATTTGACAGGATCCGAAACGAAAACTTAAAAAAGAACGCGCTCCAGGCCATCCCTTTCTGGATAGCATCTGTAATAACGGGTCTTTTTGCAGTACTATACACTAAACTTTTTGTAGGCGCCGAAGATATAACGGCAATAGTGATCAGGCACCATATGTGGATGCTGTTTATCCTGTCTCCGGTTTGTTTCTTGCTGGCCTGGTGGCTGGTGCAGCGCTTTTCTCCATTTGCGAGGGGGAGTGGTATCCCTCAGGTTATGGCTGCCATACAAGTTACCTCGCCCCGTACAAGTCATTTGGTTGATAAACTTCTTGGGTTCCGTATCATAGTAATCAAGGTATTGTCAAGCCTGGTAATGGCGATAGGCGGAGGGGCAATAGGAAGGGAAGGACCTACAATTCATATAGCCGCATCTGTTTATAAAATAGTTTACCAGTTATTGCCGAAATGGTGGCCAAAAATTGCCAAACGCAATATGATGGTTACCGGAGCCGCCGCTGGCCTTGCCGCCGCCTTTAATACACCTTTAGGTGGAATTGTATTTGCCATTGAGGAATTGACAAAAACGCATTTCAGCTATTATAAAACGGCCATATTTTCATCAGTAATCATCGCCGGTTTATCGGCGCAGGCTTTATTAGGGCCCTATCTATATCTTGGTTACCCTAAATTGGATGGTCTTTCCGCCTCAATATTTTTTGGTGTGGCGCTTGTAGCACTGCTTGCCGGGTTATTAGGTGCAGGCATGTCTAAACTGATCCTTTTTATTTTTGCCTGGAAGGCCAGGTTTAAAACTAAGGCCCATCACGTTTTCTTTGTTGCCGGATGCTCCTTGATGATGGTACTGCTTGCTTTTTATGTCAATAAAGAAGTGTTAGGTTCCGGAAAGGATATTATGGAAACAACTTTATTTACGGCTAATAAGTATGTTCACTGGTACACACCGCTGTTGCGAATTTGCGGCCCGCTGTTTTCATTTACAACAGGTGCAGCGGGTGGTATATTTGCACCGGCGCTTGCTGCGGGCGCAAGTGTTGGTTCATTGGTTGCAAGCTGGTTTAATGTATCGGATATTGATACCAATATGCTGATCTTATCAGGGATGGTGGGCTTTTTAACCGGAGTTACCCGGTCGCCCTTTACTTCGGTGATTTTAGTATTGGAAATGACGGACAGGCATAATGTGATATTTCACCTGATTTTGGCAGGTATGATAGCCAGCCTGGTGTCTGTTTTAGTAGATAAGCACTCTCTTTATGATCATTTGAAAGTTCAATACGTAAAAGATCTGAGTACACCGGAAGAAACAGCCTTAACTGAGCAGGTGGATGAGCAAAAAACTATTAAACCCATTACAAACGATAGGGAACAAATTTCATAAATCTGATTCGTGAAATTTGTTCCCATTCGTGAAATTCGCGTCTATTTAATAAACAACAACTCCCTGAATTTTGGCAGCGGCCATTCAGAATCATCTACCAATTGTTCCAGTTTGTCTACATGATAGCGGATCGCCTGGAAAAATGGTTTTACCTTTTCATCATAAACAATGGCTTTTTCGCGCAGGTCTTCAATATTGTTCGCTTTTTTACGCTCAGCTACCATTCTGTCAATATCGCCTTTAATAAAGCTAACATGTTCGGATATTTTAACAATGATTTCTAATTGCGCCTTATAGGTTTCTTCACCCAGGCCCAGCGCTTTCAGTCCCTGTACATTTTGTACCAGTTTGCTTTGGTAGGTTACGGCTGTGGGGATAATAATATTAACACCCAGCTCGCCGATAACGCGGGCTTCGATCTGAAGCTTTTTATAAAATGCCTCCAACAGGATCTCGTGGCGTGCGTGTGCTTCTCTTTTGGTAAATACCGCTGTTTCGGAAAATAGCAGATCGGTTTTATCCGATAATAAAGCATCAAGTGCCTTTGGAGTTGTCTTTATATTCGGAAGGCCCCGTAAAGCGGCTTCTTTTTCCCAATCTTCGCTATAGCCATTTCCTTCAAAACGGATATTCTTTGATTCCTTAATATACCGTTTGATCACTATTAATAAGGCTACATCTTTCTTTTCGCCTTTTTTATCAGTTTATCAACGTCGTATTTGAATTTCTTAAGTTGGTCAGCAACAATAACGTTTAAAACGGTCATCGGGCTGGCCGAGTTGGCTGATGACCCAACGGCGCGCAATTCAAATTTATTGCCGGTAAAGGCAAATGGCGAAGTGCGGTTCCGGTCGGTATTGTCCTTTAATATCTGTGGTATTTTTGGGATGCCCTGCCACAGTAAGGCGTCATCCTTTATTTTTTTGCTGATACGCGAGGTCTCAATTTCATCCAGCAGGTCGCTTAACTGGCTGCCGAGGAAAATTGAAATAATGGCAGGCGGCGCTTCGTTGGCGCCAAGGCGGTGATCATTATTTACCGAAGCGATGGATGCCCTTAACAGGTCAGCGTGCTCGTAAACCGCCCTGATAGTATTTACAAAGAATGCCAGGAACATCAGGTTGTTTTTTGGCGTTTTGCCGGGTGAAAGTAAATTTTTCCCGGTATTGGTAATCATTGACCAGTTATTGTGTTTCCCCGAACCGTTGATACCAGCATAAGGTTTTTCGTGCAGTAGTACTTTAAAATTGTGGCGTTTGGCAACCCTGTCCATCAGGTCCATCAATAGCTGGTTGTGGTCTATCGCCAGGTTAATCTCTTCATAAATGGGCGCACATTCAAATTGTGAAGGAGCAACTTCGTTGTGCCTTGTTTTAAGCGGGATGCCTAATAATAAGGCTTCGGTTTCCATATCCTGCATAAACGTGTAAACCCGCTCAGGGATAGAACCGAAGTAATGATCCTCCAGTTGCTGGTTTTTTGCAGACATATGGCCAAAAAGGGTGCGGCCTGTTAAGTATAAATCGGGGCGAGCATTAAATAAGGCAATATCCACCAAAAAATATTCCTGTTCAATACCCAGTGAGGCGTTAACCTTTTCAATGCTTTTATCAAAATAATGGCAAACGTCTACGGCAGCTTTATCTAAGGCATTTAGTGCCTTTAATAACGGTACTTTATAGTCCAGTGCTTCACCGGTGTAAGAAACAAAAACGGTAGGGATACATAAAGTGCGTGCCATAATAAAGGCAGGCGACGACGGATCCCACGCGGTATATCCCCTTGCCTCGAACGTATTCCGGATCCCGCCGCTCGGAAAACTCGAAGCGTCAGGCTCCTGTTGTGCCAGCGCGTCGCCTGAAAATCTTTCCAAAGCATTGCCGTCGGGCGTTGGTTCAAAAAAAGCATCGTGCTTTTCGGCAGTTGACCCCGTTAAGGGCTGAAACCAGTGTGTGTAATGTGTGGCGCCTTTACTGATAGCCCATGATTTCATTGCCGAAGCAACTTGCTCTGCAAGGTCCCTGGGGATTGGTTCACCTTTTTCAATTGAATTAATGATGCCCTGGTATGCTTCTGTTGAAAGAAACTCTTTCATTTTCTTTTTATCGAAAACGTTTGCAGCATAATAATCAGAAATTTTCGGGGACGGTGTTTTGATCTCGGGAATTACCCTTGTTAATACGGACTGCAACGCCTGGAATCGGATGTTAGCCATGAAATGGAATTTTAAAATTGGGTTTACGTTCAAAAATAGAATTATACTTTATATAAATGTATAATTTTTAACAGAAATAAAAATTGGGCTTAAATAGACTCATTTTGTTAAAATAAAGACTTAATTTAGTTATTTTGGTGGTTGTTTTAATAAAAAAAGACATTTTGAAGTGGATATTGATTGTTTTTCAACATAAATTTCGCCTAAATCATTAATTATAAAGAAAAATCAGCATAAAATCAAAAAAATAACCATCAAAAAAAAGAGCTTATGTTTTTTATTATAAAAAATTCAAAAAATGAGCTATAAAAACGCTGAATTTTATAAATTTCATAAAAATTGTGAATTTATTGTTAAATAATTGTTTGAAAATTTGTTTTTATTAAAAAACATCCATATTTTCATGGAAATATTTATAAAATAGTTGCAATTATTAAATTATTCATAAAAAAACTCACAAAAATCCATAAAAATTATTTCCTTAATATAATAAAAACTATTTACGTATTAAATAACTGAATCAATCAAACTAAATTAAACTAAACAAACAAACAATGAAAGTAAACGTTACAAAATTCAATTTGCTCAGTTCAGTCCGACAACTGACGCGCGAGAAATGGGCCCTTGGCGGAACCATTTTGGCGGGAAAAATGATAGGCCTTGGGCTTGTTGTATTGGCCATTTTTACCTTGCCCGGATTTTTTGGTACTGCTGCTCATGCCGCGGTTACTGCCAAGGCTGATACGTCAGCGCTTGAGCATTCAATTATCAATACAGCCAAGAGTTCAATGGACTCCATTAATACTGTATGGACATTGGTTGCAGCGTTTCTGGTGTTTGCAATGCAGTCGGGTTTTACCATGCTTGAAATTGGATTTGCACGTAAACGCGAAACTGTTAACATTTTGATGGAATGTATTTTTGATACCTGTCTTTGCGGTATCTTATTCTATGCAATTGGTTATGCTTTTATGTTTAGTTATGGTAATGGTTTTATAGGCCAGCATTGGTTTTTCCTGCAGGGTACTACAGTTGGTAATCCGTCGGATACTTATTTAGGTACAGGTGTTCCTATCATTGCCCACTGGATCTTCCAATATGCATTCGCTGATACTTGCTCTACTATCGTTTCTGGTGCGATGATCGGTCGTACCGGTTTCCGTGGGGATATCCTTTACAGCATCGGTATTACCGGTTTCATTTATCCTATCATCGGTCACTGGGCCTGGGGTCCTGACGGATGGTTAGCTTTAATGGGTACAAAAGGTAATTTCTTCGTTAGCCTGGGTCAGGGATTCCGCGATTTTGCCGGTTCAACAGTTGTACATACTATCGGTGGTATGGCGTCACTTGCGGGTGCCATGGTTTTAGGGCCACGTATCGGGCGTGTATTTGCTCGTGACGGCGGTGGTATGCCTGCAGGCCATAACCTGCCAATGGCAGCTGTAGGTGGTTTTATCTTATGGTTCGGCTGGTACGGTTTTAACCCTGGTAGTACATTGTCAGCTATGGATGCTATCGGTATTGGCCGGGTTGCAACAAATACAACGCTTGCTGCTTGCGCCGGTGGTTTTACCGCTATGGCTGCTGCTTTATGGTGGGGTTCAACCAAAGGTAAATTCGATCTTGGTTTTACTGTAAATGGGTTCCTTGCCGGCCTTGTTGCTATCACTTGTCCTTGTTACTGGGTTAGCCCGCTGGGTGCAACCTTGTTAGGTGGTGTTGCAGGTTTCGTAGTGTTCGGTGGTGTTAAACTGTTAGAGCACTTACGTATCGACGATCCGATTGGTGCCGTTCCGGTACACGGTTTCTGTGGTATCTGGGGTACATTATCATTAGGTTTGTTCGCTTCCGGTCAGTTCGGCGCTACCGGCCCTTATGGCGCTGATAACTCAGCTCCTGTAAAAGGCCTGTTTTACGGTGGTGATTTCAGTGTGTTGAAAGCTCAGGCTATCGGCACGTTTACCATAGCGATCGCTGTATTTGTAATTGCCTGGGTAATGATGAAACTGATCATGATGCTGCCACATCCATGGAAACTGCGCGTTGAAGCACACGGTGAAACAGGTCCTGGTGGCTTGGATATGTTCGACCACGGCGCTTCAGCTTACGACTACGAAGACGGTGATGTTAGCTTAACCGGTCTTTTTGAAAAAGACGGAAAAGTAACCGCTTGAGTTTAAAATATAATGCCCTTGTATGGCTGGTTGATCAATTCAATGATGAACATCCTGCAATCAGCTATACAAGGGTTCTTTAAAATGCTAATGTAATTTATTTAATACATCTGCTGAATTCTAATCAAATAGGTCAGTAAGGGATGTTTTATGCTATAACTTCGCAATTCAATCAAACCAAACTATTAATAATTCAACAAAACTTATCAATCAATTTAATTATCATGAAAAAAAGATTTCTACTTTTAATACTTGCTGCATCATCCTTCGGTCTTGCTGCCAACGCGCAGGACACGATCAAGACAACCGGGGATGCGCCCTTAGTGCTGAGCGGTTCGGTAGATACCTATTTTAAAACCGACTTTTCGGGCAAACCAAATATCCCGACCAGCTTTGCAAACGAATTGAATTCGATCTCGATCGGTATGGTCGACCTGGGATTAAAAAAATCAGTAGGCAAAGCCTCATTTGTGGGTGAACTTTCTTTCGGCCCCCGCGGACAGCAGGAATCCATCCCTAATGCCGATCCGGGTTTAGCTTATGTGGGTAATTCAACCGGTGTAGCTTATTCCAGCTACCACATCCAAAACTTGTATGTATCGTATGCATTTACTGATAAATTCAGCATGACAGCCGGTTACATGTCAACCTTTATCGGTTATGAAGTGATCAGCCCTGCTGCAAACTTCAACTATTCAACTTCTTACTTGTTCACCAATGGCCCGTTCCAGAATGCAGGTTTAAAAGCCACTTATGCGTTTTCGGATAAAGTAAGCTTAATGGCGGGTATATTTAATGACTACTGGAATGTTTACCAGTCGGGCGGAAAGGTTAATACATTTGGCGCTCAGTTAACCGTAACCCCTGTAAAAAACTGGACAGCCTACCTGAACGTGGTAACCGGTTCATCCTACGGAACAGAATTTGACCTTACAACTGCCTATCAAATTACAAGTGCTTTCAAACTGGGTTTAAATGCTGCTGATTTCTCTGCATCAAACGGGGTAACCGGTGGATTTTCAGGCGTAGCCCTGTATCCACAATTAGCGGTATCAAAAGCGGTAACCCTGGGTTTAAGAGGAGAGTATTTTACAACCAAAACCGGAACTTATTCAACCGGTGGCTTAGGCCCAGCAGCCGGCGAATCGGTAACTGGCATTACATTTACAGCCAATGTTAAAGCAGGCCCGTTAACGCTGATCCCTGAAGTAAGATTTGACAATACATCAAAAAGCGACATGTTTGTTGATGGTAATAACAACTTCACAACCGGTGCTTCACAATTTGTTTTGGCTGCTGTGTATGCATTCTAAAACTTATTGTTAATAAATTATTTAAAAGCCGTTCCCGATTTATTGGGAGCGGCTTTTATCTTTATGGCATGAAAACATTATTAATTGGTTTGGTTGGTTTCCTGTTCGCCAGAAATGCTTTTGCGCAGCAGGCTTTGCTGTCATTTGATGAACATAATAAATATATCTATTACCAGGTGGTTAATATGCCCGCCCTGCCCGCAGATAGCCTGCGCGAACGAGGAGAATATTTTTTGAAAATGGCATATCCCAAAACTGTGGTAAAACCTGCCGGGGCTGAAAGCCTGAAGGGCGAAGGTAAATTTTTAACCTATGGCGGGATATCAGTAATGCGCCATGAAAAGGGCGAGGTAACATACGAAGTAAACATTGAATTTAAAGATCAGAAATATCGCTTTTGGTTAACCAATTTTGTATTTACACCTTACCAGCGCGACAGGTACGGAAACTTTGTGCCACAGCAAGGCGTTGATATCCCTTTAGAAACCGCTTCTTCCAGGCTTGATAAAAAGGAATTGGCCGCTTACCTGGATGAAACCGGCGCTTTTTGTAAACAGTGGGGTGACAAGCTAAAAAGCTATATGTTAAAGGTTCCTGCGCAGAAAAAGGAAGAGCCGGTTAAAAAAGTGGTTACGGATAAGTGGTAGGTAAAATCCACCTTGTTGCATTTGTTTAAGAATTTCATAATTTTGAGGTTGTTATAATGATAAACTCATAAATTTTTCGGGTACGGTTGAAATGTTGCTAAATGTTACAATGTTGCAATAAATAAACAATATTTAATATTTTGATTGCGTTAAATACTAAAATTTAATTTCAATCAAAATGCTTATCTCAAAATTTGATTTGTACAAGACCGAGTGGCTCGATCTTGTATTCGACAACCGCAACAAAGCGTATGGCGCTTATGATCTGAGGCAAAACTATGCTTCCAACATGCTCAGGTCCATGGGGATTACTTTTTTAGGCGTGGGTTTATTAATTGGTGTGGCTATTGTGTTTAATTCGGCGCAGCCGCTGGTACATCACACCATTATAGATATTACGCCGCCAATTACACCTGTTTTACCTCCGCCGGTAAAAGCAATCAAAAGGGTAGATCCGCCAGCCCCTGCAAAACCTGCAAAACCGTTGCCCCCTTCACCGCAGGTAGCTACAACGAAATTGGTTACAATGGTTGTGCAATCCGATGATAAGATAAAGGAACAGCCGGCAAAGAATGTGGATATCACCGGTGCGGTTGGACAAACAAACAGTACTGGCGTTAAAGGAACGAACGAGGGGCCGCCAGTATCAACAACCGCCGGGACAGGTACTCCAGATGTGGATAACTCCGTACATCCGAATTTTGGATTAGATGTAATGCCCGAACCCGTAGGTGGCGATAAGGCCTGGGCGAAATTTCTGAGTAAGAATTTAAGATACCCCGGCCAGGCACAGGAAGAAGGGATAAACGGAAAAGTGGTTGTGAGTTTTATTATTGAGAAAGATGGCACGCTGTCAAATATTACGGTGATTAAACCTGCAGGGAACGGATTTGATGAAGAAGCTATGCGGGTGCTTAAATTAGCAAAAGCCTGGAAACCCGGTATGCAAAACGGGCAGGCGGTGAGAGTGAAATATATGCTTCCCGTTAATTTTCAGCTGAATACTGACGAAAGGTGAAATCTTAATGGCGAAAGGTAAAAGGTGTTTTGTAAAGGCACTTTTTACCTTTCATCAATTAGGTCGAACCGTTTTTTATCCTAAACCTTTCACCTTTATCCTTTTACCTTTCAGCTTTTTTCCTAATTTTGTGCATCCTTTCAGAAAACGATATTACATTGGAGCACCTGCAATTAACAACCGTTGAAACAGCCAAAGACCTTGGTTTACTACCCGAAGAATTTGACAGAATTATAGAAATATTGGGACGCGTGCCCAACTTTACCGAGTTATCTATATTCTCGGTAATGTGGAGTGAACATTGTTCCTATAAAAATTCTATCACCTGGCTAAAAACATTACCTAAAGATGGCCCGCGCATGCTGGCCAAGGCCGGCGAAGAAAATGCCGGTCTGGTTGATCTGGGCGGAGGCGTAGGCTGCGCATTCAAAATAGAATCACATAATCACCCGTCGGCATTGGAGCCTTACCAGGGTGCTGCAACCGGCGTGGGAGGTATCAATCGTGATATTTTTACAATGGGAGCAAGGCCAATCGCCCAATTAAATTCCCTGCGCTTCGGCGATCTTTCGCTCGACCGTACCAAATGGCTAATAAAAGGAGTTGTTAAAGGTATCAGCCATTATGGCAATGCTTTTGGCATCCCAACTGTTGGCGGCGAATTGTTTTTTGACGAATGTTATAATGTTAACCCGCTGGTTAACGCATTTTCGGCTGGTATAGTTAAAGCCGGCGAAACAGTTTCGGCAACATCTTATGGTGTTGGCAACCCGGTTTATATAGTAGGCTCGGCTACAGGTAAAGATGGGATCCACGGTGCTGCCTTCGCCTCTAAGGATATTACCGAAGATTCTGTAAACGACCTTCCGGCCGTTCAGGTAGGCGACCCTTTCCAGGAAAAGCTGTTGCTTGAAGCAACTTTGGAAGTCATCAAAACCGGTGCTGTTGTAGGCATGCAGGATATGGGTGCGGCCGGGATCATTTGCTCCAACTCCGAAATGTCGGCAAAAGGTGAACATGGTATGAAAATATACCTGGATAAGGTACCCATGCGCCAGGAACACATGAAACCCTACGAAATATTGCTGTCCGAATCCCAGGAACGGATGCTGATCGTGGTATATAAGGGTAGAGAAAAAGAAGTTGAAGCTGTTTTTGATAAATGGGATCTGAACTGCGCTATTATTGGCGAAGTAACCGATACCAAACGCCTGGAATACTATATGAATGGCGAATTGGTGGCGGATGTACCAGCCGATGATTTGGTATTAGGCGGAGGAGCGCCAATTTACGAGCGCGAATACCGCGAACCTGCTTATTTTCAAAAAAATCAGCAATTTAATATAAATGATGTGGAGGAACCTGCTGATCTTTTAGCAGTTGCAGAACATTTGATCAGTCACCCTAATATTGCATCAAAAAGATGGGTTACGGATCAATATGATTCGATGATCGGCACCTCAACCATGACTACCAATCGCCCGAGTGATGCGGCGGTTATAGCGGTTAAAGATACCGACAAAGCGATTGTGATCACTGTTGATTGCCAATCACGCTATGTATATGCCGACCCTCAAAAAGGTACTGCCATTGCAGTTGCCGAGGCAGCGCGAAACATTACCTGCGCCGGCGGCGAACCTGTAGCCATCACCAATTGCCTTAACTTTGGCAATCCATACAAACCTGAAGTTTACTGGCAATTTGTAGGTGCCATAAAAGGCATGGGAGAAGCTTGCCGTAAATTTGAAACACCGGTTACAGGTGGTAACGTGAGCTTTTATAACCAATCTTCGGATGAAGGCCCCGTTTTCCCGACACCAACTATTGGGATGCTTGGGGTGATGGACGATCTTTCTGATTTAATGACCTCGGATTTTAAAAAACCTGGCGACCTGATCTACCTGATTGGTGAGTCGGTTAACGATATTGCTTCCTCACAATACCTGGCATCCTATCACAAAATACTGGCAGCACCTGCTCCGTATTTCGACCTGGATAAAGAATATGATATGCACCAGGTGATCAAACAACTCATCAAGCATAGAATGATCCAATCAGCTCATGACGTTGCCGACGGTGGCTTATATGTTACGTTAGTTGAATCATCTCTGCCAAATGGCTTTGGATTTGAAATAGCATCAGACAGTTCTATCCGCAAGGATGCTTTCCTTTTCGGCGAAGCGCAGGGCAGGGTAGCAGTAAGCGTTAGCCCGGCCGATCACGAACGTTTTATTGAAATGATGGCCACCAGCGAGGTTGATTTTAGCTTGCTGGGTAGTGTTACAAACGGGGCCTTAACTATTGATGACGAATCATTTGGTCATATAACCGATATCAAAATGGTTTATGATAATGTGCTGCATGAAATTTTAGGCGCGTAATGCTTAAAAAGTGAAAGTAAAAGAAATTATCAAAATAATTGAGGCTGACGGTTGGTTGTTTTCACGACAAACAGGAAGTCACCGTCAATTTAAGCACCCTGACAAAAAAGGCACCGTAACGGTTGCCGGGAAATTAAGTGACGACCTAGATAAAGGAACGCAAAAGAGTATTTTAAAACAAGCAGGGCTTAATTAAATTTTTACCGGATTTTATTTATCGTTAAATTTGTGTAATGGAAAAATATCTTGTGGTGATAGAAAAAGCAAAGAGCAATTATTCGGCATACTCGCCGGATGTATGGGGATGTGTGGCTACAGGTAAAACGGTTGAGGAAACAGTTTCGCAAATAAAAGAAGCGTTGCAGTTACATCTTGAAGCCATGGTAAATGATGGTGAAGATATCCCTAAAGCAAAAGGTATTAGTCAGCATATTTCTGATGGTGTATTCAAGGAGGGCGAAATTGCAGAAGAATATTTCATAACAGAGGTGGAGGTCGCTGTTCCGCAGCATGCTTAAACTTAAGCGGGTACACCACATCGCCATCGTTTGTTCCGATTACGAAAAGTCGAAACATTTTTATAGCGACATACTCGGTTTAAAAATTATCAGCGAAGTTTACCGCGAAGCAAGAAACTCTTACAAGCTCGACCTGGAAGTGGGAAACCAATACCAGATCGAGCTTTTTTCATTTCCTGATCCTCCGGCCCGCCCTTCCCGGCCCGAGGCTGCAGGCTTGCGCCACCTGGCTTTTGAAGTGGATAATATAGGTGAAGCAATAAGCCACATGCATGCGGCCGGTATAACCGTTGAGCCTATCAGGGTTGATGAATTTACGGGCAAACGTTTTACCTTTTTTGCTGATCCGGACGGCTTGCCTATTGAGTTTTATGAGAAATAGGTAGTTATTCAGGCATTTATAATTACTCATTCTCCAAATCATCCATCATTTGCTTGAGCTCAGTAATGTATTTACCGTATTGGGTTCGTATGTGGTGATTAATGCAAACATATGTTACCCCAAATGAAATTAATATTGCTACAAAAGCAATCAGCACGTTCCACGGTGATGTATAAATATCAGCGGCAAAAATATGACCTATAAATTTCAACCCATTGTTGCCGCACAACAAGGTAAACGTTACCAAAACGGCTAAGGGTGTTACACAAAGGTTGTAGGTTTTATAGATTTCGGTATTTAACTCAAGTTCGTAGGCTAATTTGGAGATGCTTTTTTTAATGCTGAAATCGTAATGGTTTATGGATTTATAAAAAACATAAAACCGGAAAAAGTAAATGCAATTCAGTACGAGTATGATAAAAACAAAAATGCTCGTAATATTAAAGAAAAGTGCCGACTTCATCCCGTAAAACAAGTAGGCGATTAAAAATCCATACGAAATCAGCACCCCCATAAATTCATTTTTCATGTTTCTCCGGATTTGGGCAAGAGGCGAAGCAGATTTCTTACAAAATGTAGTATTTGCAGGCAGTTCAGCGCCCTTCATATCATCATTTTTCCAGGCACCCTTTAAATCATCTATATTCATAATTCATGTTATTAATTATCTCTCTTAATTTAGTTTTAAGGCGGTTTATTCTTACCCGCACGTTTATTGGTGTAATGCCAAGGCTGGCGGCAATATCATCATAAGGTACATCTTCCATATACAGGTACACCAGTGCTTTTTCTACCTTATTTAATTGTTGCACAGCTTTATAGAAGATGGTCAGTTGTTCTTCTTTTTCGCCGGCTAAGGTATTTTCTTCAGCCCGATCAAACCCTGCGGGTATTTTTTCGCTATCCGGCCGGCGCTTTTGTTTCTTAAAAAATACGATAGCTGTATTAAGCGCCACGCGATACATCCAGGTACTGAATTTGCTTTCACCCCGGTACGAATCGAATGCCAGCCAAAGTTGCAATGTCATTTCCTGTAGCAGATCGTCGCGGTCCTCCGGATCATCCTGATATATTTTGCATATTTTAAACAGGATACCCTTGTTCTCTTCAATCAGTTGCAGAAAGCGAGTTTGTTTAGTATCCACGTTTAAATTTGCGACTTAATTTTATTGCTTTTATACCAAATAGGTATCTTCTTTTAATATTTGTTACAGTGGTATTGCAATTTCTTTATTTTTACATTAATACATGTTTCATTTCAAACAATTCAGTGTCGACCAAAGCGGCTGCGCCATGAAGATCAATACTGATGGGGTTTTACTTGGTGCAATAACCCAGGCTGATGATCCTAAAACAATATTGGATATTGGCACCGGAACAGGGGTAATTGCATTGATGCTTGCCCAAAAATTCGCCAATGCAAAAATTGATGCGGTTGAGATTGACGAGCCGGCCGCTAAAACTGCGGGGCGAAATTTTCAAAATTCTATTTTTTACAACAGGCTTAATATTCACTTTTCAAGCATCCGCGACTTTTTGGACGAGCATACTGAAAATAAGTATGACCTGATCATATCCAACCCCCCGTTTTACATCAATTCACTGGAATCGCCCAAAGAAAAAAAGTCGCTCGCAAAACATAGTGAAGTAAATTTTTTTGACGAATTGGCAAAAGATGTATCCTTTTATTTGGCAGACAAGGGGTTTTGCTGGCTGGTGTTACCGTTAGATACAGCGGCTCTTGTGACAACATTAATGGCAAAAAATGATATGCATCTGCAAAGGGAAATCAGCATTCATTCCTACCCGCATTCAGCGGCACACAGGGTTGTTTTATGTTTTGGTTTTAAGGATGTTGCGCCGGAAATGAGTAAATTAACCATTTATAAGGCAGTCGGGATTTATTCGGAAGAATATCAAAGGCTGCTACAGCCATACTTTTTAGCATTTTGATATGAAAACGACATCTTTGATATTGACATTGTCACTGTTATTGCCAGTTACCTTTTCCCTTTTATATTTTTTTACTTTTTTCTCGGTAGCTATTCAAAGAGACTATGGTCATGTTGACGGAGACTTGTTAATGGCTTGGTCAAATCCATTTATAATCGAAGGATTATTTATGTCAGCAACTATCGTAATTCACCGCAATAAAAAGTATTTGATAAACTGTTTTTTATGTTCCACCCGGCTTGTCTTATTCGTCGTTAGCGCACTGTTTCATTTTTGGTCAACAGGCTATTTTCTCGCTAAATAATTAGTTGATAGTTTTTAAGCATAAGAAAGCAATAAAATGATAAAAATAGGCCTCATTTCAGATACCCACAGCTACCTCGACGACGCGGTGTATAAGCATTTTGAAAACTGCGATGAGATTTGGCATGCCGGCGATTTCGGCAGTATGGAGGTTGCCGAAAGGCTGGCTGCCTTTAAACCGCTTAAAGGTGTGTACGGAAATATTGATGGGCCCGACATCAGGCAGCACTTCCCCGAAAACCTGCGGTTTAATTGCGAAAAAGTGGATGTTTGGATGACGCATATCGGCGGTTATCCTGATCATTACAGTCCGTCGGTAAGGGGTGAAATATACACTAAGCCGCCAAATTTATTTATCTGCGGGCATTCGCATATTTTAAAGGTTATATACGATAAAAAGATCAATTGTTTGCATATAAACCCCGGCGCAGCCGGGAAACAGGGCTGGCATAAAGTACGAACTTTAGTTAGATTTTGCATTTCTGAAGAAAAAATCCATACCTTCGACCTTGTTGAAATGCAAAGATAATACGTATTAAATACACTAAGTACCTATGAAGATCGTAAAAACCTTAGGCCAGTTTATCATTGAAAAGCAGGCGGACTTCCCCTATGCCAAAGGAGAGCTATCCCGACTATTACGCGATATCGGCATTGCCGCCAAGATCGTTAACCGCGAAGTGAACAAAGCAGGCCTCGCCGACATTTTGGGCGAAGCCGGTACCACCAATATCCAGGGCGAGGGCCAAAAGAAACTGGACGTATATGCCAACGAACAATTTATATCAGCCTTAAAGCATGGTGGCGAATGCTGCATAGTCGCCTCCGAAGAAAACGATGAATATATCCCCATTGAATCTGATGTTTCAATTGACGCTAAATATATTGTAGCCATGGATCCCCTGGATGGCTCGTCAAATATTGATGTAAATGTGGCGGTCGGTACTATTTTTTCTATCTACCGCCGTAAATCAACCAATGGAAAAGCTACTATTGATGATGTATTGCAGAATGGTAACGAGCAGGTAGCAGCGGGCTATGTGATCTATGGTTCATCAACTATGCTGGTTTATACAACCGGTAAAGGGGTAAACGGCTTTACGCTCGACCCATCCATTGGCGAATTTTGCCTTTCGCACCCGGATATGAAAATTCCGAAAGATGGCACCATCTACTCCATCAATGAAGGTTATTATAGCCACTTTCCGGATGGGGTAAAAAAATACATCAAGTATTGCCAGGTGGAGGACAAAAAGACAAACCGCCCCTATACTTCAAGATATATTGGCTCAATGGTGGCCGATATTCACCGCAACTTAATAAAAGGCGGCATTTTTATCTACCCGGTAACAGCAGGTGCAGCAAACGGCAAACTGCGCCTTGTGTACGAATGTAATCCCATGGCATTTATCATTGAGCAGGCAGGCGGCCTGGCCAGCAACGGCTATCAGCGAATTTTGGAACTCGATGTAAAAGAATTGCACCAGCGCTCTGCCATATTCATAGGTTCCGAAAATATGGTTAAAAAAGCCGAGGAAATGATGGCATGCTTCTCGCCACAGGTAACTAAAAAAAGCTATGAAGGGGTGGTGGAGCTGCAGTAGTTTGGTTTTTGTAATGTTGCAAGGTTGGAAAGTTGAAATGTTTTAAACTTCACGTCGCCAAGCCAACATTACAACTTTTCAACTTTACAACAAATTCACCTTAGCCGCCTCCATTTCGAAAACGGAATCGATCAGCAGCGGTTTTTGCTTCCCTGCCGCAACTGCCAATTCATCGCAGCGCTCGTTCTCCGGGTGGCCCGCATGGCCGCGCACCCAAACGAATTTTATTTTGTGTAATTTGCTGATATCAAGATAGCGCAACCACAGGTCTTTATTTTTTTTACCTGCAAAGCCTTTTTGAAGCCAGCCGTAAACCCATCGTTTCTCAATGGCATCTATTACATATTTCGAGTCGGAGAAAATTGTCACTTCCTGGTTGGGTGTTTTTAAAGCTTCCAGTCCCTTAATCACCGCCAGCAGTTCCATGCGGTTGTTGGTAGTTTTTCTGAAACCTTCTGAAAGTTCTTTATAATGTTTACCTGAACGCAGGATTACTCCATATCCCCCTGGTCCCGGGTTGCCGCTTGATGCACCGTCTGTAAAAATTTCGATCATTTGTTTTAGTTCATGGTTGATGGTTCATAGTTCGTAGTAGCTTCGCGGCAGGGGTAAAATTACAATGTTTTAGCTAATCTGGTTTAAACATTTAGCTACAAACTATTCACAGTCATCGAATATGAGCCGTAACCTTCTGTCTATGAACCATGAACTATCAACTATGAACTCAGGAAAGTTTCTTCTTTTTCAATCGCAACGAATTTCCTATCACTACCACATCTGAAAACGCCATGGCGAAAGCGCCTACCATAGGGTTTAAAAAACCCAACGCTGCAATTGGTATGGCTACAATATTGTATGCAAACGCCCAGAAAAGGTTTTGTTTGATGGTAAGCAGCGTGTGCCTGCTGATCTGTAAAAACTTAACAACCGAATTCAGATCGGTGTTTAGCAACACCACCCGCGCTGACTGTATGGCCACCTGGCTCGAATCGTTCATAGAAACCCCGACATCAGCTTTTGTAAGAGCCGGGGCATCGTTAATCCCATCACCTATCATAATGGTTTTGCCCTTTTGACGGTAAATTTCAATTACCACCAATTTTTCATCAGGCAATTTTTCCGAATGCACTTCGTCGATACCTATTTGTTGTGCAACTTTTAAGCAACGGCTATGTTTATCGCCGCTCAGCAAAACCGGGATGATATTCATTTTTTTTAGCTGCGCGATCAGGTTGGCAGCTTCAGGTTTAATCTCGTCATCAACCGCGATCAATGCCAGTTGCTTCTGATTCTTATACAGCGTTAAATTAAATTCTCCTTCAACAGATGATTTGCCGGTTCCCAAAAAATAATGGTTCCCTTCAATATCCTCGGCCCGCATGCCCAGGCCTTTTTCTTCTTTAACTGATTTTAATATCAATTTGGTTTTGGGAAGTGTTTCAAGCCCTTTTACCAGCGATTTGGCAATAGGGTGGTTTGATCTTTCTTCAATGGCCGTAATTATCCCCCTTATTTGTTCAATATCGGCGCCGCCTTCAGCTTTAATATTGTTGATGCTGAATTTACCTGTAGTCAATGTGCCGGTTTTATCGAATACGACATATTTGGCATGCGATACCGCTTCAATAGTATCACCGCCCTTTATCAGGATGCCGTTTTTTGCTGCCCTGCCAAGGCCCACCATTACCGCGGTAGGGGTAGCCAGGCCCATTGCGCAAGGGCAGGAGATCACCAGTACAGCAATCGCATTCATTAAAGAAATACGCATGCCTTCGTGGCCGGCATAGAAGGTCAGGATAAAAGTAATAATTGCGATAAGGATAACTGCGGGTACAAATATAGCCGCAACTTTATCGCCCAGCTTTTGCACGGGCGGTTTGGCGGCCTGGGCTTTTTTCATCAGTTCGATAATTTGCGCCAAAACGGTATTTGAGCCCACTTTTGTTGCGATCATCCGGATATTGCCGTGCTCCACGATGGTGCCGCCGATCACTTTGTCATATTTTTCCTTTTCAACGGGGATACTTTCACCCGTTAGCATCGACTCGTTTATTGACGCGTTGCCTGATAATACTTCGCCATCCACCGGAACTTTATCGCCCTCATTAACCAAAAGCGTATCACCAGGCCGTACATCCCTGGCGCTGATCACTTCAATCCCGCCGTTAACTACCAGGTTGGCGTTTACCTGCTGTATTTTCACCAGGTCCTTGACGGCCGAAGTGGTTTGGGAAACAGACCTTTTTTCAAAAACGTTACCCAGCAAAACCAATGTGATAATGGTAGCGCAGGTTTCGTAAAATTGGTAACGCTCGCCCAAGTTTTCGATGGTCCCTACGAGGCTGTAAATAAAAGCTGCCGATGAGCCCACAAATATCAATACATCCATATTGGGCACACCGCCTTTAACCGAGTTAAATGCACTTTTGCCAAAATGCAGGCAGCCAAGGATAAAAACGGGTAAACATATGATCAATTGCACCACCGGATTGTGAAGAAAATGCCATGGCAATACCATATGCAGCAAAAGCGGAGCAGTTAATATCGCGCTGAACAGGAATTTGTTTTCTATCTTATCATAAAATGGCGTAATCTGCAAGGCCGGGTCGTCCACAACTTTAAAACCTAAGCCCTCAATATCCTTTATAATAACCGGCAGGTCATCCGGGCTACCGCCGGAGAACTTAACTTCCTCGCCGGCAAAATCCACCATAATATCTTTAAGTCCTTTTTTCTCCAATAGTTTATGGATGGACATGGCGCAGTTATTACAGTGCATCCCCGTTACATTTAATTCAACCAATTGCTCTGCCATAGTAATACAAATTTACGGTTTAATTGAGTGTTTGAACAGGAATTGGGTAAGCGGAGTGTAATTTTAGTGGTTAGTTTAAGGGGTTGTAATTGTTGTAAAGGTTGTAATGGTTATAGGTAAAGCTAAAGCCTTATTTTCAACCTATTACAACCAAAACACCCCTTCCGGCTTATTCCAACCTTTACAACATATTCCAACCTTTACAACATATTCCAACCAAAAACAAAAAAGACTTTGCAAATAGCGCGAAGATTTCTATTTTTGCAGACCCAACACGGTAGATGTAGCTCAGTTGGTTAGAGCATCGGTTTGTGGTACCGAGGGTCGTGGGTTCGAGCCCCATCATTTACCCAAGTGTAGCTGGCTACAAAGTAGCCAGCTACACTTTACTTAATTACAATTGTTGTTGGTGATGAATCTATGTCCCAGTATTTTGAAGGGGGGATAAGATAACGGAAGTCAAGGTGAGGCTGATGTATCCGTCGGCATTGGTGCTGCTGCATTCAGGAAAGCTGCCAACAAGAGCAATCTGGTTATTTGAATGAAATTTTCTATCGTTTTCTGATCCTGAAAATATTTACCCGGTTTCCATGATAAGTGGTTACTCGCTCAAATTGCAATCCATTTTTTAAAGCAACCCTTTCGGACTGCAGGTTGCTGGCAGCGATAATGGAGATCAGGGAGTCTGCCAGGTTTCTTTGGAACGCGGTTTTTATACATACCCTCACTGCCTCGGTGGCGTAGCCTTTACCCTAAAATTCCGGCAGCAAACCGTAACCGATCTCCAGTTCCTGGATTCCATCTACCTGTTGTATTAAAAGGCCGCAATGACCGATCAATTTTCCGCTTCCTTTTTCCAGTATTGCGTTCATGCCACCCTGGTCCCGATTACTTCTTGCGAATTGAGAAAGATACCAATCTTCGCAGGCAAGCTCGGGGATTTTCCTTTCAAAGAACCAATGTTCAGCCGTTTTTGGGTCACTGAAATATTCCAGCCAGGTATCATAGTCATAGGATTTCATTTCCCGGAAGAATAACCTGGGACTTTCCAGACCATAAAGTAAATAGTTCATGCCATCCTGCTCTTGATTAATAAACGACAATCTCTTTGTTGTCGCTGCTTAGTTTCCCGAACGGATGATCCAGGAAATGACCGATAAATTCATCCCCGTCCCGGGAGTTCAGCAATGGGCCGTGCTGGCGCTGGCTAAACAAGATGCGCTGGCTGTTGGGCATATAGTGGTGGATCAAGTCATTGTAGATCGGCCGGCAGGAATCATCCATCCCTCCAGCGCCTAAGAGTGCCGGAATATTGGAATAGAACGGTTTCTTGGTCGAGGCTTTGATCGGCTTCACCTGCCAAACCTTGCTGATACTCAGGTAAACATCGTTAACATGAAAACCGGCAAGCCAGGGTTGAATTTCATCCTGCTGTTTGATGATGGCAGGACTGGCATAGGCCAGCTTATCGGAGCAATAAACGGAAAAGCGCATGCCTGAAGCGCCGCCGTTTCCGCTAAACACATCATCAAAATAAGTTTTGATATAAGGTTCCTGGTGACCGCTGATTACATCCTCAAGGAATTTGGGGATTTCTTTGATCTTGTCGTAATCTTCCGCATAACTGTGCAGGATGGCTAACAGCTCACTGCGGCCGTAATACAACCTTTCCGTTGCCATTTTACCCTTTTCGAGATAGTCGATGGTGAATTTCTTACCATCCATCGCTGTAAAATATCGGTGGAAGCGTTCCTTCAGATCCGGGCTGATTACCTGGTCAATCACTTCATTGAAGTTCGTCAATTCCTCTTCATCGATGTTCACGAATTCAGGTAAAGGGGAATCCAGGATCAGTGAACGAATATGTTTAGGATAACGATTCAATACCGTCATCATTAAACCGCCGCTGTAAGAAATGCCCATCAGGTTGAGGGAGTCGATTTTTAAAGCGATGCGTAGATCTTCGATGTCAGCTGCGCTTTCGTCGGTGTTATAAGCAGAAAGGTCAATTCCTTGCTTAACCAGTTTTTCCCTCCCTTTTTTAATCGCGTCCAGCGCCATGCTGTCGGTGGACAAGTGTTCCCGGTAACCCTTTTGTGCGGCTGCCCCTATATCAGCAATATTTAAATTAGGGATGGCGTAATCAGTGCCCCGCTGTTCAAAAGCGATATAATCCCGGTTCTTTAACAAGGAGCGGCGGGTGATCGACTTGGCATAATGTAAAGTACTTAATCCGGGGCCACCTGCAGAAAATAAAACCGGGTCTTTCTTTTTATCCGGGTTCTTACTTTCCACAATGATAAAAGGCAGTTTTATCTTCCGTCCTTGCGGTTTCGAGCGGTTTTCCGGAACAATCAAATAAGCGCATTGCGTATGATAAGCCGTATCGGCTTTAAAGGCACAAGCGCAGGGTTCTGTTTTAGGCGTGTACCCTTTGTTTTGGGCAAACGAACTGATGGTAATAGACAACAGTAATGAGGTAATATAAACGTATTTCATGGTCTTTTTTAATTATAGGATTGAGCTGCATAAGTCAGCAATTTAAGGGTTGCATTAAAATTGGTATTTCTTTCGCAGTCTGATTTGGTTTTGTAAACGATGACCATATCCACAGCAGGAAAAACGGTGATGCTTTGACCCATGGAGCCCATAGCAGAATAGCCGCCTTCCAGGCGTTTATCGCTGACGTTTTGCCAAAGCCACCACAGGTAGCCATAACCAAACTGGTGCGGGTCTTTGCGGAAAATGGGGACATTCCTATTGATCTCGGCTGCGTTAGTTTTTTGGCTGACCATATCAGCAACCCATTTTGAGTCAATCAGTTGCTGGCTGCCCCATTTTCCCTTGTTGAGCATCAGCAGCCCGATCCGGGCCATATCGCGGGTAGAGAACCACATCGGGTAAGCAGGGTAAACTGACCGGGTGCTATCGCCTTCCTTTTGCTGGAGGGAGCGTTTCCAGTCCTGCATTTGTAAGGGGATGGCCAGTTGCCGTTCCACTTCGTCATAAATATTTTTGCCGGTTTCCTTCTCAAAAATATATCCGGCCACATTAAAATCCCAATTGCTGTAGAGCCAATAGGTGCCATGTTTTACGGAGCCCCGCTTGGGAGCCAACGACAAGAAATCTCCCGGATAACTAGCCAGATGATAGATGCCGGAACGTGCAGAAATAATATCCCGTATAGACGCTTCCTTTTCAACCGCAAGCAGGCCGCCGACATCATCTAAACCAAGTTCCTTTACGGTTTTATCCAGCTTGATCTCCCCGGACCGCACATGCGCGCCATAGATCATAGCCAATACACTTTTGCGGCAGGAGGCGATATAACTGTTTTCCACTACATCGCCGAACTGGAACACGACTTTGCCGCGCTGGATGATCATATAACCCGTAACCGGTGTGCTATCCACCAAAAATGAATGCAATGTATCCAGGCGCTTCATGTTCCAGCCAGTTTTATCCTTCAGTTCCTCCCAGTCCTTCTGCGGATTTCCCTGGGCACTCACCTTCAGAGAAAACGCCAGAAAAAAAACATATAAGTAAAAAGATAATTTCATAATTGATTTTTTTGCCAAAGAAACGGCTTTAAGTGGTTCAAGGATAGTAAATATCGGACTATTTGCAGGTAATATCAGAAATACAAACTACCGCAAAAAGACCATACAAGGGCGATGAACACGATAGTGACAATAATACTAAAAAGCATGATCAGGACAACGAAAATGGGGAAAGCATACTTCATGGGGCAAATGAAGCCTTTCAAGGGAACAAAAGATAGTAAACTTCGGACTATATCAACCGTTTACTAACGGTCAGTTTTTGACCGGTAAAGGCAATCACTTCTTTGTAGAAATGGCTCATGTCGTAATAGCCGAACGCTGTTGGCGTAAATAGCGGGTCACGTAACACGTAAGCGGATAGGGCTGTTCTTGCCCGGATAACGGAGAAATAATTTTTAGGCGAAGTACCAACTACCCGGTGAAAATTGCGGTTGAAAGTTTTGGAGGAAACAAATTGCTTTTCAGCCAGTTCATTGATGCCCGGCAAAAGGTCGCCTTGCAGGTAATTGCCGATCGCTTCCCGGATAAAGTGTAAACGGTTATTGCTTTTGTTTTGGTGCTGGTTTAGTAACCAGGCCTCCAGGAGGGATACGCGCTCTTCAAAAGAGCGGGCTTCTTTCACGGATTGCAACAGCCCACGCGGCAATAGCGCAGACAGGTCAGTCACCCGGTCGATCAGGCCGCTTTGGTTGATGTTCAGGATCGTTTCCAGGCTTCCCGGATAAAACTTAACGGTAAAAATATGATCGGTTGGCGCATTATGCCTTTCGACAATGCTGTTTCTTAAAATAGCAATATCCTGGTCCTTACTGACAGCGTAAGTACGATTGCCGACGGTAATGTGGTAGCTTGCACCCAGGTTAATATAGAAGGTAGGTGTCCAGCTGGGGAACATTTTGATGGAAAAATTTTCTTCTGAGATATATTGTCTGGTTGCATCAGGTGAGGATTCCGAAAAAAATTCAATATGATTTGCAAGGTCCTGGCAAGGTGTCTTGAATTCATATATTTTCCGGATGTTTTCAAAAATTTCTACCAAAATCTTCTTTTTGTATGGACGCACTACAAGCGAAAACGTGACAAAGTAAAGGATTGGTAGCTTTTTTTTGATCGCAAACTTTTTATTTTTAGGGTGCATGATTTGCACGTTGATTAGGAATAATCTTTCACCAACCATCCTTTGGCTTGGTTCGAAACCTGTACCATAAACGTCTTCAAATCCGTGCTATTTTCTGTAAATCCGCTATAAACTGGTTCGTAATTAGACCCATAACCGACCCAAATGTAGCTGGCTATAAAGTTGCCAGCTACATTTATCCTCAAACAATTGATTTAAGGTATTTTCGCAATCAGGCTTTGCCTGGAAAGGTCGATCTTGTTTGACCTTCAAACAATCAGCTCAAGGAATTGATGTTTTTAAAAAGACACGCTGAGCTGCCACAAAGTACTTCCCAATACCATATCGCCTCCTTTGTTGGGGTGAATACGCAATAATAAGCCGTATCCGTCCAAAAATTTCTACCAATTTTGATTTGTTAACCCAGGTGCATGAATGCCCGCTGCGGCAGGGATAATTTTGTGTCATTATTTAAAAACAAATCATTATGACAACAAAAACCGCTTATGCAATCGCATTTTTATTGGGCCTGGGAATGGTTTTCCTGGGAGCCCGCTTTTTTTTCTCTCCTGAAGTAGCAACAGCCGCATTCGGCATCCGATTTAATGCCAACGGGGATTACTCCTTTCATCACATAAAAGGTATCAGAGATATATTTTCCGGAATCTTATTGTGTGCATTGGTCTTAATGAAAGAGCGCAGGGCACTGGGCGTAATGCTATTCGTAGCGACAATCATTCCGGTTTCCGATATGATCACTGTCCTTAGCAAAAGTTACACCAGTGTGCAGCAAGCCATACCACATATCGTAGCGACTATCATTTGTTCGGTAGTCGGCATACTGCTGCTGGCAGCTAAACCTCAAATAAAAGTGCCATTAAAACAGCGGGAATCATTAAGCTGATCAGTCAGAATATTGTTGACAACAAAGATACACATCATGGAACAATTAAGAATTTACACCCTTGCTGATAAAGAAACAGCAGAACATTATTTTACAGAACGTTGGGACAAACATATTAGGAGCCTTCCAAAATTTGGTTTCGAAATCAAAGGGGTTTATATCGGTAATACACCCGAAATAGCGAACCAGGTAATCGTAATCATTTCCTTTCCGGACAATGCTGATCCTGATGAGATGACTGAACAATATTTCAAAAGTCCTGAGTTTGCTGATAACATGGCAGGATTTGAACGAAGCAAATTCACTAACGTAGAAACCAAAATATTGAGGTCTGCAAACTGATTTACGTTCTACCTAAGGGTTAATACACAACATGTGCGCATGTTGTGTATTTTTGGCTTTAATCCGGTTCAAAATAAATACAAACGTTGTCGGCAACATTAAAAGGATACCCAAAATGATAAATAGGTTATTTAACAGCATACAAAGGGTTATTCCGCTAAGCCCTGCGGAGATAGATACCGTGACCGCTTTGTTTAAGGAGAAGACTTATAAAAAGGGCGACTTTTTTTTAGAAGAAGGACGAATTTGCAAACAAGTAGGATTTGTGGCAAAGGGGTTGATGCGCTTCTATATTAATCAGGATGGGGAGGAAAAAATATATGACTTTTCCCAGGAAAATGAATTTGTATGCAACTATGAAAGTTTTCTTCCACAGGTTCCTTCTTCGAAAAACATCCAGGCTTTAGAAGACAGTGTCGTTTTTGTCATTTCACATGCTGACCTGCAACTATTTTATGCGAACGTTCGCGGAGGTGAACGTTTTGGCAGGATAGCTATTGAGGCTGTCTTTGTAAAATTACTACAGGACATCAGTTCGTTATATGCTGAAACACCAGAACTTCGTTACGAGCGGTTTTTAAAAAACCACGCCGATCTGCAGCAAAGGATCTCCCAGTACCATATAGCGTCATTTGTTGGGGTAAAACCGCAATCTCTAAGCCGCATCCGTAAAAGAATTTTTACTCAGTTCTGATTTGTTAACCAAGGTGCATTAATCGGGGGCTATTTCATGGAATTTTGCTTTATAAGCTTAACAAAAAAAGCAAAAAAATGATTTTAGTAGGAGTGTGCCAAGGAACCGCCTGGCCTAACCGAGAGACAGTTTCCTGATTCCTTACGAGCCCCGCAATATCTTCTCCATTTTCCTTCCCTTCGCTAACTCATCCACCAACTTGTCCAAATATCGAACCTGCTGCGTCAGGGGATTCTCAATTTCCTCTACGCGATACCCGCAGATTACCCCGGTGATGAGGTATGTGTTTGGATTTAGCGAAGCTAGTTGAAAGAATGTTTCAAAAGTTGCTTTTTTGTCAATCAGGTCTTTTAGTTTCTCGTTATTGAAACCGGTTAACCATTCTATCACCTGGTTCAACTCTTCTATTGTTCTACCTTTCTTCTCTACCTTTGCGAGATACAGAGGATAGACCGAGGCAAAGGTCATTTTTGCAATACGCTCGTTGTGTATGTCGGTGTTATTCATATTGTTTATTTGGTGGTGGTGCTCCCCATTTTGGCATATTCCACATCATTGGGTTCCCACAATTCTATCTTATTGCCCTCCGGATCCATTAAGTGTACAAAATTACCATAGCTCGTTTTTTCCACGCTATCAACCGGCAGGATGCCTGCCGTTTTCATTTGGGCTAAAAGCTGATTTAAACCTTCTACGCGGTAATTGATCATGAATTGCTTTTCGGAGGGTTGAAAGTATTTGGTGGTTTCTTTAAATGGCGCCCATGCCGTAAAACCCTTTTTTGTGCTGTCCATGCCCTGGTGCCATTCAAAAGTTGCACCGTAATCACTCATACGAATGCCCAGGTTCTTGCTGTACCATGCTTTAAGCGCAGCCGGGTCTTTGGCCTTAAAAAATATACCGCCGATACCCGTAACACGCGGGCCGCTATTAACCGGGTTGGTTAAACGGCTGAAACCATAGCCCAACAAGAAGGCTGTGCAGAACATGGCTATTAACGTAAACTTTTTCATGATGTGGGTTTTAAGCTAAAGATATGTCTTTTTTGTTTCACGATGCCTTTTGTCCACGCAAAAAAATATCATAAACGCACAGCAAGCGTACGATTTTGTAACAACTTTATTTTTATTAAAATAAACTATGAGTCTAATAATCAATTGCATATGGTTTTGGTATGGATATTACGAATACTTTCGTATTAAGTATATTATAATGAGGCCCTCATTTATTAAAGAAGTAGCGAAAATTACTGATAGCCTGGATATCCGGATTTCTACCCGGTTTGGCGCGGGGAATGGCGCGGGCAAACATGAGCATGAGCATGCTAACCTGGTTTTCATATTGGATGGGGGCTGCGTTGAAAGGAGACAATACTCAACTTATGAACGGGAAGCAGCAGATATAACATTCTTGCATGCCGGCGAAGCGCATGAAACCAACTTTGCCGAAATACCCACCCGTTATATTTCCCTTGATATTAAACCCAAGGCATTTGCTGAAAATAACCTCGCCGAAAAGGATATTTTAAACGCCATAAAAAAATCCCCTGACGCTAAATTCCTGATGTTAAAAATGTACCGTGAATTACTTTACAACGATGATTTTACAACTGACTCTGTAAAAATGTTATTTTCGGAATTTGCTTCGCTTTCGCAGGCAATTGCCCTAAAAAAGTCCCTGCCCACCTGGGTTGGTATTGTTTATCAATTGTTGAATGATAAATGGAATGAAACTATAACCCTGAAAGAGTTGTCGCAGGCATCCGGAGTAAATCCTATTACCATATCTAAACACTTTTCAACTTATTTCGCTTGTACGCTTGGTAGTTACCTGCGTAAACTAAGGGTAGAGCGTTCATTATCCCTGATAAAGAATGAGGGCGCTTCTTTAACGCATACGGCTTATGTCTGCAACTTTTCAGATCAAAGCCATTTTATCAGGAATTTCAGGACATATACTTCACTATCACCGAAACAGTATCAAAAACTTTGAAGGGCAAATTTCATTCTATTTTTTAGTTTGTTCACCTGATACATTTGCTCATAAGAAAATTAAATTATGAAGAATTACATCCTTATCATTTGTTCATTTTTTATGGTGATACCCCATGCTGATGCACAGAAATTTTATGTCAGCTACAAGCCGTCCGTTTATAAAGGCCCGTTTACAGGAAATGTGATCCTATATCTTTCCACTAAAAACGAAAATCCCAAAAACGAGACCGGCTGGCCCTGTTACCGGATGAAGGTGAAAAATATCATGCCCGATCAGCAGATCGTTTTTAACGATTCGTGTTTGTCATATCCCACGCTCCTTTCACGTATACCGCGTGGCAATTATTATGTGCAGGTTGTATGGGATTTGAATATTGGTGGGCGTATTATAGGATTGAGCACCGGCAATATGTACAATGTCAGCCGGAAGGTCACCTTGAACGATCCGAAAGACGGTTTTGCGTTGGTTTGCGACCAGGCAGTTAAAGCACCGCTTTTTGTTGATAGTCATTTTGTTAAGGAAATTAAAGTCAGTTCTAAACTGCTGACTCGCTTTAATCATAAGCCGGAGTACATGCGGGCTGCGGTGATCTTGCCCAGGCAGTATTATACTGAAACTAAAAGACGTTTCCCGGTCTATTTTATGGTAGCCGGATTCGGTGGCGGCTATATGCATTATTCCAGGTCCGAGAGTAGTGATACGCTGGCCTCGGTCCCCCTGGACACCGTTGCCTGTATAAAGGTTTATCTAGATGGTGATTGTTCGCTGGGGCATAGTACCTACGCCAACAGTGATAATAATGGCCTGGTAGGCGATGCGTTGGCTTACGAGTTTATCCCGCAACTGGATAAACAGTACCGGACGAACGGCGCAAGGCTGATCCGTGGGCACAGCAGCGGCGGCTGGACGGTGGTATATTTGCTTTCGCATTATCCCAGGCTTTTTGTTGCCGGGAACGCCAGCGCGCCGGATCCGGTGGACTTTCGCCGGTTTTCATCCACCAACCTGTACCAGGATAAAAAACTGAACCGATATGTCGATGGCCTGACCATGGACAGGCCGTCGATACTCGATAGCGTGGTCTATGATACCCCGAATATTACGCATAGCATTGAAGGTGTTTTTTACCGGGGGCAGCAAAATATTTCTTTTGACGCCGTTTTTGGCCCCAAAGGCACCGGCGGGCTTCCGGAACGCATGTTTGACCCGGAAACGCTGCTCATCAACTCGGCTGTGGTTAACTATTGGAAACGGTACGACCTCACGCAATATGTCATCGCGCACTGGCCGGACTTAAAAAAAGACTTGCAGGGGAAATTACGGATCTCCGTGGGCACAGAGGATATTGAGCAGTGCCCTGCCGTGCGGTTAATGGAAGAAGAAATGAAAAAGCTCGGGGCCGGTATCACGTTTGTCTATTACCCAGGTGACCATTTTAGTGTGGTAACAGGGGAATATAAGAAAGCATGGGATGATTTTTTGCTCAAAAGGTATGTGGAATGGCTGAAGTTACATGAAAAGTAAAATGCGTTAAATTTTTGATTAGGCGTGCAGGTCGTCAGGGAAATCGCGTTTAAAAAAACCGGCATATTTAATTGAGGCTAAAGCCATTTTTATTGCTTCAATTTACCCGTTGGCTAAAGCCAACGGCAATGAATGAAAAGCCATGCTTCCAAAATTCATTGCCGTTCCTTTTAAGGAACGGAAAAAGTAAACAAAAAGATAAAGGCTTTAGCCAAATTTTGAGCGACAAGTTTTAAACGCGATTTCCCTGTGCAGGTCGTTAAGCAGGATTTGTTGCATCAGTAATTTCATAAATTCGCAATTTCCCCTAAAGCAGTTGTGAGCTCGTTCGGTATTTGTGCCATAACCGACACCTAACGCTCCTAAGGAAACCATGGGCGTTTTTTAGTTTAATAAAAGACCGGCCATCCCTATTTACTATTTTAATTATTTGCTTCCTTTGGAAAGACAAATTGTAATAAATTTACATCTTAATCTAAAAATATACCGATCATGAAAACTATAAAAACACTTTCAATTGCGCTTGTTTTGGCGCTTTCCTTTTCATTCGCCCGGGCGCAAAATAACATTAATGGTATTACCAGCGCTTATTTTACGGTAAAGAACGCCCTGGTTGCGGGTAAGCCAAATGACGCAAGTAATGGCGCTAAAGGTCTTTTGGCTGCGTTGTCGGCCCCTGAAACCGGCTTGAAGCCTGACCAGGCAAAGTTGTTTAACAGTTATGCCGAAAAATTAAAATATGATAGCCGCCATATCCTCGAATCAACTGACGTGGCGCACCAGCGCGAGCATTTTGCCAGCTTATCAAAAAACCTGTATGAAGTGTTGAAAGGCCTTAAATTAAACACCTCGACCGTTTATATGGATTATTGCCCCATGAAAAAAGCTTATTGGCTGAGTGAAAGCGCCCCGATTAAAAATCCATATTACAGCGACAAAGCGATGGCAACATGCGGAAAAACCACCGCCACTTTAGCTGCTGTTAAGTAGTTAATTAAAAAATAATAATATTAAAAAATAGCCGGGCAATTTATTTTGCCCGGCTATTTTTGTTTTAATAATATTTATCTTTAATTTTAAGCTTATAATAAGTATTTGATAATAAATTGATTGTGTTTGTTTTAATGCCCCCTTCATTAAAGCTAAATAATATAGATTTTTAAACCCCGGGGATAAACAGCCTGCCCTTATTAACGCGAAACCCATAGTTATGAAAGCATTTAAAACTTGCCCCTTAATAATTGTATTTACATTAATAACCTGTTCTTTGTTCGCTCAGAAAGGGAACCCTGGTAATAATATTAACCAGATGATGAGCTTATATTTCGATATGAAAAATGCGCTTGTAAATAACGACGGGACAACGGTAAAAATAAAAGCGAATAAGTTATTTCACCTGTTAGCCACCGACCCGGGAAGGGGGCTGGATCGCGATCAAATGCTTTTTCTGGCTGATCACCTGGAAGATTTGATGAATAACTGCCAGGAAATGTGTTATACCATTGATAGAAGTGAACAGCGGCCATATTTTGCCAGGCTTACAAAAACCCTGTACGACCTGGTAAAAGGGCTTAAAATTAATACCACTACCATTTATATGCAGTATAGTCCGGCAAATAATGCCTATTGGATGAGCGAAACCCTGGCTATTAAAAACCCTTATTATACCTATAAAGATTGGGCAACTGATGGTAAAACTACTGAGATCCTGGCTGCTAATAAATAGGCGCAGGGAATTATTTTTATAAATATAATTCCGGATAATAAACCCATAATCTTACCCCAATCTCTAATCTCTAACCCCTACCACCATTTCAGCGGAAACTGGATCTCCTCAACGGATCCAACGATCATGTCCGGTTTAAAAGCATAATGGCTGAGATGCTCCTTTTGGGCAATACCCGAAAGCACCAGGATTGTTTTATAACCCATTTGTACGCCACCCTGGATATCGGTTTCCATCGTATCGCCCACCACGGTAGTCTCGGCTGTTTCCAGCCCCAGGAATTTGCGTGCCGAACGCATCATTACGGGGCTTGGTTTGCCGGTAACAAATGCTTTGCGTCCGGATGCTTCTTCAATCATCGCGGTAGTTGCCGCTATGCCCAAATTATTCCAGCCGGGCTTCTTTGGGGATGGGTCGCGGTTGGTCGTAATAAATTTGGCGCCGCCTAATATCATATCCACTGCGCGTTGCACCATTTCTAATGTAAAGTTCCTTCCCTCGCCCAAAACCACAAATTCCGGGTCAGTATCAACTAAGGTGATCCCATTTTCATGCAAGCTGGATAATAAACCGCCTTCGCCCAAAACATAAGCTGTTCCGCCGGGACCCTGGTCTCCCAGGAATTTACCGGTAGCCATTGCGCTGGTGTAAATATGATCTTCGGTAACCTCCATCCCAAGCCCTTTTAATTTGCGCGTAACCTCCAAAGGGGTACGCTGGCTGTTATTGGTCATAAAGGTAAATGGTATATCGTTTTCAAGCAGGTGGGCTATAAATTTATCAGCGCCATGTATCAGGGTATCGCCGCTGTAAATTACGCCATCCATGTCTATTAAGAGTCCTTGTTTCATCGCAAAATTGTTTTTAAATATAGAAAAATAGCTCAAATAGTAAGCCTTTTTTCCTGCGCAAAGATACGTATGAAATTTAAAAAATATTAATATTTTAACGTAAATGATAATATATTGATATTTTAATAAAAAATTATCATTAATATTAAATTATTGTTAATTGCACATATTGCTACATTTGTTGCGGATGCAGTTCCATACGGCAGTTTTCAATCAGGTGCGTTGCCAGTTTTCTTGCCTGTAGTCTTAATTCGGGCACGGCGGTAGTTTCCATTAGTATCCCTTTTAAATTACTACCTGTTACAAATAAATTGGGGATATGATCTCCGCCTGCGCCGATAACCATCCCGTTTTCAGGGTCAGCATTAATACCCATCCCTAAAGCGTCGGCACAAACAAGGCCATTTACTGCAAGATTTTGTAATAGCTCATTCTGCGAAAATTTAAGGTCGCCGGCGGGGCCGGTGCAGTTGATCGACCGTTGTACACTAATGGTTTTAATTTCGCCGCCGCAGTTTAGGGTAACAAGCAGCTTATTATTGGTTTCAGTAATGGCTTTGATTTTCCCTTTTATGTTAAGCAGTTTGCCGTTTGCCCGCAGTGTTTCCATCAAATCAAACATAGGTACCGGGAGCCGGTGCCGCGTGGTATTCCACATATTAGCAAAGTGCTTGATGAAACTCTTCTTTTCCCCCGTGGTGAATGACCGCCATATTTGTTGGTTATAAGGCCTTAAGTCATCCAGCACCTTAAAAAATGACTGATCTTTTAGTTTAGCTGCCTTGCGGTGCCTGTTGATATATTTCACTATTGTCAGCAACGAGGGGCTATTCTTCATCAACTCCTTTGGATCTGCATCCCCGTAAATTGGTTTTGTCTCCGCTGATGGCTTAAGCTGGTAACCATTTGGCGAAATGGTGTAAATTTTTCCTTTAAAGTCTTTTTCAACCAGGCCAATCACCGTGTCTACCATTGTCAACCCGTTTCCTATGATCAAAAGATCAGCCTTCGGATCTAAATTTTCCAGGCAATCTTTTTTCCATGGATTGCCGGCATATCGTTTGCTGTTGCCAAATGCGGCAGGGACGCCGCCAGGCAAACGCGGAACTTCGTTCCCCGTAGCGAGCACCACAACATCAGCCGTAATCATTGGATGATGCCTCAAAAAAAGGTGAAAACGCCCGTCCTCTTTTTGCAGATCGTAAGCTTCATCTTCGTAGGTAGTTATGGTTACAGTGCCGGGTCTGTTTTTCAATGCCTCATTCCACAGGCAGGTGAGGTATCGCCCGTATTGCTGGCGGGTGGCAAACATGCATTCCAGGTTGGCTATGCCGGCAAGTTGTGGCTGGTCGTTTATAAGCCAGTTCAAAAAATGTGAGGGTTCGTTTTCCAACGCGCTGATCTTTCCGTTCGGCACGTTTAAAAGCAGGCTGGCCGTGTGGGGATTATACGCAACGCCCCTGGCCAACGGGTTATCTTTATTGATTAAATGGATATCAAGCGCGATGTCATGATTTTGCATAAGGTGAATTGCCGTCATGATGCCACAGAAGCCGCCACCTATAATAGTAATTTGTGTTGCGTGCATAATTACAAGTTATTTAATATCATATTAATCCGATAGGATTTAAGCCGCTAAAGTAACACAATATTTTCTTTTTGTAATATTATTTTAATAAATAAGAGTAAAATTTAACCTATAAAATATATAAGGTCTATTATTTAGGTAGAATATATCGTATAGTGCGTAATGGAAAAGACGGGATTTATAACGAAATACATTGATTTGTTTATACAACTTTAAGAAGGATCTTTTTAAAGATTTCGTAATTTTCCGGCGGGAGTAATCAATAATGATTTACTAACTAATTCAATACTTAATCATGAGATCCATCTGCGTTTTTTGCGGCGCTAATTTTAACGGCGACCCTTTATTAAAACATGCTGTTGAGGAGTTAGCTGAAGTTTTGGTGAACCGTAACATTACCCTGGTATTTGGCGGTGGCAAGGTTGGCGTAATGGGTATTTTGGCTGATGCAATTTTAAACAACGGCGGTAAAGCAATAGGAGTAATCCCGCAGTTTTTAATGGATAAAGAAGTTGGTCATCCCGGCCTTACCGAACTTCATATTGTAGATAACATGCACCAGCGGAAACAAATGATGAACGACCTTTGCGAGGGCATTATCATGCTGCCCGGTGGTTTTGGCACTTTGGAAGAATTTTTTGAGGTGCTTACCTGGCTGCAATTAGGTTTGCATAATCACCCGGTCGGGATATTAAATATTAACGGGTTTTACGACCTTTTGCTGCAGCAAATGGACCTAATGGTTGAACAAAGATTTTTGAAGCCGGCTAACCGCCAGTTGGTAATCACGGCAGGTGACGCTATTGAGTTGGTTAACCTGATGGAAAATTGTAAAGTTAACCCGGATGAAGTTTGGTTCAGGGATAGAAATTTGACGTAAAGGCCGCAGCCCATGCAACGTGACCTGCCGCGTTAAACATTATCAACGTATTGCTTATCTACAAATTTGCCCTGGCAATCGACCTGTACATAAAGAAATACCCCGTGCCCGATATAAAACTTAACCCGGCGAAGATCCACCATAATAAACTGAACCCGCCAAGGGCGATGATCAATCCGCCCAAAGTAGGGGCGATGATCATTGCCGCAGACCACGCCATACTGTATAGCCCTGCGTACTGTCCCCTGTTATGATCTGTTGAACGCAGGATCCAAAAGGAGTTCATAAAGGGCATACTGAGCATTTCGCTTAAAGTAATCAACACAACGATTAGGGTAGCAGCAATAGCCGATGGTGGAACAATATTGATTAAAACAAAACCCAGCCCGCCCATAAAAACACCGGTATAAATATAAACAAGCCCCGGCCGGCGCCCTTCCAGGTTATGGATCAGCACCATTTCAACAATGGCTATCAGGATGCCGTTTAAAGCCATCAGGAAGCCAATAAAAGGCAGGCTAAAATGCCATGCGATTTTATAGAAGGCAGGTTCAATGATCATGAATTCATAAAAACAAGTAAAAAACAGCAGCCCAAAACCAATAAACAACAAATAGGTTTTGTCGCGGTAAGCTGAGGCCCTGATTTCAGGAACGCCGGCCTTTTTATAGCTTTTCACGATGCCGGACTTCGGCATCAGGATCACCAGGAATATTGCCGCAAGGATATTAGTGCCCCCATCAACCCAAAAAAGCAAATGGTAATTTATTGCCGCTAAAAAGCCCCCCAGGCCACCGCCCAGCGCCCAGCCGATGTTTATAGCAAGCCGGTTAAGTGAAATGGACCTGGTTTTGTTTTCGGGGCTGCTGTAATGGGCTATAGCGCTCGAATTTGCCGGCCGTACCGACTCATTGCAAAGGCTGAGCACAAAAGCGCCAATACACATACTTAAAAAAGTATGCTGGTAGCCTAAAACAATAAAGAGGATGCCCCCGCTCATCATGGCGCCAACCTGGAGGTCGTAAAACCCGATTTTATCGGTTATTTTACCGCCGAAAAATCCGCCGCAGATGGAGCCTGCACCAAATATGGTCATTACAATACCGGCCTGCTCAATGGTAAAATGCAATTGTTTAACGCAGTAAACGCTCATAAACGCCACCACCATGGTGCCGCTCCGGTTAATGAGCATCACTATACTTAAAAACCAACTGTTTCGGGAAAGGCCTTTAAACGCCTGACGGTATAATTGGAAAAAGGAGGCCAACATCACACAAATATAGGTGAATGTGAAATGTAAAAGTGTTCCACCTATCCTGTTTATACAATAAATTCATTTTAATGCAATAATATACTAATTATATAATTATAATACAATATTGTATTATAATTGCAATTCAATTTAACAGGGTAGCAACCCAATTCAAATCTATCAATGTCAAAACGCCTAGTCAGTAATCCCGGGTTACCTGTTGTCGAAAAGCCCTCAGTAGCAGTAATCGGTTCGGGCTTTTCAGGTTTAAGTGCGGCAGCGTATTTAGCCAAAGCTGGCTGCAGCGTAAATATTTACGAAAAGAACGCGGAAACAGGAGGCCGTGCCCGTCAATTAATAAGCAACGGCTATACTTTTGATATGGGACCCAGCTGGTATTGGATGCCGGAAGTATTTGAAAATTTCTTTAATGAATTCGGGTATTCAGCTGCTGATTATTACGAACTTGAACAACTTGATCCCGGTTTTACTATTGTTTTTGGAGACCAGGATGTTTTACGTATCCCGGCAAACTACCAGGCCTTAGAGGAATTATTCGAATCCATTGAACCGGGCAGCGCAAAGCAGTTGGCCCTTTTTTTAGACGAAGCAGCCTATAAATACCATACAGGAATGAATAAACTGGTTCAACAACCAGGGCTGTCGTTACTTGAATTTGCTGACTGGGACTTGGTCCGCGGTGTGTTTAAGCTGCAGGTATTTACCTCATTCAGTAAACACGTCAGGCGTTTTTTTAAAGACCAGCGCCTGATCACGTTGATGGAATTCCCGGTATTATTCCTGGGAGCGATGCCTGAAGAAACCCCTGCATTGTATAGCCTGATGAATTATGCCGGCCTGAAACTTGGTACCTGGTATCCCAAAGGCGGCTTTGGTAAAGTGATAGAGGGAATGCAGAAAGTTTGCGAAGCGCAGGGTGTTATTTTTAACCACGATTCAGCCGTTACCCGTCTTAATGTCGTTAATGGTAAGGTAACAGCGCTTAACACTAAAGGCAGTACAACTAATTACGAAGGTGTTATCGCTGCTGCAGACTATCACCATGTGGAGGAAAAACTTATTGACCGGGGCCTTAGGAATTATGGCGAAGCTTATTGGAATAAAAGGGTGATGGCCCCTTCCAGCCTGATTTTTTACCTTGGTGTTACCCGAAAAATTGAAAAGCTGGGACACCATACCTTATTTTTCGATGCTGACTTAAAGGTACACGCCAGGGAGATCTATAAAGAACCGCAGTGGCCCACTAAACCACTTTTTTACGTTTGTTGCCCATCGGCGTCAGACGATAGCGTTGCACCGGCAGGGCATGAAAATTTATTTATACTGATGCCGCTGGCGCCCGGTATTGAAGATACTGAAGCCTTGCGGGAAGAATATTTCGAAATGATCATGCAACGCCTGGAAAACTATACCGGCGTAGCGATCAGAACCGTGCTGGATTACAAAAAGAGTTATTGCGTAAACGATTTCAAATCTGATTACAATTCTTTTAAAGGAAACGCGTACGGCCTCGCAAATACGCTGATGCAGACTGCACATTTAAAGCCTTCTATCAAAAACAACAAGATCAGGAATCTTTTTTATGCCGGGCAACTCACTGTTCCTGGTCCCGGGGTTCCGCCTTCAATTATTTCAGGCAAGGTTTCGGCTCAATTGCTCATAAAATACCTCAATACTAAATGAAAGAAAGATTTGATACTTTATCTGCCATATGCAGCAGGGAAACCACCCGGCATTATAGCACCAGTTTTTCCCTGGGGATACTTTTTTTAAAGAAGGAAGTTCGTGACCCTATACATGCCATATATGGTTTTGTGAGGCTGGCCGACGAAATAGTAGATAGCTTCCATGGTTATCCGAAGTCATTAATGCTGGCTGAATTAAAACGGGATTGTTTTATGGCTATTGAACGGGGCATCAGTATAAACCCGGTGATCAATTCGTTTCAGCAGGTGGTTAATAAATTCGGCATCCGGCACGACCTAATCAACCAGTTCCTCAACAGCATGGAAATGGACCTGCACGATCAGTCGTATACCGCCGAAAAATATGAGGAATATATTATGGGTTCTGCTCAGGTTGTCGGCCTGATGTGCCTGCATGTGTTTATTAACGGCAAGGACGAAGAATTTGAAAGGTTACGAATACCTGCAATGAAATTGGGCTCAGCTTTTCAAAAAGTGAATTTCCTGCGGGACATCAACGCTGATTACCAGGAATTAAACCGCACGTATTTCCCGGGGGTTAATTTATCTGCCTTCTCAGAAGAAAATAAAAGAGCTATTGAAGCCGATATTTTAAGGGAATTAAACGAGGCCTTAAACGGGATCAGGCTGTTGCCGTGTTCATGCCGTAAAGGGGTTTACCTGGCTTATGTGTATTACAGGCAGCTTTTCCGCAAGATCACAAAGATCCCCGCAGAGAAAGTGATGTCGCAACGGATCAGGGTTTCAAACGGCCACAAGTTTTTGCTGATGTTTGATTCATTGGTGAGGTATAAATTAAATGTGTTATGACGGTTATATTATGGCTTACCCTGTTGCAGATAAAAATACCGGGTGTACAAACGATTGATCTCAGTACGGTCAGGCATCTTTATCAACGTGCTCCGGTAGTTAAACAGGACGCCGGGCAACTAAACCGGCTCATGCTGCAGGTTGACAGTGATACGGATGCGCCGGTATTGTTATGCTATAAAGGCGCCAATGAAATGATACAGGCAAAATATACATTGAACCCAATAATAAAGCTTCAAAAATTTAACAAGGGTAAAAAACTGATAATAAACGCGGTAAACCGCGATTCCCTCAGCCTGGAAATACGTTTTATTCGTTATTCTATACAGAGCAATCTGCCGGATTTTTTAGGTTTTCATGATGAACTGTACACTGACAAACGTTTTATAGACGATAACATCAATAACAGCAAAGACGCGCAATTAAAAGAAATGATCTTTAACTATTTATCGGCGGCTAAGCCGGACAAATTCAAATTATAGAAAAATTGAAAGAAAGTGTAATGCTCGTAAACGCCAAAGGCCAGGCGATTGGGACAATGGATAAAATGGCTGCTCATACTTCAGGAACGCTGCACCGAGCGTTCTCTGTATTTATTTTTAACAGCAATGGTCAGCTATTGCTGCAGCAAAGGGCCTTTGATAAATATCATTCCGGAGGCTTGTGGACAAATACCTGCTGCAGTCACCCGCGGTTGGGTGAAATGACCATTGATGCTGCCCGCCGGCGATTAAAAGAAGAAATGGGAATTGAAAGCGAATTAACAGAGTTATTTCAGTTTACCTATCGGCACGAATTTGATAACGGGTTAATTGAGCACGAATATGATCACGTATTTATCGGCATATGTGATCAAACGCCTGAACCGAACCCTACTGAAGTTGCTGGTTTTAAATATGTAGAAGCAGATAATTTGATTTTATCATTGATAGAACATCCCGGTGAATTTACTGCCTGGTTTAAGATTTGTTTCGAAAAGGTGTTAGAAAATTATTATCAAATATATTAAGCTATGAATCTGCTAATTTATATCGGCATTGTTTTAACCACATTTATTGGAATGGAAGGTGTTGCGTGGTTAACACATAAATACATTATGCATGGTGTTTTTTGGTTCCTGCATCGTGACCATCATCATAAAGACCATTACGGCTTTCTTGAACGGAATGATTTTTTCTTCCTGATTTTTGCCCTGCCCGGCATTGCATGCCTGGCAACAGGTACCATCTATCATTTACCGGCCTGCACCTGTATTGGCATTGGCATTACCCTTTATGGCGCATGCTACTTTTTTGTCCACGATCTTTTTATTCATCAACGGGTAAAGGTACTGCGTAATTCGGAAAACTGGTATTTGAAGGCGATCAGAAGGGCGCACAAGATGCACCACAAACATACTGGGAAATATGATGGCGAAAGCTTTGGTATGCTCTGGGTCTCCCGGAAATACTTCCGTAACAACCAAAAAAACACACAGGAATGAAATTTACGTATCTCCTGGTCGACTTTTTTACGGTACTCATTCCCTTTGTCTTTTCATTTCATCCGCAGATAAAGTTTTACAAGCACTGGCCTGCGCTGTTTCCGGCTATGATTGTGACCGGGATAATCTTTATAGCCTGGGATATGTATTTCACCCAATTAAAAATATGGGGTTTTAACCCCGACTATTTAACAGGAGTTTATATGGGTAGCCTGCCTGTTGAAGAGGTGCTTTTCTTTTTTTGCATTCCCTATTCATGCATATTTACCTATGCTTGTTTCAACGTGCTGTTTAAAAAAGACTATCTGAACGTGCAACACTTTTCATAAGCACCGTATTGATTGTTTTGTCGGCATTTATGGTAATTCTTTTCAGTGCTCATTTTTATACGGTTTATACATTTGCGTCTTTAGCTATCTTGTTATTTACAGCGCAGTACATCTTAAAAGTAACCTGGCTTTCCGTATTTTATATTACGTACCTGGCGCTTTTATTGCCTTTTTTTATTGTAAACGGGTTACTAACGGGTACCGGGCTGCAGGCTCCTGTTGTTTGGTATAACCCGGCACAAATCATCAATCTCCGGATGTTAACCATACCCTTTGAAGATATATTTTATGGCATGGATCTGATCCTGCTTAATATGATTATTTACACTTTCTTAATCAAAAAAAATTGCCAACCACAAAATACAGCGCAGGCATCGGTGCAACTACCTCAAATAATGCTAATTCCAACAAAAATCCATGATAAATAACGAAACATTGAATGACCGTACTATTGAACAGGTTGTAAGTGATCTTGAACAGGAACATCATAGTTCAGCGTTTAACACCCCCCTGCGGCCTGATGCATTTGAAATGGACGATGAAACTAAAATCGATCATATTGCCAGGCATTTCAGATCCATTATGGAGGTGCTGGGGATGGATCTGGATGATGATAGTTTAAAAGACACTCCTAAAAGGGTCGCCAAAATGTATGTAAAGGAAATATTCAGCGGCCTTAATCCGGCAAATAAACCCCAACCTACACTATTTAGCAATCCTTTTAAGTACAAACAGATGCTGGTGGAAAGAAATATTGCCGTATTCAGCAATTGTGAGCATCACTTTGTCCCCATTGTTGGTAAGGCCCATGTTGCTTATATCAGCAACGGGCAGGTGATCGGTTTGTCAAAATTGAACCGGATCGTTCAATATTGTTCTCAACGGCCGCAGGTACAGGAAAGGCTCACCATTCAAATAGCCAATATGCTGAAAGAGGCACTGGGCACCGGGGACGTTGCGGTTATAATAGATGCGCATCACCATTGTGTTTCAAGCCGGGGTATCAGGGATGCCGGGAGTACAACGGTAACAGCCGAATATGGCGGCCAATTCTTAAATGCCGAAACAAAAAATGAATTTCTAAAATATATAGGATCATGAATTTTGAGGGGAAAAACATACTTGTAGTCGGCGGAAGTTCAGGTATTGGCCTGTCATTGGTTAAAATGTTAAATGCTAATTATGCCACGGTATATGTCATTTCAAGGTCTGAGCCGGATAATTTGCCGGTAGGGGTTAAGCATCTGCAAACCGATATTACAGCAACACTTGATGCAATTACAGGGTTTCTGCCCGATGCATTACACGGACTAGTGTACTCAGTCGGCAGTATTAATCTTAAGCCATTCAACAGGCTTACAGAAGCCGATTTTTTAAACGACTACCGGATCAATGTTTTGGGTGCAGCACGTATTATCCAGCAATCGCTTAAACAATTAAAAAATGCAGGCAGCGCATCTGTCGTTTTGATCAGCTCAGTTGCAGCGCAAACAGGGATGCCATACCATGCAAGTATAGCTGCTGCAAAAGGCGCAGTTGAAGGCATTGCGTTGTCACTGGCTGCTGAGCTGTCCGTTAGCCAGATACGGGTAAATGTGGTAGCGCCTTCGCTTACCAACACCCCGTTGGCGCAAAACCTGCTGAACACCCCTGAAAAAAGAGAAGCGTCGGCAAAAAGGCATCCATTGGCGAAATATGGTCAGCCTGAAGATATCAGTAATGCTATAAGCTTCTTATTGTCAGACGATAGCAACTGGATCACCGGGCAGGTGATCGGCATTGACGGCGGCCTGGGTAAATTAAAAACAATTTAATATGGTAAGTATGAAGAGTGATCGGATTGGTGAACTCGATAAACAATATCGGATCAACCTGATCAATAGCTTGGTGGGTTATAAATCTTTACACCTGCTGGGCACCGCAGGCACTGATGGCATTACTAATTTATGCATGGTTAGTTCTGTGTTTCACCTTGGTTCAAACCCGCCGTTGCTGGGCCTTGTGATGCGCCCGGAACGCGACCATAATGATACGCTTCGGAATATCAGCGAAACGGGGCAATACACTTTGAATAATGTGTTACCCGAATGGTATATGCAGGCGCATCAAACCAGTGCCAGTTACCCATCACGCGTATCTGAATTCGATACTTGTGGTTTTACAAAACAATATGTTAGTGGCTTTAAAGCGCCTTTTGTAGGGCAATCCACTGTTCGTGTTGCCCTTGAACCACGTGAGTTTATCGATATGGAAATTAACGGTACTACTATTATTGTCGGGGAGATCGTCCATCTGTTAATTGAAGACAAATTGATTTGCAGTGATGGTACGGTTGATCACTGTAAAGCAAAAACAATGACAGTAGCCGGATTGGATAACTATTGCCTTCCGCAGCCGGTAGGGCGACTGGCCTATGCAAAGCCGGGAATTGAACCTCATTTGTATACAAATAACAATAAATACGTGATATAAGTGATGAAAAAGGATGCGGACGTAATTATTATTGGTGCAGGTTTAGCAGGTTTAACAGCAGCTAAAGTATTAAAGGCAGCCGGCAAATCGGTCCTGGTAATTGAAGCTTCGGATGCTGTGGGTGGCAGGGTAAGAACAGATGAAGTTGATGGCTTCCTGCTTGACCGGGGGTTCCAGGTTTTCCTGACCGCTTATCCTGAAGCGAAACGTTTTTTAGATTACGAAGCGCTGGACCTCTGCCGGTTCGACCCCGGCGCGATGATCTTAGCCAGAAAAGGTATTAGCCGGATAGGCGATCCCATGAGGAAGCCGGGTACCCTGTTGAGTACTTTGTTTTCATCAGCCGCGACATTTACGGATAAACTGCGAATGCTGCGACTGAAGTTAAAGCTTTCCCGTAAAACGATCGATGCTATTTTTGCAGAACCAGAGATCACAACCTTAGCCTACCTCAAAAAAGAAGGATTTAGCGAAACAATCATGAGCCGGTTCTTTAAGCCCTTCATGACCGGCATTTTTCTGGAGGACCAATTAAGCACATCAAGCAGGATGTTTGAATTCGTGTTTAAAATGTTTAGTGAAGGAGATGCAGCCATTCCCGCTAAAGGAATGGGGGCGATCCCATTACAATTGGCCAAGTGTTTGTCAGCAGACGAGATCTTGTTTAATCAGCGCGTATGGGCAATGGAAGACAATAACGTAACAACTACTAAGGGGGCAATTTTTCAAGGTGATTTTATACTTATTGCTACTGACCGCCTCTGTTTACCCATGCCGCTTCAACAATCTGTAAACGCCTATCATTCCGTTACCAATATTTATTTTACGGCCGATAAAAAGCCTTTTGAATTACCGTTGATCACTTTGAATAGCCTCCCTGGAAAGCTGGTAAATAATATTGCAGTAATGAACAATGTATCATCCCGCTATTCATCAAATGGGGATGCTTTAATATCGTTATCGCTCATTGGCGATCACTCGTTGACCGGCGAAAAAGAACTTTGCGCAAGTGTTATAGATGAATTGAAATACTGGTACCCCGAAGCAATTAACTGGAAGCATTTAAAAACTTATCACATTCCATATGCGTTACCAAATGACGATCATGTGCTTAATGAGCCGGTATATAAAAATATGCGTTTGAATGCCAATTGTTTTGTTTGCGGTGATTATTTGATGAATGGCTCGATAAATGCGGCCATGAAAAGCGGAAGATTGGCTGCAGAAGCCGTTATAAATACCATGGGCTAATGATGACCGGACAAAGAAATTACGGCGATAAGTTTTTAAACGTCAAAAGAAGGACCGGAGACCCGCCGGCAGATGATTTTGTGAAATATATATTTGCTGACCCTGTAAAGAAGCAGGAATTGCAGCAATTGCTGAGCGGAAATCCAGGCGCAGGCCAATTAAATTGTTTAAAAGAAGCTTATCCCGATTTTGCATTTATACGTGACGCCGCCGAATTACCCTCATGGGCTCAACCCCGGTTGATGAAAGCCGGGTCAGTTTTTTTTGTAAGGCATTCCGTAAATATCATGAGTTTACTTGGCCTGCTATCTTTACCGTACTGTTATACGGCTGCAAATGGCGCTATGGTTTTATATCTATCCGAACTTATCCGGAAACAAACTACCAAAAGGCTTTATGACACTGCCGTTTTTGTTTGGGAAGTAATGGGCCCGGATGCATTTGAAAAACAGGGCAATGCGTTTAATGAGATCCTGAAAATACGCATTATGCACGCTGCAGTTCGTTATTACACGCTTAAAAGTGATAAATGGGATGATAGCTGGGGCTTTCCAATTAACCAGGAAGATATGGCAGGAACCAATCTTTCTTTCTCTTTGATCGTGATCCGTGGGCTCCGGTTGCTTGGTATACCGGTTAGTCAGCCGGAACAGGAAGCATTTATGCATATTTGGGCTGTGATTGGTTATTTGACGGGCTTAAATGAAGATTTAATTCCTGAAAACGCCAGGCAGGCCCGGCAACTTGACGAGATGATCAAACAGCGCCAGTTCTGTGTTTCTGCGCAAGGCAAGGAACTCTCTAAATCGCTTGTTGAACACATCCTGGCGGTTAATAAAAGTAAAGCGTCGGCAAATGATATATTGGGTTTAATGCGTTACCTGCTTGGAAATGAAATTGCAGATATGCTTTCGATTAATGCCCCTGAGTTGCCCGGTTACAAACTTACGCTGATTAGAACATTGAATTTTTTGAAGACTTTTAATCCAATATTTGACAGCAGTGAAAGTTACCGAAGGGCATATGCCGGGTTTAAAATGCAGAACCCTGAACTGGCAAAAACGGGACATGTTTGAATAGTTAACCATTACTGATAACTTTACGCACCATGAAATCATACCAACTTATTCATCAGTTAATAGATCTTGTAGCCCAACTGGAAGAAGAGAACCAGGGGCAGGAAGTGTCTATTCAGGATTTTACAGGTTTTTTGTTGAATAAAGTTGGAGATCCTTCCGGGGATTTGGTGAATAGCGAAGTGAGGTTTGGAAGTAATGATACAGCCGCACTGGAGATCGCTTACCAGCTGGATAATAACATCGGCAGGTTATTTGTGTTTATGAGCCGTTACGCAAAGTATTATATCAAAAAGGCTTTAGAAGGAACTTCTTTACAAACAGGGGAGGATTTTACGGCACTGGCTATTTTACTTACCCACAATCATTTATCAAAAAGCGAGTTGATCAGCCATAATTTGCAGGAAAAAACATCAGGCACTGAAGTCATCCGGCGACTGATAGCCGCAGGATTGGTAAGGCAATGGGATGATGTAAAAGATAAAAGAAGCAAGCATATTGCGATCACAAACGAAGGCAGGGAATTGCTTTACCGGGTATTTGTGGATATGAACCGCGTTAGTAAAATGATTACAGGGAAGTTGTCGATTGCCGAAAAATTTACGCTGCAATATCTTTTACAAAAGCTGGAAAATTTTCATCTGGAACACTATGAAAAGAAAACCATAACAACCAAGGCAGACCTTATAAGCTTTATGGGAGATAACAGCGCTGGAAAATAAGCGAAACCTTACTTTGCGGTTTACCGGCACTGCCCGCATAATGGAAACAGCTTTACAAGAGCCCGCACTTAGCGGGGGGTTTTATTTTTAATACGTTTTTTAACGATTAGTCAGTTTGGTTCGTTAGTGCGTCGAAAGTGTGAAGTAAAAAAAACAGGTTGGATTTGGTAAAGCGTATGTAACATAAGCGGCTGTTGCCGTTTGATGTGGATTTTGTGCACCCGGGTGGGTGCTTCCCGAACTACTTTTTGAAAGACTTGAAGAGTCTGGCGTCTTTGAAAGATTGACGTTGGTTTCGAGCCCATTCTCCGGACAACGATATTGCCGGTATTTTTAACAAAAAAATCTTCCCCGGAATGACCGGGGTGTACAGAAAAAGGCCCTGGGAATTTAACAATTATCTAAAAACCCAGAAACAACAGGTTTTTGAATCAGGAAACAACATTTTGCCTAATCGGAACTAAAACCGTAAATGTGCTGCCGTTTTGCAGCGAGGAATCTATTTTTATGGCTCCATTAAGGCGAATGGTAAACTCTTTCGCGAGTTTTAAACCCAGACCCGACGAATCACTTCGGATACTGTTCCATTCAAACAGATTTTCAATTTGCTCATGTGTTAGTCCCGGTCCGTCGTCGGTTATACTAAATCGTACAAAATCATCATCAGGCAAAGCCGTGATTTTGATATGTCCGCCGGCGGGCGTAAATTTTATAGCATTGCTCAAAATATTCCTCAAAACGATCTTCAAAAAATTGACATCCGTTGTCAAAATCACATCTGTTTCACAATTAATGTCAATGGTGAGTTTTCGTTCTTCGGCAAAATCCCTGTACATAGTTGCCGTCAAAGTGATCAGGTCAAGTGCCGAAATAGGGCTTAAATTCAGGGAGAAGGAATTCATCTGGCTTTTGCTCCAAATTAATAAGTCCTCCATTGATTCCATTAAGTTTTCGGCAGAATTGATGATGCGCTGATTGTGCTTTTGCGCTTGAATTTCGGTTAATTTACCTGCATGATTCTTTTGAATATTCAAAAATTGAAACAAGCTATTCACCGGCGCCCTGAGATCATGACTTAAAATGCTGAAAAGCTTGGTTTTTGAGCTATTTGCTTCATTTAGTTTTTCATTTAATAGGTTGAGCGCCTCATTTTTTTCCTCAAGCAATTTGTGCGAAGTCTTTTTTTCCGTATAACTGCGGTAGAGCAAAAACGCAATTACAGATAAAAAGCCAATGATCGCTAACAAAAACCACCATTTACGTTTTTCATCTGTTAATTCAACATCCTTTAATTTACCGGCCTCCTTTAGAAGCGCTATTCTATGTTCTTTCTGGTCACTTTGATATTTTATTTCAAGGTCAGTAATGGTTTTTGCAGTAGTGGTTTGCGCCATTGAGTACTTTAAACTATCGTACTTTAACTCATATATATAGGCTTTTTGATAATTCCCGGCCTTTCCGGCAGCATCGGCCAAATAGTAGTAAATATTGGCTTCGCTATCTAAATGACCACTTTTTAAGGCCAATTCCAGTGCCTGCTGATAATAATTGATCGCCGCGCCAAATTGTTGATTGGCGGATTTTAAACTTCCAAGCTGTACAAGTGTATTATAAAAGCCCACCTCATTCTTTTTCTTCCCATAATAATCAAATGCCGCTGTTAAATAATCCCCGGCCTTTTTATATTCTTTTAACACTATCAACGTCGAGCTAACAGAAATATAGATCGCCTGCAAATTCGCAGTATCCTTAAATTGTCTGGCCAGCGAAATCCCTTTTTCAAATGCCCCCAACGATTGATCGTACTGCTTCGAAGAATAATAGTAGCCCCCCAGGTTTCTGTAATTCACTATCGAATTATTCCAGTTGCTTTTAACATACTGCGTTGCTTTGACAGCGTATTCAACGGCTTTATCAAACTTCGACAATTGATTATACATCATCGCAATTTCCATCATCTCCAAGCCCATACCAAGTGTATCCTTTTTTTCCTGGTAATATCTTAAGGTCTGAAAATATGCGTTAAGGGCTTTTTCAGGCTGATTTGTTGTAGCAAAAACATCTCCCAACTTAGCAATAAGCTGATTTTTTAAGGCGATATTTTTCATAGTATCTGCCTCGATAGTCATTTTATCTTTATAAATATTTACGGAATCGGGCTTACCTGAATCGTAATACAGCCCTGCTAACTTGATTTGGTTTGACACCAAACCAGCTTCGTTTTTTGTTTCAAACGCAAGCATTTCAGCTTTTCTGCAATAATAAATGGCACTGTCAATTTGCTGCCTTAATTGAAATCCGACGCCAACCCAACTGCTGAAATATAACATCGCCTTTTTTTTATGCTGCCGGGATGCTGCCGCCAGTTCATTTTTGGATACTATGATCAGGCTGTCAGGTTTATTTTGCTGGTACAGCCGACCTTCGAACGCAACTGTTGCAGCCGAAATACCGGATTGGTTTTTCACGGCGATCCCGGTGCCCGGCTTATTGCATTTTATTAACGACGCAACTATCAGCAAAAGGCACAAATACCACGTATATCTCATTAAACAAACTTAAATAGGTGATTTAAAAAATGGCTGCCAGTCATCGGATATCTTAATATTCCATACTTAAAAGAACCTTACTGATTTCGTTTTTAAAGGTTTTTCCAACAGGGAGCCTTAGCGAATCCAGCAATAATTCGTTTTGCTCCAGTTTCCTGATCTGGCTGATGGCCACTGCAAAGCTCCTGTGGATACGTAAAAAGCGATTTTCAGGTAGTTTTTCAAAAAAGTTTTTAAGGTTTGACAGTGTAAGGTATGTTTTAGTAGGAGTAATTACTTTGGTGTAATCTTTTAAAGCCTCCAGGTAAATGATGTCGCTTACCTTGATTTTTATCAGGTCATAACTCTCTTTGATGATTAAAAAATCTTCAGCGAAATGAATATCATAAAGCTTGGCCTTGTTTTTTATCTGCAGAAATTCGGTTGCTCGCGCCATCGATCTTGCAAAGCGTTCGGGCTTCAGCGGTTTCAACAAAAAATCAAGTGCCCGTGTTTCAAAACCTTCAATGGCATATTCAGGATATGAAGTAATAAAAATGCACAGCGGCGGATTTTTAAATGAGTTTAAAAAATCGATGCCATTGATATAAGGCATATCAATATCCAGAAATAGTAAATCTAAATTGTTTGTGTGTGTGATTTCGAGGCACTCGACCGGGTTTGAAAAACTTCCAAGTAACTTGACAAGGGGGTATTGCTCAAGGTAAGTTTCAACAGCTAATCTGTCGAGTTCATCATCATCGATAACCACACAATTGATCAATTCCATAGGCTCAGATAACGTCACAAAAGTGTTACCTAAAATATATAAAATCTTCAATCCAACCAAACTAAATATTATTTGGCGCTGTGCAGGGTGTAAAATAGCTCAGATTTGCCCAAAAAACTATAAAATAGCTTTATTTGGGCCGCGCTATGCACTTTAAAATGCAACGTTTTTGGTCAAAAACCCGGCCTTAACGCACATGATTTTGTTTTACCGCATATGTACGCCTATAAAATCCGTTCCAGGACTCAGTTTTCCGTTTTTACTTTTTGTAATAAAAGTGTAGTAGTAGGTATTGCCCTGCGAAACAGTTTTATCGGTATAGGCCTGAATGCCCGGATCGAGCGTAGCAATTACTTGCGGCGATTGCCCCTCTATGGCGCGCGAAATTTGAATTGCTGCGATATCTACTCCCAGCGGGTTGTTCCAGCTGATCTCAACGGCCCCCTGCAATGGTATCAGTTTAATATTCGAAACAGCTGCAAGTGTTTCTTCCGATAGGGTATACCCGGCTTCAGGGCTGGCGCTCCCTAATTTTCGTCCATCCATGGATACAGTCTTTACAGTATAGTGGTAAACGCCGGGTGCGCTGGCTGTTGTATCCGTAAACGTATTCATATTTATTCGGATCAATTGCTGGCTTATCCTTTGCGGTACCGAAGTTTTCCCTCCTGCAGTAACACTTCTGAAAACTGCATAGCCCAGGAATGTTTTTGATTCTGAACGCATATCCGGCCAAAACAATTGTACCTGATTGTGATCGGTTTTCCTGGCCGATAATTTATATGGGATAGGTAATGCGATGACCGACAATGTGGAGGTAAACAAAGTGTCGGATTTGGGGCTGATCGCGTAAGATGTATTTTCATCGGCTATTGCATAGGCATAGGTTACGGCAGCCCCGCTTACCGGCAATACGTCAGTAAAACTTACCCTGGCACTATCGGTTACTATGGGTGGCCCAAGTTGCTTAAGTTCGCCCGTGCGCCTATTAGCACGGTACACAAAATAGGCTCTTGTATCCGGCTCATTTTTCTCCCACGAAAGGATCACCTTATCGTTGTCCTGCCGCAATTGAACATTAAGCGGCGGGTAAAGGTTTTTATCGCTCGCCTTTAATATCCCCGGCACGCGTGGCGATGCAGTTGATGTTTCATAATTGCCGTTAAGTTTAACGGTATAATAGTATGTGGTAATAGGCTTAACATTATAGTCATAATACGAAGTATCCGTAGCGCTAACGCTGCCCAACTTTGTATAGGTACCATTAAAAGTTGCACTCTTATAAATATCGATCGAGGTGATATTTTTAGTATCGGCTAATTTCCAACCAAGCCTTACCGCCCGTCTTTTCTCGTCAGAATATGTCCTGAACTGGTGTACCGATGGTACAATACTTTTTTCGGCAACATCAAATGCTTTTAATTCAGGCGAGGCAAAGCCTTTATTTCCGGCCGCATCAATTGGTTGCACTACATACGTATAAGGCACCTTCGGCATGGCCGAATTATCATTAAACCCAATTAATAGCTGCCCGCCACGGCTTATAAATAAAGGTGTTACGTTTATTTCTTCAAACCCGCCCCGCAAATAATAACTTCTTAAAATTTTGCAGCGGGTCATCTGCCCTTTGTCAAGCACCCTGAATTCACCGTATATGCCGCCCATTGCAGGCTTAATAAGGGATGGCTTAATGTCAGTGATAAACTTTTTTACCGGGAACCTGATGATATTGGTGGCGTTCTCCGGATTGCCCTCGGCGCCGTTTACCTGTACCCTATACCGGTATGTTGTTGCGCTGTCTGCCTCCGCATCATACCAGGCTGTTCCTGTAGCTGCTCTCAATGGCAGGTCATTCTGCATCTCGGGTGGCGAATTGTTAATGATATTAGCTGAAACCCTGTCCCAAACCGCCTGTAATCTTTCCTGGCCAAGGGGTTGAATATCTAAACCTGCTGCTTTTTCATTATAAAGCAAATCGGCCTGGATCTGTTCTTTCGAGGCGGGCATCTTAACGGTAGCCACTTTTATCCATTCACCGCCATTTTTTTGCCTGGCGATGATGTAATTAAAATTCTTAGGCAATTTATCACCACAGATCACCCAGATGCCATGCGGACCTGCGATAGCGTCAAGACTCGTTTTTTGACCCATACACAACGTTACCGCCCCGCAAACTAATACTAAAACTAAACCCGATATTTGTTTAAATATTTTCATGTCTATTCCTATTCAACGTTAGCGTTTTTTGTACATATCACGGCGTTTCCATCATCAACAATGGCAAAATGAAGGTACGAGTCATTGTGTTTCAGCTGGAAATTTACCTTAGCTCCTTTTTGGGCCGAAATTGATTGGGTCCCGATGATCGGGATATACTGGCTCACCGTAAATTTCACCGTTACCCCCGCATCGCCATTTACGGCAAAGCCTGTTTGGGTATACGAAGCAACCGCCGTCAGATGCGCGCTTAATCCGCCCGATACCGAGGTGCCGGTTATGGAGGTAAGGCCTGCGTTTACAGAACCATGAGCGCCCAGCAGGGCCATATAGTCTTTGTTGTTAAAGTTGGCGCCAACAGATGCTTCCACGCCCAGGTCGGCGTTAAAATAAACCGCCGCTATGCCTATGTCAACACCATCGTGTTCATTGATGACGTCAACCCCGCCCGTCAAAAAGAAACCTTTAAAGCCTGTACGGTTGGCATCCAGCCAGCAGAGGCTGTTTTTTGCATGGCTGAATTGGGTTACCGTAGTAACATTATCCTCAGTTAGGTCGGTGTTGCCCAAAAGCAAACCAATGTTAATTAAGCCGAAGCCATCTTTAAAAATAGTGCCTGTATTCAACTGGCCTGAACCCAGCAGTAACATGCCATTTGGCCCCATTGCAGCCTGGATATCGCCGGTAAAATAATACTGCCCGAACTGAATATTGTCCATGTGCAGGCTGCCCCGTAATTCATGTGAAGGGAAATCATAGATCAGTGCCAGGTTGCCCAGTGGTGTGTTAATATTATTCATTTGTACGCTGCTGGTTGTTACCTGCAGGTCGCCCAGTACATTAAATGTCATAATGGTTGGATCCTTTTGCATCTTATCAGCCGTGCCACCATTTTCGCTGTTTGATTTAGGGTCACTCATCGGGCCCGAAAAGGTTAATGTACCCCAATCATTTGTAGCAGGGTCAACTTTCATTTGATTGTTTTTGGTGCCGGTGATCACCAGTGCCAGGTCATTTGGTCCCGCTTCGCCATCCCCATCCATCCGCAGGTTATACCCCTGTTTCAACGCAATCGTACCATTATCATTCAACGGATCATTAGCATCAGCCCCTATTTTTGATCCAAAGCTTAGGGTACATGGTATAGGATTAAATTTACCAGGTTCAACAACCTTGCCTGTAATGGTGGTGATATAGTCTTTTGATTTAAATAAGGCACCCTTGTCCGATGTAAATTGAACGTAGCCCTTTCCCTCAAAGTTTATCGGCTTAAAGTTACCGGCATCGGCATCAATCGTATTGCCTGTTTTTATATATTGTAAACTTAGTGCGCTGCTTCCTACACGCGGCACATCAATAACCGCCGTTCCATTAATGGAAAATGCGCCGATGTCACTCGTGAGTGATGCCGGATAAAAGGTAAATTTGTTATTTTTGTACATTTTTATGCCAGCCTGTGTTTGCGCCAGGTTAATTAAATTCTCGTTATTATAACTAACCAGTTGAAAGTAATCGACGTTAATATTTGTCGCACTAAATTTTCCCGGAATTTCAGGTAAGGGGATTATGGCTGCAGGTGTCTGCTCATCTTTGGCAGAGGCAGATAAGCGCCAGTGGCCTTTATGATCGCTGCCACAGGCATCATCAAATAAAAAATGCGTGCGGGACGTGTCAATACCGGTAAGGTTAACAAGGCCACCACCCAGCGAAATGTTCTGCACCTTAAAATTATCCAGTTCAAAAAGATCGCTCCTGAGTTTAAAATTCCCAACAGGCACATCTACTATTTTAGTACTCACATAGCTGTTATTTGATGAAATACCGCCAAATTTTGGGTCAATTGTCCAATCTTTTACTATTAACTGCCAGGTTTGCAGGTTTACTACTATCGCATCCTCGCCTTTGGTCGGCTTAACGGAGTATCCGTCGAGTGTCATGTTTTTTATATGGATAGCGGCATAGCCCAAATCGCTGTGCGGTATATTGGCTTTAAAGTTAATGTCCAGGTGAAAAAGTTTGTCGCCAGGGTCGATATAGGAATTAGCCGGGTCGGCAGTCGTATTAAATCCAAGAAACTTAAATTTTAACGGATTGCCTTTTTCATCAGCAAGGTGATAACTACTATTTTGCGCTGGTGTATTGTAAATAGCCGGGATGATCATTGGTTTGGCATCAGGGCCACGTGCCTGAACGTTCAGCAAATGGAACGAAATAGGCTGCTGCGTAACTGAGTCCTGGAAACTTAAATAACTTGACGGGTAGTTAAAAGAATTGTCGACAATACTCACGTAAGCATTGACTTCGCCACCGGTCGCACTTTTTTCAATTGATAAAGGAAGTGGTAAATATTTAAAGTTATTCGGGCTTTCCAGTTTTACGTTGTACTGATCAAGGTATTTCATCTTTAACACAGTAGTGGCTTCCAAAGGTACTGCAGCCAAAGTTGGCTCATAGGGTTTTCCATTATTACTGGCAAATGCCACCTCGTCAACTCTTATTTTTTCAGTTCCTCCAAGGAGCTTAAACTCCGAATTGTTTTTGCTGATGTCAACCAGACCAGTTACCTTATAGGTATTGTTAACCGATTTTTCGATATGTTCAACGGTTAAAGGAAAGCCGTAAACAGATTTAATTACGGGTCCATCGAATGTAAGAAGGTCAAAATTCAGGGTAGTTGATTTGTTGTCGCCGCCATAGCGCAACTCGGCGGGTTTAACCTGTCCGTTTACTGTAACATTGGTATCAAGCGTTGCATGAATTTGCACCTGCTGATGATCATAGCTAATCGGGATCCCGCGGATGTGATAATAGCCATTCTTGTCAGTACGGGCCTCAAGTAATGAAACAGCATTTGCGCCGCCTTCCGTTTTTGGGTTATAACTAACATCGGTTTGTCCGCTATAATCCAGGTAAACCCTGGCGTTGGCAACATTTTTATTGTTGTAGGATACCGTACCGCCGATGGATGCCCCCTGAGACAGTGTAACAGTATAATGCTGCTGATCGCGGCTCTCTTCATTTTTCAAATTGAATACTTGCGGAATATACCCTTCGGCACCAGTGTTGATTACCTGTATGGTAAAATTATTGACCGATACGTTTTCAAAATCAAAGCTGATGGTTGATTTGTCGTCGTCATATACCGGCTTATAATTGTCATAAAGCGCTTTCTGGTTTTTCATTTCAGCCAAACCAAGCCCCGAATAGTTATTACTTATATGAATATTGTTAATAACGATCTGAAAATCGCTGACTTTTATTTTGGTATGATATTGATCATTTAAATGAAACACCATCCGGTGATGACGCTTGTATAAAAGAATCTGCGAAGGAATCGGTTGCGCTGATTTAACCGCTATTTTTTCTTCAAAATAGGCTAGGTCCGTCGGGTAAATATGGATCGTGTCGGTAGCTACACTTGATATTTTAAATTTATACTGCCCCAGGTTATCGCTTTGGTATGTGGTGCTGTCTTTGGTCATTGATACGCCCGTCACCCTGGTCTTAGTATCAGCATCAAACGTAGTAAAGTTTACTTCGCGGCCGGGCATCAGCCTGCTGATATTAAAATAATTCTGGCCAAACGCATTCATGGGTGGGTTGGCTTTATAATAGGGCATGAAGTTATACCCCAATTGAATTACAGATATCCATAATGCCGTATTGTCAGCCCATTTAAAATGCTTTTTGGGGTCGTTATTTACTTCATAGTATCCATTTTCATCCGCAATAACTGTGGTGTCGCAATGCGCAAACAAAAACGGTCCTGCCCTCAAAAGCACCAGTCCACCCGGAATCGGTTTATTGGTATTGTCGTTGATGATCCTGCCTGCAATACGGCTGTAAACAGGTTCTACCTTAATGGTCATTGTATTATTTTCCCTATAGTATAATTGCTGGCTTACCACTTTGAATTTACCTGATGCGGAACTGTTTCCGGGTGAAACCTGTACCATATACTGCGAATATGCGTTGTAGTAATCGTAAGTAGGGGGTATCAGCCTTAAATTTCCAAGTTCCACGATATGCCCTTTAGCCGGATCGACGGTTAGTTGAAATGAATGATCAATAACCCATTCCTCGGGCTTTGTATTTTGGTCAGCACCGCTGAAACCCGCACTCGGCAGGGGGTCAAACCTGTGTTTAAACGACCCTTCGCCATCAGGAATAAATTCGCCTGCAGTGAGCGGATGCCGATAAACAGTTACCAACGCGCCATTTAATAAATTTGAAGAATCAGGTGAATTGTTGGTGACCTTTATCGTATATTTTTCCAGCTCCTTAACTTGCGTTACAATAACACCAAGGTCAAGCGTTTGAAACGGCTGAACTACAAAGTAGTTCGCCGAATTTGCCGGATAATTGGCCTGGGTAATTACTGCAGGGATGCTATCAATGGTAAAATAGCGGCGTAAGCTCCCCGAACCCCCTATGTCCTGCCCCTGTTCGAATGGCTCTTCTGCCGGCGATGGGCCATTAATTGCTTTAACCGCTGGCACATCCGTGGCAATACCCGCGTTGGAAGGATCTGTATTTTTCAGATCATTGATAGTGTTATTTATGTACAAGCCTTTAATGCCCCCCATACCTTTTGAAAAATCCAGTCCATCAACAGCGCCATTACCTATATTATTTCCGCCGTCGCCAGCATCCTTACCCGCCTGTGTATGCAAATTGTTGATCTTGCCATTTCCCAAATCTCCATTCAACCCGCCACAAGGGTTCCCTGACACAGTGGCTTGTACCCCAGGCACAGTGCCCGCCTGGTTCATCGTCAAAACGGTAATATCAAAATTCCCCTGCGCATCAGTAATGCCCTGTCCGACGGTGATATTTCTATACTGATCACTGATGTCATAATCCGTTATTACAGGTAAACCGTTTGCCCCTTTACTTATTTGCTTATAGGTTACCGTCTGGCAATTGTCGGGACTGATGCCGTTGTCCGAAATTGGCGATAATCGGTAGGTGACAAATACTTTATGATTTGCATAGGGATGCAAAACACCCGGTAGGCTTGGCCACTGGTACATAACTTTGCCCTTAACATGGGCGATGGGTGGTTTCTGCGAAATAATATGGTAATCCGCCTTTGTTTTAAAATACGTGCCTGCTTCTCCTGATGGGTTAAAAGAGAACAATTGTTCGGGGCCTGATAATTCGCTTTGATGGTTGATACCGGTATCAGGCAAAATAGCTTTTATATAATACCCGTCATCTTTCTCAAAATTGCACAGCAAATGGTCAAACACGACTGTAGATGCGCCGGTAACGCTGCTATGGGTTTGGCCTTCAGCAACCAGTAAAAAATGACCGTTGAGGCCATAGGCGCTTAATTTTCCAATATCCTGGTTATAATACGGTGTGCCCGGTGCACCAACTGTAGTACCGGCTTCATAAAACGGTATATCAATGGCTTTCGCTTTACGATAAATAATAACACGCGTTCCATCAGGCACCCTGGCGATGGTGTCAACCGTCATAGTATCCACAGGCAGATCTGTATAATATCCGGAATTCTGTTCACCGAAAAGATCTTTATAATCCTGTTCGTTTATTTTAGGCGGAAAGCCCTTTTTTACATTTACGGTGAGCGTATTGCTGTAGGCCAGTGTTTTTATATCACCTAATTTCAGCGTATCCTGAATTGCCTGTACCACCTGGTTGTTTGCCGCATATTTTATTGGTGGAATTTTTAATATAACGACGTTGCTTCCTGGCTGACGGTAATAGGGGTTGTTGATCCGAACCAGCAAGTATTTTTTTCCTGTGTCAGACGTTCCTTGTGTTAATTGCACGCTGAAATTACCGTTGCCGTCTGTAGTTGCCGATGAATAATCTTTATCATTGGCTATGCGCCCGGGTTTGGGGTTATCAGAAAGCTGAACGGTAATACTGGCATTATTTGCCCCGTGCACGGTCCCTATGCTATCCAACGCGTATACTAACCGGCCGCGGATGTTTAGTTTTGGCGCAGCGGCATCCTGTTCGTCTTTCAACAACCAGGGGCACGATGTAGCTTTTTCAATTACATGTCCGTTTATATCAAACGAGGTTACGGCTACTATATATTGTTTACCAATTACAAAGCCATCATTTAATGCCGTCCCTTTGGTTATCGAAAAATTTTGGAGCGGGGCATCTACTGTATATGTTTTTACTTTGGTTTTATCCGCTAAACTAAAATCAAGTTGGTATTTACCCAGTTTTACAGGCCCGCTGGCAGTAGCTATCTGGTCGTAGTGCTTGATCAGCATGGTATCAAGCGTACCAAATTTCTGAATAGATGCAACCTGGTTTTGCCATAGCCAGGCCATTTGCAGGTTAACATTTGGCCCCAATAAAACAGTGGGGGTAGGGGTGTCACAAGATGGCGTGGTTACAAAAAGGTTGGCTTGTTGTGCGAGCCGAACCGGTGGCCCGCCATCATTATTTACATAAGTGAATGACGAAGCCGGACTGATCCCATTATGTTTAAAAACTATTTTTCCGCTGGGGTCACTGGCCGAAACACGCCAGGCATATTTTCTCCCCGGTATTAATTGCAGATTTAATGCACCATATAAGTATGAATAGCTGCTTACGGTTTGCGATAACATTGGGAAACTGGTAGCATCCAGTACATGATTCGGGTCTGCATTAACATCAGGCATTTCGGCAAGCTCGATATGATATTGCGTACCCAAAGGCACCGCGGCAGGGTTGAACCAGCTAAATATTAATGATTGCGGAAATGTGGCCTGAACGACCTTGCCGGGTGAGGATAATACAGGTGCATCCGGATAGGTTATGGGAAGGAATGAGCACCCTGTTCCGGGTGCGGAAAGGACGGTATGATTATCATTATAATCTATCGCGTTTATGCAAAAAGAGTAGTTGCCTTCCGGTATACGGGAGGTGAGCGCCAGCGTGTTGATATCAATACCTTTAACGCTCAGGTTATTAATGTCAAATATATCTTTTAGCCGGTTACCGTTTAATTGTACAATCTCATGCGGACCAAGTATCAATGGCTGTAGCGGTACAAAGTTATCCCTCGTGTGGATATCTACGCTCCTGCTTTCAAGCCGACCGCTCAATTTTATTTTTAAAGTGTTCTGGGTTAAATTTTGAACAATCACCAGCACTTTTGACGCATTTACCCCCGAATAGTCTGCATAGTAAGGCGAATATGGCGGGAACAAGTTGGTAGAAATGTTTACCTGCTGGGCAGATACTTTGAGTATGCTTACAACTAACAAGAGCGTAAGCAACCAGTTTTTGGTTTTTATCACTTTTAACAATTTCTGTTTTATTTTCATAGCGTTAAAAGGCATGGGTAAGGTTAAAAATTGTACGTTCTTCATTAAATGAAGGCAGGGTGATGTCTTTTGAATTGCTTCTCAGGTACATAAACGAGAGGTTCAATGCGTCGCGTTTTGATAGGCGGTAGGAACCATTTAACACGCTGTTAACCACGGTTCCAGCGTTGAGATTATTATTTTGCTGCTGCTGGTAACTTAGGTTTGCACTAATATTAAGCTTGCCATTGTCTATCAATTTATTTACGCCCAATGAAGGGCCCGTCAGCACCGTGTGCATTAAAGGCATGTCGGCGATCGTATAACTATAACTTGCGTTGATGCTAAATCCTGTTTTCAAAAATCCAAGCTGGTACGATAAATTCGCCGTTTTACTATTCGTTTCATTCTGCGGGGAAGTAAAATGGTTAAGATCGACCAGTGACTGAATATTGCCTAATAATATGATGCTATGCGAAAGGCTGTCGGCGTTTATGGTATATCTCAGGATCCCGTTAACATTATAATTTGTACGAGCCACCCTGAAGGTATCCACCAGGGGATTTAGGCCCCTGTCCTGGGTAATGCCATAATTGGAATAATTGATGCTGGCCCCGTAATTCGGAACATTATATGACAGCATCAGGGAGCTGATGCTGCGATGAGATGTAAATTCGCGATCGTGCATCAGGTTATCCTGCTGAAATCCAATGCTGCCTGAAACCTGCACTTTGTTACTCAGCAGGCTGATACCACCGTCGACTGTATAATTGGCGACATCGGTTTCAAAATAATAAGCGCCCATTGATTTATAATCCGGATCAACGCGGCGGTATTGTAACCCCAGGCTATAATTTTTATTTTGATAACTGAGCTGTGTTTGGGCCGCTGTAAGTAATTGAGATGAGGAATTAATGGTGATAAGCTTTTTTATAAACTCCGCTTTTTGCAGTTGCAGATTGGCTAGCGTATCTGAAAGTAAGTTCCGGGTATATAAACTTCCAGCGACATCAAAGGTCCATACAAAGTGTTGCAAAAACGACCATTTTGAAGAAATGCCCAGTACAATATTTGCTGCCGGAGTTAACCCGGGCGCCGTTAATATTTGATGGAGCGAACCGGCATCATCCCTGGCGCTCAGGTAAGTAAAATCCAAATGGTTCCGTTCGGTTCCGTAGCCGATTCTAGCGGCATAACCCGTGCGTTTGTACGCCGGCGTTTGAAACAACGAATGGTTTGTTGTATCCAGGGCTATCGCTTTATTAAATCGTCCGGCGACAAAACCTAGTCGGAATTTCCCTGGATTTGCTTCTATACCACCGCCCAAGAAGTTGTAGCCCGCAAGTGTAAAAGGCGACCAGGAAATACTTTGCCAGCCGGCGTGCATGGTTATCCACTTATATGTCGGGCTGATGCCATATTGGTTAAATGGCTGACGGAAGCCCCGTTGCTGATCGCTAACGACTATATTAAACGGAAATTGGATACCATAAACGGATAATACAGGAGCCCCGGTAAAAAGATAGGAAAAGCTTCGTTCACGAGGGCTTACGTTATTTGAAAAATATGTTCCCAGGCCCACCCCGAAAACGCCGCTTATGGTTACAGGTTTTTGCTGCGTCAAATTCGCAATGTCCTGTGCGCAAGCCAGCATAGCAAGCATGCTTAATTGGAAAAATAGCAGCAAACTAATTGTTATCGGTTTCATTTACAAGGTGTAATGGCCAAATGGTGTGTGAATGTTAATCGGCAGCGTATTTTATTGGAGCGAAGTGGTATGAGTTCCTCCGGTTTGCACTTGTCGGGATGTTCGTAAAAGCGGCGGCGCATATCTCGAAAGCCCTAAAACGCCTGTCGCTGTTTGCGGACTAACCACAATACGTACCTTGTCAACATTCAGGAGTGTAGCAAATGACCCGGCATCACAAGTGATTTTCACACTAACACCATTTAAGGCGTTAACATAAGCGGTATAATTATAGTATTGGGTGGAAAATGAAGTAGGGTTTGTGGTGTAAGCCAACTGCACCCATACGCTGTAAGTGGCATTTACAACATGCAAATAAACCAGCACAATGCCGTTATTTACCATGTTTGCTACCGAATCGGGCAGTGTAAATACAGATGTTGTATCTCCGTTTGCTTTGGTGTGCCTTAAATAATAATTAACAGATGGCGCTGTATTAGAGCTTCCTCCGCCAATTACCCAATTGAGGACTGAAGTAGGAGAAGACTCAAAAACGGTTACATTGCCACCGCCGGCGCTTGCTGCTTTTAATGAAGTACCTGAACCCCACACACCACCGGTTTTGGGCCCGTAAAGCAAATAGGTTTGTATATCAAGGTAAAAATCACCGTCGTTACCAAGTGTTGGTACGGGTACGCCAACCCCGTTCAATATTGTATTTCCATTGGCCCCTGCCGCACCTGTGGCCCCGGTAGAACCTGTGGCGCCGGTAGAACCTGTGGCGCCGGTAGAACCTGTGGCGCCCACAAGTGATACCGCGTTGCCCCAGGTTCTTCCTTTAGGGCCATACAGGGATCTTGCTGTATTATCAAAATAATAATCACCGGTCTTACCAAGGGCTATATCAGGCGCGCCACTACCACTGTAAATAATACTGCCATCCGCACCTGCAGGGCCGACAGGGCCTTGCGGCCCCTGGGCACCCCTTAACAATACAGCTGCGCCCCATATTGTAGTTTTAGGGCCATAAAATTGATAAGTTTGTACGTCAAGGTAAAAATCACCTGTGCTGCCTATTGTCACTGAAGGTGCCCCTGTGCCGCTCAATATTGTATTGCCATTGGCACCCGTAGCGCCAGTTGCCCCGGTGGCGCCAGTTGAACCGGTTGCCCCGGTAGCTCCTGTTGCTCCGATAAGTGATATCGCCGTACCCCATGTTCTGCCTTTAGGGCCGTATAATGACCTTGCTGTATTGTCAAAGTAGTAATCACCTGTTTTACCAAGCGCAGCATCAGGTGCGCCGCTGCCACTATATATAATACTCCCATCTGCGCCTGCAGGGCCAATAGGCCCTTGAGGGCCTTGTGCACCTCTGAGTAAAACCGGGGTTCCCCAGAATGTGCTTTTGGGCCCGTAAAGCAGTAAATTTGTTTTATCAAGGTAATAGTCACCGGCGATACCCAGGGTTGCCGCGGGACTTCCGTTGCCACTATATACCTGGCTACCTGCTGCACCGGTCGCGCCCGTATTTCCAATGGGGCCGGCTGGGCCTGTAGCACCAGTGGATCCTGCCGCTCCGGTTGCGCCTGTTGCGCCAGTGGCTCCGGTAGCCCCCTGAGCTCCTGTTGCACCTTTTAACCCAAGCGGACCACCCCAACCACTGTTCGTTTTTGGACCATACAAATTTCCGGATGACCTGTCCAGGTAATAATCGCCCTTAACCCCGACGTTTGCGGCGGGTGTACCTGTGCCGCTGTATATGATTGATCCGTCAGCACCAGAAGGACCAACAGGCCCGGCGGGGCCCGCATCACCTTTTGGGCCGGTAGCGCCGTCTGGGCCTTGTGCTCCTTCTTTAGTACATGAAGCAATGGCAGTAATAACAAACAATAGAAGAATGGTAATTTTTATTTTCATAGCTTTTAGTATTAATCGCAGACAATGGATCTGCGATAAATCCATAAATCACATCTGAAAATTAACCATACGCTAAACGGGAGGGATTAAATGATATACGAACGGTATTAAATAATATACCAAGGAATTAAATGGCGGTAATACGCGATTGAAATAGCAGTTTTTCTCATAGTTTTTTTGTGCATATTTTTTCTAAAGAACTTCGGCCAAACTTTAGCATAGTGACGTTTGATATTTCAAACAGTGAATGGCAAATAACAATATTGCATGGGCAACAAACCCCGTAAACAGTATCCAGGTAGCGAAGAATGATGTGACCATTAACAGCGGCAATAACCTGAGCAGGACTTCGGTGCACCATGGATATTATGCCGCCAGCAACTGGCCGTAACTGTAAAAATGGACGAAAACTGGACAAGCACTAACGGGAGATTCGGAACAACTGAAAAAAGTAGACAAAAAAACCCGCTCTACGTATGTAAAAAGCGGGTTTTATCGATGTGCGCCCTAATGGGTGCTTATAGAACCATTTCATGGATGATTTAAGAAATTTGGCCGCATTGTCTTCTCTTTGAGGTTGATTACAAAAGTGTCCAATTAAATATATCCGGTTCGATACCGGTGTCCGGCTTTTTGTAGTTATAAGCGCCCCAGATCAAACTAGGAGCCACTTAAAGTTAATTAAAGCGCTGCCTGAATTCAAGTGGAGATTCATCGACTCTGGCCCGAAAGAGTTTATGAAGTGATTGCGGATGCTCAAATCCCAACCGGTAGGCGATTTCGGCAACTGATAAAGAAGTGGTTGATAGAAAGTCTTTGGCTTTTTCGATCAGTTTGTCATGAATATGTTGTTGGGTGTTCCGGCCCGTAACAGCTTTAAGCATATCGCTTAAATATTTGGGCGACAGGTTAAGTTCTCCGGCCAGGTATTGTACGGTAGGTAAACCTTTTTCGCCGGTTTCTGTGAAGTGCTCATTAAGCAATTCTTCCAATCTGCTCAACACATCATTACCGGCTTGTTTCCGCGTTATAAATTGCCGGTTATAAAAACGGTTACAGTAATTCAGAAACAGCTCCAGGTAAGATATGATGACATCCTGACTAAACCGATCCGCTGGAGAAGCAGATTCAATTGCAATTTTTTTAATGATATCTTCCAGCATCACCTCCTCGTCTTCTGCCAGGTGCAGTGCTTCATATACTGCATAAGAAAAAAAACCATACCCTGCTATTTTTTTGGCAAGAGATGTATGCTGGATAAAATCAGGATGAACTACTAGCCACCAGCCGGATAAAATTTTATCATAATTGATATCCGTAGTCACTACCTGGCCGGGGGCAAAAAAAGTCATCAACCCTTCATCAAAATCATAATAATTTTGTCCATATTTCATTTTGCCTTCAAATTTTTTTTTGATAGCGATACAGTAGAAGTTATACGAAACACTTCGAAGCTTTTCTTCAGAATAGCACTTTATCTTTTCAAAATCTATAACGCTTATCAAAGGATGTTTTGGTTTGGGCAATTCCAGTACACGATGAAGTTCAGATATAGATTGAAACCTATATGGCGGATTTGTTTGTCTATTCATTGTCTTTCTTTATCAAAGCGGAAAACCCTAAAGCTAATCTAAGTTTTCCCGGAAGTTTTATTGATCAAAATCTGTTGACAAGGTTATATCTTTCCAATCCGCAAATTCCTGCATTTCTTTTTCACGGCGTTCAGTAACCAGTTGATAGGTATCCGGCCCTGCCAGCAGATGAAGGGGAGGATTTGGATGGTTAGCCAGATCCATCAACACCTGTGCTAATTTCGCTGGGTCGCCTCTTTGCGTGCCGCTATATTCCCGCCACATTTTTTCCGCCTCGACCAATTTGTAAACAGCAATTTTATTTTCAGCAAAAGCCAGCGAATCCATAAAACTGGTTCTGAACTGCCCCGGAGCAACAACGGTTACCTTAATCCCAAATGCTTTGCTTTCTTCCGCCAGCGCTTCGGAAATTCCTACCACGGCAAACTTTGCAGCATTATAACTACCGGCGTTAGCAAAGCCGATATAGCCGGCATTAGAGGATATATTAATAAAATGCCCTGAACCCTGCTTCCTGAAATGCGGCATGGCCGCTCTAATCGTGTTAACAGTTCCAAATAAATTTACATCAATTGTTTCCCTAAATTCCTGATCACTCAATTCTTCTATGCTGCCTACCAGGGAATAGCCTGCATTATTTACAACTACATCCAGCTTACCAAAATTACCAATTGTTTGGCTAATGCTTTGTTTTACGCTTTCATCCCGGGTAATATCTACTGCCAAGGGCAATAAATTATCCGGGTATGCTGCCACAAGTTTATCAAAAGCACTACTATTCCTTGAGGTGGCTGCTACTTTATTGCCGTTAGATAAAAGTAATTTTACCAGGTTAAGGCCTAATCCTTTAGACGCACCGGTTACGTACCATACTTTTTGATTCTTCATTTTTTTTATGATTAATGAAGGCAAATTTCCTGATTAACTGCTGGCGTAGAGTAACCATATTCCGTTTTATAGTATCCAAAAAGGACTCTGATATTTCTAATTCACCGGATCAATATAAATGTATTATTCAAAAAACCCCTACCGTGCTCGAACCAAAAAGTGCCTCTATTCACTTTAAACACAGATTACAAAAATGGACAGAAAATAAAAACGGCCTTTACGATAGCGTAAAGGCCGTTTTGTGCGCCCACCTGGGCTCGAACCAGGGACCAAAAGATTATGAGTCTTCTACTCTAACCGACTGAGCTATAGGCGCCGGTCTTTTCTGAACAAATTCAACACGATGGGCCGAAATCGGTGATCAGGCTGCAAATGTAGAAATTTTATAATTATCCCGAAACGAAATTTTTTGTTTTTTGACAATGCTATTGGTTGACGTCCCGATTTTCAGATATTTGCGATCATGATTTTATCTATGCAAAACATCAAAAACATCATATTTGATTATGGAAATGTGATTTTTGGCCTCGATTTCGCCAAAAGCCAGGAGGCCTGGAAAGAATTAGGCATTGACAATGCGCATGATTTCTACAGCCATAAAGTACAGGACCCTGTTTTTACCGCTTTTGAAAGAGGGGATATCGATGCCATTGGCTTCAGGGAACGCATTAAAGCGATCACCGGCAAGCCAAATTTGACTGATCAGCAGATCGACCATGCCTGGAATAGCCTGCTTGTTGGCATTCCGCAGGGTAACCACGAATTACTTTTAAATCTTAAATCGAAATACCGTACCTTTTTATTGAGCAATATCAACGAAATTCACTTCGATCATATCATGAAATACCTGAAAGATGATTTCGGGTTTGAAGGTAATGACCATCTTTTTGAAAAAATATATTATTCACACCTGCTGGGGAAACGCAAACCGGAAGCGGAGATCTTTGAGCAGGTATTAATGGAAAATAAACTTGACCCGGCTGAAACCCTGTTTATTGACGACAGTCCCCAACATATTGAAGGCGCCAAAAAGCTGGGCATCAACACCTATTTAATGACAGCGCCAGACACTATCCAGGCGCTTTTTAAAAATGACGTGAAAGGTTAAAGGCAAAGGGCGAAAGGTTAACCCAACAAGCCTTTAACCTTTCGCCTTTAACCTTCTTCTTTTCACTTCCTTTACAATTAAACCCAGTTCACGGCTCATTTGGCCGGCTATGGCCGTGTTTTCCTGCGCGCGCCTGAACAGGTAAGGCAACACGGCTTTAATGGGCCCGTAGGGTACATATTTGGCGACGTTATAACGCACATACGCCAGGTTAAAACTTAAGTTATCGCTCATCCCCAAAAGCTGTGAGAAATAAACATGGGGGTGATTATGATCGATCCCTTTTTTATTTAACATATCTGCCAAACCCCGGCAACTTTCTTCGTTATGCGTCCCGGCAACAAAAGCTATTTCACCAATATGGTCCGTACAGTATTCCAAAGCGGCGTCATAATCCCGGTCAGTTGATTTTTTGTCGGGCTGAATGGGCGAGGGGTACCCTTTTTCTCCGGCACGTTCGCGTTCTTTTTCCATATAAGCGCCGCGTACTAACTTTGCCCCCAATATGCAGCCATGTTTTTGGGCCTTTAAATGGTCGTCTTTTAATGATTGCAGTTTATCATGCCGGTACAACTGGTACGTATTGTAAACAATGGCTTTTTCCCTATTAAACCGCAGCATCATATCCATGGCCAGCGCGTCGATTGTTTTTTGGATCCAGGTTTCTTCGGCATCGATCATTACCGGGATGCCAACCGAATAGGCTTTCTCACAGATCGACAGTACCCTGTCCTGCGCCTTTTGCCATTCTTCTTTTTCCGCGGTGCTTAACGCTGCTCCGGCATCCAGTTTTTCCAGCAGGGTATGTCGTATGGTCCCGGTTACTTTAAATACCGTAAGCGGTATTGACTTATCTTTAACCGCCCGTTTAATCGTCCTGATGATCTCGTCGCGGGTGTTGTCAAAAGCCATTTCATCGTCCTGCCCTTCTATCGAGTAATCCAATATGGTGCCCACATTTCCCTCCTGCAGGCTTCGTATCGTTCCTTCGCACTCCCTGATGGTTTCGCCGCCGCAAAAATGTTTAAAAATGGTGGCCTTTATTAGTCCATTAACAGGCAAACCCAGTTTCATGGCGAAATTGGTAATTGGCGGGCCTATTTTTACTAAAAAATTAACATTGATAACCCTGAACAGCCAATAGGCGCGTTTAAGGTCCGCATCGGAAGAATGGCGGAAAGCGATCTCCGTGTTTTCGAAGGAAAGTTGGTCAGTTATGTTCATAGTTCATGGTTCATGGTTGATAGTTCATAGTCAAAAGTCTATAGCTGAAACTGCTTACCATCAACTATGAACCATGAACTATGATCTATAAACCCGCTGAACGCGCAACAAAATTATAAATTACCGGCTAACATATATCATTATTCAGCGAATAGTTTATTTTTGCGCCCGCATGATAGAGTTTAAAGTTAACGGCGATTATATCCCCCTCATTCAATTGTTGAAAGCAGCCAACCTGGTACAAACAGGTGGCGAAGCGCAAATAGTTGTAACAGAGGGAGAAGTGATGTATAATGGCATGGTTGACTACCGCAAACGCCTGAAAGTAAAGCCCGGGGATACCGTGGAATTCAGGGGAGAAACTATCCGTGCAGTTTAAATTATGAAGACGATTCAAAGCGACAATTACCCCATATTTTTTGAAAACAGCATTGCTGAACTGGTTAATTTTATAAAAAACGGAAATTATTCGAGATTTTTTATTCTGACTGATGAAAACACCGGGGCGCATTGCCTTCCGGCAATAAAAGCTGAATTGGGCGATGATGACAATTACGACCTGATCGAGATCCCCGCCGGGGAAGAAAATAAAGACATTGACTACTGTATAGGTATCTGGCGGACACTGATAGATTTTGCTGCTGACCGGAAAAGCTTAGTGGTAAACCTGGGTGGCGGTGTGATCAGCGATATGGGTGGTTTTGCCGCATCAACCTATAAAAGGGGCATCGATTTTGTACATGTACCCACCACCTTGCTTTCGCAGGTAGATGCTTCAGTTGGGGGGAAAACCGGTATTGATATTAACAGTATAAAAAATATTATCGGCACCTTTACCCAGCCAAAGGCGGTGTTCATCAATTATAATTTCTTAAAAACACTGCCTGCACGGCAGATACTTTCGGGCACTGCCGAAATGCTGAAACACGGACTGATAGTGGATGCGGCCTATTGGGAGCGGTTAAAGGCGAGTGATTTGAGTTTGCCGGATGAAGAATTGATCTACTGGTCGGTTGAGATCAAAAACAAAGTGGTTGTTGAGGACCCTACTGAAAAAGGCATCCGCAAGGCCCTTAACTTTGGGCATACCGTTGGGCATGCGGTGGAAACTAACTCATTGATCAATGACAGCGACCCGCTTACCCACGGCGAAGCGATCGCCATCGGTATGATTTGTGAAGCTTATTTGTCATACAAAAAAACAGGGCTAAAAAAGGAAGAACTGGATGAAATTGTAGCAGTGATCGGCGGCCTGTATCCAAAATACCCGCTGGCAACCGCAAATTTTGTTACACTTTGCGAGATCATGCTTAAAGACAAAAAGAACCAGAACGGTAAGATCAACTGCACTTTGCTGGAAAGCATAGGCAAGTGTACACTTGATCATATTTGTACCGATGCCGAGCTTTGCGAGAGTTTGGCATTCTATGCGTCGTTATAAAAAAACAGGCTCATTTGTAGCGTTGACGCGTCCTAAAAAAAGTTGACAGTTTTTTTATAAAGATAAAATATATTATTGTTGTTTGTTTGTCGTGTTAATATGTGGGGAACGCGAAGCGTTCTCCACATATTAACACGTTTTTCTTTTTTTGCTTCTTTTTTTCTTTTTAAAAGTCAGCCCATTTTTGTTGATAACTAGCCGACCGGTATCCCCTCCCTTCTTGATTTCCATTTTTGAGGATTCCTCCAATGGCGTTTAAGCTTTAGTACCCTTCCGTGTACCAGGGCCGGTGTAAGCATCGATATACTGCTATGGGGCCTTAAAAAATTATAAGTGTTTACCGCCTGTGTTACTGCTGCTCTGGCGGCCTCCAGGTTGACGAATACTGGTTCCAGCAGTTCCATTTTCAGGATACCATTCACCCTTTCAGCAATGGCATTATCCCTCGGATCGCCGCTTTCGGTCATACTGATATTTATTTCAGCCCCCTTAAGCAAATCAACATAATCACCACAGCAGTATTGGACACCCCGGTCTGAATGATGGATCAGTTCATTGCTGTTACTGCGGCCTGCAATAGCCATTTGCAGTGCCTGGATACAACCTTCGGCTTTGAGGCTTTTACTCACATGAAAGCCAACGATCTTCCTGCTGTAAGCATCCGTTACCAGGCTCAGAAAAGCATCCGAATTGCATAAGGCCAGGTAGGTTATGTCGCTCACCCACAGTTGTTCTAACTCCATAGGAATCAGCTTCTTGATCAGGTTAGGATGTTTCTTCATCCAGTGATTTGAATCAGTAGTACGCGGTTTACCGCGATGTCTTTTGTTCAAAAGTCCATAGCGTCGCAGCACTGTAAAAAAAGCGTCCCTGCCCATTTTCAGCTCATGCTGCTTCATAAAAGGGCTAACCATCCTATGCAGCTTTTTGCCACCTATCCGGGGCTGTAACCGGCGATAACCGATCACCTGCTGAATGATCAGCTCCTCTCTTAATGGCGTCTCCTCTGTTTTGAGACATCGTTTATAATAGGATTGACGGGATTTACCAGACAGTAAGCAAAGCCTGGACAAATTGCCCCCCTGGCTTTGCTCTACCTTCATGACGGCCTGGTGCCAGCTTTTTTTCGGATATCTGTACCAAATTGCTCATCAGATATTTCTATCATCGCTTCCAATAAGCAGATCGTAAGCCGGGAATCGCGCAATGCTTTCTGTAACTCCTTCACCTCTGTGGGCATTGCCTCTTGTGCTTGCACCGCAAGCTTCGAGGCTTGAAGTAACTGTAGTTTATCTTGTTCCTTTTTTCCTGCCATTACCCATCTCCCCACGGTCGTAAAGCTGTATCCGTATTTCAGCCCTAATTTACGCAGAGTTGTCCCCCCAGCCAAATATTCTTTGATTGCTTGTTCCTTTTCTTCTGAATTGTCCATTTTTTCGCTTTTTTTTGTCAACCCAGGTTAGGACAAGTCACGTGCGCTACAACTGCTACAAAGCGCTAAAAATCTGAATAGCAACACTTTAAGTGCTGACACTATTTTGTCAGTGACAAAAACTTGTCAGTACTTTTTGTGCATTTCAGGGGATAGAATGGATGAGCTGCGCGAGAATTGGAAGTACCGGCGATATCCGGCTCACCATTTAAAGATACGCCAATGTACCAGGTTTTCAAAAGCATCAAGGTCCAGCTGAGCCTGGGCTACTTTTGGCAACAGTTGTTGATACTGATGTTCAAGCAACTGCAGGGATACTCGGATCCCCGAATGGATATTTGTTAAAGTCGTGTATTCTTTCCTTATTTCGTTTTCCAGCTTTTTACGTTGCAGTCCGAGGCTCTCTGCAGCTAAATGTGTTTCGTGCTTAATTTTATCTAATTCGGGCGCATAGGTAAAACCTGTTCCCATTTGTCGCTGCCATTCAAATAAAAGTTGTTGATTTTTAGGGCCGATACCGGCTACTTTAACCTGTTTTAATTTTGATATATCGGCAGCAGTACGGATTCCCTGGTTGCAGATCAATTTTTTTTTGGCTGGCCCAAACCCGGCGATCGTGTGATCATTCACATCAAACTGTTGTAAATACTGTTTGTATTTTGCCTGGTAATGTTTGTCTTCAATTTCCTTTTTTAAATGGACGAATAAAGACGGAAGCTTACGTAATGCCGCTATATTGTTTTTTAACTTGTTAGTCGTCTCGTTGTACTGTTTAAGTGCCGGTGGATAATTATACTGCTTTAACACCTGGTTAAACGGGCCGCTTACCCTGTTAAGCGCCTGCTGCCGGATGGCAAGCTCAGCTTTTAATTTACCACCCCCGCGCAATACCAGCCTTATCAATGCTATTCCGACGGGAATGATAGCGCCATAGAAAGACATACTTGCAGCAAGCACAATTAATAATGCCAAAACAACAATAACTGCCGCCAGGTTAGTATATCTGTACCTGTAAAACCGCGCAGGTATTTTTTGTGCCTGTAAACCCGGGTACGTATAGGAGCCGCTAAGCCGGGGAAGGTTAAGCTGTTCCAGCCGGAAACCATTTATAAAATGTTCTATATTGGTAAGCTGTGATGGTGTGTTTATATTGACATCGTCAAGGAAATAATAGATATTAGCTTCGTGCTTAAATGCGCACCAGGGGCAGCGCTTCAAATTGCCGGGGTAAAAATGCAGCTTTGAAACTGTGCACGTGGAAAGATCTTTTATAAAATCACCCATTTTAGTTGCCCATTGCAAAGGTGTCGGGCGCTCGCTGTCCGATTCAAAAGCTAAATGGAACGCATCAGCGACAGGCGCAGGCATGGCGCTAAGTTCAAGACTGTTTTTTGCCGGGAAGAGGCGCTTGTTGCGATTACGTAGCGAGTAGGCGAACTCGTGGTTTTTTATCGCCGTTTCTTCATCTATCTCCTGCTTGCCCGGATTTACCCCTGTAAATGGAGCCCGCCCCAAAAATAAGAGTTGAAAAATAAGTGTGGCCAATGAAAAAGCATCGGTATTGGTAGTTCTAACCACGCTTTCGAACGAGCCGCGCCGAAGTAATTCCGGCGGCGTGTAGCGCAGCATCCCAACTTCACAAAAATGGTGGCGCTTGCCGTTTTTCACCTGGAATGAGTCGCAATCGATGAGGGCAACCATACCTGTAGCGCTAACCAGCAAATTAGCTTCGTTTACATCGCCCACTACGATACCCGCCTGGTGGATCTTGTGAAACGCCACCGCCAGGTTGCGTGCTACGTGAGCCAGAAAGTTATAACCTTTGTCGGGGAAGAGCTTCTTGCGATCCATAGGGGTGAAGAGCATATGCAGGGGCAGGTAGCCTTGCAATTTGCGCATTGTAAAGCCGCGCAGTTTTCCGCTGCCGTCGCGCACAATATCCACTGGCCAGGCTGCAAAACGCTGCAGTTCGTCGCTTGCCAGCGTGGTCATGTGGCGCAGCTTTTCCGCTTTATCGGCGTTCGGTGCTTCTTTGTATACCTTCAACACCAGGCTGCTGTCTTCGTTCACCGCGTATACGTCACCTTCGCCGCCGCCGCCAATGCGGTTGGCCAGTGTGTAAGTAGTGCCTGCTGCGCCTTTAAAGATTGTCCCGGTCATTTATTCCCTTGTTGCCAGCAATAAAGTTTTGTCGTCGTCAGTACGGTTGTTAATGATGTTGCCCGACAGGTAATCAGCCAGCCTCGAATTTAGTATCGAAAGGTGTTCTTCATTTTCGGCCCGCCGCAGTGCCGGGAACAAACCGGCAAAAAAAGGCTGGTGTACCGCCATGCTCACATGGTTTAGCGCCAGTTGCTGCAGCCCGTCTGTAAAAATAGCTATTTCCGTTACCTGCTCATCGATCACTTTGTATTGTAAAAGCGCCAGGCTGGGGTCGTCAATGATAAAAGCGGTGGAGTTTTGGTACTCCCCATTGTGTGGCCACCAAATCTGTGTAAAATGCCCGCTGCCATCATTGCGCACGATCGCACCATCGCCGATCTGTATAAACCCTGATTTTCTTGGGGTAATTATACAACCCAATAAGGTGCAGGAGAATTCGTTTTTGGGAACTTCCTTAGCAGCAGCCAGCTCCACCAGCATGTCATAAATGTATTCGCCCAGGGCCACCAGGTGTGCATCTGTAAGTTCCCGGCCGTCGTGCAGCAGGGCTTCAGTAAATTCATGGGCTGCTGATACTGCTGCGGACGATGCTTCAGCGGCATACACCGCACTCCCCGCGCCATCACTGGCAAAACAAACCAATGCATCCTCGCCGTTTGTTAGCCTATGGATCCGGCTTGCACCGGCATCTTCACAGTTTTTGCCATTTTGCAGGTGCGAAGTGCCGATGACGCTTTGGCCTATGGTTTTCCAGGTCATTAGATAATCACTTTACGATATACCAAACTTAATTGCACAGCTTCTTTCGGACTTTACTGACTTTCGGACCTTAATTATAAGTCGGCCCAGCCGGTTGGGGGAAGCAATTTATTGTTTTCGCCAGGGTTTTTGCTTGATACTGTTTTCAATGAGCCGGATAACCACAGGAAAAACTCACGGAATGCCAGGCCACGCAATTTTAAAGGTGCACGTACGGATAATTGCCTTAGTACATCAAAATTGGCGCCTTCTACCCCTATTGCAAAAAAAGCAAAACGGTTTTCGCTCTCGCCCTCCCGCACAAGTTGAGCCGCAAGGCTCCATGCGTCGGTAGGGGCGCCGTCGGTTATTAATATGATCCAGGGTTTGTAATAGCCCACGCCACGTTCCTTATATAGCTTTTTGCGTTTGTTTACCAGGTCTATACCTAACCTGATGGCTGCGCCGATAGGGGTATCTCCGCTGGCGACCAGCTGTTTCGGGTAAAAATTATCTACGGTTTGAAAATCCGATTCATAAGACACCGGCCCAAAGGTAACCATGGCCACTTCCACGCGTTTAGCAGCAAGGGGGTCAAGTTCCAGTTCCATTTTCAGGGTATTGATCCCTTCATTCAGCTGGCGGATCGGCTCGCCGCCCATCGAGCCTGAAGTATCCAGTAAAAGCATACAGGGGCATCGGGATTCGGGATTGTCAGCAAAGTCGTCGGCGCCAAAAGGCAATTGTTCAAAAGAAATATACTCGTCCATCTGATTTCAGTTCCACACAGTTTAAGGACGTAAATTTAAGGATTTTGAGTGATATGGGAAAAGGTCGTTAAGAGAAAAGCGAGATGTGGACAACCGTATCACGACACAGCATATCGGTCGTGGAATATGTGGTTTTTATTATTGAAAATCAATAAGTTACAAATACTTTACTTTTTACTGCTCTTACTTTTTTTAAATCTGCTGCATCTATATAAACCACATTAACGTCATTGGCTCCTTCATGCTCATTAACTAAAGCTTGCGAGATCAGCCAATAAAATTTTTTCGTTTTCTTATTATATTCAAAAGTTACTCTGTCAATTGAGTCAAGATTCTTTTGTGCCTTCCTTGCAATTTGAATCAATTTACAATAGGTGAAAGATTTATCTATCGGTTTATAAAAACGTTTTGACGGAAAAATAAACGGAGTGATAATCTTCCCGAATCTATCAACTGCTACTATGATATTATAGCCGGTTAATGAGTCTGGCTCAAACGTGTACGAATAAGTATATTTAGTTTTATAGTGTTTAAGACTGACTTGAGCGCCACTATCAATAAATAGTTTCAACCTTTCCGGATAGCATACACTTACATCGTTAAATTTTAAGTTTTGATAAAATTTATTCCCTGCAAATTCTTTAATTGCCTTATCAACCTTAATTTTAAACTTTAACGCGTTTGCGGGAGCTTGACGAATATCGATCGCTTCGAATTGAGTATTCCATTTTTTGGATGTATCACCTTTGAAAGCGAAAGAATACGAAGGAGTGAGATAACCGTAGTCGAAAAATAAGCCATCTTCGCTCCAAGCTATCTTCCCGCGATCTAAACACTGTGAAAACGTAGTTAACGCCGAAAAAATCAGTAGAGAAACGAATAATAAATATCTAAACATATCTATAGATTGATAAAAAATTATCGGCCGCGCTAATGATTTACCGTTTTGGCAAACAATTTTTCGCCGGCCTCAATAGCCACCGCGAGGTAATTTTCAGCAGGCGGTTTAGGGCATGAATATTTACCGGAGAACGCGCAATAGGGGTTGTATGCCTTATTAAAATCTAACATCATAGTGGCGCCTTTAAAGTCGGCGGTATTCAGGTCGATATACCGGCCGCCGCCATAAGTGGTATTGCCATTGGTATTGTCAGTAAAGGGCAAAAATAAATAGTCCTTATAAGCGGTTACGTTTGCCAGGGCGATGCTGCGGTATACGGTAAGCTGCAATTCCTTTCCATTCAGCCTGAAGTTGAGCAACGCATAGCGCACATATTGCTGGCTTGCGCCGTTAAAAGTAGGCATCATAAAAATGGACTCGCCGGTAAGGTATTTCACATCGGCGGTAACGCGATAACTGCTGTCGGCATCATAAAAACGCAGGAATTGCAGGTCATCTTTTTTGAGTGGCGAGCTCGCATCCGTCAAAAAGTCGTTCTCATAACCTTTCCTGAAGGCATTTATCCGCGCCTTGTAATCCTGGCCGAAGCTTTGCAAAGCGTTGCCTAAAAGTATTACCAGGATCAAAGGCTTTAACAGTTTATTGATAGTGTGATAAAAGTTCATGGCTAAAGGTAAAATGTTTTGCTGAAATAGTAATTCACAGCGCTATTATTTTTCCAGACCGCCCGCAGCCTGAAAGCCCGCGTATAACATAAAGGGTATGATTTTAAATCCGTTGCATCAAAATTTACATTCGGTTGGATTGTCGCCTTCAAAATTTTTCGGTCAAATGCTTCCAATACCTTTTAGGGATATGCCTCAAATGCAGCGGTGTATTTTTGCGGGCGGGGATGTTAGCGCTGTGGTAATAGTTTTGCCATAACCGCTGGTAAAGGTCTTCGCCGGCATTAAAAGACGAGACTACATTGGCCGGGTTGTGTGCTTCAGAAAAATCAATGGTTACAAATTGCGTGTCGTGCAGGTCGTAATACAGACCGTATTTTCGTTTGCTGTCAAATATCATCCATTTCTGATCGGCATACCGGTTTTTAAAGTGCCTGTTCAGCAAGGGTAACACATTAAAATCAGGTTCAATACCAGCGTAATATATATCATCCTTTAATCTTTGAAAACGCACAAATGCTTCCATCCGGTGCTTTTCGCGGCGCATCATCCCTACAATTTCAGATACGCGCTGTACGTATTTATTACCAAAGTTCTTCTCAATATTAACCGGCGAATCGAAAGCGTATTTGATAAAACCGGCGAGGGTATTTTCATCGCCGGCTATTTCCGCAAGGTGAGCAATGTACAAACGTCCGATGCCTGATGGCGATAATTTTTTTTGTAATCCCTTTAACACCCGGCCCGCACGTACCTCATCGGTTTTCACGATAATCACATTTTCAAACATCGCGCTGGTGTTATTTTCACCGCGTTGCAAACTTACCCGCGTTAATTTGTGAGCATAAATTTCGAAAATCGCGGTCAACAACCCTTCAAAAGTGCCGTCGTATATCAACCTGGTCATTTCAAAAAATGCTTAACTGCCCGGGTTTATTTCTTAAGTATTTGCTGTGCGAACCGGCCAGTATAAACTGTTTGATCCTGGTGCCTGTTAAGTCACGCCGTTCAAAATCATTGCTGTTGCAGGTAATAAAATACCGGGCCCGGTTGGTGGCAACGCCAATGATTTTCAGCTGCTCCCAATTCAGCCGGGCAAATTTGCGTGCGCCGACAATTTTTTGTGCCGATAAACGCCCTATACCGGGCACCCGCAAAATCATCTGCAGGGGCGCGGTATTAATGTCGACTGGAAAAGCGTGCAAATTCCGGATCGCCCAACTGAGTTTTGGATCGATGTCCAGGTCGAGCATCGGGTTTTGCTGGTCTACAATCTCGTTCACATTAAACCCATAAAAGCGCAGCAGCCAATCGGCCTGGTAAAGCCGGTTCTCGCGCACCATGGGTACGGCAGTATTTAAGTCCGGCAGGCGTTTATCGGCCAGTACAGGCACATAACCCGAATAATAAACCCGCTTTAGGTTATAGTTTTTGTAAAAATGATCGGCGGTATGCAAAATCTGCACATCATTTTCGCGCGTGGCGCCAATAATTACCTGGGTACTTTGACCGGCAGGGGCAAAAAGCGGGGTGCTTTTAAATAACTTTTTTTCTTCGGCATACTGTATCAGCTCGTTTTTTAAAAACCGCATCGGGTTGATCATGTCCTGCCGGCTTTTATCCGGGGCTAAAAGTTTCAATCCGGCCTCCGTTGGCATTTCCAGGTTTACGCTCAGCCGGTCGGCATAGAGGCCGGCCAGGCGCATCAAATCGTCGCTGGCCCCGGGGATGGTTTTCAAATGGATATAACCGTTAAAATTTTGTTCCGTCCGCAGCTTTTTGGCCACCAGTACCAGGCGCTCCATCGTATAATCGGCATTTTTAAAAATACCCGAACTTAAAAACAGTCCCTCGATATAGTTCCGCCGGTAAAAGTTGATCGTAAGATCAACCACTTCCTGTACAGAAAATGCCGCGCGTTTAATATCATTGCTTTTGCGTGATACGCAGTAAGCGCAGTCGAAAATACAGTGATTGGTTAGTAAAATTTTTAACAGCGAAACGCAGCGCCCGTCCTCGGTATAGCTATGGCAGATCCCGTTGCTGGCGTCGCCCAGCCCTTTGTTGCTGTTTTTACGGTTACTACCGCTCGAAGCACATGATACGTCGTACTTGGCCGCATCAGCCAAAATGTTCAGCTTCTCCTTTATCCTGTCTGCATCCATAAATCAAAATTACTAATATTTTTAGTATTTAATGCAGCTATGGAATACTTATCCGGTTTTATTCCGTGTAGTTTTAAACTAATAAGCTAATCCAATAAATGGCGATATTATATTAACATTATTATTAAAACCTTATCCGGTATTCGTGGTTCCATCAGAGACGACATTGCATTCAGCATTTAATCCCGTCTTAAAATCAATAAATATCATGAAAACTTTTACCTACCTGCTGTGCACCGGGCTGTTGCTTATGTCCTGCAGTTCAGTATTTGCGCAAAAATATAAAGCGCCCGCCGACACGATCAAATTAAACGTGGAATACATAAACGTTAAAAATGATATCGTTGACTTAAACAGCCAGTTAACCATCGCACAAAACAACCTGCCCGGTATTCAAAACAAGGCAAACGCAGCCGGGGTAAACGCCCAAAGCGCGGCAACGTCAAGTAAGTCCGATGCTGCGCAGGCAACCAATGGAAATATCAGGGACGCGAAAGACGCAAAAAACAGTGCTAATGAAGCTTATGACAAGGCAAAAGATGCACGGTCGGCCAATAATAATGTTGGGAAACAGGACAAAAAAATAAAAAATCTTATAGAGAAATTGAGGAAAAAAAATCTAAGGCTAAAGGAGCTGGACGAAATGCGCGTAAACATTTATGCGCAACTACCGGCAAATTTACACCAATAATTGCAAAGCCATATCAGCCGCAGGCGCTAACATTCCTGCGGCATTTTTATGATTACCTGGTATACCAGGGTCGGTGCATGTCTTTTCCAAATCAATGACTGATAGATAATTGGCTATTGAGTTATTGGTTTTTTGGTTATCTTCACTGCTGTAAACCCAAAATATGCAGCCTTTACCCCTGTCAAAACGCCCGGTGGATATTACACTGATCGTTTTCTTTTGCGTCAACCTGTTTTTTATTACCTATATCGTTGACCTGGAGCAACTGGTGATTACTGATCCCAACCATTTTCAATATCCCATATGGCCGCCGGCAAAAATGGTGGACCTGGTGCACTGGTACGGCCGCAATTTCGACCCGGTATTGATGGCCCGGCCGGCCTGGTGGCGCGCAACGATCTGGATCGATTCGATCTTCTTCGGCCCGTTTTATGCCTTCGCCATTTATGCTTACTGGAAAGGCAAAAACTGGATCCGTTTTGTGAGTATTGTATGGGCATCGGTAATGCTGACCAATGTAAGCATCATCTTATTTGAAGAAGTGAACGGCGAACACGCCACACCGCAATTGGCGCGCGTACTATTATCAAATGCGGCATGGGTTATTTTCCCGGTAATTGTAATGTACCGGATGTGGCGCTCGGTGTACCCGTTTTCGGCGAAAACGGGATAAAGTATAAGTTAGAGCCGGGAAAAGAGCCAGGAACCAAGAGAATAAATCTTAAGACGGCAGTTTGAGTGTAATTGATTTCAAAGATTTAAACTCAAATGCGTCAGGGATTGAAGCGGATACCGGCCAATGCGCTTAAGGCCTGAAGCCGTATGAGCGGAAAGCCCGCCCGGACGCCCAAAAATCAGAGATCAGTGAAACTGGAGAATAACCACCTGTCTTTTTTGCGACAAAAAACATCGATATTCATTCAACTCTTTATAACCATATCAACAATGTACGTTTGCCAACCACCAGTAAAATCATCAACACCAAACCAACAAATACCACCCCCTGCCAAATAAAATTCTGTTCACCCTATTTATTTCAAGAAAAATAAAATTTTCTATTGACAAATTGATTTTTACTTGTACATTTACGCCGCAAACAAAAAAACAATGAAGTTTAACAATGCATATTTTTATGGTTACTACTTTTACTTTACCAGTAAGAGCCGGGACTAATATGCATCAACAACATATAAAGAAACTGAAAAGTCCCGGCCAACAACCGGGACTTTTTGCTTTAATGCTTTTTTATGAAACACGATAAACCAAGAGTTGCCATCCAGGGGATCCGCGCTTCCTTCCACGAAGAAGCGGCGCTAAAGTATTTTGGTGAAAATATTCATACTATTGAGTGTAACTCTTTTAAGCAAACCTTTGAGGCTTTGCAAAATAAGGAGGCTGATTATGTAGTGATGGCTATTGAAAACAGCATCGCCGGCAGCATATTGCCAAACTACTCGTTGTTGCTAAGCTATGCTTTTCCGGTAGTGGGCGAAATTTACCTGCCCATCCAGTTGCACCTGATGGCTTTGCCGGGCGTAAAGTTTGAGGATATCAAATATGTAACTTCTCACCCTATCGCTATCCGCCAGTGTGTTGATTTTTTTGACGAATACCCGCATTTAAATATTGTGGAAAGCAATGATACCGCGGCTTGCGCCAAACGTATCCGCGACGAACAGTTAACAGATACCGTTGCCATCGCCAATACTTTAGCCGCAAGGCTTTACGGGCTTGACGTGCTGGAGCGCCGCATTGAATCGAACAAAAAGAATTTTACCCGCTTTTTGATCCTCACCCATCATGAAAATGTGACCAAAAAGCAGCCTAATAAAGCTTCACTCTGTTTCCAGGTGAGTAATAAGGTGGGTTCATTGGCCAAAGTGCTCAATATTTTTGCCGAAGAAGGTGTTAATATGAGTAAAATACAGTCGATGCCGATTTTAGGAAAACGCAACGAGTATAATTTTTATGTGGATATTGAATGGGAAGAACAAAGAAATTATGACACCGCCATACGGCAGATTTTAAAGTATACGCACAACTTCAATATACTGGGTGAGTACCAGCGGCATGAAGAGGAGGGACCGGCAGTGCCAAAACCGGTTAGAAGTGAAAAAGTTCCGAGGACTTATATTAATATGAAGAAGATGAGTTGAGGGGAAAGTCCGGAAGCCTGCCGGCAGGCAGGTCCGAAAGTCGGAAAGTCCGAAAGAAGCTGCATCTCAAAAGAATTCTTTGTAAGAGTTGAGAGATCAAAAGAAGCCTGATATAATTTAAAATATAATAAAGATTAGTTAACCACAGACAAATAAATCTTCCGGACTTTCGGTCCCGATAGCTATCGGGATCACCGACTTTCGGACTCAAAAAACAAAAAAACGATGAAACTGGATTTAAACATACAACCGCTAAGTTCCTGGATAAAAACAAGCAGCGAACCATTATTAATTGCAGGCCCCTGCAGTGCCGAAACAGAAGACCAATTGGTAGCAACAGCACACTTATTGGCAAAAACGGGCAAGGTTTCGGCATTACGTGCCGGCATCTGGAAACCACGTACCCGTCCGGGTGAATTTGAAGGTATTGGCAGCATTGGCCTTAAATGGCTGCAGCGCGCCAAAGCAGAAACCGGCTTGCCAACTGCTATTGAAGTGGCTAACGCCAAACACGTTGAAGAAGCATTGGAAGCAGGTGTTGATATTTTATGGGTGGGCGCACGTTCAACAGTTAACCCTTTTACCGTGCAGGAAATTGCTGACGCGTTAAGAGGTGTTGATGTACCGGTAATGGTAAAAAACCCTGTAAATCCTGATCTTTCTTTATGGATCGGTGCTTTAGAGCGGATCAACCAGGCGGGTATTACCAAGCTGGCTGCAATCCATCGCGGGTTCTCTTCACACGAAAAAAGCGCGTTCCGTAACGAACCTATGTGGGACCTGGCCATCAGCCTGAAAACACACGCGCCTGAATTGCCGATCATCAATGATCCGAGCCATATCACCGGCAACCGCGACCTGATCGGATACATCGCGCAAAAAGCGCTTGATTTGGATATGCAGGGATTGATGATCGAATCGCACATCGACCCAACTGTAGCCTGGACGGATGCCAAACAACAGGTAACGCCTTCGGCTTTGGTGGATATTATTATGAACCTGACTTTGCGCAAGCCTGAGATCCGCAATGCTGAGTTAAAGGATAAACTGGCCGTATTGCGTACCCAGATAGATAAAATTGACGACCTCGTGATCCAGAAAATGGCGGAGCGTATGCAGATCGTTGAGCAGATCGGCAACTACAAAAAGGATAATAACATCACTATTTTACAGGTTAACCGCTGGGATGAGATCCTGAGAAAAGGCGTTGACTACGGAAAAGCTTTAAAACTGCATGAAGATTTCACTGAAAAATTATTGGAATTGATCCACAGTGAATCTATCCGCAAACAAACTGAGATAATGAATAAAGATAAAGCCGGCCAGGAAGCGGATAAATTAACACACGCGTAAAGCATAAGGCCTCACCCTGCCCTCTCCAAAGGAGAGGGTAAAAAAAGGTTAAAAAAGAGCGAAGTTCAAGTCCTCTCCTTTGGAGAGGATTTAGGTGAGGCCACAGGGCAAAGTACAAAATAATGAAACATAACATCATCCTTACCAAAAAAAGCAAATCGGTAATAGGCACGGTACATCTCACGGGTTCAAAAAGTGAGTGTAATCGCGCGCTGATCATCGAAGCGTTAAGCGGCGGTAAGGTAAAAGTTGAGAATATTTCGGATGCGGCAGACACAGTGACGTTGTTGCAAGTCTTGAGTCATAAGTCGAAAGTCGAAAGTCAGGAAAAAAACGACTCAGGACTTGAGACTCAAGACTTAAGACTTGTAAACATTGGTCCCGCCGGTACGGCAATGCGCTTTTTAACCGCGTATTTCACGTTGCAGGATGAAGAAGTGATATTAACCGGCAGTGCGCGGATGAAGCAGCGCCCGATAGGGATTTTAGTGGATGCTTTACGTGAGTTGGGGGCCGGGATCGACTATGTTGAAAACGAGGGTTTTCCACCCATCAAACTGAAAGGTAGCTTAGTGCAGCTTTCCAATAAGGTCAGTATAAAAGGAAATGTAAGCAGCCAGTACATCACGGCGCTTTTGCTTATAGCTGCCCGGCTGCCTTTCGGTTTGGAACTTCATATTGAAGGAGAACTAACCTCCCGCCCTTATGTAGAAATGACGCTGACTATGCTGCAATCGGCAGGCATTCAACATAGCTGGACAGGTAATGTGATCAGCATCCCCAACCAGGACTTTGCCGAAACAAGTTTGCATGTTGAACCGGATTGGAGCGCGGCATCCTACTGGTATGCCATAGCAGCTTTAGCAGATGATGCCGAACTATTTTTGCCGGGCCTAACACCGTACAGCTTACAGGGCGATAGTGTGATCACCGAGATCATGGCTAACTTTGGTATTACCTCGCAGTTTAAGGATGGCGGCGTATATCTCACTAAAGAAGTAAAACCGCTTGCCCGTAAAATATTCGACCTGAAAAGCTGCCCCGACCTGGCACAGACCATTATTGTAGTATGTGCTGCGCTGGGCCACGAAGCGAGTTTTACAGGACTTGAAACCCTTAAAATAAAAGAAACCGACCGCATAAAAGCTTTACAGAACGAACTGGCAAAAATTGGCGTTAAGCTGATTGAAAAAGGCCAGGTTTATAAACTGGACTGCAGCAAAAAACAGATCCCCGAACGTATATTTGTCGACACTTACGAAGATCACCGTATGGCAATGGCCTTTGCGCCCCTGGCCCTATTGATCCACGAAGTTGAGATAGAAGATGCTGATGTGGTAGAGAAATCGTACCCGGCATTTTGGAAGGATTTGGAGAAGGTGGGGATCGCCCCTCCCAACCCTCCCCGGTAGGGAGGGCTTTTAGAAGTATAATTTGTTAAATAAATAAAAAAATTAAAAGTCTCCCCTACAGGGGGAGATTTAGAGGGGGCTTATGGCAGGCAATTCATTCGGGCAAATATTCAGGATCACAACTTTTGGGGAATCGCATGGCGAAGCTATCGGCGTAATTATCGACGGCTGCCCTTCGCAACTGGAAGTGGACCTGGATTACATACAGGGCGAACTGGATAAACGCAAGCCCGGCCAATCAAAGATCACCACACAGCGCAAGGAAAGCGATACCGTTAAGATACTTTCAGGTGTTTTTGAAGGAAAAACTACGGGTACCCCCATAGCGATGATCATTCCTAACGAGGACCAGCGCTCAAAGGATTACACCCACAATGTGGACGTTTTCCGCCCATCCCATGCGGATTATACCTATCAAACCAAATATGGCATCCGCGATCATCGCGGCGGCGGCCGTTCGTCAGCGCGGGAGACAGCTGCACGTGTTGCGGCTGGTGCTTTGGCTAAGCTATTGCTAAAAACACAGGGCATCGAAATTGTTGCCCATGTGAGCAGCGTAGGCAAGATCAATGCGCCGGAAGTTGAAGTTAAAAATACGGACCAGTTTGTTGAAGAACGCGAAAAAAACATCGTGCGCTGTGCCCATCAGGTAGTTGCGGCCGAAATGATAGAATATATTGACGGTATCCGCAAACAGGGCGACACTGTTGGCGGTAAAATAAGCTGCCATATCATCAACTGCCCTGTTGGTTTAGGCGATCCGGTATTTGACAAACTGCATGCCGATTTGGGTAAAGCGATGTTAAGCATCAACGCGGTGCATGGCTTTGAATATGGTTCGGGATTTGCCGGCAGCGAAATGCGCGGATCGGAGCATAACGATATCTTTTCAAAAAACGATTCGGGCGATATCGGAACCCTTACCAATTTTTCCGGCGGTATCCAGGGCGGCATCAGCAATGGCATGCCCATCGAGTTTAAAGTTGCCTTTAAACCGGTAGCTACCATTATGCACAACCAGGCGACCATTGACAGTGAAGGCAATGCTGCCGAAATATCCGGCAAAGGCAGGCATGACCCTTGTGTAGTTCCACGCGCGGTGCCAATTGTTGAGGCAATGGCAGCGCTTGTTTTGGCGGATCATTGGTTGAGGAACAGGCTTACAAAGCTTAACGATTAATGCTGAAATGGGGTCATATATTATTTATTTTATTTGAACCCCAGGCTAAGCGATACAACATCCGATACCAGGTCAGTTGTTTGTGTATAATGCCCGTACCGTACTTCTAACTCGTGCAGGCCCTTCACTCCAAAAACACCGCCAGGTGGCGCTACCCGGAAGCCTACGCCATAAAATTGGCTTTTAAATGCGGCATATTCATAATTGCTGGTATAATAGGGGCTAGCCTGGCTTTGCATTTCATAGGGTGCAAAATACCTGGCCGCGGTTTGCGTATAATACCGGTAAAACGGAGAAATAGAAAAGAAAGGAGAGATTTTGTATGCCACTTCGAGGTTTGCCGTATTTGACCTTGTTCCCCAGCTGTCAGCATAATACCGGTAATATGACCGGAGGATAATATTATCTCCAACAAAATAGTTGGCCCTGAAGCCTAATGGCAGCTTAAAGCGTGTGGAAGGTAATTTTTCTATCGCTTCGTTACCGTTTGAAAAGTATACCCTGTGAAACGGAAGGCTTAAAAAGCCATTCTGGCCAACCACATCCGCTAAAAAGGCAATCTGTAAACGGGAATTGATAATTTGGGAATATTCAAAAGCAGCCGAATATGTTTTGCGCGGGCTGGTCCCGAAATTATCCCGGTGTCCCTCGCCGTCCCCGTGTTTACCCGTGACCGGTATAACGGTACTGACCGGAGCCAGTTCAGAAGGGTAGATCAGTGTTACATTGTCAAAATAGCCCTGTAGTTTTGCACTGAATTCACCAGCTTTATTATCCGTTTTTACAGAATAATGCACATCGGCGCCAATCGACTTATAATTGTATTCATTCGAATAATAAGCTCCCACGCCAAAGGTGTTGCCGGTTTTAGTGTTTTCAACCGTCCAGTCTAATGACGGATAAACCCTTGTGCCGCTCGGTCTTGATGCGCCGGTTTTTGAAACATAGGCCTGGGACGCAGAGGTGTGCACATCAAATCCAAGTCCTGCGGTAAGCGTATTTTTATGATTATTGCCGTAGGTATTAACGAAGTTCAAAGTGATACCGTTGGCAAAATCAGTTACTTTTTCGGTCCCTATACCGCCGGTAACAGCAGAGTGATTGCCATTTTGCGAGTAGTAGCTGGATACAAAATTAACTTCATCAAGCCTTAATTTCCGTGGATTGAATTGTGTTGAATCCTTTTTTGGGGCAGGAGACTGGCTATACGCAGGTTTATAGGCAGCAGAATCCGGCTTGATTTGTGCATAAGCACCAACCCGGCAGATGAATGAAAATCCGATGACGGACAGAAAAATTTTTCTCATTAAACGTTAGCTTGGAATATTAGATAGGGCGGCAATTAAGTTGTTTAAAACCATCTTTACTTCGTGGTAGCCGAGAATGAAGCGATTTGTCCAACAAAACTTTCAGCTGATTCATTTGGGAAACCATCCCAGTCTTTTAGCACTTTCCCGTTTTCGTCCATTAAAATTGTATAAGGGAATTTGCCATCGGGGTTATATTTATCCGCCAGTGCTTCATTCTTTTGGGTTTGCTCCTTGCTTAACTGATTTTTTTCTGTCTTGGAAAATCTGCTCTTACCAATACTAAGTTATCAGCGGCGTATTTTTCAAAAGCTTCATTTTCAAGGATTTCTTTTCGCTCCCGGATACAAGGGCCGCACCAGTCTGAGCCGGAAAAGTTGATCAGGATAAGCTTATGCGTTTGTGCAGCAGTGGCTTTAGCTTCATTAAAGTCGCCCAGCCAGGTAACATTTGAAGTAAATAATACTCCTGTAAGAATGGAAAGAATCAATAGCCTCATTGTTTTGAAAATATTTTAGTTGTTATTAATAAGTACAATGTTATCCTGACATTCTGTACCCAACATGAAAATAGCCTTATTTAACCTTTTTTAACATTTGTGCAATACCATATGTAAAAGATGATAACATTTTAAAAATTTTACAATGGGCTTTATATTGCATACTTCAATCGAAAATAAAATCGCAAAGAGGGATTGTCGGGACCAGCATATAACGACGTTTGATTAAAATACGACGGATAGAAGGGTAGTTAGCCGTTCAGTTTGCTTACCTGAAATTTCTTCCTTTATGAAAAACCTCCCGGCTGTCGGTGGGCGGAGCGGTGGTTTCATCTGCGCGGGCCAGGGTTAAAAGTGGTAGATTGTCTTCGTTCGCCACTGTTAAACCACGCAGCAGGCTGTTCAAATTAAAACAGCGTTTGGCAACCACATGGATCACTTCGCCTTCGATCTGTAATTTCCCTTCTACCATAAACAAACGCGACTGGATGATCTCTTTTCGGTACTGGTCAAAAAGTTTTTCCCATACCACAATATTTCCGGCGCCGGTTTCATCTTCCAGCGTCATAAACAAAACGCCTTTGGCCGTGCCGGGACGCTGGCGGACGGTAATTAAGCCGGCCACTTTCACCGGGTCGCCATCTTTCATTTGTTTAAGTTTACCAATTTGGGTGGTTCGCAGCAGATCCAGCTTTTCACGTACCAGCGCCACCGGGTGGTTCTTGAGCGATAAGCCCGTTGCCGAATAATCCTGTACCACGTGCTCGCCTTCCGTCATCAACGGTAATTGTACCTGTACCTCTTTAACGCTTTCCGACTGCTGGCCCCCAAACAGCGCTATTGGCCTGTCGCCTAACGCGGCTACCTCCCATAAAGCTTGGCGGCGATCTGCACCCAGTGAGCGGAAAGCATCTGCGTCCGTCAGCTTTTCCAAAGCGGCTTCAGGAACGCCCGCCTCCCGCAATTGATCAACATGGTTGAAAATGAGGAGACGGTTGTTTATCAGTAATAACATGTCTTCCTCACGCAATCCCTTTACCTGCCTGAAACCCAGGCGAACGGCAAAGTACTTGTCCTCTATTTTTTCCAGTGTATTATCCCAAAAAGAATGGTTCACATCTACGGGCAGTACCTTAACCTGGTGGTCCCGTGCATCCCTTACAATTTGGGCCGGCTGGTAAAAGCCCATCGGCTGGCTGTTCAAAAGCGCCGCACAGAACACATCCGGGTAATAATACTTCAGCCAGGACGATATATAAACCAGTAGTGCAAAGGATGCCGCGTGGCTTTCCGGGAAACCATAGCCTTCAAAGCCCTGTAACTGCTTAAATACCCGCCTCGAAAAATCTTCTTCATAACCCTTTTTTACCATGCCATCCACCAGTTTTTTTCATAAAGATGTAATTTGCCATTGGCTTTAAATGAGGCCATACTGCGCCGTAACTGGTCTGCCTCGGCAGGTGTAAAACCTGCTGCCACTATCGCGATCTCCATCGCTTGTTCCTGGAATAATGGTACCCCGAGTGTGCGCCCTAATATATTCTCCAATTCTTTTGATGGAAAAATAACAGGCTCCTCGCCGTTACGGCGGCGCAGGTAGGGGTGTACCATATCCCCCTGGATGGGTCCGGGGCGCACAATCGCTACTTCGATCACCAGGTCATAAAAACAGGTGGGTTTTAGGCGCGGCAGCATAGACATTTGGGCCCGGCTCTCAATCTGGAACACGCCGATGGTATCTGCATGGCAGATCATTTCGTAAACTTTCGGGTCATCCTGCGGTACATTCGCCAGCGTTAATTTCTTCCCGTAATGCTGTAACACCAGGTCAAATGCTTTACGGATCATGGTCAGCATTCCCAGGCCCAATACATCTACTTTCAATATTCCCAAAGCTTCCAGGTCATCCTTGTTCCATTCCAGCTGGGTGCGGTTCTCCATCCGGGCATTCAGTACGGGGCATAGGTCGGATAATTTGCCATCTGTAATCACAAAGCCGCCGGTATGCTGCCCCAACTGCCGCGGAAAACCCATCAGCAGTGTGGTTAATTCAAGTACTTTAAAAATGAGTGGATCATGCGGGTTCAGGCCCTGTTCGAGCAAACGCTTTTGATCAAAACCCTCTTCCCTGAAATCCCAAATGGTGGCGCCAATACGTTTAATGGTATCTTCCGAAAGCCCCATCGCTTTACCCACATCCCGGATGGCGCCTTTGTGCCGTTCCTGTGTCACCGTTGCAACAATGGCGGCATGCTCGCGCCCGTAGTCTTCATAAATATACTGAATGATCTCCTCGCGGCGTTCATGTTCGAAATCAACGTCGATATCGGGCCATTCCTCCCGGGCATCCGACATAAAACGCGAAAATAGCAACCTTGATTTCATCGGATCAACTGCGGTAATAGAGAGGCAGTAACAAACTGTAGAATTAGCCGCCGAGCCGCGGCCCTGGTGCAGGATGCCAAGTTCTTCGGCTTTTTGCGTGTACTTGTATACCCGCAAAAAATAAGGGGCAAGTTTGCGGCGCTCAATAAATGCTAATTCGAATTTTATTTGTTTGCGAACCTTTTTAGGCACCCGCCCCTTATAGCGCCCGTGTGCTCCCATCCACGTATATTTTCGCAAGCGTTCCGGCGGGGTCATGCCATCAATGATCGCTTCTTCAGGTTCAATATACTTTAAAGTATCTAATGAAAAAGTGCAGGCATCGGCAATTTCCAGCGCATTACCGATTGCTTCGGGATATTGCCTGAAGAGGCGGTGTATTTCATCTATAGGTTTGAGAAACCGTTCGGCATTGGCATGAAGCCTGAAACCAGCCGTATAGATATTGCATTTTTCGCGGATGCAGGTTAATACATCCTGCAATTCGCGGCGTGCTGCCTCATGGTAATGCACATCCCCAACAGCAACCAGTGGAATGTTCAATTGCCCCAGCCTGAAAAGCCGCTTGGCATCATTTCCGTTGTAGGAACGGGTAGCCGCTATGTATAATTCACTGCCGAAAGCCTTGCGATATTCTGCTACAGCGCTTTTGAAGTCATCATCGTAATCAAATTGTGTATTTAACTCATCAGGCGGAACGATGATAAATTTGATGCCCTTTTGATGCCCGTAAACATCTGCTTTATATAAATGACATTCCCCTTTTTCGGCCCGCAGGTTTCCAATGGTTAAAAGCGCCGAAAGCCTGGCATAAGCAGCCTGGTCGGTTGGATAAGCCAGCAAGCCAGGTCCGTCGAGCAGATCAAGGTGACAAGCAGGGATAAAACGGATCCCGGCTTGCTTTGCGACCAAGTGGGCCCGCACAATACCCGCAAGGCTGTTGCGGTCGGTAATGGCGATAGCTGAATAACCCAAAGCCGCAGCCTGCTCCACCAGTTCATCCGGGTGTGAGCCGCCCCGAAGGAAGCTGAAATTGCTGGTAACCTGTAATTCCGCGTATTCCATTATATTCAGGCAAAAAATCCATGTAAATACCATTCCGGTTCCGCATCGTAATGCCCCAGCCTAAACAGCCAGTAACGTTGCCCCTCCGAATCTTCCACTGCATAATAATCCCGGTGTTCACCCTTCTCCAGCCACCATTCGCGCTCAATACGCTCAGGCCCGTCGGCTTTTTCAACTATATGCCGCCTGCCTTTATAGGTAAATATTTTTGGCGGATAATCAGGCAATAGCGCCATTACTTCAACCTGCTCGGGGCGGCGAAGCAGCCGCAGTGGACGCGGCCTGTCAGTCCGCCATTGGGTTGCCGGCGTTTCTGACAGGGAAACCGCTGGCCTGATCGAGCGTTCGGGCCAGTAATGCTCGGCAGGCAGGTACCGGTGAATGGTATGTGCGCCAACTTTACCGGCTACCCTGTCTAATAATTCAGCAAGGCTGTTATCCTGTAAGCCGGGCTTTCCGGTCCATATTTTTTCCTGCAGCACCTCAATATCCTCCACCTTTGATGCTTCCAGCAGGAATAATTCTATGCCTAAAGCTGGTTCGATTTTACTGATTTGTAATTCAAACAGTTTAAATAAATGGGAAACGCTGTGCGAACCGCGGTTTGTGCTGATACCTGCCTGCACCATTTTACCATCTATCCGGTAACATTTAAGCACCGCTTTTCGCACTCCTTTGCCTTCAGCCTGTAATCTTGTACATAAACCTTCTAATAATTGCGTTATGGCGATCTCAATCCCTTTTGCGGTTTTAATCGGCTCTAAACAAGGTAAGCGTTCAGCATAAGGAACGGGCGGGATCAAAGGCGTAATCACCTCATCTTCCATGCCTAAGGCTTGTGACAGTTTTAATAAAAGCCCTTCTCCAAACCGCCTGCGCAATACAGTGCGGGGGATTTGCATAAAACTTTTGATGGTGCTGAAGCCTAATTTTTGCAGCTTTTCCAACACCAGGGGTTCTAACCGGAGCGCCGCAGGAGGCAAGGGGAGCAGGGCCTCCGCCTGCATGCCGGTTTTAATAATGGGCGTTATTTTTCCGAAACGGGCAACCGCCCATGCTGCGCCAATAGTATCAGCTATGGCTGCCCGTGCATCATAGCCCTGCGTGCGCAATTTCAAAACTATTTCTTTCAAATATTCCCGCTCACTGCCCCATAAGTGTGTGCAGCCCGAAATGTCAAGGATCAGCCCATCGGGCAAATCAACAGCCACAATAGGCGTGTAACGGATGCACCACAAACCTAATAGCCGTAATAGCTTTGCTTCTTTGCCTGGTAAATGATTCAGTATCTGTAAGTTGTTGGTGATGGCTTTGGCATCTGCCGCCGCCATGCCGCGATAAACGCCCTGGGCTTCGGCCAGGGGATTAGCGGCAGTGATGATGATACGGTTACGTTCGGGCGCTGCAAAAACAAAAGGTATATCCTTTAGTTCCGGCCTTCTAAGGGTCAGCCAGTCTGTCGTCAGGTGACGAAACCATATGACCATGAAACGTTTTTGCATTGCTTACCCTGCCATTAATTCTTGTTGTTTAATAACCGGTTCACTTACAGGCGCAAATTTACCGTCAGACCATTCGATGATCCATTTACCTTGTTGCCCGTTGCGCACCCGCAGCAGCTCTACCTGCCAGCGCGGGAAACCCAGGCCCGGCAAACCGTCAACCGGCTCACTTGGCAACGGTTTTATTTTCCACCTGGCGACACAAGCGGTTGAGCCGATTTTATCAGACTGATTACGTAAGATAAAACCCGTTACCCGGCTCTGCTCAACCGCCAGTTGCAAGCGGCGCGATTGTTTAAAATCAATTTCCCGCAGTTCGCCAATAACCGCCGCCAGGCCGCCACATTTCAGCGATTCTTCCATCGCCCATAACACATCCTTATCTTTTAAAAGATTAATGAAGATCACCTTATCCGGATCAACACCAAAAGCTTTTAAGGCCGAAGGGTATAAATTCCCCGAAAGGCCGATCCATACACAAACGCCGCCATTTTGCATCAGTACCGAAAGTAAACCGGTTATAAAACCGCCGCTGGCTGTGGCCTGTTCGGTATTGCCGCATACCAGTTCATGAATAGCCCCTAAAGGAAAGACACCATTTGGAAAAGTCGCTTCTACCGGGCCCAGGCCCATTAAATCCCTTGTGCCGTCAGGCGGAGGCCTGTAGCCTTCCCATTGCAAAATGTCCTTTTGCAACCGGCTTACAATGTCTCTTTTAGTATCAGGCATAAACTTTAAATTTGGGACTATAAAGTTATGCTAAAAATATTAGTATTTTATATATAAAATTAAAAATAATTTCGCCTTTATTGGCTTATTTGCTGAACTGTGCCGGGTGATCTGTAATGTAAAATCAGGGGGTAGGGGTTGGATTACAGCACCTGTTTTTATTTTCTTTTTTACCGGTAATTTTTATGCTAAATAGTGTAATTTTAGCTATAGAAAGACGAAAAGGCTGAACCTGATTATTTTTATCGTTTAGTAATGTAATTGTTACATTTATTCCTACATTAGTACGATGGCATTCTGCCTGCTAAAAAACTAATTATAACCAATTATTTGCCTGTTATGCGTTTTAAAATTTACGCCGTACTTATACTGTATATTTTAATCCAACAAAAGGTGTCGGCCCAAAATCCGGTATACCAGTTTTCTCATCTGGATATTACTGACGGGCTTTCAATTAACCAGGTAAGCAGCATTTATAAAGACTCCAAAGGGTTTATGTGGTTTGGTACCATTGCGGGCCTTAACAGGTACGATGGGTATAAATTTAAAGTATTTAAACACTCGGCGGGCGACCCCAGCTCTCTTTCCGATAATTCTGTAGGAGCAATTTTTGAGGGCCCTGAAAGAAAACTATGGATTAAAACCAATAGCGGCTTATGTGTTTATAACCCCGTAACCGAAAAGTTTTCAAATGTGATTGTTTATGAACTCACAAAGTATAATGTTTTAACTGACCAGGTTACCACTATCAGGAAAGATAAAGAAGGCAATTTCTGGTTTTTAACAAACGACAGGGGTTTGTATTGCTATCATCCCAAAAACAACTCAACTGCTTTTTTTAGCAGTGCAGCCAATTCCAGTGTGAAACTGCATTCAAATATAGTAACGGATGTTGTTGAAGACAGCCACGGCTTATTTTGGCTTATTTACAGTGATGGCGTAATTGATCAGTTTGACATTCATAAAAATAAAATTATTTCAAGCTCAGGTATCCTGGCGAAGGCCAACAATAAAAGGTATGAGGTTTATTCCGGAACATTTGATAACAACAGTAATTTGTGGATCTGTGCGGCAGGCAGCCCTATAGGCGTTTACCGTTATCATACAAACACAGGCACACTTGATCATTTTAATACGGAGTCAGCAGATATAAAGCTTAATTATAATGTAATTAACAATATTATACTGAGTGACGATAATAAAATATGGATAGGTACCGATCATGGCGGCATTAACCTGTACGACCCGGTCAGCAATAGTATTCAATATCTTTTAAACAGGGAAGACGATGCAAAATCCCTGAAAGGGAACACTGTTGAGCTTTATAAAGATAATACCGGCATCATTTGGGCCGGTACATTTAAACAGGGGGTTAGTTATTATCATAAAAGCATCATCCAGTTCCCGCTTGTGCGTAAGTTTCTGTCAGACAATAAAAGTTTGCCATTTGAGGATGTAGATTGCTTTGCCGATGATGCCAATGGGAATTTATGGATCGGGACAAATGGGGGAGGGTTGATCAATTATAATTCCGTCACTAAAAAATATACCCAGTTCAAACATAACCCCAATGATGCAAACAGTTTAACCAATGATGTGGTGATCCGTTTATGCATTGACCATGAACATAAGCTTTGGATAGGCACCTATTTTGGAGGACTGGATTGTTTTGACGGAAATAAGTTTACCCATTACCGGCATAATGACAATATACCGTCAAGTATTTCGGATGACAGGGTTTATACCATCATAGAAGATTCATCAAATAAATTGTGGGTAGGCACTTTTGCAGGCAGTATTAATATTTTTAACAGAGAGACCAATAGCTTTTTACATCCAAATTATCAAATGCTGTCTAATTATACAGCAGTTATTTATGAGGACAAACAAAAAAATATTTGGATAGGGCGCGACAAAGGGTTAGACTTTATTGAAAAAGGGAAAAATAAGGCGAAACACTATTTTAATCAGCCTAAAAACCCCAATAGTTTAGTAGCCAATGATGTAAACTGCATTATACAAGACAAGGAAGGATTATTCTGGATAGGTACTAAAGGCGGTTTAAGTGTTTTTAATACGCAGACCAATGAATTTCATAACCTGGATGAAACAAAAGGGCTGCCTGGAAACAACGTGTTAAACGTGTTGGAGGATAAAGATGGATCAATATGGATCAGCACAAAAAATGGGCTGGCCCGGATAAATTATGTGCAAACCGGCAATAGTTATAAGTTTCAGATCAATAAGTTTGATGAATTTGACGGCTTGCAGGGAAAAGAATTTAATGCATGCGCTGCCTTTAAAACAAAAAAGGGCCTGATGATATTTGGCGGAGCACATGGCTTTAATATTTTCGATCCAAAAAGTATCAATATTGTAAAAAGTAAGCCCCAATTATTGTTTACCGATTTTCAGTTATTTAATAAAAGTGTTGCCGCAGGGGATACCGTTAATGGTAACATTGTATTGAAGAGTTCAATAGCCGATACAAAAGAGCTGACGTTAACTCATAACGAAAATGATTTTAGCATTGAATTTGCCGATTGTGATTATTTTAATCCGGATAAGATTGTTTATCAATATAAATTGGATGGATTTGATAAGCAATGGCTTTCGGCTCCAAATGATATACGCAAGGCAACTTATACGAATTTGGATGCCGGCGACTATGTATTTAAAGTAAGAGCCAGTAATATTAACGATCCTAAAAACAGCAGCACTATTGCACTTAATATTAAAGTATTGCCGCCATTCTGGAAGTCGCCGATTGCCTACGCCATTTATTTCCTCTCTGTTATATGCCTGTTGTTTTACATCAGGCACAAAGGCATATTGAAATTAAAACGCGAATTTAAGATCAGGCAGGATAAACTGGAATCTGAGCGTAAAATTGCCCAGGAACGTGAAGAAGCCAGGCGGATGCATGAACTCGACCTGATGAAGATAAAGTTCTTTACCAATGTGAGTCACGAATTCAGGACACCTTTATCATTAATTATATCGCCAATTGATAATTTAATTAAAGGAATCGATGATCCCGGGCAAAAGCATCATTTAACAATGATCAAAAGAAACGGCAGGCGCCTGTTAAACCTGGTTAATCAGTTGCTGGATTTCAGGAAGATGGAGTTTAAGGAATTGAAGTTAAATTTGAGCAAGGGAGATATCATCCAATTTATAAAGGAGGTATCTGCTTCCTTTACCGATATTGCTGACCAAAACCATGTGGATTACTTAATTGAGAGCGACATAGAATCGGTGATCATTAAGTTTGACAGGGACAAAATTGAACGGGTGCTATTTAATCTGCTTTCAAACGCCTTTAAATTCACGGCTTCAGGTGGTAATGTAAGCGTTTTTATTAGCCTTGTTAAAGACAACGCAGTTGATGATGAGCAACAGCTTTTAGAAATAAAAGTAATTGATACAGGCATAGGTATACCGAAAGAAATACATGATAAAGTTTTTGAGCGCTTTTTTCAGGACAATATGCCCGAAAGTTTGTTGAACCAGGGCAGCGGGATCGGCTTGTCAATCACGAGGGAATTTGTTAAAATGCACGGCGGAGAAATCAGCATTGAAAGTGAACCCGGAAACGGCACTTGTTTTACCGTTCAATTGCCGGTAGATGTAGAATATGAAAAGAGCACTCCGGTAGCTGAACAGCCCGCGATAGCTAAACCCGAGGAAAGTTCGCGTATCACATCCAAGAAGCCTGTTATTTTGTTGATTGAAGATAATGACGACCTTAGGTTTTATTTAAAGGATAACCTGAAACATAACTTCACTATTGTTGAGGCTGTAAACGGTAAAGATGGCTGGCAAAAAGCGCTTGCCTTGCACCCCAACCTGATAGTGAGCGATGTAAGTATGCCGGAGATGAATGGGATCGATCTGTGCAAAAAAATAAAAGGTGATAAACGTACGGAGCATATTCCTATTATTTTACTGACCGCATTAACTGATGAAGAAAACCAGCTTGCGGGCCTTACCAATGGTGCTAATGATTATATCAGCAAGCCCTTTAACTTCCAAATATTGCTTTCAAAAATCAACGGCATTTTGCTGATGCAAAAGACTTTGAAAAAAACCTACCAGAAGCAGGTTGAAGTTAATGCACCGGATATAGCGGTTGTATCGGAAGATGAAAGGTTTTTGAAGAATGTTTTTTCGTGTATCGAGAAGAATATCACCAACCCGAATTTCTCTGTCGAGGAGTTGAGCCGCCAGTTGTCAACGAGCCGGATCTCACTTTATAAACGGATGTTATCCCTTACCGGTAAAACGCCGGTTGATTGTATCCGGACCATTCGCTTAAAAAGAGCGGTTCAGTTACTTGAAAAGAGTAAACTTAATATCGCCGGCGTTGCCTATGAGTCAGGCTTTAATAACCCTAATTATTTTTCGAAGGTGTTTAAAGATGAATACGGCATGCTGCCTTCAGAATACGTTACCCAAATGCGTAATAAGGAAAAAGAGATATTTGAAGAAGTTGATTGATACGTAATTGCATTTCTACCGTATCGGCGTAAAAAAAATCAACCATTTCTTATTAGCCTGCAACGCCTACTGGTAACACACAAAAACACCAGGATAACTGGTTTGTGTGTGTGTGTTAATGTGTTAAAAATGCATCGCGCAAATTTCTTCGGCTTGCAGATAAGCGTTAGTTTCTATTTAAATCCGTAAACAATAATTTCTATTTGCCTGTTAAGTTCTGACGGCCTGTTAACCCTGGTATGCTTATTTTATTACTCGTCATAATTTTTGCTGTTTTTGAAATAAGTGCGTAAATCCCTCCTAAATGCCCCTTATAGCGCCTTTGGTTAACATTTTTATCTTAAATAGAAACTTTTGTAGCATTAAAAAAAATGATTAACCAATAGCTTTACAAGCATGATCGGTAACCCCGGTTGCAATTATAACACCTTCTAAAATTATGCTTAACAAGAACTTTAAGTCTGCCAGGCAAAAAGCCTGCAGTTTTTTGATTGTACTCATTTATGCAGCGTCAGCATATAATGCCAAAGCGGCTGTTAAATCGTACAAGAAAGAAGCTGACGGTATAACCATAAAACTCAATACCGGGCTCATCAAAATAAAGATTTGTGCCGACGATATTGTTGAGGTTAAGTACACCATCTTGAATGCCTTCCCCCCCAAAACATCGCTTGTTGTTAATAATACCTGGGCAAAAAATACGCCCTTTAAAGTAAGTGAACAAAAAGGCGGGATCGTTATTACTACGCTTAAACTGAGAATTGTTATCGATAAGGTAACTAACGCTATTACTTATAAAGATATTAACGGGAAGATAATAACCGGCGAGGCCGCGGCCGGTAATAAGTCTCTTACTGAAGCCACCGTTGCAGGGATAAAAACCTATAGCATAAGTACACAGTTCAATTCGCCGAAGGATGAAGCACTGTTTGGTTTGGGCTGCCATCCTGAAGATACGCTTTCCATCAATTACAAAGGACGTAACCAGCAAATGCTGATCAAATACATGACCGGCGCTATCCCTGTTTTACTCTCAACAAAAGGTTACGGCCTTTTATGGGATAACTATTCGGCCTCAGATTTTTATGGCGCCGAAGCTGGTAACACCCAATTTAAATATGTATCGGAAAGCGGCAAGGAAGTAGATTATTATTTTTTTTACGGCCCCGATTTTGATCATATCATTGATTCGTACCGCACGGCAACAGGTGCCGCTCCTATGTATCCAAAATGGGCTTTCGGGCTTTTTCAATCGCAGGACAGGTATAAAACACAGGCCGAGGTTTTAGGTGTGAAGGATGGTTACCGTAATAACCATATCCCGGTAGATGCTATTGTACAGGATTGGTTCTGGTGGTCACCCGCTCCGATCGGTTCTCACATCATGAACCATGACCGGTACCCCGATCCGAAAGCAATGGTCAACGAACTGCACAAGGCAAATTTCCATGCGATGATCTCCGTCTGGCCGTTGTTTGGCGATGGTAGCGCGAATTACGAAGCGCAAAAGAAAAACGGCTTTTTAACCAGCATAAAATGGGATAATTTTTTCGCCCATACTTTTGATACCTATTATGATGCCCATAACCCCAAAGCCAGGGACCTTTATTGGGCACAGGCCCGTGATAGCGTAGTAAAGCGGTTTGACTGGGATGCCTGGTGGGTTGACCAATGCGAGCCTGACAATGGGTCATTGCTTGATGAGCGCCGCAAAGCCGATTTTTCAGTTGGAAAAGGTATTGACTATTTTAATACCTATGCCCTGGAGCATGCCAAAGGTCTTTATAAGGGTTGGAGAAGCGATATGACCGGCAAACGTGCTTTCTTTTTGGTACGGCAGGCGTTTGCAGGATCACAACGGAGTGCAACAACGCTTTGGTCATCAGATATTACTACAACTTTTAAAGCCTTTAAAAGCCAGGTACCACAGGGTATAAATGCCTGTGCCTCCGGTATTCCATACTGGACATCGGACATTGGCGGTTATTTATCAAGGGTAGATCCGGACGGCATCCCTGCCTGGTCTGAGCCTAAAAACAGGGAGTTGTTTACCCGCTGGTTCCAGTTTGGCGCATTCTCACCCATCTTCCGCATTCACGGTAAAGGCGAAAGGGCGCTGTTCTCAAATAACTGGGACCAACCTACCAAAGATATTTTGCTGAAATTCGATAACCTGCGTTACCGCTTGTTGCCTTACATATATTCCCTTTCAGCCAGGGTAACGATGCATAACTATACCATAATGCGTTCGCTGGCCTTTGATTTCAGGAATGATGCAAATGTTTACAGTATACCTGATCAATTTATGTTTGGCCCGGCATTTATGGTAAACCCGGTTACTGATCAATTATATACAGGCGCCGGTGAAGCAAAAGCAAAAATCCGCAAAGTATACCTGCCAAAGGCCACATGGTTTGATTTCTGGACGGGTAAAACCCTCGCCGGCGGAAGAACAATTGAGGCCGAATCGCCCATCAGTATTTTGCCGCTATATGTAAAAGCAGGCTCTGTTATACCAATGGCGCCTGAAGTGGAATATGCAACCCAAAAAACAGCAAAACCTTTTGAATTACGCATTTACCCCGGCGCAAATGGCAAGTTTACCATTTATGAAGATGAAAACGACAACTACAATTACGAGAAAGGTAAATACGCCCTTTTTACTATTAACTGGAATGATAAACTGCGCCAGGTTAGTATAACTGATACAAAAGGTACTTACAAAGGGTTAAAAAAGTACCGGACTTTCAATATAGTATTGGTTGGCCCTGCACATGGGACAGGGGAAGCTGTTACCGAAAATGCGGATAAGACAATTGTATACAACGGGAAATCATTAACAGTAAAAATATAAGATTAAGCGCCGGTAGTTTAAAAAAAACGAATAAGGCAACCAGTTACAACCGGTCAAACTATTTTTATCATGTATAATACAACAAACACACAAAAAGTAATGCGCGAAACAACATCCTTAAACGCGGGTGATTGTTTTACCATTTCTTCGAGGGTGAAAAAGGATTTTGATTTTCCCCTGCATTATCATGATGAATATGAACTTAACCTTATTATAAATGCCAAAGGTGCAAAGCGCATTGTTGGCGGTAGTATAGGGGTTATTGATGATATGGAGCTTGTTTTTATCGGCCCCAATATTTACCATGCCTGGTTTTTACACCAATGTACATCAACCGAAATACAGGAAGTAACCATTCAGTTTCATAAAGACCTTTTCGACGAAAATTTTTTAAACAGAAACCAGGCCAGTATACTTAAAAATATGTTTAACAATGCCCAATTGGGAATTCTCTTTTCGCGGGAGACCACGAAGGGGCTTGTAAACAGGATTTTGGATCTGAACCAAAAAAGCAGGTTTGATGCAGTTTTGGAATTGCTATCTATACTTCACTCTTTATCGGTTTCCTCAAATATTAAATTACTGTCAGATACGGGCTTTTCGGATCAGAACTTCTGCTTTAAAAGCAGGCGGATCGAAAAAGTATTTGAATATATGCACAACAACTACGATAAGCAAATAACGCTTGCCGATGTTGCCCGCGTAGCCAATATGCCCCAGGTGTCCTTCAGCCGGTTTATTAAAAAAAGAACCGGTAAAACTTTTATCGAAAGCCTTAATGAGATCAGACTGGGTCACGCATCAAGGATGTTGATTGATACCGAGGCACATATAGCCGGCATAGCCTACAAATGCGGCTTTAATAACATATCCAATTTTAACCGGATTTTTAAACGTAAAAAACAATGTATCCCGCGTGAATTCAGGGAGGCATATAGTAATGGAAGGAGTTTTTATATATAAGGATAAATAGCAGCAGTAAATACATTATAATCTATAATATGTTGTTATATATAACATAATACGTATTTTATTGCATAAAAAATATTTAATAATGCATTAAAATGTATAAATATAGAATTAATAAATGTAAAAATAGTATTACATATCAGCGGTGTGTATAGGTTAAATTTGTATAATAAGTTTTGCGGTTTTATAAGTTGCATGATGCTGTAAAACCTTAAGTTGTTATAACCTGAACACCAGTTGCCAGGGAATGATAAATTTTATACAATCCAATTATACAGCCGGTTGCTGTTTGTAAATACTAAATAATTTGAGGTTAACGGAGCCATATTTCCATTTATCTCAACAATGTTCAGCAAATCAATTAATCAACTAAATCAATAAAAATGAAGAAAGATGTACTGTTTTACAAATTCAATAGTTGCAAAAAAACGTTACTCGTTATTTTGCTAACTATTTTTGGTTATGCTACCACATTTGCCCAAACCAGGCAAATAACCGGTAAAGTGACCTCGGCCGACGACGGTGGTGGCTTGCCAGGGGTTAGCGTTAGAATTAAAGGCACAACAACAGGTGTTCAAACTGATGTTAATGGCGCTTTTAAAATTTCAGCCAGCACAGGTACGGTGTTAACCTTTAGCTACGTGGGCTATTTGCCGCAGCAAATAATTGTAGGCGATGCCAGTGTATATAACATTAAATTATCCCCGGATGCACAGACACTTACTGAAGTAAACGTGGTTTCTATCGGTTATGGTACCGCAAAACGTAAGGACCTGACAGGTTCCATCAGTTCGATTTCCGCAAAGCAGATTGAAGAATTGCCTGTAACTTCACTTGACCAGGCCTTGCAGGGGCGTGCAGCAGGTGTGCAGGTAACCAGTAACGATGGTTCTCCCGGTGGTAACATTACCGTACTGATCCGTGGTACAGGTAGTTTGGCTACGGGCGGTAACGTGCCATTATATGTTATTGACGGATACCCGCTTGAAGCCGGTGGTATCAACAATATTAACCCTAATGACATTGCATCAATTGACGTGTTGAAAGATGCATCTGCCACAGCAATTTATGGTATCCGGGCTGCAAATGGTGTGGTTTTGGTAACCACTAAAAAGGGTAAAACAAATGGTGTAACCGTGTCATTAGACGGATACGAAGCTTTCCAGGGTAAACCCAAAGAATACGACGTATTAAACGCTCAACAATTTGCTACGCTGGCAAACCAGGTTGCAGCGGGTTCAAACGGAAATTTTCAGTCTTTTTCTGGCTGGGCAACTCCATCATCCTTAACAAACGTTGATTGGCAGAACGCAGTATACCGCGCGGGCCTGACTCAAAACTATAGCCTGGCCATACGTGGCGGTAACGATAAAATTAATACGTCAACTTCACTTGGTTATTACGATCAAAAAGGTATTGTACTGGGTTCTTATTTCAAAAGGGTAACCGTTGGAAGCAACCTTGAATATAAACCTCAGAAATGGTTGAAGTCAAATTCATTTGTTAAGTATACTTACCAGGATCAAAACAATCCATACGGAACAGGTTCCTTGATAGGATTAAGTGAATTGCCGCCAACTTTAGATGGTGGTAACCAGCTAACCAACCAGATTAAAGACCGCAATGGTAATTATGGGTTTTTCAATCCAATTTATGTATATGTTGCGAAATATAACAATCCGGTTTATACTATCGAAAATAACAGGTATGCAAACATTGGTAATTTCTTTGTAGCCAATACTAATTTAGAAGCAACCATAATAGATGGCTTAAAGGTTAAATCAAACGCCGGTATCACCTATAATGGATACAGCGGTTCGTATTTTTCGCCTGAAGATGATCGTATTGTAAATCAATACGGCGCCCAGGCAGGTGCAACGCAAAATGCTACCTATAGCCAAAACATTAACAGCAGTTTTGACTGGTTGTTTGAAAATACCATATCATACGACAAAACATTTGGAAAACATACCATTAATTTTGTTGGTGGCGTATCTGAGCAGGAACTTACCTACAACTCCATGGCCGGCAGTGGTATCCCGCCAAACAGTGTGATCAGGGATTTATCTCAAAGCAAAACACCGGTGTTTACTGCAGGTCAAAACGGGCAGGTGATCCAATCGCTGGCTTCACAATTTGTAAGGTTGGGATATAATTATGCTGACAGGTATTTCATTACCGGAACAGTTAGGAGGGACGGATCGTCTAAATTCGCGCCGGGTCATCAATATGGTACATTCCCGTCAGGAGCTGTATCGTGGAAAGCCAAGCAGGAATCGTTTTTGAAAAATGTGGATTGGCTTTCAGATCTTAAGTTCAGGGGAAGTTATGGTGAGGTAGGAAACGAGATCACTATTAATCCATTCCAATACCAGGCCCTTTATGCAGCTGGTTCGGCTGCCAATACTGCGCCTAACTATGGTTACACTTTTAATAAAACATTCCAGGGAGGTATTTATTCTACCCAGCCTGCAAATGACAACCTGCGTTGGGAAACTGATACGCAAGCAGATTTAGGTACAGATATCTCGTTTTTGCATGGTGATTTGACTTTAACTGTTGATTTGTTCGACAGAAAATCAAAAGATTTCTTGTTAAACCTGGCTGCATCGCCACAAACCGGTTATTCTTTTATTACCCATAATATCGGTAGTATGGAAAATAAGGGTATTGAAATTGCATTAAATTACAGCCATGCAGTTAATAAGGACTTCCACTACGGGGCAAATCTTACTATTACATCAATTGCCAACAAATTAACCAGCATAACTTCGGGTATTAAAGAAGTTTCGAACTTTGGCGGCCTATCTATTCCGGCCGATGGATGGGGTACTTTTACTGAAACCAATGTTGGGCAACCTGTTGGAGAATTTTATGGCTACAAGTCATTGGGTATTTTCCAATCGCAGGCACAGATTGATGCTTTAAATGCAAACGCAGTTTCGCATGGTTTTTCAGCCTATCAAAAAACCATCACCCAGCCAGGCGACCGTTACTTTGCTGACGTAAATGGCGATGGTACAGTAAACGCCAGTGACCAGGTTAGTTTAGGCAGCCCAATCCCCAAGTTTTACGGTGGTTTAAACCTGGATGCCACTTACAAATCGTGGGACGTTGGCCTTTATTTCTACGGAGTTTACGGTAACAAAATATTTAACTTTGCTGAAAGCGCATTGGAAAGTTTCCAGAACCGCAGCTTTGTTGGTGTGGAGAATATCAGCAAAACCTATTTGCAAAACGCCTGGACGACCTCAAACCCATCTAATACCTACGCAAGGATCACTTCAAATGACGACGCGATCGGCAGTAACGTGGCTTCAAGCGCTTATATCGAAAATGGCAGTTTCCTTAAGTTAAAAACGCTTACTATTGGTTATTCCATAGCTCCTGATTTTCTTAAAAAAATAGCAATAACAAAATTACGGTTTTATGCTTCAACCCAAAACCTGTTTACGATCACCAGCTATAAAGGCCTTGATCCGGAAATTGGTATCCAGGGAGCGAATCCAACTCAAAATGGTGTAGATAATGGTACCTATCCATCATCTAAATATTATACAGTAGGTATAAACGTAACTTTTTAATTAAGAAAGATAAAATATTAACGATATGAAAATGACGAAGAAAAATTATATCCTGGTGAGTCTATTCGCTTTGCTGATGATTCCACTAGGTTGTAAAAAAGGGTTTTTAACCCAAACCAACACATTTGCCGCGACCGAAGGTGCTACGTTTCAGAAACCCCAGGATGTTATCGCCATGGTAAATTCAATTTACGATACCTACCAGAGCAGCGATTTGTTAAAGAAATCTATCTGGTATTATGCCAATTTTGAAACACACGACTGGTTTAACAACGGTAACGATATTGTGTGGAATTATTACGGAATAGGCGCTGACTTTTATGCATTGCCGGTTTTTTGGGATAATGCCTATATCGGTATTGGCAGGGCAAACGCTGCATTGGATGTAATTGCAGATACCAAAGCAAAGGGTATTATTACTGCCGACCTGGCTAACCGGTTAACCGGTGAGGCTTTATTTTTACGCGGCATGACCTATTATTACCTTGGTGGTACTTTCGGTGGCGTGCCATTGGAATTAAAATCAGGTGGTGTTGGCTTAACCCCAAGGGCCACCCAGGACCAGGTATTTGCACAGGTAGTTGCGGATATGAAACAGGCAGAAGGTTTGTTGCTGTCAAAAACTGCCCTTGCAACAGCTGACCTTGGCCGGGCCACTAAAGGCGCTGCTTACGGGTATGAAGGCGCTGCACAAATGTGGTTGAAAAACTATTCAGGGGCTTTGGCTGCTTTTAACAACACGGAGTTAACCAGCAACTATCATCTATTATCAAATTTTGTTGACGTTGGTGAATTTGATCACCAAAATAGCGATGAGTCACTTTTTGAAGTTCAATTTAACATTACCGGCTCACAAAGCTGGGATGGCGGCTGGCAGAATGGCGGCGAAGAAGCGTGGATTGATGACTTTAGCTGGCCACAGGAAATCAGCGGCTTTGGTTATGATTACGGAAACCCCGGCCTTTGGTATTCATACCAGGCAGGTGACCTGCGCAGGGCGGCTACGATCATTGGCCCTGGCGACCAGAATGTGAGCCCTGGCATTATTGCCAAATGGGGCGGTATAAAAGGTTATGCAGTAGTGCAGGCCAATTACCAAAGTAACCCAACTGTATATTCAGACGGTAGTGGAAACCCCATCAATACTTGTGGTACGCTTTTGCACCCATGGTATGGAACCGACGGTACTCCGCGTTCAGGATATTATAATTCAAAAAAATGGCGTGATCCAACCCTTACAGGTGCAAACGGCACATCTGCTATTTTTGGCGGGCAAAACCAAATTCTGTTACGTTACGCAGAAATTCTGCTTGACAGGGCTGAATGCAAGATCAGAACCGGCGACGTAGCAGGCGGATTGGCTGATGTAAAAGCTGTAAGGAACCGCGCTTTCGGCGGATCGGCACCAGCAGTGATGCAGGATGGCCTTACCTGGGATGGTAAAGCAACTTCGCCGATAACCGATCCGTTGCAAATGGTATACAGCGAATACAGGCACGAACTTACTGCTGAATATTCATTGTTTTATGATCTGCGCAGGGCCGGTCCGGGTGTAGCTTCAGCATTCATTCAAAATGCATATGGTACTACATCAAGCACCAGTCAAATCGTTTATCCATACGGCCCAACAGCTGATGGAAAAACGCACGGTGTTTGGATGACTACCCTTCCTGCTAACAAGGATATATTACCGATCCCGGTTAGCGCGATAGGGCTCAACCCAAATCTGACTCAAAACCCTAGTTACTAAAATATAAGTATTATTATTGATGGTAAAGGCTGCTCCCTATGGAGTGGCCTTTATTTGTAAAACAATCGTTGTCTTTGCCTATAATATGTACAACTATCCGGACAGCAAAAGTTATACTTTTTTTGACTGGATTATTTACTATACTTGTTATATATCACCAATAAATATAGAGGGATTTTTACCGGATAACTTGTTTATAGCGTGTGAGTTGTAAGATGAGTATGCCCTGATAATAAGTAAATCCGACGTTTGGCTTACAGAAAATGCAGGTTATGTAATAAAGATAATGGCCGGGGAAAGTGAATTTGAGTTTTTATATTAACGTATTTGTAAATACATTTTTATTGCGTTTGATGTTTTGCACGTGCTTGATGTAAATTGGAAGAAAAATAAAATTAAACAGATTGAATTTCAGATTTAAAAATATGTTAAAAATAACCGGGGGAATTACAGTTTTCGGACGATTAGTCACAAAAAACAAGGCAATCGGATTAATTTTTGCCGTGTGCACCTTAAGTTTTTTTTCATGTAGAAAACCAACTTTATTTGAACAGATACCTTCTTCGTATTCCGGCATTAACTTTAATAATAAAATAACCGAAAACGACTCTATTAATCCGTTGGATATTGTAAATATCTATAACGGCGGCGGGGTAGGCGTGGGCGATTTTAACAATGACGGACTGCCCGACCTATATTTTACCGGGAACCGGGTGCCTAACCGGCTGTATATCAATAAGGGCAATTTTAAGTTTGAGGATGTAACCGATAAGGCGGGGGTTGGAGGTATGGGCCGCTGGGGCCGCGGTGTTGCCATACTTGATATCAATAATGACGGCCTGATGGATATCTACGTCTGTAATACAATATACAAGGATTCGTTACGGCGCCGTAACCTGTTGTACATCAACCAGGGCGTTGGTAAGGACGGCATCCCCCATTTTAGGGAAATGGCCAAAGAGTATGGCCTTGATATACACGTGCAGTCAACCATGGCCAGTTTTTTTGATTATGACAATGACGGAAATTTGGATATGTACCTTACCGTTAACGAAGCAAGTGAAAGCTATTACCCTAACATGTTTGGGCCTGTTGCTGCACGGACAGGGCATGAAAGCCTGGGCCGGTTATATCACAACGAATGGGACGCCAAATTAAAACACCCTGTTTTTCATGATGTTTCGGCAAAAGCTGGTATCAACTTACCGGGTTTAGGTCATGCAGCAACTATTGTTGACATCAACCGCGACGGATGGAAAGACATATATGTTTCCAATGATTTTTTATCGCAAAATATATTATATATAAATAACCATGACGGTACTTTCACTGATAGGTCGAAAGAGTATTTTAAGCATACATCTTTCAATTCGATGGGGCAGGATATCGTTGATATTAACAATGACGGCCTGGCAGATGTGTTTGAGCTGGATATGAATCCGGAGGATAATTACCGGAAAAAAATGATGATGGGGCCAAATAATTATCAAACCACGCAAAAATTCGACCTTTATAACTTTCAGTACCAATATGTACGGAACACGCTGCAGCTTAACCAGGGACCCAGGCTTTTGCAAAATGACAGCATTGGGAGCCCTGCCTTCAGCGAAATTGCGTTTATGTGCGGCGTGGCCCAGACTGACTGGAGCTGGACCCCGGTGATCACCGATTTTAATAATGACGGTTTCAGGGATATTATTATTACCAACGGCTTCCCGAAAGATTTAACCGACCATGATTTTATGACCTACCGCAAAAATGCTTTTGCGATAGGTTCAAAAGAGCAGGTATTGAGCCAGATTCCTTCGGTTAAGATTCATAACTATGCTTACCGCAATAAAGGCGACCTGACATTTGAGGATGAAACGAGCGACTGGGGGCTAAGCATCCCGGCATTCTCAAACGGAGCCGTTTATGCCGATTTAAATAACGATGGCGCGATGGACCTGGTGATCAATAATATCGATGATGAGGCGCTGGTTTATAAAAACACGGCGAGGGAAAAGGATACATTAAATACCCATTACATTCAAATAAAGTTTAAAGGGGATAGCCATAACCTGAACGGACTTGGCGCATGGGCCGATATCTATTATGACCACAATAAGCACCAGGTGGCCGAAAATAATCCTTACAGGGGATATTTGTCGTCTGATCAAAACATAGCGCACTTTGGTTTGGGTACAACCAGCAAGCTTGATTCCTTAGTTATCCGGTGGCCAAACGGTAAAAAACAGGTTTTGCAACAGGTTAAAACCAACCAGGTGATCACGGTTAATATTAAAGACGCAAGCGCGCCCTACACATGGGTTCAGCCAAAAGTTGCCGATAACGCCTTATTTACGGAAGTAACAAAGGCGAAAAACATCCATTATGTGCATAATGAATATGATTTTGTAGACTTTAACATTCAGAAGTTGCTGCCTCACAAACTGTCGGAATACGATCCTGCGCTGGCCGTTGGCGATGTTGACGGCAACGGGCTGGATGATATTATTGTAGGCGGTAATTCATTTGTTTCAGCGCAGGTATTATTACAGCAGGCAAACGGTACATTTATTCAGCGCCAGCTTTTGCCCGATCAAAATGCCAATCCTAATACCAAGGACGAGGGCTTATTGCTGTTTGACGCCAACGGCGACGGTAAACCTGACCTTTATATAACGAGGGGCGGCTTTAAAAATGCGCCCAATGATACCACATACCAGGATAAATTATACATAAACGATGGGAAGGGCAATTTTAAATTAGCGCCAGATGCATTGCCGATAAACCACACCAGCAAACTGTGCGTAAGGGCCATTGATTATAACAAAGATGGCAAGCCTGACCTTTTTGTATCCGGCCGGGTAGACCCATGGCATTATCCCAAACCAGTGTCAAGCTTTATTTTAAGAAACGACAGCAAAAATGGCGTTGCTAAATTTACAGATGTTACCAGCGAAGTTGCTCCTTCACTTAATAATATAGGTTTGGTATGCGATGCGATATTTACAGATTATGACAATGATGGCTGGCCCGACCTGGTTTTAGCGGGTGAATGGATGCCGGTTACCTTTTTAAAAAATGATCATGGTATATTTAAGAATACTACGCCGGCATCGGGCCTGGCAAATAGCCTGGGCTGGTGGAACAGTATCGTTGCGGGTGATTTCAGGCATACCGGCAGAATGGATTATATCGTTGGCAACGTTGGTTCAAACACCTTATACAAAGCCAGTGAGCAATACCCTGTTTTTATTACAGCAAAAGATTTTGATAAGAATGGCAGCTTTAATGCGATCACTTCCATTTTTCTGCCCGACCAGGAGGGTAAGAAAAAGGAGTTTCCGGCGGTAGGCAGGGATGATCTGTTGAAAGAAATGATCAGCATGAAAAAAAAATACACCAACTACAAATCATTTGCCACAGCTACCATGGATGATATTTTAACACCCGAACAGCGTAAAGGTGCATTAAGGCTAATGGCAAATACTTCCCAATCCTGTTATTTAAGAAATGATGGCAATGGTAAGTTCACCATGATCCCACTACCGAATGCGGCGCAGATTTCAACCATAAACGGGATGGTTGTGGATGATTTTGATGGGGACGGCAACCTGGATGTAATGATGAACGGCAATGATTTTGGCACAGAAGTGGGTACCGGGCGATACGATGCCTTTAATGGATTAATGCTTAAAGGCGATGGGAAGGGGGGCTTTAGTCCGCAGAGCATCGTTCAAAGCGGCATCTATATTCCGGGTAACGGGAAGGCGCTTGTCAAGTTGCAGGGCAATTCAGGTAATTATTTGCTGGCGGCAAGTCAAAACCGTGGCGCCTTAAAAGTATTTGAACTGAAAAGAAAAGTAAATAATATTAAGCTGCTTCCCGCTGATGAAAGCGCCGTTATTTTTTATAAAGATGGATCAAAACAAAAGCAGGAATTCTATTACGGTTCGTCGTTTTTATCCCAATCCGGAAGGTTTTTAACCATAAATAGTAACGTGAAACAGGTTCAGATAACAGATACCAAGGGCCACGTTAGAAATATATCATTTTAGCAAATTTAAGGCCAAAACCATTACACCAATCCTTTAATTGAGGGTAGGTGTAATGTTTTTTATAGTTTTGGTTCCGGCTTTAAAAAACAGAATGAGGCCTGTCGGCAGGCAGTGTGCCGAAATTGCCGGGTTTATCAGTCATATAAATCGTTAATGCTCCCCCGTTCATTAAATCGCTGTACCGGATAAAATCATGTGTGTACGGTTTGCCATTAAGGCTGATGGCCCCGATATAGATATGTCTGGTGCTGTTGTTTTTCACTACGATATGAAATTGTTTGCCTTTAGGCAGGCGTATAGTGGCTCTATTAATAGCCGGGCTGCCAAATACAAAAGTACCGTTGGCCGGGTTCACCTCGTAAATCCCAACCGAAGATAAAACATACCATGCGGACATTTGCCCCACGTCTTCGTTGCCGATAACACCATCGGGTTTGGTGGTATAAAAATTATCCATAATGTAACGCACTTTTTCGGCAGTCTTCCAGGGCTGGCCCGCGTAAGTATACAAGTATGCGATATGGTGGCTCGGCTCATTGCCATGCGCATACTGGCCTATCAATCCTGAAATATCAGGCGATGCCTCGCTTCCCAAATCGCCTTTGGCAATAAACAGCGAATCGAGCTTTTGGATAAATGGCTGATCGCCTCCCTGCAGGGCGATCAATCCTTCCACATCCTGCGGCACCAGCCAGGTATATTGCCAGGCATTGCCCTCGGTAAAATCGTCCTTCATATGCCGTGACACAAACGGACTGAAGGGGGTGCGCCACTCGGTTGCCGATAGTTTGCCGCGCATAAAGCCCGTTTGTTTGTCGAAGTAGTTGCGGTAATTCTGCCCCCGCTTGCTAAAATAATCATAGTCAGCGTTGTTGCCCATCTTTAGGGCCATTTGTGCAATGCACCAGTCGTTTATGGAATACTCAAGCCCCATCGCTACCGATTCAACGGTACTGTCGGCAGGGATATAGCCCAGCGCTTTCACATACTTAAGGCCCCTCATATCCTGCATCTGGGTATTCTTTACTGCCTCGTAGGCCAGCGTTGCATCAAAGCCCTTAAAGCCTTTTAAATAAGCATCCACAATAACAGGTACCGCACTGTTGCCCACCATGGTATTGGTTTCGTTGGCCATTAAATGCCAAACAGGTAACCTGCCCTGCTGTTTGTAAATGGCCAGCATGGTGTTTACAATATCATTTACACGCTCAGGCTGAATAATGGTGTACAATGGATTAGCCGCCCTGTAAGTGTCCCATAATGAAAAGGTAGTTAAATTGGCGAAAGAATGATCGTTGTGCACTTTTTTATCAGTACCCCAATATTCGCCATTAACGTCGTTAAAAACTGAGGGCGCAATCATGGTATGGTATAGCGCGGTATAGAATTTTTTAAGCTGAGATAAAGAGTCCGCTTTAATCTCAATTTTCTGTAGCTCTTTATTCCACGTATTATGGGCATCGGCAGCAACTTTATTAAAATCCCAGCCGGGTATTTCGCTGTTGATATTCAGCAATGCATTGGCTGAACTCACCGGCGACAAGCCAACCTTTATCAGTACTTTTTCGCCATTTTTCGTTGCAAAAGAAATCACCCCCTTAACTTTTTGCCCCTTAAGCATAATGCCCTGCTGTAAAGCAGTTGTATCGTACACGGCAAAATGTGCAATTGGTTTTGATAAAACGGCGGTAAAATAAATCCGCTGGTCATGCGCCCAGCCCCTCGAAAAGCGATAGCCTTCAATAGTGGTTTTATTGACTAATTTGATGAAAGTTTCTGTAGGTATATCTGCCACGCCTTCTTCAAGGTCGATAACGATGTGCGACTGATCGGATTGCGGGAAAGTATATTGGTGAAAGCCTGCCCGTTTGGTGGCCGTTAGTTTAACGCCGATATGATATCTTTTTAACTTTACACTATAGTATCCAGGTTTTACTATTTCGTCTTTACGACTGAATAGCGAAAAGTAGCCATTCCCGGGATCTGCTAAAGTTCCTTTGATTGTTTTAATTGGCCCTGTTGTTGGCATAAACGAAATATCGCCAAGATCGCCGATCCCGGTGCCGCTTAAATGAGTATGCTGAAAGCCTACAATGGTAGAATCGGATATATGATACCCCGAGCACCAGTCCCAGCCCTTTGACAAGTTGGTTGGCCCTAATTGTACAGCACCAAACGGAACATTGGCTCCCACAAAAACGTGACCGTGAAAGCCGGTACCAATATAAGGATCAACGTATTGGGTTAGATCAGTCGTTTTGTTTTTTTTATGATGGCTTGCCTGGCCAAATGCAAAACCGGTAAATGCCACAAATAAGACAGTGGCGGTAAATTTATTTATCATCTTTAGTTAATAGTCTATTGGTGCTTCTGTCGCGTTTGATGCGGTAATTTAACTCGTTTATTCGGCCACAGGGTATAATTTTCCAGCAGGCTCAACAGGTGCCCGGCCGGCTTTGTACCCCTTTACACTGTAATAAAGAATAAAAATATAGATCGGCACCAAGATCCAATAAGCTTGCTGCAGGCTTGTTTTATCAGCAATCCGCCCGTAGGCAAGGGGGATTAAGGCCCCTCCGGCAATAGCCATGATCATTAATGAAGAGCCGATTTTGGTGAATTTTCCCAACCCGATAATGGCCATTGGCCATATGGCGGGCCACATGAGTGAATTGGCAAGGCCGAGCAAAGCAATGAAAAATACCGAAAAATATCCTTTGGCAAAAAGTGCCCCCAAAGTAAAAATTACCCCTAATATGGCCGATACTTTTAAAGCAAATTGCTGTGTAAAATATTTTGGTATACAAAAAATACCAACCAGGTAGCCGGCAATCATTCCGATGAGGGTGCAGGTAGTAAAAAACTTGGCCGTAGAGAGTGGGATGCCCTGGCCGGCGCCGTAGTTGATAATTGAGTCGCCTGCAAGCACTTCCGCACCAACGTATAAAAACAAAGTTAATACCCCCAGTACCAGGTATGGAAATTGAAAAACGCTGGTTTTATGGGTATTGGCAATGGCAACAGTCTCGTCTTCATGATCGGTATCAATTTCGGGTAAACCAGAAAAGAAAATAAATACGGTAAGGAGTAACAGGATGACAACAATTACGATATAAGGGGGGATTACCCTGGAGGCAAGTTCATTAAGCTGCTGTGTTTTTTCGGCAATGGGCATGGTTTTGAGGCGTAGTTTGAGGTTATCGGCATCACCAAGCACAATGGAGCCAAGCACAATCGGCGCAATTGCCCCGGCTACTTTATTACAGATGCCCATAATGCTGATTCGCTTTGCTGCACTTTCAGGCGGGCCTAAAATAACGATGTAAGGGTTTGAGGCAGTTTGTAAAATAGCTAAACCGGTTCCCATCACAAATAAACCTAATAAAAACAATAAATAGGTGCGCTCAAGTGCCGCAGGAATAAAAATTAAAGCGCCCAGTGCCATGACAGCAAGCCCGATAGCCATGCCTTTTTTAAAACCAGTAACCTTTAATACCATGGCCGATGGTATGGCCATTACGAAGTAGGAGATATAGAACGCAAATGTTACAAAATAAGCCTGAAAATTATTGAGTTCGCAAGCTAATTTTAAATAGGGTATCAGCACAGAGTTCATCCAGGTTGCAAAACCAAAAATGAAAAACAGGATACCAATAATCACAATAGCTTTGGAGCTTTTATTTTGAGCCGTGGGTGGTTTTGGGGATGCGATAGTTGTCATTTAAATAGGGTTAATTTGTTTTAGTTTAATTGTTTAAAGATAGATGTTTTGTAAAATTGATCAGTTGTTATCGATCGGTAGGTATCTCTTGCTTACATTCCATCCGCTGACCTCTACCTGCAGGTCCTTTTGTGCAATACCTGGCTGGTAGTCAATAATTACCTTTTTTCGTTCACCGGGCAAAACGCTCACATAGTTATCGCTGTAAAAGGCAGGCAATAACCTTGTTTTGGTATCCGCATTTACCAGTGACAACCGGTTGAAAAATGCCAACGAATGGTTTTGGGTATTATCCAGCGTAACTTCAACCTGCCCCGGTTTAAAGTATTTGGCTTTAATCGCCAGATCGTTAAGCTTCATTTTTTGCAGTCCGGAGAAGTTTCCTTTTTGGTCGGGTATCCAGTACAGGTTTTCGGTGATCAGCTTTTTATCGGCATCAAGCAACTGCAGCGAAAGAAAAACGCCCTCTTTGGCGGCCATTTCATCAATGGTTTTTTTTATGGAGAAATATCTTTTGGTGGTGGTAGCCCCAATGTCAGCAAAAACCTGGGTGATGAGGCTATCTTTACCCGTCATATCGAAGGTTTTTACAACCAGCATCATGCTCCTTCGGGCTTTAAAGGTATTATTGGCTGCCATCACCATGCCATTAACCGGGTTGTACATAATGTGCAAAGGTGCACTGCCGTTATGCAGACCATAAAGGCAGGCGTTGGGGTCTAAATAGTAGTCATACATCTGGCCGCGCATGGCCGTCCATGGGTTTTGAGTCTTCCAGATGATGAAGCCGGTGTACCAGTCCCACATATGCGAAGTAAAACCTTCGGCCAGGCCGCGGTACTGGTCGTAGTTAACTAGTTGGGCCTTATTGCTAAAGTCTTCGGCGTTTTTTACTTTACCATACCGTGCAATGCTGGTATCATAACCAATGTACTTATGGTAATCCCAAACTTCGTCTGTTTTTGTTTTATGGGTATCCTCATCATAAACCGGTGGTGATAAATGACTGGTCGGAATAAACCGTTTAAGCGATTCATAATCACTTAAACCGACTGATCCAACCTCGGAGTTAAAAGGAAAAGTCCGGTGTTCCCAAAACACTGATAGTGGCTGGATACCATAAGGCCCGTCGCCATTATCACCAAGTGTATTATGCGACATGGCATCAGAATTGGAGTAATCTACAAACCAGCGGGTATTATCCAAACGGGGTAAAATACTATCGCGCAGCGGTACCAAAATATCTTCAGGCGGGGTAATCTCGTTGCCTCCGCACCAGATAGCCAGGGAAGCATGATTGCGAACCATTTTGATCTGATCCTCTGCCGAGCGCAGGAACAGGCCATGGTCATCGGGATATTTTCTCCGGGTCCATTGATCGTCCAGCTTCATGGGGTCCATCCAGCGTCCGTTGCAATCGCCTGATCCCCAAAGATCCTGGAAAACCAGGATGCCATATTTATCGCAGGCGTCGAAAAACTCAGGGCGTTCAATCATGGCGCCACCCCAAACCCTGATCAGGTTCAGGTTCATATCCCGGTGAAAGCGTACTTCAGCGTCGTAACGGGCGTCCGAAAGGCGCATCATCTCGTCAGAGATGATCCAGTTACCGCCTTTAATAAATATTTTTTGCCCGTTTACTTCTATCTGCCTGCTGCCCGTATGCTCGTTATATTCCGATTGCAGTTGCCTTACGCCAACTTTCAATGATTGCTGATTAGATAATTTATTGCCATTGGCGACGAAACTCACCTTTAAGTTGTAAAGGTTTTGAGGCCCGTAACCATTCGGCCACCAAAGCTTTGGGTTTTGGAGGGTAAAGTCGTTAAAGTTAACTTGTTGTGTGGATGAAGGTTTTAAAGTGACAGTTTTTGAAATGGTTTTTCCGTCCAGCTCGAACCTTAAAGTGCCCGATACCGGTGCGGTTGCTGCATTGTTCAACGTTGCAGAAACCTGTATGTTGGCCGGACTTTGGGGGCCATCAGGAAACCTTTGTCCCGGTACCAGGGTAATTACATGCGTGTCGCTGATGCGCACCGCGCCGGTTTTTTGTATGGTCACTTTGTCCCAGATCCCGGTGTTTCTGTCGCGTACGGGCTGGATCCAGTCCCAGCCGGCGGTATATTGCAAACCTACATTGCGGGCAATTGTGCCATCGCCGCCCTGGCCGCCGTTAGCATTGCCTAAAACGTCGGGCGGGTATACCAATATGGCCAGGCGATTGGCGCCATTTTTGGCTAAAAAAGAGGTGATATTATAGCTAAAGCGTAAAAACATGCCTTTTTGCAGGGTTTTATTCAGCTTATTGCCGTTAAGGAAAATGTCGCAGCTGTAATTTACCCCACGCAGGTTAAGATAAACCTGGCTGCCCTTTGTTGTTGGTGATTCGGTAAAATCCTTGATAAACCAATAGGTATAATAGGCTGCACCGGTTTTGTAGATATCAGGAATCTGTTCATTATTCATCCCGAAAAATGGGTCAGGGACTTTTTTGTTATTTAAAAGCGTAGTTAAAACAGTGCCGGGTACGGTAGCGGGCATCCAGTTTTTAGCATTAAAGTCAGGCTTGGAAAGTTCGTACCCTGATATTTTTACACTGCCTATATCAGCGCATTTCCAGCCTGAATTTAATTCATAGCTGCTTTGCGCGTAAAGGTTGCCGTTCAGGCAGATGGTAAATAAAAGAAGATAAAGTAAAAATTGCGGCTTGATCAGTTTAGTTGGCGACATTATATCAAATAGTAATGTGTCTGTTGTTTGTTAATTAATATTGAATTTTAAAAACTGCGGCTTGACTTAGCCCGTTATTGGTCTGCAAAGATGCAGGGATGTTTATGCTGATGCCATCTGCTGACGCAGTCCATTTCAGCTTTTTATCACTGCCTAAAAGACTTACCTTTTTAATTTTTGCGATGCCTTTCAAATGCAGCGCTATGTTTTGGGGGAGTTCAACCTTATCCTTTTCTGATAAAACGAATGCATAAATTGTATTGGCTTTTTTTGATTTGGTATAATAGATATTGGACTCGGAGTAGGGGGCTATTGAGGTGCTGTTATAGATACCCTCACCGTTTACTTTTATCCAATCGCCAATTTGTTTTAACCTGTCATACGCTACCGGATCCCAATCACCGTCAGGGCCGGGGCCGATATTCATCAATAAATTACCGCCGCGCGAAACGATTTTAACCAGTAATGTAACGATCTGGTTAGCCGATTTGTATTGATCACCGGGTACATAACTCCATGAATTTCCCATGGTAATGCAGCTTTCCCATGGATGGTCCAAAGGCTCATTTGGAACTTGTTGCTCAGGGGTAGTATAATTCTCATATTGACCTGTAACGGTTCGGTCAACGACAATCAATCCGGGTTGTTTGCTGCGCCCCATGGATGCGATGCGCGGCATATCAATATCCTGGTTAAAGGTAATGGTTCGCTGCCAGTCAACTGAACTGTCAATTGTGCTTTTTGGCCTAACCCAGCCGCCATCCAGCCACAGGATATCAACTTTTCCATAACCTGTCATTAGTTCCTGTATTTGGTTATAGGTATAATCCTTAAATTTCTGCCAGCGTTCGGGGTATTTTGCAGGGTCATAATTTACATTCCGGTCTTTTGGCGGGAAGTAGGGCCACCAGTAATTTTCTGAATGCCAGTCGGGCTTTGAAAAATAAGCGCCGATCATAAAATTTTCTTTCCTGAAAGCATTAAATATCTCGCTGGTAATATTACTTCGCGGATCTGATGAAAAAGGCGTTTTTGTGCTGGTTATTTTATAGTCGGTTTGTTTGGTATCAAACATGCAAAAACCGTCGTGGTGCTTGGTAGTAAAAACAACATACTTCATACCCGCGGCTTTAGCAGCCGCTACCCATTTTTCGGGGTGAAAGTTTTGCGGGTTAAAAGTAGTTTGCAGGTTTTCGTAGGCTTTTTTATACCCGTAATAATCGGCGGCATAGGGGCCTGTGCGTTGCGTCCATCCTTCGTCCTCCGGGCATATACTCCAGCTTTCTACCACCCCCATTGGCTGTACGTGCCCCAATGCATAAATAAACCAAATTTAAGGTCCTGCCATTTACCCAGCTTTTGCTGTACAAGCGTATCATCGGGAACTACATAGCTTTTTGACATTTGGTGCTGTTGCGCTACCACTATATGTAAGGGTAGTAGTAAAATAGAGAAAAGTAGTTTTTTCATGAACTAAAATTGCTGATTTTATAAATATGGGAATAAATATTTAATTATTGCAAGGGGCTTAGTGTATTGAGAACACGTAAGTGTGGATTTGCTGGCAGTGTTGAAGATATACATTACACGTAATTTTTTATAGAAAACATTTATTCAAGATAGATTATCGTCCTGTTCGCCTGGAAATAGCCCGTTAATAGGAAGAAAAGGCATTTTTAATACTGTAGGGACAATTTTTTTATTCGTTTTGCCTACACACAAAGTAATTTAATTTTGAATAACAGGGGTATATGTTTAATTTATTAAAGAATTTAAAATAAATATGAATTTTTGTTGCAAAGTTGTTACATTGCAACGGAATTATTGTTATTTTAACACTAAACTAATATTCTATTGAAAGTTATAAATAAACCGGATATTTTTAGCTTGTGGAAACAAATATGCTTTGACGACGACCTGAAATCGTTTGAATTGCTGTTCCATGCTTTGAATGCCAGGCTTATAAAGTTTTGCGTATTTTATATCAGGCAGAAAGAAGCGGCAGAAGAGATAGTGTCTGATGTGTTTGTAAAGTGCTGGGAGTCGCGAAAGAATCTGACTGGTATTGTCAATCCAGAAACCTACCTGTTTGTAGCTGTTAAAAACCAATCTTTCAATTACCTCAAAAAATATTCCAATATACATGTTGTCCAGATAGAGGAATCAAACGAGGTTGAATTTATAAATACTTTCGATCCTGCAAAGGAGCTTGAACGAAAGGAACTACATTTTTTGCTTGATCAGGCTATCGCTTCGCTACCACAACAGGCGTGTATTGTTTTCAGGTTGATTAAGGAAGACGGTATGAAATATAAAGAAGTGGCTGAAATATTAAATATTTCTCCCCGAACAGTTCAAACCCAACTTTTTAGGGCGATGAAAAAGCTAAGCGTTATTTTAGCTGCCCACCAGGTTTCTTCAAAATCAGCGGTAAATTCTTCCGTTCCCTCTCCATTGTTGGGCCTTTCCGTGTTTTTTATATTATTAAAAATATTTTTTATCGGCTTGTAGGCAATTTAGTGTTATTTATTGTCCTTGTGTTAAACGGGGATTCCAAATAACTAAATGATAAACGAAAGATTTATTGAGTTACTCACCAAAAAGCTTTCTGATGAAATTAACGAAAGCGAAGCAGATGAGTTAAAATATATACTGGTTAACGACGAGGAATGCCGGAATCAATACAATATTTTTAAGACTTACTGGGCTGAAGATCAGGAACAATATTCCAATAATGATTTGATGTTCCGCCGGATCAAAAGGAAGATTGGTGTAGTTGACGGCGATGAACCGGTAGCTGAAAAGAGTTTCAAAAAGACGTCCTGGTTTTGGAGAGGTATAGCTGCTGCATTACTTGCAGGAATATGTTTTGCTGCTTATTTCTATTCAAATTATTACCAATTTGTTACGCAGCCAAACCCGGTTGCAAAACTTGAAGTCGCAAAAACATCAAGCAGGGTAAAATCAAAAATCACCCTTAGCGATGGTACAGTAATTACCCTGAATTCTGAGACCACTTTAAGGTATCCGCCTGTTTTTAATGGTCAAACCCGCGAAGTTTATTTGAACGGCGAAGCGTTTTTTGACGTTTTTAAAGATCACAAACATCCCTTTATCGTGCATGCGGGCAAAATGAATGTAAGGGTACTTGGGACGGCGTTTAACATAAAATCCTATGCTAACGACACCCGTACCGAAACAACGCTGATCAGGGGGGCCATAGAAGTTACCATGGCCGACCGCCCGTCTGACAGGATCATTCTAAAGCCCAACGAAAAGTTGATTTTAAATAATACGAAAAACACAGTTATTGCAAAACGCGGGCCGGATAACAATTTAATTACCAGGCATACAGATACCGTATATACCAATTACGCATTAACCAACCTTACCCACCTCAAATCAAATGACACCACCGTGGTTGAAACGTCGTGGGTAAATAATAAACTTATTTTTAAAGATCAGGCATTTAACGAGATAGCCAACCAGATGGAACGCTGGTATGGTGTTAAAATAAAATTCAGAAATGAGAGTGTTAAAGATTACCGCTTTACTGGTGTTTTTGAAAATGAAAACGTTTTGCAGGCCCTTGATGCGCTTAAATTAATTGAAAGTTTTAATTACAAATATAAAGATGAAACAGTTTATATCTATTAACCCAATTAAATGTGTAAGCCTATGAAATAGAAGAAATTATACAAAAAAAAGCGGGAATTACCAATGGTAACCCCCGCAAAAGATGAACATCCGTTAGTTAATCACGCCAAATTCTCTGGAACAGAAAATGGCTATTTAATCAGTCACCTTTAATTAAGTAAAAGTATGAAATATTTTAAACACCTAAAGGGTGTTAAGGATAAATATTGGCTATATAAGTCCATATTAATAATGAAATTAACACTTATTTTAATAGTAGCATTTAGCCTGCAATCAGTAGCAAATGTTTATTCTCAACAAAAAGTCACTATCAATTTAAAATCTGCCGATTTTATGAAAGTGATTTCTGTTATTCAAAAACAAACCAACTATCATTTTGTATTAAGCGAACGCAAAATACCTGTAACAAAGAATTTATCGATCAACGTTGAAAATGAGAATGTAACTGAAGTGCTTAACCGTTTATTGGCTAATACAGGGTTTACTTATGTACAGCTTGATAACAACTTAATTGTTATTACTACTAAAAATGAGGTGGTAAGCAACAAAGTTGTAAGTGGTAAAGTAACCGATGAAAAGGGAGAGCCTTTGCCGGGAGTAACAATCAAACTGAAAGGGACCACCTTCGGCACCACTTCTGACATCAACGGTGCTTTTTCCATCAATGTACCTGATAATGCCATCCTGGTGTTTTCATTTATAGGGTACCAGGCACAGGAAGTAGCAGTAGGCGGAAAAACGTCTGTTACCGTTTCGCTTGTTCCTTCAAGCAAAGGCTTAAGTGAAGTTGTAGTTACGGCTCTTGGTATCAAAAAGGACGAAAAGAAACTGGGTTACTCAGTTACCACTGTTGGCGGCGACCTGTTAGATAAAGCCAAAGAAAGTAACGTTGCTTATTCATTAGAAGGCCGCGTTGCCGGTTTAAGCATCAGCGGAACCAACGGTGGCGCAGGGTCATCAGCGCGAATCTTATTGCGCGGTGTAACCAGCCTTACTGCTGGCCCTCCACTTTTTGTAATCAACGGCGTTCCGATGGATAACACGCAAAGAGGTCAGTCAGGCGAATGGGGCGGTGCTGATTATGGCGATGGTATTGCCAATATCAACCCCGACGACATTGAAACAATGACTGTTCTAAAGGGGCAATCAGCCTCGGCGCTTTATGGTACGAGAGCGGTTAATGGTGTTATTTTAATAACAACTAAATCGGGTAAGAAAAACTCAGGTTTTGGTGTTGAATATAATACCAACTATCAGTTTGATAAAGTAGTTGATAATACAGATTTTCAGACCACTTATGGCCAGGGCGAAAATGGTACAAAGCCTTCAAGTGTTGCTGAAGCCCTTAGTACCGGTAGTTTAGCATGGGGTGCAAAACTCGATGGCTCATCAGTAATACAATTTGATGGTAAAAGCTATGCCTACTCAAAAACCAGTGATGACTACACTAAGTTTTACAAAGTTGGTGGCACATTCACCAATACTGTTGCATTTACAGGTGGTAATGAGACAGGTGCTTTCAGGTTATCATTGTCAGATCTGAACAATAACGCTATTACACCAAACAGTGGACTTGACAGGAAGACATTTAACTTTAACGGATCGCAAACCGTTATAAAAAACCTGGATGTAAACCTTATTGCCAATTACATCATCGATAACGAAAAGAACCGTTCAGGCTTGAGTGATGGACCAGGTAATCCTAACAACGTACAGTTTTTAGCGCCTAACGAAGCCCAGAGTATCTTAAAGCCCGGATATGATTCAAATGGTAATGAAACATCGTTTACCAATGATATTTATGTAACTAACCCTTATTTTGCTGCCTATAAGTTTGTCACCAATACACAACGTGAACGTTTAATATCTTCATTATCAGCAAAATATAGCTTTACTCCCTGGGCATATCTTCAGGGTAGGGTGGGATATGATGATATTCATGATAACCGCTTATCAATTACACCTACAGGTACCGCTTACAACTCGGGGAACAATGGTAATATGCAGGTGCAAAATACCATCATTACTGAGTTTAATGCGGATGTATTAGCCGGTATAAAACACGATCTGGTTAAGAATTTCCTGAACCTTGATTTTTCTGCAGGTGGGAACATTCGTAAAAGCGATTATGAAGGCACTTATATCAATGCAAATAATTTTATTATACCGTATTTTTATGACTTGTCCAATGGTCAAACCAGAAGCGCCGGAAATGTTCAGCCAACAAAACAACAAGTCAATTCGGCTTATTATACTGCTGATTTTTCTATAAAAGACTTTTTGGTTATTGGTACTACCGGTCGTTATGATTATTACAGCAGTATCAGAAGCAGTGTAGGCCCCGGTATATTTACGCCATCGGTTTCCGCAAGCTTTATTTTTTCTGATTTGTTGCACATCAATGGCCTTGATTTTGGTAAGATCCGCGCTTCATATGCTAAAACCAGCGCAGGTGCACCACCATTCCAAAACCAGGTGTACTATAGCGTAGCCAATTCAATTAATGGCACAAATTCTGGCAGCATGAGCACTCAGTTGCCAAATTTGTTTTTAAAACCATATACACTTGGTGAATTTGAAATTGGTACCGAAATGAAGTTTTGGAATGACCGTTTTGGATTTGACGTAGCATACTTTGCTAAAAAATCCAAAAACGAGATCCTGGACGGAAATATTGATATCTCAACCGGATACTGGAATGCTTATGTGCCAACAGCATCAACCCAAAACAGAGGTATAGAAATTGAAGTACATGGTACCCCATTCAAATCAAAGGATTTTAGCTGGACACCTTCATTCAACTTTACGTACGTTAAAAATAAAATATTATCAACCGACCAATCGAATACCAATGTTGGCCTGGGAACCTATCGTCCGTTAAATGCGACAACTGCTTTCGTGGTAGGCTTGCCCGGTCCGCAAATTATGGCGAATGACTATAAACGGGACGCAAGTGGTAATATTATATTTGATGCAACAGGTAACGCAGAATCGACTGGCCGTATACCAATGGGAAGTGTAATACCGAAAATTTATGGTGGTTTAAATAACGAATTTAACTACAAGCGTCTTAGTTTATCGTTCCTGGCTGATTACCGTTTCGGTAATAAGGTATTATCTGCCACTAACTATTACGCAATTTATCGTGGTTTAGATAAAATGACCCTTGTTGGTCGTGAATCAGGTGTTGTGGGTGTTGGCGTAACCGAATCGGGCTCTCCAAATACTGTAAACGTACCTGCAGAAACTTATTATCAGAATTTAGCACGTAATATCTCTGCATTGAATGTTCTGGATGGTAGTTTCATCAAACTTCGCCAGGTAAGTTTCGGATATACTTTCCCGCACGAATTACTGAACGGAACACCATTTAATTCTATAACATTCTCGTTAGTAGGCCGGAATTTATGGACTATTATGAAACACACAAACAACATTGATCCTGAGTCAAATTTTGCTCCCGGTATAAATTATGCTGGTATCGAAGGTACAAGTGTACCTGCCGTAAGGACATATGGGTTTAATGTAAACTTCAAATTTAAAAAATAACGCAATGAAAAAACGACTTATATATAGTTTTCTGCTTTTTGGTGCGACATTTATAACAGGTTGTACTAAAAACTTCGATCAAATAAATACCGACCCAACTAAAGTAAGTGCGGAATTGTTTAACCCTAACTTTTTGATGGCCCAGGCACAAATTCAATTTTCTAATACAGGGTATGATCAATTGTTATATCAGAGCATGTGGTCTCAATCATTAGCATCCACTTACGATTATTATGGAAACGGTGATAAATACGTATACCGCGGCAGTGCACAGGATTATAAATCGCGTACCTGGAATACCAGCTACGGCGCCGCTACCCTGGTATATGAAATGAAAAACCTTGTTAAAGGCAATGCAGCATATAGCAACCTTGATAATTGCGGAAGTATTTTATTGGTGATGATGTTGCAGCGTGTTACCGATGCTTACGGTGATATTCCCTACTCACAGGCATTGCAGGCTAAAAGTGGCATAACTCAGCCGGTTTTTGACACACAGCAAAGTATTTATACATCTATGCTAAGCACTTTGGCCACTGCTACAGCGGCTTTGGATGCTTCTAAACCAGGCCCAACGTCCGATCTTTTCTATAAAGGTAATATTACACAATGGAAGAAACTTGGATATTCACTAATGCTTAAAGTTGCAATGCGTTTAACAAAAGTTGATCCTACTACTGCTCAAAAATATGCTGAAATGGCATATTCCGGAGGTGCAATGGCTTCAATAGCCGACGATGCCAAAGTTCAGGCAGACAATGGAAATGGTAACGGTAACAGCAATGCTGCTGCTTTATTGGTAACCGATGATTTCAGGGAAGTTCGCTGGTCTAATTCTTTGATTAGCTATATGCAATCAACAAATGACCCACGCATCAGCGCTGTAGCTGAAATTTCAGCAGGTACAGGAAAAACAGCCAATCAAACTGAAGCGCCGGGCATCAGCACTGCTTCACTGCAAATAGGCATGCCAAACGGATACGATTTGAATGGCGGAGCGACTGATATTTCCAAAGCGCCAAACTATCCGGGCGTGAGCCCTGCTGATCCATCGGTTTCAGGCGATGCTCCTGCTCCTGATGGAAAATATTCCCGCCCTCGTTTTGCCGTTTATGGTGATCGTAACGGGGTAAATATGTTGTTAACCTATGGCGAATCGGAATTGTTATTTGCCGAAGCAGCCAGCAGAGGTTGGAATACCGGCGTTGCAGCTACGCATTATGCAAATGCTTTAACCGCCGATATGGCTGAATTGGCTCAACTAAATGCTACTCCTACTGCTGTGGTTGCCGCATCGGATATTGCCGCTTATGTAGCAGCGCATCCATTAGTGGCAGCAACAGCGCTGGAACAAATAAATATGGAGTATTTTGTTGAAACATCCACAAGCTTTAACTTTAATGAAACTTGGGCCAACTGGAGGAGATCCGGGTACCCTGTTTTAACTCCTGTTGTTTATCCGTCACAATTTAGTACGGTTATACCGCGAAGAATGGAGTATCCCGTTACATTGCCTGCAACAAACGGCGTTAACTATGCTGCTGCTGTTGGCAAAATTACCGGAGGTGATCAATTCAGCTCCAGAGTATGGTGGGATAAATAATTTTCAATAATGTATTAATAACTAAAGGGGGATTTATAAAAGTCTCTCTTTAGTTATTTAATAATTTTAATCACTCTGGGTTTTTTCACATTTCCCTAATGCTCCGTATTAATTCCATATCCGTTAAAACCCCAAAACGATATTACAGTATTGCACTGGCGTTTGTTTGTTTTATTAATTGCGGTGCTGCTGCACAACAACCATTATTCAAACTTTTATCCCCAAAAGAAACCAATATTAAATTTAGTAATGATATTGATGAGACGGAATCACTCAACGTTTTATCTTATGAATATTTTTACAACGGCGGGGGCGTAGCTGTAGGTGATATAAATGATGATGGCCTGCAGGATTTAATGTTCACCGGCAATATGGGCTCAAATAAGCTGTATTTGAACCTGGGGCACATGAAGTTTAAGGACATTACAAAAGAGGCCTGTCCCGAATTGGAAGGAAGATCAGGCGGGTGGAAAACCGGGGTAACCATGGCGGACGTTAATGGCGATGGATTACTTGATATATACATTTGCTACTCCGGGAAAGTTGATGAGGCAACCCGCCGGAATCAATTGTTTATTAACCTGGGATCAGATAAAAACGGCGTCCCGCATTTTAAAGAAGAAGCTAAGGCCTATGGGCTTGATGACCCCGGTTATGGCACGCAGGCTGTTTTTTTGATTTTGATGGCGACGGCGATCTTGACATGTTCCTGCTGGACCACAACGTCAAAAAGATTGATAACATGGAGCTTGCCCGGTATAAAAGCCAGACTGACGAGCTTGCAAGCAATAAACTTTTCAGGAATGATAACGGCCATTTTACCGACGTATCAAAAACAGCCGGTATTGTTCAAAATCCGCTCACTTTTGGCCTTGGCGTTGCTATTGCCGATATTAATAATGACGGATGGCCTGACATTTATGTAACCAACGACTATAACGAACCAGATTATTTATATATCAATAATCACGACGGGACTTTTACCGAAAAATCGCAGCAGATGCTGCGGCATATGTCGCATTTTTCGATGGGTGTTGACATCGCCGATTTCAATAACGACGGCCTCAATGATATTTTATCATTGGATATGTTGCCGGAAGATAATCACCGGCAAAAATCACTTCAACTGGAAGAAAACTATGAGTCATTTGCATTGATGCAAAACCAGGGCTTGTATAAACAATATATGCGTAATATGCTGCAGCTGAATAATGGCGACGGCACATTCAGCGAAATAGGGCAATTAGCCGGGGTATCCAATACCGACTGGAGCTGGTGCCCGCTCATTGCTGATTTTGATAACGATGGCTATAAAGACATTTTTGTCAGCAACGGGTATTTAAGAGATTACACGAATAAAGATTTTTTGCGCTATTGGGGCGATTATAAAATAAAAAAGGCAATGGCTGCTGAACCATTCAGGTTGATGGACCTGGTTAACGCCATGCCATCAACATCTATACCGCACTATATTTTTCGTAATAATCATAACCTAACCTTTACCAACAAACAGGTGGAGTGGGGCCTGAGTCAGCCCGGCGTATCCAGCGGAGCGGTTTATGCTGACCTGGATAATGACGGCGACCTGGATCTTGTCATCAATAACATCAATCAACCGGCTTCTATTTACCAGAACATGAGCCGTGAAAATAACAATACCAATTACCTCGCTGTTAAATTGAAAGGGACAGGTAAAAACACAAATGCGATAGGGGCAAAGGTTTATGTTTACATACCTGGCAATATGCAATACCAGGAAGTAAATCCTAACCGGGGCTATTTGTCATGTGTTTCAACTACATTGAATTTTGGGTTAGGTGATAATAAAACAGTTGACTCTGTCAGGATTATCTGGCCCGATCAAACCACCCAAACCATGGCGTCGGTTAACGCAAACCAGTTATTAAACATTGCTTATCAAAGCGCTTTGAAACCGTATACGCCCGCAGTAGCCGTTAATAAACCGGTATTCAAACATGCGGACCCTGTTATTGATTTTAAGCCCGATGAAATAACGCTGAATGATTTTAAACGCCAATTGCTGATGCTGTTTATGTATTCAAAAACAGCGCCGGTAATTGCAAAAGCTGATGTGAATAAAGACAGACTGGAAGACTTGTTTGTAAGCGGTACGCAGGATAGCCCCGGTAAAATTTATCTTCAACAGCCCGGCGGTAAATTTCGTGAAGGCAGCATCGTTAGGGGAAGTACGGAAAATATCGGCACAACCGCAGCCGCTGTTTTTTTGATGCCAATGGTGATGGTTATCCCGACCTCTATATTGCAAAAGGCGGTTATTCGCTCTATGAACCCAATACCCCCGAACTAAAGGATGAATTATACCTGAACAATGGCAAAGGTGATTTTATATTATCACCCGGTGCGTTACCTGTGCTTAATGCCTGCAGCAAATCATGTGTAAAACCCTGTGACTTTGACGGGGATGGCGATATTGATCTTTTTGTAGGTGGCAGGGTAATCCCCGGTAAATACCCGCTGGCTCCAAATAGCTATTTATTAATTAATGACGGAAAGGGGCATTTTAAAGTTGATAGTACTTCTTTCGGTAAATTAGGCATGGTAACCGATGCCCAATGGATCGACCTGAATAATGATGGACGAAAAGACCTGGTGCTTTGCGGTGAATTTATGCCCATCACCATATTTATAAATACCCCCGAAGGTTTTAAGGATAAAACGAGCGATTATTTTGATACCCCGCAAAAAGGATTTTGGTTTAAGCTGGCTGTTGCTGATGTAAATGGTGATGGTAAACCTGATTTAATCGCCGGTAACCTGGGGCTCAACTCCCAGATACATGCATCAGACAAGGAACCCGCCGAATTGTATTTTGCCGACTTTGATAACAACGGCTCAATCGATCCATTTTTTAATTTTTATGTGCAGGGGAGAAGTTACCCTTTTGTAAGCCGCGACGAATTAAACGAGCAGATGTATTCCATGCGCCGGAAGTTTTCGTCGTACAAGGCTTATGCTGATGCAACTATTAATGATATTTTTAGTCCTGACGAGTTAAGCAAAGCGGGGAAATTAGTGGCCAATGAAACGAAGACTACACTGTTTATCAATCAAAACGGCAAGTTTATCGCGACCCCATTACCCGTCGAGGCGCAGTTTTCCCCGGTAACGCAGATATTGATAGGTGATTTTGATCACGACGGGCATATGGATATCCTTTTATTAGGTAACCACTCGGACAACCGGCTTAAACTGGGCAGTATGGATGCTAATTATGGTTGCTTGTTAAAGGGCGATGGTAAAGGCGGATTTGAATATGTTAGTCAGCCTTCATCCGGTTTGTCGGTTATCGGCGATGTTAAATCCTCTGTCGAAATAAATATCAATAATATTCCTTATTTGCTGATCGGTTTAAGCGACGCTCCGCTGCTTTTTTATAAAGAATGATGAAATATTTAAAGAAACTTATTTACCTGTTTTTTTTGCCGGTTGCTCATTGTTGTTTTGCTCAGCAGGAAAAGCCTTTCGCTGATTATTTACAGCCCGACCATGCCATTAATGCGGTAACGATGGTAATGATCCATGATGTGGCGAGTCCGCCGGCAGCGGCACGATATTACGCCTATTGTATGATGGGGGCCTATAATATCGTTCGGCAACATGATAAAACTATCCCGGAGATGCAAAGTTTACTGAAAAGTTATAAGCCCGACGGCGGGTTAGATTCGGTAAGTTATAAATATGACTACCGCGTTGCTGCTTATTACAGCATCCTGGAAACCGCAAGGCAATTGCTTCCCTCCGGTTTCATGCTTAAAGATGACGAAGATAATTTTATTGATCTGTTGCAAAAAACGGGGATGGCTCAGGCGGTTATTGATAACTCGGTAAAAGCGGCAAAACTAGCTACAGTAGCCACCGTTAATTTTTCAAAAATGGATCACTATAATAAACTCAGCACGCTTAAAAGGTACACGCCGTTAAAGGGCGATGCTTACTGGTACCCCACGCCTCCGGGTTATTTTGAAGCCGTTGAGCCAAACTGGAAAACCGTTCGCACAATGATCATTGATTCTGCCGGACAATTTAAACCTACAGGGTTAACTCCTTTCAGCAAGGATAGCACATCCACGTTCTATGCGCACGCCAAGGATGTTTACGACATCTCCAAACATTTAACCACCGAGCAAATTGATATAGCGCTTTTTTGGGATTGCAACCCCTTTGCTATTACCAGTTCGGGCCACATGATGATCGGCTATAAAAAGATAAGTCCCGGCGGGCATTGGATGTACATCACTGGCCTGGCCTGCAAGCAGGCCCGCTTAAGTTTCGACCGCTCGGTAATGATATTAACCATAGAAGGGTGTACCCTCAACGATGCTTTTATCAGTTGCTGGGACGAAAAATATCGCAGCAACCGCATCCGGCCCGAGACATTTATTAACAAGTATATCGATGTAAACTGGCGACCGGTTTTACAAACGCCGCCTTTCCCTGAATACACCAGCGGGCACTCCGTTGTTTCAAATGCCTCTGCCGAATTGCTCACCTATTTTTTTGGTGATAATTTTGCTTATAACGACGATACCGAGATTCCGTTTGGAAGCGGACAACGGGCTTTTAAATCTTTCAGGCAGGCAGCAGACGAAGCGTCCATTTCCAGGTTTTACGGCGGCATTCATTATATGGAAAGTATAGACAGCGGCGTAGTGGAAGGCAAAATGGTTGCCGCGGATATTATCTCAAAAATTAAAAAAGCAGGTATCCTGCCTCAATCAGCAAGGTAATTCTGAAAGTAAAGTAACCATTGGTCACAAAAAAGCTTTGGGCGGTGAGGTAGTCAGGGGCTTAGTTGAGGAGCGGTCCCGGTTGTGCCGGGACTTCCTTATTTATGTTGAAATATTTCTTTCAACCCAAAAAATCTTCGTTTGATGTCAATCATCATCCTTGCCGGTTAGTCTCGCAGGGTAAGCCTGTTTGCCTTTAGCTGCATACCATAAAATACGGTTGAGCAGGTCATCTTTGCCACCATCAACATGATCAAACTCCGGCCTTAACGATGCCCTGGCAAAATAGAGCGCTTTCCCATTAAGCACTGCAAGTTTTGGGTTGATTTGATCGAGCGCGATGTGATTGGGCACCGCCTGGTAGGTGAAATTTGATGGCTGGTCAGTAAAACAATTAAACATGGGCAGGGCAGTCGCATCAATTATATTCATCGGCGGTATACCCAAAATTTGTTCAATTGACCGCACCACACAGGTTTGATTATAATTTGTCGATACTGTTTTTTGCAAACGACTATATGGGCTAACGACAAACCCTGTGGTGCGATACGCCGATACATGGTCCCAGCCCGCTTGTGAATCATCTTCGGTTACAAAGATCACGGTGTTTTTCCAGAACTTGCTTTTGGTAACGGCTTCGATGATCCGGCCGAGGGCAAGGTCATTGTCGGCCACCATAGCTTCCGGCTTTGGGAAGCCGGGGCGTGTGCCTTCAGTATGGTCGAGCGAGAGGGCCATTACCATTAGTTCAGGCAGTTCGTCGCCGGGTTTTTGCTCGTATTCCTTCAATTCTTTTATGAAGGCCGATGCCCTGATCTGGTCAGTGATTTTCAGTTCATCAGAGCCGGGGTAGTTTTGCGACAGTATCGGCCTCACCCGCGAAATAGTGCTGGTGTTATAAAACTTAAAAGGCAAACCAGCCTGGTAATTGGCGTAAATATTTGACCAGGTTAAGCTTTCATCATAATTGGGTTTCGACGCCTCGCCGTAAATCCTGACCGTCTTGCCATGGTCTGCCGCATTGTTCCAGATAAAGCCATTGGCATCATAAACCAGCGCGTCTTCCTGCACGTGCGGGTAGCTGCGGAACCAGGCCCTGACATTCTTTTCAACATAATCTGTCACCATAGCGGCATCCGTCCATTGGTGCCCTTCTGCCGAACATTTTCCCGATGCATAATAGTTATCCAGCAACAAAAAGTTTTTAGCCAGTTGGTGCTGGTTAGGCGTAATGCTATCGCCATAAATACATAACGACGGCGCCCCATTTCCCTGCGTCATATCGCCTAAAACCTGGTCGTAGGTGCGGTTTTCTTTAATGATGTAAAGTACATGCTTAAATACCGATGGCTCGCCAATGCGTTCGGGAATAGGTTTTGGGGTGATGTTTTTGCGCGGCACCAGTTGGGCTATTTCTTCCCTGAAAGTTAAGTTGAGCGCTTTTACCTTGTCGGTATATTGCTTCAAAAGCGCCTGGCCGGGGATAGGGATAATGGATACGGTAGCCAGTTCATGATGCGAGTTATAAGCCGTTACATCAGCCGGTACATCCTTCGCTTTAAATTCCTTTGTGCTTACCCGCGAGCCTTCGCCCTCCAGGTTGGTTACAAACAAGGTGTTCCCATCAACCAGCAGTCCGCCGGGATAGGCTTCAGTTGGTATAAAGCCTTTGATTGTAGTTTTTCCCGAGCCTTTTACCGATGAATTAGCCCCCAGTTTAATTACCGCTACCGCATTATCAAGCCCGTTGGCCACATAAAGTGTGGTTCCGTAGGCATTGATGGCAAGTGCATTGGGCGAATCGCCGATATAGCCTTTTTGCCCGGGGATCAACCGAACCGGGATATTTTCCACTACCTGCAATGCGGCAACCGATATCACCGAAACATTATCGCTATTGGCATTGGCCACATATAAAAAGCGACCGTCTTTGGATGGGATGATCACATTCGGGTGCAGGCCAACCGCAATTTCTTTCACCATGTCCCCGGTAGCCGGGTCAATAACTTGTACACTGCCGGTAGCGGTGGCGCCGGTTTTTGGGTCGGTATAAGTGCTGCCGTAGGGTACGCCAGCGGTTTCTTTACCCGCCGTGTCTGTTGGCATAGGGCCGCCCCAGTTGGTGATGAACAGTTGGTTGCCAACCGGTGCAATGCCATAAGGGGCAACCCCGGTAGGTTTGGTCCATACGGTATTATTTGTGCTCAGGTTGATTTTTACGATCTGGTTATTGCCGTTTAATACCACATACAGGTAGTCCTTATAATTTTCGGTACGGATCAGCAGCTCATTAGGCAGGGCCAGGGGTGAGGGCGCGGCAGGCTTAAAGGCGAAGGCATTTTTAATGCTGATCTTCTTGCCTTCCCATACGGCCTGCATCACGTACGATTGATGGTTATCCCCGTTGGCCGCGCTCCAGAAGATCTGGGTTTCTGTGCCCGTTGTCCAGGTTTTTATGCCCGAATAGGTGCTCATCAGCCCTTTATATTGCTTGTCATCGGTATAGGTCCATTTGGCAATTACCTTGTTTTGTGTGGTATCAATCAGGGTAATGCCGTAACGGTCTTCCACGGCTAATACCGTTGTCTGCGGGATCAGCTTAACATCCAGGCTATGGTTTTCTACCTTCGGGTCGCCAAAGCGGACTACCTTGCCCGCCGGATCAATCAGCCGGTTATAGGGCATCATTACCGGCAGTATTTTATTGGTTAAAGTGCTGTCGTCATAAGCGCTGTGCATATTGGTTTGCTCCTGGTCGCCGGATAAGCCGTTCTTTTTGGCCGGGCTGCAGGCGACAATACACGCAGCCAGTAAAACAGCACCAAGGGCCGAAAATGGGTTTGTTTTCATACTATACAGAATGCGTTAAAGATAAAACTTTAGTGTTAACTGATGATGTTCGCCTATCAATTTGTTACTTCAGGACACAACATGCCTGAACAGGCCGAGAATACTTTTTAGCCCTGAAAGGGCGACAATACCCCAGCATAGGTCGAAGGCCTATGCTGAAAGGGCGATAATACCCCAGCATAGTTCGAAGGCCTATGACCCGAATAATGGAGAAATTATTTTGAAGCCCTGAAAGGGCGAAATATCGGATTGCCTTTTTGTTATGTGCATGGGTTGCATGGTGGTGCGATGGGCTATACCCATCGTTAACGTATTTTGCCCTTTCAGGGCTGAAGAACAGAAACAGGCAATGTGGTTTACTTAACACAGATACATTTTTTACCAATCGTTATTTCACTGTGGATCCGCTCATTTTGTAGCGTGCGCTACAAGTGCTACAATCTGCTACAAAGCGCTATAAAACTGAATATCAATATTTTAACTACTGACAAGATTTTGTCACTGACAAAATCTTGTCAGTAGTTTTACCGGCACTACGGCCTCGTATAACCAAAATGCCGGGCGGAACCTTAAAAAACGATATTAGCCGGCACATGCGGAAAATTCAGTAAGGGCTGGACGCATAGGTTCGGTGCATGAATATTGCATAGCAGGGCGAATGCCGTAAGTGCCGGGTAAAATTTTTTATTTACTCAAAGAGTCCTGGCAAAGTACTCCTGCATCTTATTACATATCGAGGCTGTGCTGCCGTCAATCCATTTTGTGGATATATTTAAATCATCGGTTCCATCAACCATCGCAAAGGTTATGGCAGAATAGTATCGCCCATAATCTTTTGAAATCTCTACTACATCTTTCCAATAAATAGTTGTTCCCGACAGATAGTGTTGCAATTTTTCTTCGTCGAGTTCTAAGGTAATTCGACCTTGAAGCATAGGGATAAAACACCATTTAACAAAGGCAATTAAACTCGCCAAAATTAATATCAGGGGAACGCATAGATACAGCCACTCTTCCGTTGTGTTAAGAAAGGAGATGCCGATGTATAATATGAACACGAGTAAGCCAGAAAAAAGCATAGTACCCGACCATGCAACGAACTTGCTAAAGCCAAAGGTTGTAGGTTTCATTTAATATAAAAATAAATCAAATATAATGTTCACGTTGCAGAAATACAATCATCACCCGCCCGCCGTGGAGCAGGCTAGGCGTAACAACGTTGTATAGCAGGACGAATCCCCCGCCCGCTAAAAATCATTTATTTTTTAAGTAGTATGCTTAAATTGTTGTGCGGCAAGGTAGTATTCATGGAAAGACAGAGGAGGTTTGCCTAACTTAAAACAGTTAAATAATCGTAAACACCTCTTTCTTTTAATATTTGTTTATACGCGATGACAATGTCATTTGTCTTATTGAAATTTGTCAACCTTGTTGCAATAATCTCTGTGCTTAAATGTTGAAACCGTTCTTTCAACTCATTAAGATGTTTAATATTACGTTGAGTTTTATTTGTTTTCATAAAGTGATGCCAAGATACAATGTCAGTGGGAAAATAAGCGATGCATGAAGTTAAATGAAAAAACTGATTCAGGCGCTAGTTTATGCATAGGCAAAAGCGGATAGGGAACTGGTCTCCACCGACAGGTAGCCGTATAAATCCTTTTCTTCTTGACAATTCCAATTTTTAAATCCTAATTTTATCTCATGAACCAGGAACTTTTTGAATCTGTAGATAAATACATCAGCGACCTTTTTGGTTATGAAGATGATGTGTTAAAAGGCGCCATCAAATCGATGGAGGAAGCCAATATTCCGGCCATCAGCGTATCGGCCAACCAGGGTAAATTTTTGCAGCTGATCGCCAGGATGAATGGCGCAAAAAGGATATTGGAGCTGGGCACTTTGGGTGGTTACAGCACCATCTGGCTCGGCCGGGCGCTGCCTTACGACGGCTACCTGCTCACGCTGGAACTGGAGCAGGCTCACGCCGATGTGGCCCTGCAAAATATCATCAAAGCAGGTTTGGACGAAATTGTTGAAATAAAGGTAGGCCCCGCGCTGGAGCTGCTGCCCCAACTGGTAGCCGGCGGCGAAGAGCCATTCGACATGATCTTTATCGACGCCGATAAACAACCCTATGCCGAATATTTTGAATGGGCGCTAAAACTGTCCAAACCGGGCACGGTAATTATTGCCGATAACGTGATCCGCGAAGGGCTGGTGCTGGATGATAACTGTACCGATGAACGCGTCATCGGTGTAAAAAGATTTAACAAAGCCCTGGCCGAAAACAAGCGCGTTTCTGCAACTATTTTTCAAACCATCGGGACGAAGGAGCATGATGGTATGGCAATAGCAGTGGTAAATTCATAGTATCAACACAGTATTTTTTCATTGAAACCCTCTGCGTTTGCTTTCATCCGGAGACGCTCCTCCGCTCAATTGCCGCGGAGGCTGTTACTTTTGGCTTGATCCAAAAGTAACCAAAAGATCAAGTCAGCAGATAGGCTTCTTTGCCGCCAAGGGCCTTTGCGCACAAAGCCGGAAAAACTGCGGGGGCTGCAATCTTTTTGCGGGGCTACCCTGTTGCTTCATTACCTTGCATGCAAAAATTTGCTATGCCCCAACCCACTTCACAGGCCAGCAGTTTTTCCGGCTTTCTCCCGAAGCTTATCTGCTGACGGGGAAGAAAAAAATCTCCTTTTGAGATCCGTTTCTAGAATTAAAGAAAAATGAAAAGCGGGCAAAGGCCTGACAGAAAAGCGGGCCAGGGAGTCTGGCCCGCAGCGCTGAAGCTTTTTTCTGTCTTGATTTTTTTGGTCCTTTTTTGTATCAAGACAAAAAAGGACTAGCCCCTGTGGCAATTGAGCGGCAGCGGTTAAGAGTGAAACCAAAATGCTCATAGTAAGATAGCCTGCTAACCAGGCCTGCGCGGCACGACCCCCTCTCAATAATTTCACCACACAAGGCCAGCAGTTTTTCCGGCTTTCTCCCGAAGCTTATCTGCTGACGGGAGGAAAAGAAATCCACTTTTGCGAAATGTTTTTAGAATTAAAGAAAAATGAAAAGCGGGCAAAGGCCTGACAGAAAAGCGGGCCGGGCGTCTGGCCTGCAGCGCTGAAGCTTTTTTCTGTCTTGATTTTTTTGGTTACTTTTTGTATCAAGACAAAAAGTAACAGCCCCCGCGGCAATTGAGCGGCAGCGGCTCAGAATGAAACCAAAATGCTCATCGCGGATACTGCACCGAGTGGCATCAAATGTGCAATGTCCCCGTTTGTTGGTGAAAACACCAACAAAGGCGAAGAATGACAAATCTTGCTATTGCGAGGCGTTTGCCAATATGCCGCCCCTCAGATTTATTACTTACACTTCAACCTTCCCCATAAACGGATCACTAAAACGGGTTTTCCCGGTTTCAACCCTGCCTGCATACCTTTGTTCAAAATGATCATGCCCTGCAACCTTCACACTGAAATCATACCATCCAAAGCTTTTCTCCAGGCTCAGCACTACAGTAGTTTTCCCCGATGCCGGTATTATCTTCTTTCGGGTGCCGCTTTTATAAGCATGATCAATGACCTCAATTTCAACAGGCTTTGCCGATAAGTTGGCAAGCAAAATTTCCACGTTACCGGTAAGTTTGCTGCTGCTGGTGAGGCTGCGCTGGTAATCAAAATCCGCAGTGATGTGCGGGTTTTGGGCATTTCCCTTAAACTCGCGGTAAAAGCCATTGGGGCCGTAAACCCGCAGGTGATAACTTTTGTCCTCAAACTCATTCAGCGGCCAACTGTCGGCTATGCCGTCGCCGGCGGTAAGGCCGTACGACCAGGTGCGCACCGGCTCAAAAATAGTTTCGTTACGTTTTAAATAGCTGCCCGGCGCGTAAACATTAAAAGGCGCGCCCAGGGCCTTGTCGCCAAAAACCTTATTTCCTGCTTTAAACCGGATCTCCACAGCCGTTTTATCCGCATTTAACTTTGCATCGGCATATAACTCGTAAGGCAGAGCACAGGCGGGGCGGATCCCTTTTTCCTGCTTCGGCGTAAGGGGCGATGCATGCGGATCGCGGTTGATCTGGGCGATCTCTTCAGGGCTCAGCAATTTATAATCTGTCGGCAACTTTTTAAACTGCGCTTTATGGATGCCTTCAACAAATTCATCTTTCTTCACAAACTCCGGACTGGCAATAATCTCGCCATTGTACGGCCTGAATACCGAAGTAAGGTTGCCGCAGATGGTGCGCCGCCAGTCGCTGATATTGGGTTCCACGATCTTTTTACCTGTTTTCTTACTTAAAAACTCCTCCAAAAACTGTAGGGTAGAGGTATGGTCGAAGACTTCGGAGTTTACATAACCGCCCTTGCTCCATGGCGAGGCAATGATCATCGGCACACGGTAACCCAGGCCGATGGAACTTTCTTTATCAAATTTTTCGGGGAAATCACGGCGTTCCAGCTCCTGTTCAAGGGTTACAAATTCAACACGGGTATCAATCCCTTTGGAAACCGCGCCGGTACCCGGCTTATGCGAATGCGGTGCAACAAAAGGAGGGACGTGATCAAAATAACCATCATTTTCATCATAAGTCAGGATGAAAATGGTCTTTTTCCAGACTTCCGGATTTTGGGTAAGGATATCCAGCGCTTCGGATACATACCATGCCCCGTACCATGCCGAGCTGGGGTGATCCGAAAAATTTTCGGGAGCCGTAAGCCCAATGTCATTAAGTTAAGGATTTAGTAAGATGGTTTAAAGTTTGAAAACGTCCTATGTTTGCTTTTAGATTGTTTGTTTTTCCTGACTCGTTCATAGGATCTGTTGGGTCTCACCGGTAATATATCTCTTATAAAATGAGCGTGTAATATATTCAGGATACGACCAACGTCATTATCTGTAAAAAGAGAGATAAGGTTGATCTTAAGCTTACCGATTGACTTATTTCTATTAACTTTCATAGGATATTTTCTACTTTTTGAGTTTTCGTCTATTGATTGTTGAGCATCTTTTATCAAAACTGAATGTAGATTTGCAGTAAAAACGGTAGCATAGAAGTCCTGTTCAACGGATTCAACCGTTAATCCGCTGAAAGCTTCTAGTTGAAGGATATTCTTTTGAATGGATATATTCGTCTCTACCCCCCATCTCAAGAAGTAAAGCTTTTTGAAGTCGCTATTGGGAAAACCGTCTTCTGCCCATAAGTTTGTCACTAGTACTTCTATTGTTTTTTCAAGCTCAACCCGTACTAGCCTCACTTTTAGCAATGTCTGCCTGGTGATGATGAATCCGCTTTCTTTTAATCCTTCTATGGCCGCTTTCCCTGGTGATAGATGAATAACTTCTGTTTGTTTACCTCTCGCTACAAATTCCTGTACCATACTATGATTATCCTTTCCCCTGATGACGAATTTAATTTCCTTCTCGGCCCAAAGATGTAAGGCGAACATTTTGTAACTGCAAAAATTTCTGTCGTAAATAGCCAGCATATCTTCCTCCAATTCTTCTGTTGCATCGTAGGCCATTGGCACTTCTCCATAACGATAAGGCGCTATTTTAGAATAAAGAACAAGCTGATTGAGCACGTCGTAGTGGTAAAATGTTTAGCCTGTACAAAATTGCAATTCTGATTACTTGCACCACCAAAATGGCCGTTGAGCACCGGAGTGTTTATTAAGCTTACATTAGAACCATCTGCTGCAATAACTCGTAAGGCTTTCCATTGCCTTATATCCGACCCCGCATAACAGTAAAAACTGCTGCAAAGAACCCTGTTCCAGAGACAAAAGAAGGATGGTTTTAGCTTTATGCGTTGTTGGGTAAAAGCACTTACCGAGCAGGTATTGGGGGCACCTAACTCCTCAAAAAACTTTTCCAACTCTATGCTAAGCGTCTTTTTGCAAAGCTTAACTATCAATAAAACAAGCCGTTCAAAAGGTAATTTTCTATTTCGAGTGAAGTCTTCAGGAGATCTTCGGAAATTATTCAGTAGAGCTTCATTATGTACTATCAATGAAACAAAGCTTTTTAGTTCGGAAATAATTTTTATTCCTATTTTTATCTCGGTCTTGGCCATTAGGGTTGTAGTAGTGTTTTGTGTTTTAGTCGATTCAAAACTACTTGCTGCAATCCTTTTTTGCTTGTCTTTTTCCTAACTTAATAACATGTGAGTCAATTGAGTATCGCTTAACTTAATGACATTGGCCGTAAGCCACGATACAGTAGGTAAGTTCCCAGTTTTTACATCCTCCCTGAACTGGTGAAACACGTCGCCGGCAGGAACTTGTAGTTCCCGCTCGGTACCATCGTCGTTATATTTAAGGGTGACCAGCTTGCGGTGGTCCGGGTCGTTTTTATTGGTGTCGAAGGCTTTTTTATGGATGCTTTTTTCCCTGTCGCTTAGTTTTTCAAACATGCCCTGTTTCCAGGTTTCGCGTTCTTTATTCACCCCATCCAAATAGGATTGTGTTTCCCTTAATTGTTGTTTTAATTTCTTAAGGCTTTTGTCGCCTTCGGGCAAAGCCGCTATTTGTTTCTTTAATTCGTCGATCTTGCCGGGCAGTTCAGCTGCTCTTTTTTCCAGGGCGATCAAATGCGGCTCATGCAAAAATATCTTGTACTGAGCAAAAAACTCCAGGGCGTTATCCTGAAAATTGGATAGCCAAACGTCCTCTTCTCCTTCAAAACCGGTATCTATCGCTACTTCGTTCTGATAACATTTCCACGAGACCCCGCTCTCTTCCAAACGTTCCGGGAAGGTGGGCCACTTCAGGGTGCCGTAATCCATATCGTCGTTCCACACATGCGCCCTTGAATTTTCATTTTGTTCCTCGCGGATGGTTCCGGTCCAAAAGTAGAGCCTGTTAGGATTGGTACCGGTTAAGGCCGAGCAAAAATTTTGGTCGCAAACGGTAAAAGCGTCGGCCATGGCATAATAAAAAGGGATGTCGTCGCGGGTATGGTAGCCTAAGGTTAAAGGCATATCGGCGTATTCGGGGTTGCCGTTGCGTTTGTTATCCAGCCACTTATCGTATTTGCCTTCGTTACGGGCATTTACCTGGTTGCGCCACGAGTGGGGGAGCGAATCCATCCAGGTAGCTTTAGTGTTTTTGATGTCGAGATGAAACGGCGCGTAAGTTTCCCCTTTTTTATTGGATTGCAGCCATACCTTGTTTTTATTGGGCATATCGATAGCGCGGGGATCATTAAACCCGCGAACGCCTTTCATGCTGCCTAAAGTATGGTCGAACGAACGGTTTTCCTGCATCAATATCACAATATGTTCCGCGTCGAGGTAGGTGCTTCCTTCGGGCGCGTTAATGGCCATCGCTTTTTGGATAGAGGCCGGGATCATATTGGTTAAGCTGGCAGCACCGGTTAACAAAGCTGCTTTTTTAAGGAAATCTCTGCGGGTATCAGTCATGATAGTTTTGTATTTTAATTAGAGTAACGTATTTAATGGTTGAAAATTCCGATGTCGAAAGTTATAACCAATTGAAAACATGTGTTTTATATAACTCCCCTCTTGAGAGGGGGTGTGCTGGCCTGTGTAGTGGCGGGGGTGTGTTAGCAGACATACTGGTCAACACACCCCTCCACCCCTGCCTGCCGGCAGGCAGGCCTCTCAAGAGGGGAATCGCACAGGCCCGGCTTTAAAAGCCGCCTTTTTTCTATTTCTTAATCGCCAAATATATTAGCGTAATTAGCGGTTCGCAATATATTGTTCGCACAAACCAAACGAAAGCGTCATCCCGTTGCCGCCAAGGCCGTTAATAATGGTTACGCCGGGCTCAGCTCCGGTAATAAATTCAGTTTGTCCATTGGTCATTTTTGGGTAGATGCCATGCCATGATTGCATCATTTTCCAGTCCTTAAAAATGGCAAAAGTTTGTAAGTAAGCGATTATTAAATTATTAATAAATTCTTTGTCAAAAGGGTCGTGTACCAACCCGTATTCGTGCGAATCGCCTATGGTTAGTTCACCGCTGCCGTTTTGTGATGCCATCACATGGATGCCCCATTCAAGGTAATTGCCATATTGCTCTTCGTACCGCTTGCGCAATTCCGGCAATGAAGTCGCGGCCTGGAAACCGGGGTAGTGGATCATGGATAAACCGCCGCACAGCGCCGGGCCTATGCGCCATTCGTCCGGCTGGCTCACCAGGCGCATCATCTGCAATTTACATTTGGTGATTTGCGTCTCCAGAAATAATTCCGGGTAAAGGGTTTCAAAATCGGCCCCGCTGCAAACAAATATTTCATCCGCTTTCCAGCTTCGCCTGCCCGATTTAACCGAAGGAGGTTCGATCTGGCTGATGGCCGTATTCCAGAAAAACTCTACATCATATTTTTCGGCCAGGTAAGCAGCTATCTGCCCCACAGCCACCCTCGATTCTACGATCATCTCCTCACTGCTCCATAAGGCGCCTTTTAACCGGGTCGGGTTAACCGCGGGCGACTTTTGCAGCGCCTGTTTGGCATTTAGCAGTCCGCAATCACGGTGCTGGTGGTTTGCCTCCACATATTCGCTGATCACTTGCAGCTCATCCGCACTGTATGCCAGGTGCAGCGAGCCAACTTCGTCGTGCCAGATCCTGGCTTCGGTGCATATTTCTTTCCAGATGCTGCGCGATAGCATGGCCCGTTCAAAGAGTGGCCCGGTAGCCTGCCCTATGGGCCAAACCATCCCGAAATTACGGATGGATGCCCCAACTGCGCGTTCATTACGTTCAAATACGGTTACTTTATAACCACGGATTGCCAGTGCTCTGGCTGTGGCAAGGCCAACAATGCCGGCCCCTATAATAATTGCTGATGGTTGTTTCATGCAGGTATAATGTTCAATGGTTCTTTCTGTGCGTCAACGTCTTTTTTCGCCTCCCGTAAAAAATACAACAGGGATAAGGTGGCACAAATGCCACCAACAATGGCTACCGTCATCACGCTGTTTTTAAAAAATGTGCCCCAACTGATGCTGGGTTGCCCCAGTTCTTTTACCAACAAGACACTTACGCTGCCCAGGTAGCCTATCGAGTCGGCTACGTAGATAAGGAAGCCCACGTTGCCTTTGTAATGGAAGGTCGCCAATAACCGTTCAAAGAAAACCGCGTTATAAGGCACATAGCCCAGGTATAGGCCCAGGCCCGCCATAGTCATCCAAACCATAGGGCCGATCAACCCTAATCCAAATAAAATGGTGCCGGTGCCGATGAGCAGACAGCCGGAAATGATCATGTAATGGATAATTCGGAATGCTTTAAGGTTTCGTTTCACCAGGATTAGGAAGCTGATCGCCACCAGCACCAAAACAGAGATGATGGTGTCTATTTTGGTATAAATGGTATTGTCTTTTATGCCCAGGCTGGCCCAGATCTCCACCTCAAAATTATCGCGCACATCGCGCATAATGGTAAGCAGCACATAAATCACCAGGGTTAAAATAATGCCGGGTAAAAACCGCTGTAAAAAGTGTTTCCGCTCTGCCGCGTCCATTGGCTCCCGTTTGGTACGCAGTTTGATGTCTTCGGAGGTAGGCGGGGGCATTAATTCCAGCATGAGTACAAACAATAAAAGCGGGATTACAAACAGTGCCCCGGTTACAAAAGGCATGGTAAACTCGCTGATGTGGAACGAGCCCATCAGCGTGCGGGCAACCGTTTTCACAAAACCGGATGCGAAAATCAGGCTGATGGATAACACGCCTGCCATAAACTCAGTGGATTTACGGCCTTCCAGGTAACTGAAAACCAGGCCCCAGATCAGGCCTAGCGGAAAGCCGTTTATAAATAAAAAGCCAATGTTATACGGTGCAGGCACAATCGCAAAAAACAGCAATGCTATCCAGGCCGTGCCTATCAGCAGTAAAATACTTTTGGCGCGCTGGTCGGGTTTTAATTCGGCGATGAATTTAATGCCATAGAATTTGCTGCAGGTATAGCCAATTACCTGCGCTATTACCAGCCAAACTTTATAATCAACATGAAAGTATTGCTGCCCGGTAAAAGTACCTGCGGTAAACGCCTTACGGAAAGCATACATAGAGGTATACGCTCCAAAAGCCGAGACTGCCGCCATTAAGGACAAAACAGGATAGGGCCATTTGGCAACTTTAACCCGTAATTGGTCGATAGCTTTCATAACTACTGATTGATGATGCCGATTACCTGTGCGATGTCGTCAATAATATGCGTAGGGTTATATATTTCCAGTTCTTCGCGTGTAAAAATACCCGTAGTAACGCCAATTACGTAGTGGCAACCTGCGTTTTGTCCTTCGCGCACATCAACTTCTGTGTCGCCAACTTTCATCACTTCCAGTGGGTCGGTAATCGCACAATCTTTCATTATTTTCCGGATCATAAACGGATGCGGCCGGCCAAGTTCAACTTCGTCAGAGCCGATAACCTCGTCGATTAATCCCTTTTCTATCCACTGCAGGCGTTCAACAATAGTATCCGCGATATCCCTCGAAAAGCCGGTATTGATGCCGATCTTAATGCCCATCCGGTGTAATTCGGCAAAAGTTTCTTCAACATTGGGTAGGGGAGCAATCCCCGGCTCAAACTGGTAAAAATGGATCATCTGTTTTACAAACTCCCGGTGGATGGCATCTACCAGGCTGCCAGTAATCTTTTCTTTATCCGTTTCGTGCAGCTGCAGCATTTGGGTAATCGCTTCATTTTTCTCATATCCCATCAATGGGTTGATCCGTTCGAGCGGGACATCATACTGGTATTTTTTTAAAGCTGCCTGGAAGGCCTTGCTTACGTTATGATCATCTTTAACCGTTGTACCGGCTATATCAAAAACAACTAATTTTATCGACATCTAATGTTTATTTGGGTTGAGCAATACTAAACTAAGTTTATTAATATCAAACCAATATAATATTAAGTTATGATTAATTATCGGGAAATAAACTGCACTGACGGGCAAAAAAATATTATGCCTAAGATCATTTTATTTCATGACCAAAAGCATCGCGCCCGGTTTTATATCCTCCTTAATTTTATTGTATGAATAAGATCACTTCTTCTCCGGATCTCCAAAGTCAATGCGAAGTGAAAAAGCCTGTAAAAAAGCCGGTTAGCCTCCAATATATTCACTTTGTTAATGTAAAGCCTGGCATTTGCTACGTAAATTTTGATGTAGGAAACATTTTAACAAAACCGTAAAATGAAAGTAATTGAACGCAAATTTTTGGAAAACCTTTTTGACCAGTTGAAGGAAATGGGGTATGACTTGTTTGGCCCCGTAGTTCATGATGGAGCTATCGTGTACGACGAAATTGAGTCAGCTGGCGAACTGCCCGCCGGTTGGCACGACAAACAGGAAAAGGGGACATACCGGTTGGAGAAATCAGGAGATCCATCAGTTTTTGCTTATGCCGCGGGCCCGCAATCATGGAAAAAATTGCTCCATCCTTCTGAAAACCTGCTTTGGAGGGCACAACGCACCGAAAATGGTTTTAAGGTAATCAAAGATCCTGAACCTAAAAGAAAGAAAGCTTTTATAGGTGTGCGGCCATGCGAACTGAACGCCATTTTAATACAGGATAAAGTGTTTTTAAAAGGGATTGCTGTTGACGCTTCCTACCAGGCTTTAAGGAATGATGTTTTTATAGTAGCGGTAAATTGTACCCACCCTGCAAACACCTGTTTTTGTGCCTCGATGAATACCGGTCCCAAAGCAACCAAAGGTTTTGATATTTCATTAACAGAGGTACTGGACGGAGATCGCCATTATTTCCTTGCGGAATCAGGAAGCAGCCTGGGCGACGATGTTTTAACAGATGTTACCGGCCATGATGCTTTAGACAACGAAATAGTAACCGGCAAAAAGGCCCTTGAAAATGCCGCCGGAAAAATGGGCCGAAACCTGGATACCACAAATATTAAGGAACTCCTTTATGCCAATTCAGAAAGCCCGTATTGGGATGAAGTGGCTGCCCGCTGTTTATCATGCGGAAATTGCACTATGGTTTGCCCTACCTGTTTTTGCACAACCGTTGAGGATAAAACCGACCTTACCGGCCAGCATGACGAACGCTGGAGTAAATGGGACTCCTGTTTCTCGCTGGAGTTTTCTTATATCCACACCGGGCCGGTACGGTCAACCGTACGTTCACGCTACCGGCAATGGATGACACATAAACTGGCATCGTGGATAGACCAGTTTGGCACATCCGGCTGCGTGGGTTGCGGACGCTGTATTACCTGGTGCCCCGTTGGTATTGATATAACGGAAGGGTTGGCCTCAATCAGAAATAATCAAACGGAAAAAACTAACCAAATATGAAAACCCTGGAACTGGCAATAGCCAAACACCCCTTTTTTGATGACCTTCCCGAAGAAGATATCCGCAGTATTGCCGGGCAGGCAAATATTGTAAATTTTAAAGAAGGAGATGTACTGTTTAAAGAAGGAGATGATGCAGACAAGTTCTATCTTATTATAAAAGGTAAAGTTGCGCTGGAAACATACACTCCCGGCAGGGGAGTAATTAATATACAAACCGTTGAGGATGGCGAAATGCTGGGATGGTCGTGGTTGGTGGCCCCCTATAAATACCGTTTTGCTGCAAAAGTGATAACGAAAACCGAAATGATTGTCATTAACGGAACGCAATTACGTGCTGATTGTGAAAAAAAGCCGGTTTTAGGCTACGAAATGATGAAACGAATGGTGCGCGCAATCGCCTTAAGGCTTGAACAAACAAGACTAATGCTGATGGATATTTATGGCAAACGGTATAAAAAAATTGATCATGGAGGATACTATTTATAACACCGAAGCCACAGTTGCTGACCCGATGGTGCCAACGCTTTACCGGGTTGAAAGCTATGTTAAAGAAACCAGTGATACCTTCACGCTTGCCATTTCGCCAACCGGATCAGCTTTGGAGGTAAAAACGGCAAACCAAAAGCAGCTTGGCGCTGCGCCCGGACAATTTAATATGCTTTATGTATTCGGTATGGGCGAAGTGCCCATTTCAATAAGTGCAAGCCCGGCTGTGGGAGGTTTATTAACACATACCACACGAGACGTAGGCAGTGTTACCAAAGCTTTATCGGCCCTTAAAGTCGGCGATATGTTAGGGGTACGCGGGCCTTTCGGTACGCCCTGGCCTTTAGAGCGTGCGGTTGGTAAAGATGTAGTGCTTGTTGCAGGCGGTATCGGGCTGGCTCCATTGCGCCCGGTCATCCATGAACTGCTTGCCAGGCGTGCGGATTTTGGCCGTTTGGTAGTGCTATATGGCTCACGGTCTCCGGCTGACATTATTTTTAAAAATGAACTAAAAAAATGGAAAGCGCAGCCCGGCGTGATCGTGTATATAACAGTCGACCGGGGATCGTCATCATGGCACGGAAGCGTGGGTGTGGTTACCAGGCTGATCCCGAAAATCCGCTTCGACCCGGCCAACGCTATTGTGATGATCTGCGGCCCCGAGATAATGATGCAGTATACGGTGGATGCCCTGAAACAACGGGGCGTTAGCGGCGAAGATATTTATGTATCGATGGAGAGGAATATGAAATGCGCCTTAGGTTTTTGCGGCCATTGCCAGTTTGGCGAACACTTTATTTGCAAGGACGGCCCCGTGTTCACCTACGACCAGCTATCATCTCTTTTTAAGAAACCGGAGATTTAAAAAAAAGTGTAAGCTTTAAAATAGAACGGCTCCCGGCAGAGGAAGCAATCAGTAAACGGAATTAAAAACAGTATCATGCCAAAACCACACGTCCCTAAATTAGCTGTTTGGAAATTTGCATCCTGTGATGGGTGCCAGTTGAGCCTGCTTGACTGTGAAGATGAATTACTGGCCATCGCAGGACAGATAGAAATCGCAAATTTTCCTGAAGCCTCAAGCGCTATCGTAAAAGGCCCGTATGATCTTTCGCTGGTTGAAGGTTCCATCACCACCCCGCACGACGAAGAGCGGATCCACAAAATCCGTAAAATGTCGAAATATGTAATTACCATAGGCGCCTGCGCAACAGCCGGGGGCATACAGGCCCTGCGCAATTTTAAAGATGTTAATGAATTTATTTCGCTGGTGTATGCGCGGCCCCACTATATTTCAACGCTAAGTAAATCAACGGCTATTGCTGATCATATCGAGGTGGATTTTGAGTTGCGTGGATGCCCGATCAATAAAAGTCAATTGCTGGAACTGATCAGTGCCTTTTTGCATAACCGGAAACCAAATATCCCCAATTACAGTGTTTGCGCGGAATGTAAACGCCGTGGTACAATATGCATAATGGTATCAAAAGGGGTTACCTGTATGGGGCCTGTTACCCATGCCGGGTGTAATGCGCTTTGCCCATCATATAATAGAGGCTGCTATTCCTGCTTCGGGCCAAAAGAAACGCCGAATGCTGCCTCCCTGAGCAGGTGGTTGCTTGAGCAGGGCGTTGAAAAAGAAGAACTGGTGCGGATTTTCAGAGGTTTTAATGCTAATGCGGAGCCTTTCCGTAAAGAAAGTGAATATTATGAAAAATAAAACACTAAAGATAGACATACTGGCCCGTGTAGAAGGAGAGGGGGGGCTTAAACTGAAGATCAGCAATGGCATCGTAAAAGATGTTCAATTAAAAATATATGAACCACCGCGCTTCTTTGAGGCCTTTTTAAGAGGCCGCGACTTTAGGGAAGCGCCTGACATTACCTCCCGTATTTGCGGTATCTGCCCTATTGCCTACCAGTTGGGCGCTTCGCAGGCGATGGAAGAAATTTGTGGCGTAAAAGTAGAGGGGCAGTTAAAAACGCTGCGCCGCCTGATTTACACCGGCGAATGGATCGAATCACATGTTTTGCATGCCTTTATGCTGAATGCCCCGGACTTTTTTGAGGCCGGCAGCGTAATTCACCTGGCGCAGGTGTATCCTGAAGTAGTTAAGAATGCTTTAAGGATGAAAAAGGCTGGTAACGAGATCATGATCGTACTTGGCGGGCGCGAAATACACCCCGTAAATTTACGTTTGGGCGGATTTTATAAAGTACCGAAAAAGCGTGAATTAAGGGCATTGCTTGAAGAGATCAAATGGTCGAAACAGGCTGCGGTTGATGCGCTGATGTTTATTTCTAAATTCGAATTTCCTGAATTTAAACAAAACTATGAGTTTCTTGCCTTATCAGATCCTGACGAATATGCGATTTTAGGTGGACGCCTTGTGTCAAACTGCGGGATTAATCTTCCTGTTAACGAGTATGACAATTGCCTGGTTGAAGAACATGTGCCGCATTCAACCGCTTTACATTCTCATCTAAAGGGTGCAGGTACTTGTTTGCTCGGACCTTTGGCAAGGTATAACCTCAATTTTGAACAACTTACACCGCTCGCGAAGGAAACCGCCTTTAATGCGGGGCTCGGGCGGCACTGCTATAACCCTTTTAAAAGTATACTGGTACGAATGGTGGAGGTAATTTATGCCTTTGAAGAGGCTGAAAGGATTATTGAAGCCTACGAGGAACCTGGCAGCCCGGCTATTGAAGTAAAGCCAAGGGCGGGCACCGGTTATGGCGCCACAGAAGCGCCAAGAGGTATCTGTTATCATCGCTATACGATTGACGACAACGGCATCATACAGGATTCAAAAATAGTGGCTCCTACGTCGGTTAACCAGTCGAGGATCGAAAAAGATCTGTGGGACCTGGTGCAGGCTAATGTGGGGCTTACAGATGAAAAACTTAAGTTTTTTTGTGAGCGGGCGATCCGCAACTATGATCCTTGTATTTCCTGCTCTACTCATTTTTTGACTATGGATATCGAGCGTGATTAAAAACAGAAGTGTAAAATGAAACAAGATTCATCTTCTTCAAAAGCCCTTTTGATCTGTATCGGAAATGAATTCAGGGAAGATGACGGGCTTGGCCTGTATATCGGCCGGCATGATAAGATAAGGAGTCTCCGAAACATGGTGGTCATAGAAAATTCAGGAGACGGAATGGCAATGATGGATGCCTGGAAAGATGGGGGTACTGTGATCCTGGCAGACGCCGTCCGCTCAGGGCGCCCGGCAGGTACGCTATTTCATTTTGATTTATTGAAAGATCCGATCCCCCCTGACCTTTTTATTTTATCTACACACAATATCGGGATCCCTGGATGCATTGCCCTTTCGGAAAAACTGGACCTTTTGCCGGAACAATTGTTATTTTATGGTGTTGAAGGACAGAATTTCGGACACGGCAAAAAACTATCGCCCATTGTAAAAGCTGCAACAGATGGGCTGATCGATCAAATCGTAGCTGACTTTGAGAGTTGAAATTTTAGTTTTCAACAGGTTTAAAAAGCAACAATTATTCTATCGTTTCTTCAATATCTCGTTCGTAGAGGTCTTTTTGGCGGTGAATAATCTCGGCAAGGGTAGCATCTTTAAGCATCCTTACAGTCTCCCGGCGAACATCCGAGAAGATATCCCTGATCCCGCAATGTACCTCATCTTTGCACTCCTGGCACTTTTGGTAGTACTTATGGGTAACACAGGGCAGCAAAGCAATCGGCCCGTCAAATATCCGCATCACTTCGGCCATGTTGATTTCTTCAGGCGTTAGTAAAAGGTAATATCCGCCTTCTTTTCCCTTTTTACTGTTTACCATACCGGCATTTCGCAATACCAATAAAATAGATTCAAGGAATTTTCTGGAAATATTTTCAGTTTCAGCAATAGTTCTGATCTGAACTGGTTCGTTCTGCGGTTGTTGGGCTAAATAAACCAGGGCGTTGATTGCGTATTTGGCTTTTTTGGAAAGCATATGCACAAAATTGCGTATTATTTATCAATTAAAAAAATTAATTATTGGCGGCCCTGTAAGGCCGGTTTCATTAGTCGTTTAGTTCATAAATCAATGCTTCATAGGGTCTTAACACAATATTTGAACTATTATTTACCGATGCCGCTCCATCGGCATAATTAGCTGCCAGCAATTTTGAGTTCTTTATCGCAATGCCGATATCAGTTTGCGCCGTATTGGCCGTAAAATTTAGCACGATAAGCATTTTTTTTCCTTCGCCTTCCCTGGTGTATGCATAAACATTTGGGTTCTTTTTATCCAGCAAGGTATATTTTCCGTAAACCAATACTTTGTGCTGGTTCCTTAAAGCAACCACTTTTCTAAAATAATTCAGGCATGAGTTTTGGTCTTTTTCTTCCGCTGCCACATTGATGGTTTTATAGTTGGGGTTTACCTTTATCCACGGCGTACCGCTGGTAAACCCTGCATTTTTAGTGGCATCCCATTGCAGCGGGGTGCGGCCATTATCCCGGCAGGCATACTTAATGCCGTCCATGAATTTTTGCATATCACCGCCAATATTTTGCTGGTGCTTGTACTCGTTTAAGGTTGACATGTCGCGGTAATCCTCAATTTTATCGAACCTGATATTCGTCATGCCTAATTCATCACCATTATAATAGTACGGCGTGCCGCGCATAGTCATGATAAAGGTCGTTAGCATTTTTGATGAAAGCTCCCTGAATTGGGGGCTGTCATTTCCAAAACGGCTAACCATCCTGGCCTGGTCATGATTCGCCAGGAAAATGGATAGCCAGCCTTTGGTGGCAAATACGCTATCCCAACGGCTGAACACTTCTTTAAAATGTATAACACTGTACCCTTTTGGATTACTGGGAATGTCAACCCCTTCAAAAGCGTAGGCCATATTTAATTCGTTTCGGTCGGCATCCACCATGTCATGGGCATCTTTGTAAGAGTTACCGGCCCCTTCGGCAACACTCATTACATCGTATTTGCTTAACACCTCCTTATTCATTTCCTGCAGGTAGTCATGTAAATGCGGCCCTACGGCGTAATAAAGCGAGAAATTTTTTTCGTAACCATCGGGGAATTTAGGGAAGGTAGTGTCCTTCGCCGCAAACTGGAACGCATCCAACCTGAAACCGTCAATACCCTTTTCGCACCAATATTTCATCATGTCATAAATTTCACTGCGCAGTTTTGGGTTTTCCCAGTTCAGGTCTGGTTGTTTGCGCGAGAAATAGTGCAGGTAATAGGCATTCGTTAATGAATCATAACGCCAGGCGTCGTGGTTAACATCAAATAAGCTGTATCTTGGGTTTGGTTTTCCTTTATCAGCGTTCCACCAATGGTAATAATCGCGGTAAGGGCTGGTCCTTGAGCTGCGGCTTTGTTTAAACCATTCATGCTCGTCGCTGCTATGGTTTACTACAAGGTCCATCACCAGTTTTATTCCTCTTTGGTGCATGCCTTTCAACAAGGCGTTAAAATCGTCCATCGTTCCAAACTCTTTCATGATGTTGCGGTAGTCGCTTACATCGTAGCCATTGTCATCATTCGGCGAGCTATAGATTGGGTTCAGCCAGATCACATTAACCCCCAGGCTTTTGATATAATCAAGTTTGGAAATAATGCCTTGCAGGTCACCGACGCCATCACCATTGGCATCTTTAAAACTGCGGGGATAGATCTGGTAAACCACTGCCTCTTTCCACCATTTTTTATCGGTCGATTCCTGGGCATAATTCTTTTGGGGGCAGTTGAGCAGGGTGATTGCAAAAAAGGCAATAAATAGCGTTCTCATTTTTATTATCTTCGGTAACTAATTCATAAACTTTTTAAACCGGGTATTATTTCTCTAAAAACCGGAGACCTGTTTTCTTGCGGATAGCTGCGGCACCTTGCTTTAGCTAAACTCTTCCGGAAAATAAAAATCGTTGGTTTATAAAGATGATAAAGCAAATATGTTAAAGATATTTGGTGATTAACAGAAGTATGTTTACAAATTATAAATTGTATATGGTGAATTTGAGGTTTAACACAACTGTTTTACTGGTTTTTATCATGGTATCAATATGCAGTTTGGTAACAGCCCAACAGCAAAAAACAAACCTTTATAACGAGCCATTTCGCCCGCAATTGCATTTTTCGCCAAAGGCGCACTGGATGAACGACCCCAATGGTATGGTTTATTTTAATCATACTTATCACCTGTTTTTTCAATATTATCCGGGCGGCACCGTCTGGGGGCCCATGCATTGGGGTCATGCCATCAGTAAGGACCTGGTGCACTGGCAGCAACTCCCGATTGCCTTATACCCGGATAGTCTGGGCTATATTTTTTCGGGTAGTGCCGTGGTCGACTCAAACAATACATCGGGATTCGGAAAAAATGGCAAAATTCCATTGGTCGCTATTTTTACCCATCACGACCCAAAAGGGGAGCGAGCTGGAACGGACAATTTTCAGAATGAAAGTATTGCCTATAGTTTAGATGAAGGGCGTACCTGGACGAAGTACAGCGGTAACCCGGTTTTAAAAAATCCGGGGATCAGAGATTTTCGCGATCCTAAAGTGATGTGGTATGCAAAGGATAAAAAGTGGGTAATGACACTGGCGACAAAAGACCATATCACCTTTTATTCATCGCGTGACTTAAAAACCTGGGCGAAAGAAAGCGAGTTTGGTAAAGAAATTGGCGCCCATGGCGGCGTGTGGGAATGTCCGGACCTGTTCCCGTTAAAATTGAATGGAAAACAGTATTGGGTGCTGGTTGTCAACCTGAATCCCGGTGGCCCTAACGGCGGGTCAGCAACGCAATACTTTGTCGGACAATTTGACGGCGAACAATTTGTGCCCGTTGACGATCAGATCAAATGGCTGGATTATGGCCCGGATGAGTATGCAGGGATCACCTGGAACAATACCGGCTCACGAAAAATATTTTTAGGCTGGATGAGCAACTGGAGTTATGCCACCCAGGTGCCAACTGCAAGCTGGAGGAGCGCAATGACGATCCCAAGGGACTTGAAATTGATCAGTATTGATGGAAATATTTTGCTTACTTCTATGCCGGTGAAGGCAATATTGAAATTGAAACAACAGCCAATTTTAGCCGGCAATGTTCATGTTAAAAAATATATGCTGGTAACACTAAGGCCAGCACAACTGCGGGACGGTACCTTTTGGATCTTCAAACCAACTCCTTAAATGATTTTGCGTTAGAACTTGCTAACAGTAACAATGAAAAACTGATAATTGGATTTGATAAAAATGCCAATCAATACTTTATAGACAGAACGAAAGCCGGAGTCCATGATTTTAATAAAGATTTTGCCGGTATTTTTAAAGCCCCGCGTTTTGTAGCAAACAAATCAGTTAAGCTTACCCTGGTTGTTGACAGGGCTTCGGTTGAAATTTTTGCGGATGGTGGCGCAACTGTAATGACTTGTATTTTCTTTACTGAAAAGCCTTTAAATAAGGTATCTATTTTGTCAGATAGCGCCATTCGTATCAAATCATTATCAATTGCCGGGCTGAAGTCTATCTGGTAAAAGCCTTTTTGATAAAAATAAAATAACCGCATTTGTTATTATAAGTTCGTTATGTAAACTGCCTTTAGCTGTGTTTCGTGTTCCCGCATATCAGTCGGTAAAACCAATATTTGGTTAAAATAACGTGAGTTCGATATAAGAATTTGGATATCATCGTCGTATGCTCCGCCATAAGCGGACTACCGCTTAGTAGCATGATGTTCAAACAGTATTTTTGCCGAGTCAGCGGCTACCCAATTCGCGAAGGGTAGCCACTGACGTGGCAATTATCACGGGTATTGGTTTCTACAAAGCGGTAGCCCGCCACGGGGTTGGGCAAAGGTTTTTCTTATATTGAACTTACATTGAAATAAACTAAATGTTGGATGCTTTTACCAGGGGCTGGTTTATACCAGCAAAAATAATATCAATATTTTTGTTTAAAGTATTTTTTATAAAAAGCTGATTTAAAGCTGGTTGATTTTATAACAACCTGTTTTTGATTAAATTTTTATTATATAAAATAGCTGCAGCAACCGGCATTCATATACCGCTTTCATAATGCGCTTATATTTATCCTCAACCATCAATTGCATTCCTGTTTTTATAATGAAAAAACTCCTGTTAACATTATCATTGATAATTGCGTTTATTATTGTCCGTTCGCAAAATCTAACACCAAGGCAGTTATTCCCAGGCCTGTTTGAATCTGTCCAGCTGTCCGATATTTTTCCGGACAACAAAACATTTGTTGATGCTACGCCAAAGCGCGATCCGGCAGTGATTATGAAAGATTATCTGGCGCAGAAAAATAAACCCGGGTTTGACCTGAAGCAGTTTGTTACCGATAACTTTGATATACCGGGCGGACCCAAAACTATTTTCAAAAGTGATATCAATACGGGCATCCGCAAGCATATTGATACATTGTGGCAGGTGCTTTACCGCAGGCACGATACGGTATCAAAGTATTCGTCGTTATTGCCAATGCCAAATGATTTTATAATTCCGGGCGGGCGGTTTCGCGAAACCTATTACTGGGATTCGTATTTTACGATGCTGGGCCTCCAGGAAAGCCATCAAACAAAGATCATTCAAAACATGATCGGGAATTTCGCCTACATGATTGATAAATACGGGTTTATTCCTAACGGAACACGTACCTATTATTTGACGCGGTCGCAGCCCCCGTTTTTTTCAATGATGCTGGATGTTTTGGCTAAGGACCAGGGCAAGCAGGTTTTGGTTAAATATCAGCCCGAACTTTTAAAAGAATATGCGTTTTGGATGAAAGGTTCAGCAAAACTGAAGCCGGGGCAGGCCTACCGCAATTCAGTACGAATGCCGGGCGGCGAAATATTAAACCGTTATTGGGATGAATCTGACAAACCCCGCGAGGAATCGTTTAAGAAAGATGTAAATGCTGCAAAATTAACAAAGCAGGATACCAATGCCTTTTACCGTAATATTCGTGCAGCTGCCGAGTCGGGCTGGGATTTTAGTACCCGATGGATGGATACCACCGGTAAGCTGGAGACTATTCAAACTACCTTTATTATCCCGGTTGATCTGAACTGTTTGCTTTACCACCTTGAATTGTCAATAGCGTCATCGTACCAGCTCAGGGGCGACGCTGCCGGCTATAATAGTTATTTAACAAAGGCTTTACTGCGAAAAAAAGCTATCTTAAAATACTCATGGAGTGAAAAAAACGGATGGTTTATGGATTATAACTGGAAAGAAAAACACACAACGCCGGTTGAAACGCTTGCGGGCGTATTTCCGCTTGAGTTTAACATAGCCGGCGTAAAACAGGCAGAGCAGGTTGCCTCTAAATTAAAAAGCAAGTTCCTAAAGCCAGGGGGGCTGGTTACAACCATCAACCGCTCCGGACAGCAATGGGATAGCCCGAACGCCTGGGCGCCACTTCAGTATATGGCCATTGATGGGCTTAACAATTACCATCAAACAGGCCTGGCGCAAAGTATTGCCATTACCTGGATCCAAACTAATTTGCAGGTGTTTAATGAAACCGGCAAATTGATGGAAAAGTATAACGTTGTTGACACAAATGTTAAGGCCGGCGGCGGCGAATACCCCCTGCAGGACGGTTTTGGCTGGACGAACGGTGTGTTACTTAGTCTTCTTGATCGTTATTATCCTTCTCAATTATAATTGGTTATATAAATGTTTTAACTGATTTTAGGTAGTTGATGAATATTGCTATGTAAAATCGGTTTTTAATATTAATTTTAGAGCAAAGGTTTCAGGCCTTGTCAAACCAATTTTATTATGAGGATTTTTCTACCACTATTATTTCTGGTGATTTTTGTGTGCCCTGCATTTTCTGTTGGTAAAACCGACAGTCTCATAGCCGTTTTGAAGGTTGAACTCGCAAAACGGAAAATTTATGATAATCAAAAGGAACTACGCATTAAAAACCTGAAACAAAAATTGGCCGCTGCCGTGCCTAATGATTTTAACACGCAGTACGATATTTGCAACAGGTTATATGAGGAATATAAGGTTTACCAATTTGATTCGGCCTATGTTTATGCCCAAAAACTAATTGCTATAAGTAAACGCGCCAATAACGCGGTGCATTTGAATGAAAGTAAAATCAAAATGGGTTTTCTTTTACTTTCGGCAGGTATGTTCACTGAAACTTTTGCCTGTTTAAACCAGGTAGATACACATTTGCTGGGGAACGACTCCAAATTGCAATATTACTCTATAAAATCACGTGCCTACTCCGACCTTGCCGACTATAATAACGATAAAAATTACGCACCGTTTGATCAAACAGAGGCGGTTAAATTCATTGACTCAGCTATTGCCATGTCAAAACCTAATTCTTTTGATCAGTTGTATCATCTTGGTAATAAGCAAGTTATATCTAACAATGTGCAAAAGCCATCGCCATATTATACTGAATTGATAAATCATTATAGGCTTACAGACCACCAGCGTGCCATGGTAGCAACGGGTTTAAGCTATTTTTACGAAGGGCCGTACCAATCAGAGGACCGTACGCGATTGTTGGCTATCGGTGCAATAAACGATATCCGGTCATCAACGAAGGAAACGCTGGCTATTTTTAAATTAGGGCAGCAATTATACATTAAAGGAAACGTTGAGGATGCCTATACATTTATTGAGCAGGCCATGGATGATGCGCAATTCTACGGTGCAAGGCTTCGGAAAATTCAAATCGGTGCCGTCCTGCCTATCATTGCTGCCCAAAAAATATTGGTTGCTGATAAGAAAAGCCTGCAGGCTGAAAATGAAAAGAACAGGTTCCTGGTTTATTTCCTATCCATAACAGTGTTTGCCATAGTCATCGCGCTGGTATCGTTTATTGTGTTTATTCAATTAAAAAGAGTAAAAGTAAAAGAGAAGATCATTGAAGATAAAAATGTTCAGCTCGAAAAAATAAATGAAAGGCTTATTGAAGATACGCATATCAAAGAGGAGTATATCGGTTACTTTTTCAATGTGATATCGGGTTACATTTTGAAACTCGAAAAACTTAAAAGAGGCATTGAGCGTAAGTTGTCAATAAAAAAATACGAGGATATATTGGTATCTATAAATGAAATAAATATAAAAAAGGAAAGAGATACGCTGTTTTATACATTTGACCATGTTTTTTTGAAGATATTCCCCAACTTTATTAATACTTTCAACTCTCTTTTTAAGAAGGAAGACCAGATTTGGCCCAAGGATAACGAGGTGTTAAATACGGATCTGCGCATATTTGCCCTAATGCGTTTAGGGATTAATGATAACGAAACGATTGCTAACATCCTGGAGTACTCTGTTAATACGATTTATGTTTACAAAATGCGCATAAAGGCGAAAGCGCTTGTCCCCAGCGATCAGTTTGATCATAAAATAATGGATATAAAGGCAGTCGACCTGCTAAATAAGCAGTAACTTTTTTCCCCTTTTAACAGACCGGTAAATTTTTTATTTTCCCCCGTTTTCTGCTGTCACAACGACATTTTTTCTTGCTTACTTTATAGCTGTATAAATACCACGTTCTGTTAAATTAATACACTAAAACGTTAAATTAAGTTTATATTTTCGACCTTCTTTTATTTTTTAATATATTGATATATAGTAAGTTGTAATTTTAAAAGTCTATATTTTCTGAAATTTTTAGTAAACAAATAGGTAATGCTGTAACGACCCTGTTACTTTGTATAGATAGTAATATAGGCTAACCCTAAATACTATTATACAAACCAATTTTTTTACCTGTAAAACATAACCTGTTTTATATTCTGAATTTAGTTAAAAAAACCGATTAATGATGGCGGTATGCCACTATTGGTTTCTGATTTTTTTTAAAATGTGTTATATACCAACTGATTTAAACCAAAACAAAAAACCAATTAACCATGGAACCTAATTTTAATAAAATGCCGCCCTGAATAATAATAACAGGCCTGCAAAACGTGCTGAGTGTTATAAGATAACAGGCACGGGAAAATCTAATAAAATCAACTATTATTTTTTATGATTAATTTAATCAACCCAGTAAACCTTCAAAATCAATTTTATGCAATTTAAAAATTTACTTAAAGTAAGTTTGCTTGCCTTATTCTGTTTTTTTATGGTGCCTGCAATGGCGCAGAATAAAACGATTACAGGTAAAGTGACCGACTCAAAAGATGGTTCGCCTTTAATAGGTGCGTCAATTTCAGCAAAAGGCTCAACAGCTGGCGCCATTACCGACATTAACGGTGCGTTTAAACTAACTGTTCCCGCCTCAACAACAACCCTGGTAGTATCATACATCGGGTATGTTTCAAAAGACGTTTTAGTTACATCCGACGTAGTTAACGTAACACTCGACGCCAATAACAACGCACTGAATGAAGTGTTAGTGGTGGGTTACGGTACCGTACGGAAAAAGGATGCTACCGGTGCTGTAGTGAAAGTTAACTCCGCCGACTTTGTGCAGGGTGTTACAACTGATCCATTACAGCAATTACAAGGTAAAGCAGCCGGTGTGGTAGTTGCCACAACCAATGGCGACCCTAACGGCGGGCTTACCGTTCGTATCCGTGGTACTGTTTCGCTTACCGGTGGTAACGATCCATTGTACGTTATTGACGGTGTAGAAGGCGCTGATCCGCGCGCACTATCTCCGAATGATGTAGAATCATTTGACATCTTGAAAGATGCATCCTCCGCCGCTATTTATGGTTCACGTGCTGCAGGTGGTGTTATCATGATTACCACAAAACAAGGCAAAGCAGGTAAAGCGCAGGTATCATTTAATACCTATGTAGCTTCCGAATCGTATGAGCATTTAATGGATTTTGCTAATGCAAGCCAGTATCTATCAATGTTCCAGTCATTCTATGGCCACCCAATGGCAACCTTTAACCCGGCCTCGCCGTCAACAACCAGCAACCAGGGTGCTAACACTAATTGGTATAAAGCGTTGTTACGTACAGGCTTAACTCATAATGAAAACCTTTCTGTTGCCGGCGGTACCGATAAGAGCCACTACCGGGCATCAGTAACCTATACTGATCAGCAGGGTATTGCTTTGGCCTCCGAAAGAAAAGACCTTAACGCCCGTTTTAACTTTGATCAGAAAACGCTCGACGATAAGTTGCTGATTACTATGAATTTGCAGGCAACGCATACCAATGCAAACTATACAGATGGTAACGCTTTTTCTGACGCGGCATTTGTTCCGTCGGTGATCAGCGAATATGATCCGCTTAATCCTGGTCATTACCAGTACATCAATAATACAGATGAAACCAACCCGGTTCCTCACTTAACTGATATTACCAATACTGGCGCGATTAATAAAATGAGCGGCAACTTACGTTTAGATTATACTTTAGCTAAAGGTTTAGTAATTAGTCCGTTTGCAAATGGTTCTTTAGGCAATGCAAGCTATAACCTTTACCTGCCTCCTTCAAATTTATTGAGTGCTGTAAACGACCAGTTAAATTATACGCTGAATCAAACTACAGTTCCCGGGGAACTTTTGACCGACGGTGACGTTGATAAAAGCTCTACTGCTGATTACAGTGTTACGTATGGTATCTACGCGAACTACAAAACAACGTTTGGCAAAAGCCGGTTGAATTTATTAGGCGGTTACGAAGGCAACCAGTTTAATAACACTGGCTTAAGGGTTGCCGCACATAATTTCAATGATATTACCAATTATCCAAATGAAAATATCGGTGCTGCAAACTTAGTTACCAATAAAGACATTAATTCTTATGATAACGGGTTTACACTGCAATCTTATTTTGGCAGGGCTGAATATAATTTCAACGATAAATATTATATTACCGGCAACGTAAGGTATGATTACTCAAACAAATTAGGTTTAAACAACCAGTCAGAAGTTTTCCCTTCAGTTGACGCTGCATGGGTAGTGAGCAATGAAGACTTTTTAAAACAAACTACCTGGCTTACTTCACTGAAGATCCGTGGCGGTTGGGGTAAAGTTGGTGACCAGAGTGCGATCAGTCCTTACGCTTCACAATTCTTATTCGGTTCAACAGGTAACCTTTATTATGATGGTGCTACCGGTACCTGGCTGACAAGCAATTTTTCGACCCAAAATCAAAATAATGATTTGAAATGGGAAACGGTAACAACTGTTGACCTTGGTGTTGATTTCAGCTTATTCCAGGGCCGTTTAACCGGTAATGTTGATTACTACAGTAAAACAACCAATAACCTGCTTTTTGACTACACTGTTCCAACTGGTGGTCAGTATTTCGTAGGAACTATTTTGGCGAACGTAGGTACCATGACCAATAAAGGTTTTGAATTCAGTTTGAATGGTGCGATTGCAAAGAGTAAAGATTTCTCATGGAACTTAGGAGCGAACGTTTCTATTAACCGTAATAAGATCGTTAGCCTTTCGGGAGCGCTTAATAACACCCAGTTTAATGTTACCCAGTCACAAGTTGGTTCAACAGGTGGTTTAGGTATCAGCGGCGCGGTTTCTCAAATCGGCTACTTAAAAGTTGGTTATCCAATAGGTACTTTATTATTGCCCGAATACGCGGGGCAGGATGGTTCAGGAAAACAGCTTTTTTATTATAACAAAAATGGCTCTAGACAAACCACAAGTAACATTGGCGATTTAAACATGGCTGACGATGGTACCGGCGACAGGAGGTTTTATACTACCGATCCTAAATTTACTTACGGTATCAGCAACAACTTTACCTACAAACATTTCGACCTGGTTATTTTCCTTCGCGGCCAATATGGAAGCAAAGGCTTTAACCAAAATGATATGAACTTTACCAGTTTGCAAAAGTTAGGCACTTACGCTGTTTTGGCCAGTGCTGCTAAAGACCATATCACCAGTTCATCTGAACCATCCTCATACTTCCTGGAAAGCACATCTTTCCTGAAGGTTCAAAATGCTACCTTAGGCTATACCTTTAAATTGAGTGAAAATAAATATATTGATAAATTGCACATTTATGTAGCCGGTAACAACCTGTATACTTTCACCAGCTACAAAGGTATCGACGCTGAGTTAACAACTGCAGGTGGTCAAACCGGTATCGACCAGGCTATTGCTTATCCTCGTACCCGCGAATTATCATTTGGCGTTAATCTTACACTTAAATAACTATAAATTTTAGTATATGAAAAAGAAACATTTATTGATCACTACGGCAATCCTCCTGGGGCTGAGTGTTTTTTCTTGTAAAAAACAAATAAACCCTGCTGAAGACACCGTAATTAAGACTGCCGCAGCAGGCAGTACCTCGTACCTCAAATCCATCGTTTTGGGTACTTACACCAAACTGCAGGGTTTAACGGGCAATAACGCCATGTTACTTACCGCAGAAGAAACAGGTGATGGTTTGATCGTTCCGGGCCGTATTGGTGGTGACTGGGCGGACGGTGGCGTTTGGCAGCAATTATGGCTGCACCAGTACCCTGCATCACACGGTAATATCTCGGGTGCCTGGGATAATGCTTACAGCACCATCGGCGCTATCAACATTACCATTAATCTTTTACAGGGCATTCCTTCAACGCCGGCAACCGTTTATTCCATTGCTGAGTTAAAAACCCTGAGGGATTATTTTTACTACTTATTGTTAACAAACTACGGAAATGTACCGCTTATTACTTCTTCAAGTACTGATGCGAGTACCGTAACCAACCCGGCAGGTTCAAATGTTACCGTTTTTAACTATTTAATTAACGAGTTAAAAGCTGACGCACCTATTTTAAGTAATAAAACCCCGGCACAGGATGGTGGCCAATACGGCAGGCTAAACAAATGGGGCGCATACTTTTTGCTGGCTAAATTGTATTTGAACCAAAATGTGATCACCGGTACCACTGATAACAGCGGATATATTGCTTGCTCAGCTTATTGCGATTCAATTATGACCGCCGGTTACAGTTTGTCAGGTAACTTCCTTGATAACTTCTCAAGCAACAACACAGGTTCTCCTGAAAATATTTGGGTAATACCTTATGACCACACTTATGCAGGTGGCTTAAACATCCAGATGATGACCATGCACTACAACCAGGCTGCAAAATATGGTTGGGGAAGTACAGGTGGCCCATGGAACGGTTTCTGTGCAAATGCTGACTTTTACAAAAAATTCGACAACGCAGATTCCCGTAAAAAAGGATGGATGGCTGGTATTCAATATGCAACTGATGGCGTTACACCGTTAACCACCCGTGGTAGCGATAGCTCATTAGTTTTGAACTACAGGCCGCAGGTTTCAAGTTTGTATACTGCAACAGAATATGACGGTGTTCGCCAGCAAAAATGGCAGCTTACCCCTGGTTCCGCAAACCAGGATGCTGACTGGGCTTTGTTCCGTTATTCTGACGTATTGTTAATGAAAGCTGAATGCCAGATGCGTTTAGGAAATACTGCTGCAGCATTAACCTATACTGCGCCTGTTAGATTAAGGGCAGGTGTTGCTAATTTCTCATCTGAAGCATTCAATTTAGATTCGTTATTAGCTGAAAGGGGCCGTGAGTTTGTTTGGGAAGGCTGGAGAAGAGAAGATTTGATCCGTTTCGGACACTTTGGTGATCCTAAACAATTCAAACCTGCTGCTGATGCTGATAAACATTGGGCATTATTCCCAATCCCAACTGAGGCACACCAAAAAGATCCAAACCTGGTTCAAAACCCTGGTTATACCTGGTAGATTCAGTTGATCTGATATTTTTAATGGAGTAGTAATTTTAAAATTACTACTCCATTTTTAGTTCTATATATTTGATGTTATAAATGAAAACACACCAACCCAAACTCGTATTCCTGACCCTTGCCTTTTTCTTTTTTTCCTGTCACAACAAAAATGAAGTTAATAAAGAAGATGCGCTTTTTCAATTAATGCCATCAACCCAAACAGGCATTTCTTTTAACAATAAAGTGGTAGACGATGGCGAGTTTAACGTTTTTAACTATCGTAATTTTTATAACGGTGGGGGTGTGGCCATTGGCGATGTAAATAATGATGGTAAACCTGATGTTTTCTTTACCTCAAACCAGGGCGAATGTAAACTTTATATCAATAAAGGAAACTGGAAATTTGAGGATGTCACCGCTAAGTCGGGTTTAAATGCGTATCACCGGTGGCATACGGGGGTTACCATGGTTGATATCAATGGTGATGGTTGGCTGGATATTTATATCAGTAATAGCGGTGGGCTCGGCAATGCTGACAGAGCAAACGAGTTATACATTAACCAGAAAGATGGCACATTTAGGGAAGAAGCCGCAGAATATGGCCTGGCTGATAAAGGTTTAGGCACCCAGGCCATATTTTTTGACTACGACCATGACGGCGATCTGGATTGTTTTATATTGAACAACAGCTACCGGCCAATTGAGAGTTTTGGGTATAACAAGGAACTGAGGAATATTCGCGACCCGAACTATGGTGACCGTTTATACCGGAATGACAACGGAAAATTTGTGGACGTGAGTGCCGAAGCCGGGATATATGGTAGTGAAATAGGTTTTGGTTTGGGCGTGGCGGCAGGCGACATGTTTAATACAGGTTGGGACGATATGTACATTTCAAATGATTTTTTTGAACATGATTATCTGTACCGGAATCAGCATAACGGCAAATTCAATGAAATAAGCAACGAGGCATTGGGGCATATGAGCCTTTCGTCAATGGGCTCAGACTTAGCGGACATCAATAACGATGGTTTGCTGGATATGTTTACTACAGACATGCTGCCCGAAAATGACTACCGTTTAAAAACCACCACTAAGTTTGATGAGTTTGACGTGTATGCTGCTAAATTCAGGAGTGATTTTCATCACCAGTTTACCAAAAACTGTTTACAGCTTAACAACGGGGATGGTACCTTTAGCGAGATTGCCGACCTTGCCGGTGTAAATGCCACTGACTGGAGTTGGGGCGCGCTTTGTTTTGATTTTAATAACGACGGCTGGAAAGATGTATTTGTAACCAACGGTATCAGCCGCGACCTGACTAACCAGGATTTTCTCACGTATTTTAGCAGCGACGAAGTAAAGAACGAGATTAAACATGGCGGTTTTAAAGCAAAGGCGCTTTTAGATAAGATGCCAAAAACCCCTATAAGCAGTTATGGCTTTGTAAATCAAAAAAACCTGCAATTTAAAAACGAAACAGAGACAATGGGATTTACGACCCCCGGCTTTAGCAACGGCGCCGCATATGGCGACCTTGATGGTGACGGAGACCTCGACCTGGTGGTAAATAATGAAAACGGGGTGGCGTTTATCTACAGAAATATGACTGCGGAGCGGACCCACGCACATTATCTCAAAATAAATTTAAAGGGCAGCGGCATGAATACCTTCGGTATAGGTGCAAAAGTTACCGTTTATACCAATGGCATGCAGCAGTTGCTTGAGCAGCAGCCTACCCGGGGTTTTGAAAGCAGCAGCGAACCGGTGTTAAATTTCGGGACAGGGAAATATAAAAAGGTTGACAGCCTTAAAGTGGTATGGCCTGACATGAAAATGCAGGTATTGAAAAATTTAAGCGCCGATGCAACGATTACTTTAAAGCAAACTGATGCTAATTTGACTTTTATACCAGCGTTACCGAATGCCAGGGCTTTATATAAAAATGTTACAGCAACAAGTTTTAAAGGGGACATCAATCATAAAGAAAACGACTATAAAGATTTCGACGATCAACGACTGATTCCAAAAATGCTATCGACCGAAGGGCCAAAACTTGCTGTTGCAGATGTTGACGGTGACGGGCTCGAAGATTTTTTTGTGGGGAGCGCTACCGGGGATACTGCGAAGCTCTTTATTCAACAGCCCAACGGTAATTTTATCCGGAAGAACGAATTTGCTTTTGCCCAGGATAAAAACAGCGAGAATATTGGGGCATTGTTTTTGGATGGCGATCATAGTGGTAAAAAAGACCTTGTGCTTGTGTCAGGAGGTAATATGGAGAAAGAAGGCTCAATTGACTTGCTTGCACGCTACTATACAAATGACGGCAAAGGCAACTTTACCCGCAAATACAATGGCTGGCCTTTGGTTTCTATAAACGCCTCATGCATAAGGCTGAACAATGATAATGGCGACCTGTTTATCGGCGCCCGCAGCGTTCCCGGAACATATGGTGTTATCCCGTCAAGTAAGCTACTAAGGAACGATGGGCACGGAAACTTCAGCGATGTTACTGCCGCGCTGGCCCCTGACCTGGTAAAATTAGGTATGGTTACCGATGCGCAATGGGCAGATATAGATGGCAGCGGGAAAAACGCCCTCGTGGTAGTGGGTGATTGGATGCCGGTAACTATTCTTAAATATATTAACGGCAAACTTGAAAAGACAGGTGAAATAGCAAATTCTTCCGGCTGGTGGAATTGCCTCACCGTGGCTGATTTAAATGGCGACGGAAAGCTTGACCTGGTTGCAGGCAATAATGGATTGAATTCGAAAATAAAAGCTGATGCGGCCCATCCGGCAAAAATGTATGTTTCTGATTTTGACAACAACGGGCAGGTAGAGTGCATCCCGGTTTACTATAAAACCGACGGCAAAGCATATCCTTTTAACCTGCATGATGATATTCTGCGGCAAATGCCAATTCTAAAAAAGAAATTCTTAAGGTATGATACTTATGCGGGTAAGGGTATCGATGAAATTTTCACACCCGAGGAATTGGAGAAAGCATCGGTATTAAGTGTTACTCAAACCCAAACCTGTGTTTTTTATAACAATGGCAAAGGGCAATTTACCATGCAGCCTTTGCCGGTAAGGGCACAGTTCTCGCCGGTATTCAGCATATTGGCCACCGATATCAATAATGATGGCATCACCGATCTTTTCCTGGGAGGTAATTTTTATGGTTTAAAACCCGAAGTTGGAAGATACGATGCCAGTTATGGCACAACGCTTTTAGGAAATGCAAAACACGGGTTTGACTATCTTTCGCCGGCAAACACTGGCTTGTTTATAAAAGGTGAAGTGCGTGATATCAGCAGGATAAAAACAAAAAGCGGCACTGCTATTATTGTTGCGCGCAATAACGACGCCCTGCAGCTGTTCAAAAAGAATTAAAAAGAGAGGCCCCGACTTCAACGTCAGGGCCTGTTTTTTTACAGGACAAGAATGTTACGTTTACGCCGCTTTAACGGGGCTGATCATTTGGATAGGTTGAAAAATTAACCTGCATATCAACACTATCGGTGTCGCCAACCGGGAGCTTATCATTAAAATAAGTTTCAAAAGGCATTATCGCCGTTTGGTAGGCATGATCCATAAAGTATTGTCTCAAAGCCAGGTATGCCTGGTTTCTCTTGTTAAATGGTCCCTTAAAACGTGCTGCGTAAAGCGGACCGCCCTTTGGCATCCTGGTAAAAATAATTTCTTTACCTGATGATACTTCTTTATCAATATACAAACCTACGTTAACCTGTGTAGAGTCTTTACCCTTTGGTAAGTACTGTGCTATTACGGGATACATCTGTTTAACATTATTGTCTTTTACAAATTGCTTTAAAACCGTAAGCATGCCGGCTGCCTCCATAAACCGTTTTTCTTTTGATACTTCTTTACGCATAACAATCAGGTTGCTTTCAGGCACACCGGTTGCAAAAATTTTGAACCCGTAATGCAAACTGTCATTTTCCATAAAGTTTTTTAGTAAGGCCAGGTGTTTCCCGGGAGAAGCGGAAGGCCAGATATTTTCTATCAGATAATTAATAGCAGATGTTTTTTCTTCTGAAACAACCGTGGTTTTATTATAAAACTTGTCGGCAACCGGGATTAAGATATAGCTATAACTGGCCTTTTGGCCATTGATATCCTCGTCCACAAAAAAACCACCGCTTTTCATTTGTACATTGATCTGAATGCCTGGATATTTTATTCGAAAGGAAGCATTAGCATTTTCGATGGAGACTTTAGCAGAATCGGCAACAGCCACTTTTTTTAATCCGGGGGCTAACTGTTCCCATTTAAATGGGTTGGATAAAACGCTGTAGATGATTAAAAAAGGAGACTTTACCAGGGTTGATTTTTGTTGGGTTACCGGAATAAAACATGCCGCAATAATAGCCACTGTTAATACCGGAAATAAAACTTTTTTATTCATTTCGGAGTGTTTGCAAATTGGACGTTAAAAATAGGAATAAAAAGACATTTTCGGGCCCTGGCTGCCTTGTTTTGCTGTTTTTTTATTTAAAAAAGATTGTGTTTTAATGCTGATTAATGTTGGTTGTTTTAAAGAATTTAGGTAAATTTCGACACCAAAAATGAACCAGTTTGATGTCCGGAAACGAATTTAAGTCATGTGCTATTTTTAATTCTTCAACGGAGTATTTTAAAGGGTATTAAATATTTTTTTCTGATAGTAATTGATTAATGATCTTTAAAACAGCAAAAGAGAGCCGTAAAAAGCTGTATATCCTCCATCTAATTTTACTTTTCGGTATCGTATTTACTGGCATCAATTCCTGTAAACAAAAGAGCGAAAAACCTGCTGTTTTTCAATTGCTTGATTCAACGCAAACTAATATTTATTTTAAAAATACATTAAACGATACTGATTATCCCGGTATTTTAAACTACCTCTATTTTTATAATGGGGGTGGAGTTGCCGTCGGCGATATCAATAACGATGGTTTGCCGGATCTGTTTTTTACTTCCAATAAAAAGGGCGGCAACAAACTTTATTTAAACAAAGGTAATTACCAGTTTGAGGATATTACAGGAAAAGCCGGCGTTGCCGGTACTGCTGATTGGTGTACAGGTGTTACCATGGCCGATGTAAATAATGATGGTTATCTGGATATTTATGTTTGTGCAGTTTCTGGCAAACTTGGTTTTACAGGGCATAATATGCTCTATATCAACAATCATGATGGTACATTCACAGAAAAGTCTGCTGAATACGGGCTTGACTTTTCAGGTTATTCAACACAGGCAGCTTTTTTTGATTATAATCACGATGGCAGGCTGGATTGTTTTCTGCTTAATCAATCCAACCACTCGGTTGATACCTATGGCGACACCAGTTTGCGGCGAAAAGTAAATAAACTTGCCGGCAGCCGCCTGTTTTTAAACAATAAAGGGCACTTTGAAGATGTAACGTTAAAAGCCGGAATTTACAGCAGTGCCTTAGGCTATGGGCTTGGGTTAGGGATTGCTGATTTAAATAATGATGGCTGGGAAGATATTTATGTTGGTAATGATTTTCATGAAAATGATTATTACTACATCAATAATCATGACGGAACCTTTACTGAATCAGGCGCTAAGCATTTTAACCATTACAGCAGGTTTAGCATGGGTAATGATATAGCCGATTTTAATAATGACGGTCAGCTGGATATTATTACCGCAGATATGCTTCCACCTGGGGAAAATATCCTAAAATCTTACATGGGGGATGAATCTTACGATCAGTATAAGTACAAGATCCTGGATAACGGATTTCAATACCAGTATTCACGCAATTGTTTACAAAAAAACCTGGGCAACGGAAGCGCCTTCAGCGAAGTAGGGTTGATGGATGGTGTTTCGGCAACCGACTGGAGCTGGAGCCCCCTGCTTGCCGATTTTGATAACGATGGGATAAAAGACCTGTTTATTGCCAATGGAATAAAGCGAAGACCTACCGATATGGACTTTATAAGCTTTATTTCTAATATATCGGTACAGGGTTCACTCCAAACCGGCCACGGGACCGACAACCTTGCGCTTGATAAAATGCCAACCGGCGTAACTCATAGTTATGTTTTTAAAGGAACAAAAGCTGAAAAGTTTGTTGATCAAAGTGCTTTATGGGGTTTGCGCGATACCCTATTATCAAACGGTGCGGCCTATGCTGATTTGAATAATGATGGTAAACTTTCCCTGGTGGTTAATACCCTGAATCACCCGGCGTGCATCTACAAAAACTCATCGTCGGGCAGCCATTACCTCAGCATAAAATTTACTGGCAGCCAGGATAACCACTTCGGCATTGGTGCAAAAGCATATGTTTTTTGCAATGGGCAAATGCAATATGAGCAGCTCATGCTCACCCGGGGCTTCCAGTCGTCGGTTGAGCCTAAGCTCCATTTTGGTTTGAATGATCAAAAAAAAGCAGATAGCCTGTTGATCGTTTGGCCAAATCAAACTTTCCAGGTGATCAAAAATCTTAAAAGCGACCAGCTATTTGTGGCAGATCAAAAGAATGCGAAGGGGCATTTTGATTATGCCCAATTCTTTCCCGTTTCCAAACCAGTTTTTAAGGACATCACTGCTGACATAAACTTGAATTGGAAGCATCAGGAAAATGATTTTGTTGATTTTGATGTGCAACCATTTATTCCGCATATGCTTTCAAAAGAAGGGCCACGGATAGCAGTTGCTGATGTAAATAACGACGGCCTCGAAGATTTTTACGTTTGCGGCGCAAAGGGACAGCCGGGAGCTTTGTTTATCCAAAAACCCGGCGGTGGTTTTAAACCTTCGCCCCAATCCGACTTTATTGCCGATAAAGCATGCGAAGACGTTGATGCCGTTTTTATCGATGTAAATAAAACCGGGCACCAGGATCTTTATGTAGTAAGTGGTGGAAATGAATTAAAAAATGGATCGCCCGAATTGGCTGACCGCTTGTATATAAATGACGGTAAAGGTCATTTTAAACGATCGGACGCGAATCCGTCAATCAAAGTCAATAAAGCTGCGGTTGCGGTTGCCGATATAAATCATGATGGTTACCCGGACCTTTTTGTGGCGGGTGCACCTGAAGCTGCTAAATTTGGTGCGATACCGGAATCATACCTGTTGATGAATGATGGTCATGGACACTTTCAAAAAGCGCAAATCCCCGGTGAGCTCAAATATGCCGGTATGCTCCGGTCTGTCGCTTTTGCTGATCTTGATAACGATGGCTGGCCCGACCTGGTGGTAGGCGGAGAATGGATGCCAGTAAAAGTATTCATGAATAAACATGGTAAATTTGTTGAACAGCATTATGCCGGAATGGATAAGTTATCAGGATGGTGGCAGCGCATTGTTCTTGCTGATGTTGATGGGGACGGTAAAGTGGATATCATCGCTGGCAATTATGGCCTCAACTCCAAACTTAAACCAAGCGGCCAGGACCCAGTAAAACTGTATTTAACTGATATTGATAAAAACGGGACTGTTGACCCGCTGCTTACCTACAGTATAGACCAAAAAGATTATACCTTTTTAGGCAAAGGTGATATCGAGAAACAGGTGCCTTTAATAAAAAAGAAGTTTTTATATTATCATGATTTTGCCGGGAAGACGGTGAATGAGCTTTTTGGCGATTCACTGACCACTACAAGGCCGTTAACCGCTAACTCTTTTGTATCCGGCGTTTTCTTTAATAAGGGGGATGGGGATTTTCAGTTTAAACCATTCCCGTCGGCCGCCCAAACTTCACCGCTTTTTGGCTTTGCCAGTATGGCTGCACCTGGTAAAGGTATCCTGGCGGGAGGGAATTTCTCTGGCGTGATACCTTTTGAAGGACGCTATGATGCCGATTTTGGAGATATGATAATACCGGATAAAAAGGGCGATTTTAGCTGGCAATCACCGGTTAGTTCAGGTTTTATTTTACGCGGAGAAGTTCGGGATATTAAAACGATAAAAACCGCTAAGGGGATAATTTATGCAGTAGCATTTAATAATAACGCGATCAGGTTTTTTAAAATAACTAATTAGATATGAATAGATTACATACGATAATAATTGTAATTACCTTGCTTTTTTCAACTTCGGCAAATGCCCAGGATGAATGGGTAATAAAAGCTGATAAAATTGATCCGGCCAATTATTACGGAATAACGGTGGTAAACGGTATGATCGGCATCGTGTCATCACCGGAGCCTTTCAAAGTTAAAAATGTTGTTTTGGCCGGAGCTTATGACTTGTATGGAAGGGGGAGGGTCAGCAATTTTTTAAACAGTTTTAACCTGCTGAACATGTACCTGGAAATAAACGGTAAACGGATAGATGCAGGTAATATCAGGAACTTTAAGCAGCAATTGGATATGCAAAGCGCTGCCTTTACTGCCACATTTGATTATGGCGATGAAGCATTGGTAAAATATACCTACTACTCTTTGAGGCAATTGCCCTTTACCGTGTTGATGGATATTGCTATTACTGCTAAAAAACCGATAACCATTACCGCAGCAAGCGTAATGGAAGCGCCCGACGCTTTAAAGGATGTTCAAAATTATTATAATGAAATTGACAGGCCGCATGTAACCATCAGTTTATTAACTTCTACAGCCAAAAGCCCAACCGGAAAATTACAATTATGTGCCTCAAATACATTTTTGTTTAACGAACCGCATGGGCAGGAGCCAAGGGTGATTCACGAAATGTGGGATAACAATATGCACCTGATGAAATTCAGTAAAGTAATAGCAGCCGGCGAAACCTATAGGTATGGCGTAGCAGGTTCCTCCATAACATCGGCCCACGATGCTGACCCATTGAACCAGGCCGAGCGTTTAACCATGTTTGCCAAACTGGAAGGTAGCGACCGGTTGATCCAGTTTCATAAAAATGCCTGGGCGGACCTATGGAAAAGTGATATAAAAACTGAAGGGGATGCGCAGGCGCAGCAGGATGTACACAGCATGTTGTACCATTTGTACTCTTTTTCGCGGGCCGGAACCGCTTATTCGCCATCGCCCATGGGGCTTTCAGGCTTAGGTTATAACGGTCACGTTTTTTGGGATGCCGATTTGTGGATGTACCCGGCTTTGCTGGTATTACATCCCGAGATTGCGAAATCATTGGTTGACTACCGTTTTCAGCGCCTGGGTGCTGCCAAACAAAATGCATTCTCCCACGGATATCAAGGGGCCATGTTCCCATGGGAAAGTGCGGATAGTGGGTTAGAAGAAACACCTGTGTGGGCTTTGAGCGGTCCGTTTGAGCACCACATAACTGCCGATGTCGCCCTCGCCGCATGGAATTATTACTGTGTTACGCAGGATAAACAATGGCTGCAGGAAAAAGGATGGCCTATTTTATCAGCCACTGCTGATTTTTGGGCAAGCAGAGTTGAGCGAAACGGCACAGGACATTATGATATTAAAGACGTTGTTGCGGCAGATGAATGGGCCGAAAATGTAGACAATAACGCGTACACCAACGCTGCTGCAATCGCTAATTTGAAGGCTGCAACCGCAGCTGCTAAAGTCTTAGGTGTAAAGGCTGATCCGGATTGGGATTTGGTTGCTCAAAATATTCCCATTTTGAAAATGGCAAATGGTGTAACAAGGGAGTTTGCTAGCTATAACGGCGAAGGCATTAAGCAAGCTGACGTAAACCTGCTGGCCTATCCTTTAAAAACCATAACAGATAATATGCAGGTAAAAAAAGACCTGGAGTACTATGAAACCCGCGTGCCAAACGAAGGCACACCGGCCATGACCCAGGGGATATTTACACTGCTTTATGCACGGCTGGGCAATGGCGATAAAGCCTATCATTTTTTTAAAGACGCCTATGAACCAAATTTGAATCCGCCTTTCAGGGTGATTGCTGAGACTAAGGGTGGAACGAATCCTTATTTTGCAACAGGCGCCGGAGGCATAATTCAGAGTTTGCTGATGGGTTTTGGAGGACTTGACATTACCCCTGAAGGAATAATGCAAATCAAAAGCAAATTGCCATCTAATTGGAAATCGTTAACTATTACCGGCGTAGGTCCCGATAAAAAGACTTATGTGATAAAATGATCAATTTTAAACTATTTAATATGAACCGTTTATTGTTTTCTATCCTGGCTATAGCCCTGTTTTTTGCTTCTTGTAAAAACCCCGACTATCAGAAAATATTTAATAACCCTGCACTTTATAGCGCTACAGTACATGAGCTAAATGGTGTGGTTATGGGTAATAATTTTTCCCCGGTTGTCGCATCAAGAAATTATGCATATGCCAATGTTGCAGCCTACGAGGTTGTTGCTGCAGGTGATTCCGCACATTATCAATCGCTGGCAGGGCAATTGAATGGATTGAAAACGGTCCCAAAACCTTTTAAAGGAAAACAGATTGATTATGAATATGCTGCGCTATTGGCTTTTTGTAAAGTAGGCGAAGCAGTTACTTTTCCGGAGGGTAGTCTTAAATATTACACAGATAGCCTGCACCAGCTTGCTGTGGCGCATGGAATGCCGGCTGAGATGATTGGAAATTCTGAAGATTATGCGAAATTGGTTTCAGCAGCTATAATGAAATGGAGTAAAAAGGATAATTATTTGAAAACCAGGAGTGAATCAAAATTTGCCATAAACGATTCGGCGGGAAGATGGGTGCCTACGCCACCGGCATATAGCGAAGCAGTTGAACCGCATTGGAATGAAATAAGGCCAATGGTAATTAATCAAGTACCGCCTATTGCTGTAGCGCTGCCGCCTGCATTTAACATAAAAGATACAAGCAGTAAGTATTACCATGAGGTAATGTATATAAAAACCACCACCGAGCATCTAACACCTGATCAAACCCATATCGCTGAATTTTGGGACGATAACCCCGGAAAATTGAATGTATCCGGCCATGTGATGTTTATCACCAAGAAGTTTTCGCCACCCGGGCATTGGATGAGCATTGTAGGGATTGGCGCTGAAAAAGCAAAGGCCGATTTTAACACCACCGTGTGCGCGTATGCAAAAACAAGTATTGCTATTTTTGATGGTTTTATCCAATGCTGGACGGAAAAATATGCTTTTAAAACCGTAAGGCCAGAAACCGTGATCAATAAATATTTTGACCCAAGCTGGCGCCCGCATTTGCAAACCCCCCCGTTCCCTGAATATACCTGTGGACATTGTACTAACTCAGGCGCTGCAGCCGAAGCGCTTTCAAGCGTTTTGGGTGATCATGTAGCTTACACAGATACATCGGAACTTGAATTTGGGATCAAAAGCCGTTCTTATAAATCTTTCAGGGATGCCGCCAACGAAAATATTTGGGGAAGGTTTTACGGAGGAATCCATTATTATAATTCATGCGTGGTATCGCATGAATACGGAAAAGAAGTGGGCGATATTGTTGTCAAACTGCTAAAAATGAAAAAATAAATTTTAAGAGAGATAATTAAACTTATAAAAAAGTAATTCTAAGTCTGGTAACTTCTTAAAAAAACGATAAATTAACTTAGTTAGGTAAAAAAATCATATATAATCGTTGGTTATTTTTTTTTTAAATACTTGAATATTAATTATTTGAAATATAAAAACCCCTGTTTTTTTTAAATTTTCATTATAAAAGACAGGAGCATTTCGCGCAGTCGGTTCTGCATGTTTAACAAGTTGTATATTTATATATCTCAAATACCTTAATGTTGTAGATTGAGTATAATATAATTGGTTTGACAGGTAGCCGCCTCATACGGCTACCTTTTTTTATTTAAAGGAGTTTAAAACAATAAATATCCGGCTGCCTGTTAGCTTAAATAAATGCTATTGATGAAAGTCACTATTTGTGCTGACATTCGTCACAATATGCTTCATCCTGTTAGCCGAAATTTGTGGTATTATGGCCGGGGTATGCCGGGGGACAGATCTCCAATAGCTATGATAACACTGCTATGCCTGTAAATAATTTCAATATTCAAGGGTTGTCTGATGATCAGGTTGCCAGGTCAAGGGAACAGTACGGATCTAACAGTCTTTCGTACAAAAAAGAGAATACTTTTTTTAAAGCTATTAAAACGCTTGCCAGTGAACCGATGGTTATATTACTGTTGGTTACCTCCGGCATCTACTTTATAAGCGGCAACGCAGCCGATGGCATCTTTCTTGCTTCATCTGTCGTACTTGTATCTGCAATCTCATTATTTCAGGATTCAAGGAGCCGGAATGCCTTAGAAAAACTTAAGAATTTTACCCAGCCGCATTGCAAAGTTATCAGGAACGGTAAAACGATTGAGATAACCAGCGAAGAGCTGGTTGTGGGCGACGACCTTGTCGTTGAAGAGGGAAAATCTATTACGGCCGATGGTACGATCATTCACTCCAACGATTTTTCCGTAAATGAAGCAATACTTACCGGCGAATCTTTTTCAGTTTATAAAGATCGCGATTCCGAAAATAATGTCATCTTTCAGGGCACTACGGTATCCAGTGGACTGGCCATCGCCAGTATCACCGCTATCGGGAACGAAACCCGCTTAGGGAAAATAGGCAAAAGCCTTGAAGCGATCAACGAAGAACCTACGCCTTTGGAGATGCAGATCAATAATTTTGTTAAAAAGATGGTGATTGCCGGTGCCCTGGTTTTCGTTATTGTGTGGGTTTTAAATTATTTTCATTCCTATAACCTAACGGACAGCTTAATTAAAGCCCTCACTCTTGCCATGAGCATATTGCCCGAAGAAATTCCGGTAGCCTTTTCAACTTTTATGGCATTGGGCGCATGGCGGTTGATGAAAATGGGCGTTGTTGTAAAACAAATGAAGACGGTTGAGACACTTGGAAGCGCCTCGGTTATCTGTACTGATAAAACCGGGACATTAACCGAGAATGAAATGAGCCTTGCCAAAATTTTTGTTCCGGGCTCCAAAATCACCGATGCTGCAGGCGCCTTGAATGACAATGAAAAGGCGATGATCAGGATGGCGATGTGGGCAAGTGAGCCCATTCCGTTTGATCCGATGGAGATAGCGTTACACAGGGCCTATTCCAAACTTGGCATAGCTGATGAAAGGCCGCATTACAAAATGATCCATGAATATCCAATAGGGGGCCGGCCGCCGATGATGACTCATTTATTTGAGTACAAAGGCAAGCGTATTATAGCTGCGAAAGGGGCGCCGGAGGCTTTACTAAAAATCAGCGGCCTGAATGATGATGAAAAAAACAAAATAGAATCTGTTATAAAAACATTGACAGCAGATGGCTACCGGATACTCGCCGTGGGTGAGGCCGATTTTCCGGGGAATGCTTTTCCTGCTACACAGCAGGAGTTTCGCTTTGTGTTTAAAGGATTAGTGGCTTTTTACGATCCGCCGAAAAAGAATATTGGAGCGGTATTGCAGGATTTTTATAACGCGGGAATCACTGTTAAAATAGTAACAGGTGATAATGCGGCAACCACAATGTCAATTGCTAAACAGATTGGCTTTAAAGGTTATGAGAAATGCATAACCGGCGAAGAGTTAATGAAGTTGAGCGACCGGGAAGTGCAGAGAAAAGTTGAGGATTCAGATATCTTCTCGCGAATGTTTCCGGAGGCTAAATTGAGGATCATCAATGCTTTTAAAGCGAATAACAAAATTGTAGCCATGACCGGTGATGGCGTAAATGATGGACCTGCTTTAAAAGCAGCGCACATTGGTATTGCGATGGGAAAAAGAGGTACTGAAATTGCCAAGGAAGCGGCTTCTTTAATATTAATGGAAGACGACCTGTCGAAAATGGTGGACGCCATAGCGATGGGCCGGCGCATTTATACCAACCTCAAAAAAGCTATACAGTATATCATTTCTATTCACATACCCATTGTGCTAACGGTTTTTCTGCCATTAGCCCTTGGCTGGATTTATCCTAATATTTTTTCTCCTGTACATATCATTTTTTTGGAACTGGTGATGGGGCCAACCTGCTCTATTATCTACGAAAACGAGCCCATGGAGAAAAACACAATGGTTCAAAAGCCCCGGCCGTTTTCTGTTACTTTTTTTAATTGGAAAGAGCTTACCACAAGCATTATCCAGGGGTTAATGATTACCTGCGGCACTTTAGCTGTTTATCAATACGCTGTATATAATGGATATAATGAACAAATAACCCGGACAATGGTGTTTACAACATTGATAGCCGCGAATGTTTTCCTCACGCTGGTGAACAGGTCATTTTACTATTCGCTGTTTACAACTATCAGGTACAAAAACAACCTGGTATTGCTGATCATCAGCATAACCGTTGCTATAACAGGCGCGCTGCTATATGTGAGGCCTTTAGCCATATTTTTTGGATTCAAGGCACCCTCTGTTCAGCAAATAGGCATTGGAATCGGCATCGGTTGTTTGTCTGTTGTTTGGTATGAAATTGTAAAATTTATTAAGAGGAGACGCCAGGCAGAAAAATAGGATGCCTTGTCTTAATATATCCATTAGTTGAAGATTTAAAAGTTATTAAACAGCGTGAAAATTATTTCGCGTGGTATCCCTCTGATCGGTTTAACAGAATGTTAAGGGGCTTCATCGCCGGAACATGATCTGTAATTATCTTCAATATTGCCAAAAAGGGTGACACTAAAACCATACCCGCAATACCCCATAATAAGGTAGCAGCAATAATAGCCACCAGCGTTGCCCAGGTACTTAAATTAAGTTGATTACCTACTACCCATGGAAAAATGACATTAGATTCCAGGTATTGAATAAATACAAATATCAAAACTACACCAACCGGATACCATATGGAGTCCTTGGTAACAAGCGCAATTGAAACAGGAATTGCAGCACTAACGAATATTCCGATATAGGGAATTACCATCATAAAAGAGGTTAGTATCCCATATAACAGTGCATTCCTGATGCCTAAAGCAAACAGTCCGATACAATTAAGCGCGGCTACAATTGAATAAACATAGAAATTACCCTTTATAAATTTAAAATAGGAAATAACGCTTTCATGCAAAATTTGCTCCAACTGGCCTCTGTACTTGTCGCCAACAATGAGCGCAATAACGCGGACAAAAGTTTCCCTATGGTATAAGAATAGCGCTGCATAGATGGGAATCATGACCAACATAATCAATGTGGAAATAGTAGTATTTAATAACCCTTTCAGGAACCCGGTAACATCATCATCAAGGTTAAGAGACATTTTATGAAGCCATTCAGACTGGGCGGGAGGGCTGATGTGAAAGGTTTCTTCTACCCATTTTCCCAGGTCAGGAGATAATTCTGACAAACGTTTAGAAATCAGGGGGAAGTCACTTAAAAAAATGTTGATCTCTAAGCCCAATAACCAGCCTAAAGCAATAAAAAGCAGAATGATGGACGTTAATAAACAAGCAATTGACAGGCTGCGAGGCATGCCCCATTTTTCCATTTTTTTGCAAATAGGAAATGTAATCAGCGCTATCAAAAGGCCGAATAATAAGGGCACGAACAATACCTTACCAAAATACAGGATCAAGGTAACAAAGAAAACGGCCTGAATCCATTTTAAGGCGTTTGAAATGGAAGCCTGGTGTTGATTTGATGACGCCATAATTTGTGTTTAAAGGTGATCGGGAGTAACAATTATAGCAGTTCTCATTTGAATTATGAATGACCCTGTGGCTGTGAAATACTGATTCTTATCACTTTTTATGGTTTGTTATTAATAGCCTGTTTCATCCGTCAATTTTAAATAACTATCTTTAATCCAATTCTTATCAATAAAATTCCGACAAATTGGACGATCAAAATACCCCCGGACTTGACACTTTCTGGCATTTAAACAGCGATGAGGCAACAAAGAAATTATCATGCAGCCAAAATGGCCTAAATGCCAGTGAAGCCACTCAACGTTTAAAACAATATGGCCCTAATACCTTAAAGGCCAATACAAATACTTCGGCAATCCTGTTATTTTTATCGCAGTTTAAAAGCCCGGTTACTTTATTGCTGATCGTCGCCGCGTTTTTATCTATCGGATTAAAAGATGTTACTGACGCCATAATCATTTTGATTATTGTGGCCATTAGCAGTGTATTGAGCTTTTTACAGGAAAGAGGGGCCGCCAATGCAGTTAATGAGTTACTTAAAATGGTACAGCTTCATTGTACTGTTTTTAGAGATAGCGAAGAAAAAGAAATTCCCGTTGAGAATGTTGTACCGGGAGACATTGTTATCCTGAACGCTGGCGACATCATTCCCGGCGATAGTTTGATCCTTGAATCGCAGGAGTTGTTTATTGATGAAGCCGCGTTTACAGGCGAAACCTACCCGGTTGAAAAAAGTGCCGGTGTTTTGGAGGCCAATATCCCGATCTCCAAAAGAACCAATTCGCTTTTTATGGGCGCCCATGTCATCAGCGGGAAAGCCAAGGCGCTCGTCGTGAAAACCGGGAAACAAACTGAGTTTGGAAAAATATCAGCAGCCTTGCAACTAAAAACGCCTGAGACTGATTTTGAAAGAGGCATTCGCAGATTTGGCTATTTGCTGATGGAGATAACACTTATCCTGGTGATCATCATTTTTGGCATTAACGTACTGCTGCATAAACCTCCGCTTGATTCTTTTATGTTTTCGCTGGCGCTGGCAGTGGGGCTGACGCCGCAATTATTACCAGCTATTATTAGTGTTAACCTGTCAACCGGCGCAAAACGGATGGCAGCCAAGCAGGTAATCGTAAAGCGGCTTTCCTCAATCGAAAACTTCGGCAGCATGAACATCCTTTGTTCCGATAAAACGGGAACAATAACCGAAGGGAAAGTTAAACTGAAGGATACGATTGATATTGATGGCAACCACAGCGATAAAATATTGAAGTACGCCTGGCTCAACGCATCCCTTCAGCAGGGATTCCATAACCCGATTGATGATGCTATAGCTGCAAACCTGAAAGATAATAAAAGCACCTATACAGTACAGGCTGAAATACCTTATGATTTTATCCGGAAAAGGTTAACCATTCAAATAAAAAATACCACAGAAAACCTGGCGATCACTAAAGGAGCAGTAAACAATATGCTGGCGATCTGCGACAGGGTTGAAACCGCCTCCGGCCAAATTATAAAAATAGCTGATAAAAAAGCCCAGATCCTGAAACAATATGAGCAATCAAGCAACGAAGGGTATCGAACGCTGGGTGTCGCCTATAAACCGGCTACAGCTGAGCATAATTTTGTGAAGGATGATGAAGCCGGTATGATCTTCCTGGGTTTCGTTACCCTGTTTGATCCGCCCAAAAAAGATGTGCAGCAAACTATTGCCAAACTAACCGATCTTGGCGTAAAATTGAAACTAATTACCGGCGATAATGCCCTGGTAGCTAGAAGTCTGGCAGGGCAGGTAGGGCTTTCAGATCCTAAAATACTTACGGGCTCGCAAATGCAAAAAATGAGCACTGCAGCTTTGGCCCATCAGTGTGTGCTGACGGATATTTTTGCCGAAGTGGAGCCAAATCAAAAAGAACGGATCATCGTTATGCTAAAAAGAGCAGGCAATGTGGTTGGTTTTATGGGGGATGGCATTAACGACGCTCCGGCGCTGCACACCGCGGATGTTGGGATCTCGGTAAACACCGCCGTTGATGTAGCCAAGGAGGCTGCAGACATTGTTTTGCTTGACCAGGACCTGGATGTTTTGTACGAGGGCATCATTGAAGGCCGTAAAACCTTCACTAATACCATGAAATACATTTTTATGGCTACCAGTGCCAACTTTGGCAATATGTTCAGCATGGCAGGGGCATCGTTGTTTTTACCCTTTTTACCTTTGTTGCCAAAACAAATTCTGCTAACCAACCTGTTGACCGATTTCCCGGAAATGGCGATTGCTACCGATAGGGTAGATGCCATCAATATTCAAACGCCCCAACGCTGGGATCTTGGTTTTATAAAGCGCTTTATGATCATCTTCGGCCTGTTAAGTTCGGTATTTGATTACCTTACCTTTGGCGTGTTATTGTTAGTGATGCATGCAAAAGAAAAGGAATTTCAAACAGGTTGGTTTGTAGAATCGGTTATCTCGGCTATATTAATCGTACTGGTGGTACGTACAAGGCTCTCTTTCCTTAAAAGCCTGCCCGGTAAATATCTATCCATCGCAACCGTCCTTGTTTTTGTGTTCGTTATTGCCATCCCCTTTACGCCTATGGCCAATTGGTTTGGCTTTACGCAACTCCCTTTAAAATATTATGGCTTAATGGTGCTGATCGTAACCGCGTATCTTTTATCGGCCGAATTTGCCAAAAGACTATTTTACCGGAAAATGTTGAGCAAGATTCACTTGTTTAAGTGATTTGAAGCCGCGATAAGGCGTAGATTATTATCAATTGTTGACGGAAACAATAAAATCGTTAATGGCTTCAATGTAGTTACAGCCATGTTGTTTTTCCTCACGCATTTTACCGGCTATTCCATTAATTACTTTCTGGATCTTTTTTTCAGCTGCCATCACCGGGCATTTGTCGGCATCGCCTTTTATATCCGAAAAGTGCTGCATATACAGGTACACCAGCTTTGATTTTATGGCATGAAGCGCAGGTGCATTTTTGCGCATCATATACCAATCCATAAAGCCAGCCATGTTTTGTGCTATAATGCATTTTACTTTTGGTATCTCGGCCCTGCGTTTCATCAGGGTGTTATCGTTGATCTTTGATAGCGCGTCGACGTTCACAAGGGAGACATTTGGTAATTCGCCGGCCGAAGCTTCTACATTATATGGGATGGAAAGGTCCACAACCAATTTGGTGTTTTTGCCTTCAAGGTGCGATTTTAAAACAATGGGCTCTGCAGCATTGGCAGCAACCAGTATCACGTCGGCGTTTTTAATTTCAGCCGCCAGGTCTTCAATCGGGGCATAGGCTAAACCTAATTCGGCTGCCAGTTCGGCTGCCTTCTCTTCCGAACGGTTGATGAGTGTGATATTTGTTGTTCCTAAATAATCAACCAGGTTTTTACAGGTATTGCGGCCAATTTTGCCTATTCCGATAACCAGTATTTTTCGCCCTGCACATAAGTTAATGTTCTCCTTAATATATTCCACGGCGGCATATGACACCGACACTGTGCCGCTGCTTAAAGCAGTTTCATTCCTGATCATTTTTGAGGATTGAAAAACGCTGTTGACCAGTCGCTCTAAAAAGCAATTGATAAAGTTATACCCTTTTGCAAATTTAATGGATTGCTTCAATTGCCCGGTAATTTCGTAATCACCCAGTATTTGCGAATCTAAGCCCGCGCCAACTTCAAATAAATGCTCAACAGCGTCCGCGCCATTTTTTATGTAAGCCAGGCGGTTAAATGTTTCGCTATCGCCGGTAGTTTGGGTGCAAAGTAAATTAATCAGTTGGCCAACGTTATCCGCGAAGCCATAGATCTCGGTTCTGTTACAGGTTGAAATAATAAAAAATGAATGAAGTCCGGATTCAGGCGCAATCGTCAGGATATTGGCATATTGGTCATTGTTGATCGCAAACATCCCCCTGATAGCAGCATCTGTTTTTTTATAATTGATGCCTGCAATAAAGAATTTTGAAATATCTGCCTGAGATGTATGATCCATTATTTTTTCAATAGTAATTATTCCGGTGTAAAGATTCGCCAAATACATCGGCCACACCTTGATAAGCATCATGATGTTTTGTGATATTTATCACTTTTTGTAACTCATTTCATTTTTGAAGGGAAAATCATCAAAGGTACTTCCTGGTTATCCAGCAGTTTTTTTGTGGTGCTTTGGTGAAGCATCCGCATAATAAATGAGTGCTGGTGGTGTATCATAGCCAACAAACCTGCACCGCTTTCTTTATAAATACGCAATATATTTTCAGCAACATCATTTCCTTTTATATCATGATAGGTGACACTCGGGTATTTTAATCTCGAAACTTGTTCCTCAAGTTCTATCTCTTTCTGGCTTTTTTCTTTTCCGGATTTATCCGGGTGGATGATGTGAATGATTTCAAGCTCGAAATTTAATAATTTGCTGAGTTTGGCAAGATAGTGTATGGCCAGCATATCTGATTCATCAAAATCTGTCGCAAATACCACTTTTTTTAATTCCTCAAGGTTTATTTTTGAGGGAACGACTAAAACGGGGCGACTTGACTTTTGGATGGTCGAATTCAGATCGCTTCCGAACAAACCATCATCGTCCGGATTAAATGCCCGGGCACCCATCAGGATCATTTCAACATGATGCTTCTGTATAATACCGGGAATGATAATACCGAGCTTGCCTTCCCCATTATCGCAGTAAATGACAGGTTTATGGTCTTCGGACCCTAGTTTTTCAACATCGGTCTTAAGGGCGGTGGCGAGTTTATTTAAATTATCCTTACTGTCATCATCTCCCCAAAAAATGTCTTCCGCAACCCATGGCTCAGCTACATAGGCCTCGGCTGAATTGGTAACATAAGTATTAAACAATAGCAGGTTGGTGTTAAGTTTTGCGCAAAGCTTAACACCCAATTCCGCGGCGTTTTCTGAGTTGTCGGAAAAGTCTGTTAGAACAAGGATGGATTTCATATCGGGTCGTCAATTTAAATAATATGTAAATTTTAAAATACCGGGCGGATTAAAGAATGATCAGCATCACATATAAAAAGTTAAGAATCACACTTTAGAGTGAGTAATATCATTATTTTATGTTTTTGTTTTAGTGAATTTTACATAGGAAATATTATACAGTTAAATAAAAAAACGACAATGAAAACTTTACTTATAGCGACTGATTTCTCAGCCAGGGCCAGGCATGCTGCTGAATATGCAAATAAGCTGGCGGTTCAATTGAGAGCCAACCTTGTTTTGTGTAATGCTTTTATTGTACCTGCGGAAGTGCCTGAAGCCGGGCTGGTTACCTGGCCGATGATGGAATACGAAGAGATGCTAAAAGACAGTGAGGAAGAGTTAAAGGTACTTAGGGCTGCTCTTGAAAAACAAAATAATGATACTGATTTCAGGCCATCCATTCAATGTGAAAATGACGTTGGTGCTGTAACAGCTGTTATAAATGATATTGTAGAACATCAAAGCATTCAACTGGTGGTTATGGCTACCCATGGAAACAACGGTTTAAGCCAATTTTTGGTAGGCAACCATACCAGGAGGATGATTGACGAGACCATTTGCCCGTTGTTGCTTGTTCCGGAAACCGCGCAGATAAAATCAGTAAAAAAGATTGCTTTCGCAACCGACTTTCTGCATCATGAAAAAGACCTGGAAACAATTTATAAATTAATTGAACTGATCAGGCCGTTAAATGCCGAATTGCTGATTACGCATATCCTGGATGAAAAGGAGCATAGCCCTGAATTTAAACAGTGGCTCGATCATTTCCTGGTTGAATTATCCAACAAAGCCGATTATCCGAATATTTATTACAGGGTAGTAAAAAACGATAATCCCGAACGCGGGCTCGAGTGGTTGTGTGAACATGGACATGTGGATATGCTCGCCATGGTACACAGAGGGCATAATATTTTGGAAAAGATATTTACCGGCAGCCATACCCAAAAAATGGCAGGGCATTCAACCATACCCTTGCTGGTGATTCCGGAACGGAAATAATGATCCTAAAAAAGGAAGTGTTCCTAATGGGATGTTACGGGGATTTGAATCAATAAATTTGCACCCGGTTTAATCTACATATAAATAAAGCTGCCCCATTTACGGGGCAGCTTCTTTTTGGTTATAATATTCAGGTGATTGGCGCTAGAGAGAAATGCCGCTCAGTTTTTTTTCTGCCGAGTACAGGTCCTCCAAAATGGTGGCCAGGCTTTGCGCCTGGGATGTTATTTGAGGGAAAAGCTGTTTATAGTAGTCGATCCCCGTTTCCAGTTCGGTTTTAAATTTGAGCAGGTATTTTTGTTTTTTATCAGTAAAATTTTTAACCTGGGCCGAAATCTCTTTTTGAAAATGATCAATATACAGGTTAAGTTCATTGATAAATACATGTGGGCGTTTTACATTTTGTAACAGATCAATTGACCCATAGATATGCTTCACCATTTCATCCAGGGAGTATGATCTTGAAAAATAGGCCAGGTTTGGACCCGGGCAGATCGTTACCGCTTTGTTTTCCTTTGGTTTACTGATGCCGTATTTTAAATAGGAAGATGAGCAAAGGCCTTCGCAAAGGCAAATCTTTTCCGTTACTGCTTCCACCTGCTCTTCATATTGTTCAGGGCTCAGGTCAAGTGTTTTTAATTGTTTTATTTTTAAGTTCTGATACTCTCTTGAGGCGGTACAGATAGGTTCGGTGGTAAATTCCGTATTGGTAACCAGGTATTTCTTCGTACACGGGCTCCCCGGTCTGCCTTTACTTATACGTTCCAGTCGTTGTTTTTCACTGGTGGTACCTTTGAAATTATTAAACAATATGCCTAACGGAGAGGAGTTGCTTACATAAAAAGCGTCCTCGCCGGCATTTTCGAGAATTTTTAAAGTGTCTTCATCAACATTTGTAGCTTCCGGAACCAGCAAAAAAGGGCTGCCCCAACCAGTAACATCCAATTGATAATAGGTGAGTAAAAAGTTATTCTCATCCGCAGTGCCAATTCCACCCTGTACACTAATGCGCTGTTGGGGGATATGGGTAATAGTAATTCCTTTGGTTAGTAACGCCGCCTTATACATTTCAAATAATTCAAGGTGCAGCGCTTCTCTTTTATTTTTAAACTCTTCCAAAACCGGGCCCAGCAAATAGCCATCAGATGCAAATGCATGGCCACCGCAATTAAGTCCTGATTCTATCCTGAATTCAGAAATCCACAGCCCTTTTTTTGCCAAAAACTTAGCCTGAATGAGCCCGGAACGAAAGTCGCTTACTTTTAAAATAACTTTTTTGCGGGTTGAGCCGCTTTCATCCGGCAGGAAATCAGCAAAAGACTCAATATAGCTGTAAAGCCGCGGGTTCATGCCGGCAGATAAGATGACAGATGAGCGTAAGCTACTGTGCGCAAATCCGCGCAGGGCGGTTAATGCGTCTGTATTTTCCTCCCCGGTTGATTCGTGGTTTGCAGTATAATTCGTTTTATCAACTTTCGACATGATATTTACATCGATCTCGCCTTTTTTTAGCTCATTTCGCAGCCTGTTTTGGAAAACCCGGCGGGTTTCTTCGTCAGTATATTCCTGCATCAGGTCGTATCCCTGTTTTAGCGGCGAAGCCTCAGGCAGCAGCTCAAAATACCGGCATATATCACTGCCAGGCTCAAATGGCTCATTTTTCAATTGCTCAAATTGCTGATTCACCAGCTTTTCGAGCAAATTGAGATAGGAAGTAATACGCTTTTCCCTGAAACCGGGCTCAGCTTTGGTTATGGCCTCGTAGGGTTCGTTGTTCTTTTTCGCATGGTATTCGCGCATGCGCTCAATGAGTTCGTCATCAACAACCGATACAACTGATGATATTCCGTAACGGGCAACTTTTAGTGGAGTATCAACTGAATAACCTAATCCTAATACGGGTATATGAAATTTATGGATCATGAATAATTAATAATAGAGTGCAAAACAGTAATAGTTATGTTTTCCCCCAAAGCTACGGGTTGTTATAAATCCAAAAACTGACGAAGGTCACTTTTTTATAAATTTTAGATCATTATTTACCCCGTTTCGAGGTGGCATCTTTGGAATAATAAAATTAAACTATGAAAGAAAGCGCCATAGAGGGGCAAACCTTGTGCTATCATTGCGGTAATGAATGTATTGAAGAACTCCATCTTGTTGATGCGAAACCGTTTTGTTGCCAGGGATGTAAAAGCGTTTATGAAGTATTAAATGCAAATAATCTTTGTAATTATTACAACTATAACCAACACCCCGGGGCAAACAGGGCAATTGTTGATGCACGTTTTGAATACCTTGATAATCTGACCATTATCAGCGACCTGGTTGACTATTCGGATGATAAGATAACTATTGTAAGTTTTTATATTCCTGCTATTCATTGCAGTTCCTGCATCTGGCTGCTTGAACAGCTTAACAGGATAAACCCTTCAATTCATTACAGCAGGATTGATTTTTTAAAAAAGCAGGTAACAATAAGGTTCAGTAATGCCGGAATAAGTTTAAGGCAGGTAGTTGAATTGTTATTTAATATTGGATACGAACCGGTGATCAGCCTGCAGGACGTTATTAAGAAGCAGGAAAAGAGCAGTAAAGATAACCTGGTTCAAAAAATTGCCGTAGCAGGTTTTTGTTTTGGCAACGTTATGCTGCTAAGCTTTCCTGAATACTTTGGCCTTTCGGGCGTAGAGCAAACGTTTAAACATTTTTTTGGATGGTTAAATGTTTTGTTTTGTTTGCCGGTGGTTTTTTATAGCGGAACCGAATACTTTGTTTCGGCCTGGAACAACCTCCGCAATAAAGTATTAAACATTGATTTTCCGCTGGCGTTAGGGATTGCTGTGCTGTTTATCCGCACAGTAACTGAAGTATACACCCGTACGGGCGCCGGTTTTGGCGACACTCTGTGCGGGCTGGTGTTCTTTTTGCTGATCGGTAAATTTGTTCAGCGAAAAACATATCATCACATTTCATTCGAGCGTGATTACCGGTCATTTTTTCCCGTAGCCGTATCAGTAATTGAAAATGACGCGGAAATACAGCTTCCGCTGTCACAGCTACAAACCGGGCATCGCATCGTCATCCGGCATAATGAGATCATTCCGGCAGACGCCATTTTACTGAAAGGGGAAGCTTTAATTGATTTTAGTTTTGTAACGGGCGAGGCAAATCCTGTAAGTAAAATACTGGGCGAAATCATTTATGCAGGCGGCAGGCAAACGGGGCAAGCTGTAGAGATGGAAGTAATAAAACCTGTTTCGCAAAGCTACTTAACGCAATTGTGGAATAATGAAGCTTTTGCACGCAGCCGCGGAAAAGATATGCAAACCTTTAGCCAGAAAGTGAGCAAATACTTTACCGTGGTACTACTGGTTATCGCCTTCGGCACATTATTATATTGGTTGCCGGTTGATTATAAAAAAGGGCTTGCAGCTTTTACAGCAGTGCTTATTGTAGCTTGCCCGTGTGCTTTGGCTTTAAGCACCCCGTTCACCATGTCAGCAGCGCTGAGCGTTTTTGACAAGAACTTTTTCTACCTGAAAAATACAGCGATTGTAGAACACCTGGCCAGGATAAATGCCATTGTTTTAGACAAAACGGGTACGATTACAACAGGCGACAGCAAAACAATAAAATTTGAAGGCGCTTTAACCGGGCGGGAGAAACAGCTGATCTATAGCGCTTGTATCAATTCCAGCCATCCGCTTAGCCGTATGATCTACACTCACCTAAGCGGGCATGAGCGTTTAAAAACAGAAGAATATGCCGAAATTCCGGGGCAGGGGATCCTGGCGGTAGTTGACGGGCATTACCTGAGGATTGGCAATGCCAAATTGGTGCTTGGCCAAAATGAAGATGAAACGCAACTAACAAGGGTGCATATTTTGCTTGACAATGTTTACCTGGGATATTTTGCATTTATCCATCAATACCGCCAGGGGCTCGATAATATCAGTGAACTGGCGCCGCAGTACAAACTTTTTTTACTATCGGGTGACAAGGATCATGAAAAGTACGAATTGCTCAGGTTTTTCAAAAACCAGGGAGCTATGCATTTTAATCAATCGCCACAGGAAAAACTCGATTTTATAAATTCCCTGCAGCAGTCAGGAGCTACGGTAATGATGATAGGGGATGGGCTGAATGATGCCGGCGCGTTAAAACAAAGTGACCTGGGTGTTGCCCTTACCGATAATGTAAATAACTTTTCGCCCGGCAGCGATGCCATTTTAGACGGGCGCTCACTGATAAAGCTGCCGGTTTTTCTTAAATTCTCAAAAGACACAGTACATATTATCTATTTATCCTTCCTGATATCATTAACCTATAATGTAATAGGTTTAAGCTACGCGGTAACAGGAAATTTATCGCCGCTGGTTGCGGCTATTTTAATGCCATTAAGCACAGCCACCATTATTTCATTCACCAGTATAGCCACACGCCTGGCTGCCAAAAGGCGAAAATTGATATGACAATAATATTTTTCCTCATCGGGTGCAGTATTTTGCTTGCCCTTGTTTTTTTGGGAGCGTTTTTCTGGGCGCAAAAAAGCGGACAGAATGATGACCTGTACACGCCATCGGTAAGAATATTATTGGATGATGATGAAAAAACCAACGGGAATAAAACAAAAAGTGACGAAGGTCACCTTTTTGAGTAATTGTCATCATTCTGTCACCACAGGCACAAAACTAATTTTACGCCATTAAAAACAACTAATTAATTACTTTATGCAACCCGAAAAATTTTACTATGACAACAAAATAGTCCGGAATTTTGGTATTGCCACCATTATTTGGGGTATTGTTGGGATGACAGTGGGGCTGTTTATAGCTATACAGCTATATCATCCGGCCGCAAACCTTGACACCCAATACACTACCTTCGGCCGGATCAGGCCATTACACACCAATGCGGTTATTTTTGCATTTGTGGGTAATGCTATCTTTATGGGTGTATACTATTCATTACAACGCTTGTTAAAAGCGCGTATGTTTAGTGATGTACTCAGCAATATCCATTTTTGGGGCTGGCAGCTCATTATTGTTTCAGCTGCTATTACCCTTCCGCTTGGATTTACCACCTCGCATGAATATGCTGAACTGGAATGGCCTATTGATATCCTGATTACCGTCATTTGGGTGGTTTTTGGTATTAATATGTTTGGCACTATTATCAAAAGGCGCGAGCGCCATTTGTATGTAGCTATCTGGTTTTACATTGCCACCTTTGTTACCATCGCAGTATTGCACATTGTTAACTCTATTGAATTGCCGGTGTCATTAACAAAAAGTTACATGATATATGCAGGCGTTCAGGACGCACTTGTTCAGTGGTGGTACGGACATAACGCGGTTGCCTTCTTCCTAACAACACCTTACCTGGGTATGATGTATTACTTTTTGCCTAAAATGGCAAACCGCCCGGTGTATTCATATAAATTAAGTATCCTCCATTTTTGGGCGCTTATCTTCATTTATATCTGGGCCGGCCCTCACCATTTGTTATATACCACTTTACCCGGTTGGGCACAATCATTGGGCGTAGCCTTTTCAATTATGCTGATCGCTCCAAGCTGGGGTGGCATGATCAATGGTTTGCTAACATTGCGCGGTGCATGGGATAAAGTGAGGGATGATGTTACTTTGAAATTTATGGTTGTGGGCTTAACCGCCTATGGTATGGCCACTTTCGAAGGTCCTATGCTTTCGTTGAAACAAGTGAACGGTTTCGCACACTTTACCGACTGGATCATTGCCCACGTACACGTTGGCGCTATGGGCTGGAACGGTTTCCTTACCTTTGCTATTTTGTATTGGTTAATACCGCGAATCTACAAAACCGAGCTGTTTTCCAAAAAATTGGCTTCCATCCACTTCTGGATCGGAACACTCGGTATCTTATTTTATGTGATCCCTATTTATTGGGCAGGTTTCACCCAGTCATTAATGCTTAAGGAGTTCACACCTGAAGGTTTATTAAAATATCCAAATTTCCTGGAAACTACTTTGCGGATTTTACCAATGTACGTAATGCGCTCAATTGGCGGTACGCTATATTTAGGTGGTGTTATTTTAATGGCCTATAACCTGTTTAAAACAATGGCACAGGGAAGCCTGGTTGCCAATGAAGCTGCACAAGCTATGCCGCTTGAACCATTGCCACAGCACGTAAACGAGCATTCATGGCACCGCGCATTGGAACGCAAGCCAATTCAATTTATGATAATTGCGTTATTGGTAATTTTGGTAGGCTCATTTGTTGAACTGATGCCAACCTTAACTATCAAATCAAACATCCCTACTATAGCCAGTGTAAAACCTTACACACCGTTGGAACTGCAGGGAAGAGATTTGTATATAAGGGAGGGTTGTCTGGCTTGCCACTCGCAAACCATCAGGCCATTCAGGTCAGAAACTGAACGTTATGGCGAATACAGCAAAGCTGGTGAGTTTGTATACGACCATCCATTCCTGTGGGGGTCAAAACGTATCGGTCCGGATCTTGCCCGCGAAGGTGGTAAATACCCTAACGCATGGCATTATAATCACCTGATGGACCCCCGATTAATGTCTCCCGGAAGTATCATGCCGAATTACGATTGGTTTATTACCCAAACGCTGGATACTTCACTAACAGCTAAAAAAATCAATGCGATGCGAACTTTGGGCGTTCCTTATCCGGCAGGCTACGATAAAATAGCCAACCGCGACCTGGACATACAAGCCAAAGGCATAGCGGCTGACCTTGCTAAAAACCACGTTAAGGTGAGCAGCGACAAAGAAGTGATAGCCATTATCGCCTATTTGCAACGCCTTGGTACCGATATTAAAGCAGACAAATCAGCTAACAATAATTAATATTTTCAAATCATGTTTAGCCAGTATTTAGATAAATTTTCAGGAGGTCAGATCTATCTGATCTCCTCATTAGGGATATTCTTCGTGTTTTTCATTGTTGTTACTATCCTTATGTTCAGGCTTAAAAAAGCTCATGTAAACTATATGAGCGATTTACCACTGGAAGAAGACAATACATCAAACACATTTAAACCATTACAGTCATGAAATATTTCCGTATATTTTTATTGTTGACTTTAACAACATTCGGCGTGCCGGCATTTGCCCAGGACGACCATAGTTTACTGACTCCGGAAACGGAGAATTTTATAGGATATGGCATTGTAGTGGTTGCGCTGCTGCTTTTCATTGTAGTAATGCTGGTTTTGCTCCGTACTTTCAAAGTACTTACCAAAATCATCATGAAATATGAAGGCCAATCGGATGAGCAGATAGAGGCTGAATTAAAACCAGGCAAACAAAAAGAAAGTAAACTCTGGCTTAAACTGCTCTCATTAAAGCCAATGTCCGAAGAAAGCAATTTGCTGCTTGAAGACGAATATGACGGTATAAGGGAGTTGGATAACCCAACACCCGCCTGGTTTATGTATTTGTTTTATGGTACTATACTTTTCGCGGTAGGTTACCTGCTTAATTACCACGTATTTGGCACAGGGCAGCTTCAATATGCTGAGTATAAAACTGAAATGGCACAGGCTGACGCTGCTAAAAAAGTTTACTTAAGCCACCAGGCCAGCCAGGTTGATGAAAACACAGTTAAACTGGTGACAGATCCAACTGTTCTTGCTTCCGGGAAGACGGTTTTCATGACAACCTGCTCTCCGTGTCATGGGGCACAGGGACAAGGCGTGGTTGGGCCAAACCTAACCGATGATTACTGGTTGCACGGCGGAAAGATCAATGATATTTTTAAAACGATAAAATACGGCGTACTTGCAAAGGGAATGCCTACATGGGAAAAGCAATTATCGCCAAAACAAATATCTGACGTTGCTAATTATATCAAATCGTTGCACGGGACCAACCCTCCGGGAGCAAAGGAACCTCAGGGAACTAAAGAAACAGAAAGTGTAACAGCACCGGCACCAAAAGGATAAAATCTCAACTAAAAATATATTATACCAGGATGGATGGACTATTAGAGGGTGCGAAAAGTGGTAAGCGGCAGTGGATATATCCGTTGATACGTAAAGGGCCATTTTACAAATGGCGCAGCTGGATAAGTTATTTTTATCTTATCTTCCTGTTCTCGGGGCCATTTATACGGATTAACGGGCAGCCCCTGCTGCTGCTTAATTTTATCGATCGGCAGTTTGTATTGTTGGGACAGGTTTTTTGGCCCCAGGATATTTTTCTTTTCGTGATTGCAACGCTGATATTTATTATTTGTATTGTATTGTTCACCATTGCGTTTGGCCGCGTGTTTTGCGGCTGGATCTGCCCTCAAACCATTTTTATGGAAATGGTATTTCGCAAAGTGGAAGAATGGATTGAAGGTGACGCAAGGAAAAGAAAAAAACTTGATGCCGGCCCATGGACAAGAGAGAAAATTATAAGAAAAACAAGTAAGACGGCTGCTTTTATTATCATTTCTTTTTTGATTGCCAATACCTTCCTGGCCTACATTATAGGTAGCGAAAGTTTAATAAAAATTATTACTGAACCCATAGCAACACATGTAGTTGGTTTTATAAGTATTTGGGTTTTTACAATAGTTTTTTACACTGTATATAGCAGGATACGTGAACAGGTTTGTACCCTGTTTTGCCCCTATGGCAGGCTGCAGGGCGTTATGATAGATGAGCATACACTGGTAGTTGCTTATGATGATGTAAGGGGCGAACCCCGTGGTAAGATTGATAAGAAACACGATATACCCGGCCAGAAGGGTGATTGCATTGACTGCGGCCTGTGTGTTGATGTTTGCCCTACCGGGATAGATATCAGGAAAGGGACACAACTTGAATGCATTAACTGCACTGCATGTATTGATGTATGCGACGAGGTGATGGATAAAATCCACAAACCGAAAAAGCTGATAGGCTATTTTTCAGAAAACATGATCCACATGAAAGAGAAGCCGTCGTTTACAATCAGGATGAAGGCCTATACCGGGGTGATTGTTGTTTTGCTATCGGTGCTGTGCTATTTCATATTTACGCGCAGTGACCTTGATGTAACAGTGATGCGCAGCGCTGGAATGCTGTACCAGGAACAACCCGGGGGATACATCAGTAATATTTATAACGCGGAATTTATAAACAAAACAAATCAGCAGAAGAAATTTACACTTCAGGCTGATGATCCATCAATAAAAATTAAATATATACAGGCGCCGGGTATAATGGGCAAAGAGGGGTCAGTTAAGGCTATATTTTTTGTAATGATACCAGCTTCAAAAATACATGAAGCTAAAACAGATGTGCATTTACAACTGGTTGTTGGAAATAGAGTAGTAAAAACGGTTGAAACCGAATTTGTGGGACCAATAAATTAATTAAAACGATGAACTGGGGAAAAGGAATTGTATTGACAATGGTGGCTTTTATGCTGTTTATTGTTACGATGGTGTATTTTATGTTTACAGCGCCTGTTGATGATTACGACCATCAGTATTATGAAAAAGGACTCACTTTTGATAAAGATTATAACCAGGAAAAACAGGTGTATAAAGATCATGCGGTCCCTTTGATAAAAACGGATGCTGATAACTTAAAAATAACTTTTGCACAACAAGTTACCAGCGGAAAGGTGACATTGGGCCGCCCTTCCGACTATACGATGGACAGGGTTTATAATGTGAAAGTGAATGCGCAAAACGAATTTATTATCCCGCTTGAAAAAGTTAGCAGGGGCCACTGGTTATTGGTTTTTAATTGGGAGAGCAATCATAAAAAATATTTATACCAGCAGGGTATAAACCTGAAATGAACAGCAGCGAAATTGCATTTTTTATAGGTTTATTTGGCAGTGCACATTGCGTTGGCATGTGCGGGCCGCTTGCCCTTGCCGTGCCTTCTTTTCAAACCCGATGGTGGCTTGTAGTTGCCGACAAGTTGGTTTATAATTTAGGCCGTGTAATTACTTACACTTTTTTAGGTTTCCTCATAGGCTTTATCGGGCGGCAGCTATGGCTTTCGGGCCTGCAGCAGGGCATAAGCCTGCTGAGTGGCATTTTTATCCTGATGGCTGGCTTTTCAAGAATATTTAAGTTAAGGCTATCCGATGGTGAATTTATGGCGAAAATGTTAGCCCCTTTTAATCGTTTGTTAAATTACGCGTTGCGGCATCGTGCGGGCAACCTGGTTGTAGGTTTGCTTAACGGATTTTTGCCATGCGGGTTTGTGTACCTTGCCCTTGCGGGAGCAATTAACGCAGGTTCGCCGTTAACGTCGGCGCAGTTTATGTTTTGGTTTGGTATGGGTACGTTTCCATTGATGCTCATTGCCACGGTAAGTACCGGGTTTATGGGGCCTGCAATACGCCGGCGCATCAACAAAACAATACCATATTTTATGATATTTCTTGGCTTTTGGTTTTTACTGCGCGGCCTTCAGCTCAATATTCCTTACCTGAGCCCGGCGGTATTCAACCCTGCCACCGGCGTTTGCCGGTAAAACAGCTACCGTTCGATTTTGAAAAAGATAAAAGCCGTTTCTGCTCTCCGCGTTACAGCTTTTGAAATGGATGTAAAAGCCTGTAATGATTTAACAATGTGACAATGATCATATTTTAACCTGAGGTGCGTCATGTGTTAACGTTGTAAAATAGCCCAACTTTACGTTAGTAAAATAAATCAGAAGATGAGAGCAATTAAGATGCAAAAGCCGGTTTTTTGGCAACATAAGGCAGCGCCAGGTTCCTGGAATTCCGGTATTTTAGAGGATTTGATTTTTTCAGTTAATGAAAGTTCAATAAGCAAAACTGCCTGGGTATATATCCGGATTGTTGTTCAATGTGTGCTTTTTATTCCATTGCTGGCATTATTGGTAACGTACTATCACGCTCATTTTAGCATTGTTGCCGTTAGCTGCCTGGCATTTTTTACCAATATTATAGCTTGTTTGGATAGGCCCGCACGTGCCCTTACTTCGATAGTAGCCTTTTGTGTAATTGATGCCTTTGTGCTCGTCATCTTTTTAATTTGATTGTTTTTTTAGTTCTAATAAGGTTAATTTTTAATGTTGATTTGAAGCTGTTGCCAGTAACGCAACAGCTTTATTTATACCAGCCGTTTTTCTAAAGATAATGTGGTCAAAAATAGTTGGTAAAACATTTGTAACTATATTGATTATCAAATAAATGTATTAAGTCAATTGAAAGTGGTTTCAATTGACTTTTTTCGTTTATGAAAAAGTGCTTCAAATCATGTTTTGCCTGTTTAAGGTCATGTTTTTGGCAGCAACGGTATGTTATATTTGAATTGTAATAATTGATTTAGGTAAAAGGCAGCATATAGCGATGCTGTTAATTTTTAATCGGTTTTTTTAACATTAATTGTTTAGTTAATTTTTAGCTGTTGCCTGGCAGGGTAACAGCTTTTTTTATGGTATCACATGTTGATAGCGATGCATACCAAAACCTGATTACTGTAAATACGGATAGCTATAGTTCCTCAAAAAACCTTTGGGACAATTCAACTACTGTTTCAGGTTTAAGCGGTTTATGTAAAAAACAGGCAATTTCGGCGATCGACTTTGCATGTGCTTCATCTGCGGGATTAAGTGAAGTGGTGAGCATTATAATAATCACATGGATTTTAAATCGGCTATCGAGTTTCCGATATTCTTCAATAAAATCCCAGCCACTTAGCCCCGGCATGTTAATGTCTAAAAAAATGATGCCCGGCTGCATCATTTTGTCGGGTGTATGCTCGTACGCGCCGGTATGGGTAATATAATCAAGGGCCTCCTGGGCGCTCGTTACTGCTTTAATCGCTACATCAACACCCGATTTTTGTATCATTTTAGTATGAATAAAATTGGTCGGGGCATCGTCATCAACTAATAGTATACACTCAAGATCTTTAAATTTTTTCATAAAGCTTTGTTTTTTCACTCCGAAGGGATGGTAAAATAAAAAGTGCTGCCTTTACCGGGTTCGGAATCAGCAAAAATTTCACCCCCATGGGTTTGCACAATTTTTTTGCAGTAGGCCAATCCGATACCATTTCCCTCAAAAATGTCCCGGTTATTTAAGCGTTGAAATATCAAAAATATTTTATTTTTAAATTTAAGGTCAAAGCCTATACCATTATCCGTTATAGAGAACTTCCAAAATCTGCCCTCCAGAGCGGCATGAATGTTTATAATAGGAGACGCATCTGATTTTCTAAACTTTATTGCATTGGACAACAGGTTTTGAAATAACTGTTTAAGCTCGTTTGGATAACCATTTACGGAAGGTAAATTATGATAAATAATTTGGGCGCCGGATTTTTGCATACTTGCGTCAATGTCATGGCGCACCTCATCTATCAATTGGTTGCAATCTATAAGTGACATTTTTTTTTCAATGCCGATCCGCGAATAATCCAGCAGACCTTTTATCAGGTTTTTCATCCGCACAGCTGCCTGGGTAATAAATTCAAAGTATAGCTTTGTTTCTTTGTCGATCTTTTCGCGCCATTCTTCCTGTGCTAATTCCAGGAAATTGGTTATTGTTAACAAAGGCTCCTGTAAATCGTGCGAGGCGATGTACACGAATTGCTCAAGTTCCTGGTTTTTCATTTCGAGTTCGTGCGCGTGCTTTATTGCCGCTTCTTCCGCAATCTTTCTTTCCGTTAAATCGCGGGTAATTTTTGCATACCCAATCACATTGTCACTTTCGTCAAATAGCGCATTGATTGTTATCGATCCCCAAAAAAATGTCTTGTCTTTCCTTACTCTCCAGCTTTCATTATATACGCTGCCCTTTTGCGCCGCTTCACTTAATAACCTGCCAGGTAAATCTGCGTCCTGATCTTCTTTGGTGTAAAAAATGCTAAAGTGTTCTCCGATAATTTCATCGGCATTATATCCTTTGATGTTTTCGGCTCCTTTATTCCATGTCTCAATATTTCCCTGGCTGTCCAAAAGCAAAATTGCATAGCCTTCAATTTCCTCCATCATTTTTAACAGACGCAATTGGTTTGTTTTAACCTGCATCTTTTTGCTGTTGGTTGGAACTGAGCCAATCACAATTTTGTTTTGCTGCATATTTTTTCCGATTTATAATAAGCGTTGCAATGTTAAATCTACACTACTTATTTATTTAATAGAAATATTTATCAATATCATCGTGGTTATCAAAAAATGATAATTATTTGAAAATAATATTCCACTATCCTCATTTTTGTTGATTATATGTAAAATAACCTTAAAATGGAGGGTTTAAATCTTTACCGAGCAGTTTTAAAAAACGTGTTAACCTGCCATGCTGAAGAGCTGCGAAGTAGGTTGATTTTTCCACAGTCTGGCATCCAGCGCCATACAAATATTCCGCAGGTAACGTTTGCCTTCCGGGGTTACTTTAAGGCTCCACGAATTTAGTTCAATAAGGCCGTCATGCGCAAGTGTTTGCAGCCGGCCGATGCCGGCGAATATGGATTCAAAAGGTTCATTATGGTAATTCCACGTGGTTTCGCCTTTACACATTATATCCAAAATATGTCTGCGGATTACCAGGTCCTCCTTTGTCAAAATATGCCCTTTAAAAACCGGTAGCTTGTCCTGGTTTACCAATTCGATATAGTCTTCTACCTTTTTTACGTTTTGTGCAAAAGCATACCACGAATCGCTGATAGACGATACGCCAAGCCCAATCATAAGTTTGGTGTACTGGTGGGTATAGCCCATAAAATTGCGATGCAATTTGCCGGTAACTGATGCCTGGTATAAACTGTCTGCGGGTAAAGCAAAATGATCCATTCCAATTTCATAGTATCCATAACTTTTCAGCAGGCTCCTGCCGGTTTCGTACAGCTTTTGTTTTGCTGCTGCATCCGGCAGATCATTTTCGGTATAATGACGCTGGCCGGGCTTTAACCATGGCACATGTGCATAACTATAAAAGGCTATCCTGTCGGGCATTAATTGGCCCACCAGCCTTATTGTTTCTGCAAGCCCGCCCTCTGTTTGCAAGGGCAAACCGTATATAAGATCGAAATTAACAGAAGTGTAGCCAATTGCGCGGGCGGTATTGGTTGCCTGTTCAACCTGTTCAAAGCTTTGGATCCTGTTGATGATAAATTGAACTTTCGGGTCAAAGTCCTGTATGCCCAGGCTTAATCTCCTGAATCCAAGATCATAAAGTGTTGTTAAATGTAATTCGGTCGTATTTCCGGGGTGAGCCTCAAAACTAAACTCAGCGTCCTGATGAATTTCGGCATCCTTTAACACACCATTTATCAGCAGCTGTAAATTTTCTGCGCTGAAAAAAGTTGGCGTGCCTCCACCTAAATGAATTTCGCGTATAACCGGTTTTGCGCCGAAGATCTTTAAATACTGCTTCCATTCTTTTAAAACAGCATGTATATAGGGCTCTTCAACTTTATGGTTTTTTGTAATGCGGGTATTACAGCCGCAATAGGTACATAAGCTTTCGCAAAACGGCAAATGTATATAGATGCTTATACCATCTTCTGTGTTGCTTTCATTAAATGAGCGCTTGACAGAATTTTTCCATTGTTCTGCCGAAAATATCTCATTATCCCAATACGGAACAGTTGGATAGCTGGTATAACGGGGGGCGGCTACGTTATACTTTTCTGCCTTATCGGTATGCAGTTGTTTAGTTAACATGGGCTTTCTTTAACTGAGTCTGGTTTACTTCATGATCCTGGCATTTTTTGATACCTGTACAGGCATTGCCAACGCAAGTGTTGTTTTGCCATTGATCAAGATTTTTTATGGTTTGGTTGGCAATTTCCTGCAGGGCTTCCCTGGTAAGATAAGCCTGGTGCGGGGTTACCAGCACGTTGGGATGATCCATTAACCGTGAAAGAATGGGATCTTTGTCAATGTCATTTTTGTGGTCTTCAAAAAACAGGCCTTTTTCATATTCATATACATCGATACCTAAATAACCAATTTTACCGTTATCCAGCGCTACCACAACATCTTTGGTATTAATAAGTTCACCTCTCGACGTGTTGATCAGCATTACACCGTGCTTCATTTTTTCAAGGGCTGCTTTATTGATAATGTGCTTCGTGCCCGGGGTTAGAGGCAAATGGAGCGAGATGATATCTGCCGAGGCAAATAAAGTATCCAGGTCAACTTCCCTGATATTGTTGGTGTTTTCTGGAAAAGCAGGGTCGTACCCGATGACAACGCAACCCATACCATTAAAAATATTGGCCACTGCAAGCCCGCTTTTACCCAGCCCAACCAGGCCAACAGTTTTGCCATAAAAATTGAAACCGATTAATTCATCGTTTCTGAAATCAAAATGCTTGCTCTGTTCTTCGGCTTTAACGATATGCCTGTTTAATGCGAATGCAAGGGCCATTGTAAGTTCAGCAACGGCCTGCGGCGAGTAATATGGAACATTTGCGAGTTTTATGCCGAATTTATCGGCGGCCGCAACATTAATCTGATCGACGCTGGAAGACCGGGTAGTGATGTATTTTATACCAAATCCGGCAAGACGTTCAATAACAGGGGCTGAAACATCATCATTGGTGAAAACAATTACCGCATCCTTTCCTTCAGCATAAATTGCTGTTTCAAGGCTTAAACTGTTAGATATTAGGGTTATATCATGTTTTTTTTGATTGGCTTTGGCCAGGAATTCTTTTTCAAAAGGTTTTATACTATAAGCTACGGCCTTCATTCAGCTATTGTTTTATATTACAAAGCTATTTAAAGGGCAATTTTTATTGTGTGAGCAATATCAGGGAAAAAAGTGACATTGGTCAGTTTTTCATTTTTGTTAAACGGGGCAGGTCAAGTAAACGGATGGTGCTTCCCTTTTTTTCAATCAGCCCCTCATCCTTAAAGTCAGATAGCGTACGGCTAACCGTTTCGGTGGCCATGCCTGCCATAGCGGCCAGATCTTCACGTGTAATTTTAAAGCCATCCTCGTCATCATGGCCGGGCTGTTTGTGTAAACGTAGTATTGAATCTGCCAGTCTTTTCCGTACAGAGTTATAAGCAAGTTGCAATAGCTGTTCTTCTTTTTCGCGGATATCGTTTGATAACAGTTTGATAAACTCCTTGGCAACATCGGGGTATAAATTTAACAATTTCTCGAGGCTGTCTTTCGGGATGAGACATACGGATGTGTCTTCCAGTGCAGTTGCAGTATCGCTATACGGCTCATTGGCAAGCAGGGCCTGTATGCCTAAATAATTATCTGCAGTAAATATGCCGGTCATTAATTCGCGCCCGTCTTCGGCAAGTTTAACTGTTTTTACACGCCCCGCAAGCATCAGGTAAAGGCCGTTGCCGCGGTCGCCTTCGTAATAAATCACCTGGTTCTTTTTAAATTGCCTGGTTTTGCGTTCGCTAATTATTTTTTTCAGTTCAGAAAGCCCATCGTTCTTGGAGATCAGGCTATCCAAACGATCAAGTGATTTACTGTAAAAGGTTTGCTGTATTTCTTTTTTCTTCAACCTGCTTTCGATGGCATTAAGCAATTCAATATCATCAAAAGGCTTTGTCAGGTAATCATCTGCGCCCATTTCCATCCCTTTTCTCAGGTCAACTTTTTCAGCTTTTGCTGTTAAAAATATAAAAGGGATAGCAGCGGCTTCTGTGTTTTTACTCAACAGATATAAAACGCCGTAACCGTCAAGTTCGGGCATCATAATGTCGCATAAGATAATATCCGGCAAATGCTTTAGCGCAAGTTCAACGCCTATTTTGCCATTATCGGCTTCAAAAACGGTAAAATCTGCCAGTTGTAAAATTTCAACAACATTTTCTCTGATATCGGTATTGTCTTCAATTACAAGTACTTTTTTCTTCATGACATTGGAAATGATAGGGTAAATATAGTCCCATGGTTAACACTGCTCTTAAAATCAATATGACCATACATCAGGTTGGTATAGCGGGCCACAATATTAAGCCCTAAACCGGTACCCGGAATGTTGCCGGTGTTGTGTGCTCTGAAAAAAGCCTCGAACAAATGTTTCTGGTCATTTTCAGGTATGCCTATGCCGTCATCTTTAATTATTATGGTACAGTATTGGTCGTTTATTTCGGTATTAAATTCGATAAAAGTATTTTCACCCGAATATTTTATGGCGTTGCCAATGAGGTTAAATATACAGTTTTTTAATAAATTAGGGTCGAGGGTGACAATATTATTGATACCGGTATGTTGGTAAATAATATTCTGGTTTTGTTTGGCAACCATTTGCATCTCTTCCGTAATATCTTCCGCCAGTTTAACAAGGTCGAATCTGATAAATGTCGGTTCCACCTTTCCTGCTTCCAGCTTTTCGAGCGATAAAAAATCATTCAAAATAGTGGTTAGGTTACCAACAGCATTTTTAATCTTTCCTACGTGTTTGGTAATATGGTCGTTTTCAAAAGGCTCGGCATATTTATCAATAAGTGATGCTGATAGTTGTACAGCACTTAAGGGTGTTCTGAATTCATGCGAAGCCATCGAAACAAACCTGCTTTTTAACTGGCTTAATTCTTTTTCTTTTTCTAATGATACGCTCACCTCTTCTTTTGCCCGGTGCAATTCAGTAACCGTATTCTTTAAAGATAGCGTACGTTCTTCCACAAGTTCTTCCAGGTGGGAGGCATAATCCTTTAGCTGTTCTTCCGCTTCCTTTTGTCTGCTAAGGTCATGAATAAACCCGGTAAATATTTTCCGCCCGGAATACTGCACCTCGCTAACACCCAGCCTGAACGGGAATTTGGTTCCGTCTTTTCGTAACCCTGTAACTTCGCGCCCGATTCCAATAATATGCGGCACACGTGTTTGCTGGTACCTGCTGATATAATTATCGTGGTTGGTTCTGTCGGGGGGCGGCATCAATACAGATATATTTTTCCCAATAACCTCCTCGGGCGTATAATCAAATAATTTACAGGCCGAAGGATTGATCAGTTCAATGATTCCCCGGTCACTTATGGTTATTATGCCGTCAATAGCGTTTTGTATTATAGCATTCAGCAAGGCCGCATTCTCCATATTGTTCAAATTAACACAAACTTATCTTAAGATAAAAAGGTTAATTTAAAGTGTAAAAATATTATAGCCGAAGGTATATCAGCAAAGGGCCTAAAAAAGTGATATTTATCACCTTTTTAAATGAGTTTGATTGGTGTTTGAAATGGATTTTGCGTGTATTGTTTTAGCTTTTATTTTGTTGTTCTTCCCTTTCAACGGTAATGGTACACTCGCCTACCAGGGCGGCCAGTGCGCCAATTGCAGCTAACACAGGGGCAACTAACACGCCTACTACGCCAATAGTAAGGGGGAAGGACATCAGTTCTTTTCCGGATTTATCGGTGATGGTTATTTTTCGGATGTTGCCTTCAGCAATGAGCTCTTTTATTTTATTCAGCAGGTTTTCCCCGTGAATTGAAAATGATTCTTTTGTCATAACCGTTGTTTGTTTTATGACTTAAAAGTGGCCCGATTGTTACAAAAAACTGCCGGTTAAAAGTATAGCCCGTTTATACGCTCATTGCTGGTTGTTCACTAACAACAAGACTGGCGTAAGATTGCATAAAGGTTTGTCCGGATGTTTGACCCGGAATAAGGCTTTTAGATTTGATATTGCTTTTCTGTTTTCCGTTTTCAAAGCTAAAAATCGTTTTACCTACCATCAGCCCATTATAAGCTGCGGGGCTGATCAATACCTCGTGCTTTAACTTGTTCATTTTAATGATCGTACCTCTTACCAGAAAACGATTGTGGCCGCTAATGATCATGTCAATTTGAGAGGAATGTTGCGCCAGTTTTTGGTCATCCGGCTGATCACCGGGCTGGTTGTACCCGAGGTGTGAAAGGCAAATAACCAGGTCGCACTTTTCTTTTTCTTTCAGAATTTTTGCTGTATTGTTGGCACACTCAATGGCATCGGCATAAGCAACCCCTTTTAGTTGATGCCCGACGCCGGTAATGCCAACTTTAAATTTACCCGTGCTGATGGTAATGTAAGGTTTTACTAATTTACCCAGTTTGCCCTCCAGTCCGTAGTTACAGTTTACGAGGCTGAAATTCATCAGAGGTACAAGCGAGGCGAGTTGATCCTGCCCCATTTCGAGTTCTTCATTACCAATAGCAGCCGCATGATAACCCATTTTATTCATTGTATCAATTACCTTTAACCGGGTGCCGCTGCTTTGTGAATGGCCCAAAAAATCACCACCATCCAATAATAATCCACTAGTATCCTGGTTGTTTAAAACCTTTTGAATGTTGGTAAGGCCACCCAACTTTCCATCGAAAGGCGTTAGATTTCCATGCAGGTCGCAGGTGTGATAAATAGTTACCTGGTTACGCGAAGAATGCAGGGAATTGATCTTTTTACTTACCCTGGCAAATGTCATAGTTGGCTTACTCAATGTGCCCAGGGCAGAGAGAACTGAAAATTGGTTAATAAATAACCTACGCTCCTTATTCATAAGTGATTGTTAAGTGCATAAATATATAAATAAATAGTACGTAAATAAACAATTTTTTTGTTAGTAAAACTAAGCAGGCTATTTATTATTTGAGCCGCTAATATTGATTTATATTGCCAACAGGCTAACAATTAGTTTTGCAGGTAGCTCCTTGTTTAATAAATTGTTAACACGTTAATTCCTGGTTTTTCATCCATTCTGTTTGAATGGTTTTATTTTTTTAAATTATAACTAAAAATCCTAAAAAAATCTTATTATTGGTGTATAATTCATAAAGTAATTTTTCAACTAATCTTTCTGCCTTATGACTCCAGATTTAGCAATGATTTTTTTGTTCGCCGGCAATTTTGCTCCCAAGGGCTATGCTACATGCGATGGACAGATTTTATCAATTAGTCAAAATACAGCATTATTTTCGCTAATCGGCACCTATTATGGGGGGAATGGCCAAAATACTTTTGGCTTGCCTGACCTGCGTGGCCGCGTACCTAATCATCAGGGCCAGGGTCCGGGCCTTTCGCCATATACCGTGGGACAGATGGGCGGAACTGAAACAACTACCTTATTGGTTAATCAAATGCCCTCGCATTCGCACGCAGTTAATGTAAATAATGCAGCTGGTACAACAGCTACGCCCGGCAGCACCACCTACCTGGCAGCAGGTCCGTCAACAGGTTCAGGCCCCAATGCGTCTGCTTTAAAAACATATACTACCGTTGCCAATAATGCATCGCTCATTCCCAATACAATTGGGGCAACAGGCGGTGGGCAGCCATTTAATATCCTTTCGCCGTATTTAACCATTACCTATGTTATAGCCTTACAAGGTGTATTCCCATCCAGAAACTAAGCTGATATGAATGGTCCGATAAAAATCGGTTTTTTAGCGCCCTATTCCGGCGTGTACCCATTTTATGGACATCATTTAATGGCCGGGATCCTCTTGGGTTTATACCCCGCTGTTACAAACCAGGCGGAGTTTCAGTTCATACCCGCCTATACGCAAATGGGCGACCCGAAAAGTACATTGGACGCAGTAAATAAGCTTGTTTTTTTTGACCAGGTGGATATGATCTCCGGTTTAATCAGTTATAAATCCATTCCTGATATTATTCCCGTTATTGAAACCTATAATAAACTGGCGTTCTTTTTTGATATGGGGGAGTTTATTCCGCATTTTGAAAATTTGAGCCCCCGGATATTTTATTCATCACAACAGATCTGGCAATCGCAATTTGCTTTGGGGCAATGGGCGCAAAAGGAGTTTGGTGGCGCAGGGATGATGGTGATGCCGGTTTATGAAGCCGGGTACCATTTAAGCAGTGCTTTCCATAAAGGCGCAGGGGCAGGTGGTGCAACCCAGTTAGGATTGCATGTTTTGCCGAGGGACCCCGCGAACATTAAAAAACTGGATCTCGGTAAATTTTTTCACGATATTAAAAAAAACCCGCCTACTTACATACATGCCCTTTTTTCGGGAAATTTTGGAAGGGAGTTTTTAGTGCAATGGAAAAAGTCGGAATTTTATGACAGTATCCCTTTAACAGTTGTCGAGAATATGGTGTATGATGACTTATTTGATGATTTAGCTGAATTGGATATTGAATTATTTGCTGCCTTATCATGGAGCAGGCACGCCGAAAATGCCCGAAACAAAGAGTTTGTGAGCAGGTACGAGGGTAGCGGCGGGCAAATGGCAAATATCTATGGCTTACTTGGCTATGAGGCAGGCCTCGCACTTAGGGAGGTTAAGCCTTATCTTTTGAAACGGGACTGGCAGAGCACCATTTCACTTCTTCAGAAAGAATCAGTAAACGGGCCGCGCGGCGAAAGAAATTTTTATCCTTTGTCGGGCTTTTCACTACCGGTGATTGATATAGTACGTGTTAAGACATCTTCAAAAAAAGTTTATAAAACGGTTATAAGCCAGGGAAAAGGGTTAAAGTTCGACTCAGTGGATTTTAAGGAAATTCATGAGGGCAGCGTTAGCGGCTGGCAAAATCCATACTTGTGTATCTAAAACTACGCTTATGAAAAAATTATTTACAAAAGGTTTTTATGTGTTGCCTGCAATTATCTTTTTTTTGTGCGCCGCGCTATCGGCAAAGGCCCAATACAGCGGCACCAACCTTGAAACCGGCGGGCTATATACGGCATTGGCTAAAGATGGCAGTAATAATTTATATGTTACCAGGGTAACCAGCGGCACTGGCGGCGCTTTATACGAAGTGGATAAATATACAGGCGGCACAGGCACCCCCGTAAGCATATACAGCGGGCTTACGCACGAAACAGGCGATTACCCATGGGGACTGGCTGTTACCAGCACCGGGAATGTATTTATATCAACTGATTTTACAGCCGGCGGAGGTTCTATTATTAAATTAACATACAGCGGGGGAGTATATACCAGTTCAATAATTCAAACCGGCAGGTATTTCTCGGCACTTGCTGTAGATACCCATGACAATTTATACACGGCAGAATATGATGCAGGCAACAGTTCTTACGCTGTTGTTGAATATACAGCGAGCTCGTCCTATGCCACAGGCACGAAATTATATGACAATTTGAAAACAGGGGCAGGTTACACTTATCCAACTGGCCTGGCAGTTGCTTCAAATGGTAATGTTTACGTAGCTGATGCTTTTAGTAATGATCCATCGATAACAGACGGGGGGCATGTTTATAAATTAACAGCCGCTTCGGCATATGCCGTTTCAACGTTATCAAGCGGCAATTACGTTACCGCGTTAAACTTTAGCGCTTCCGGCAATCTTTTTAGCAGTGAAAACAGGGGAGCAGGGTATAGTTTAGTTGAATATGCCGGCGGCACTGGTAGTGGCGTGCCGATATCTACACCATTGCACACCAATGGCATCTACTATCCGTGGGGGATAGCTTTCATCAGCATTGGTAAAATTTTTGTGGCAGACGGGGATGACGGCGTAAATGGGGGGGCGGTCATCAAAATGGTTCCAAATCCGCCAACTGTTACTACAACAGCCGTTACATCTTCCACATCAACAGGCACTACGCTAAACGGCATCGTTAACGACAACGGCAATACGACCACAGTCAATTTTATTTATGGGACCTCGTCAACACTCACAGGGGCAACCACTACACCGGCTACAACAGGAGGAACCATCAGCGCCGGTTCCGGCAACACCAATGCTGCCCTCAATATATCAGGTCTTACAGCGTCAACAAAATATTACTATGCTGTATCTGCTACAAATTCCGGCGGTACCCGGCAAGGGGCAATATTGAATTTTTTTACAACGCCATCACTCAGCTATACCAGCCCGATAGTTTATAATTCGGGCACAAATATCCCGATTCTTTCACCGGTCAGCAGTGTGGTTCCATTACCCGCGTATGGCAATCCTGTTACCGTAGGTTCGGGTTTTTTAACCCCTTTTGGTGTTGCAGCTGATGTATCAGGCAATGTTTACGTGGCCGATTACGGCAATCATTCGTTAAAAGAAATTCCTGCCGGTGGAGGCGCGCCCATCACATTAGCAACGGGATATACTACACTGCTTGGAGTGGCCGTGGATGCAGCAAATAATGTTTATACATGCGATGCAGGGACAGCGACAGTACAAAAAATTCCGAACGGAGGAACAGGCACCCCCGTCACTATTGGTTCCGGTTTTTCTGCGCCATATGGTCTGACGGTAGATGCAGCCGGCAATGTTTATGTGGCAGATTACTCCAATAACGCCGTTTATAAAATTGCTGCTGCCGGAGGTGCCACCACAAGTATTGGTTCAGGCTTTGCTAGTCCGACAGGCGTAGCCGTTGATGCGGCTGGCAATGTGTATGTGGCAGATTATGGTAATAACGTGGTAAAGGAAATTCCTGTTGGTGGCGGCGCTCCGGTGACTATCGGTTCGGGTTTTAGTGCTCCTGTTGGCGTCGGGGTTGATCCTTCTGGTAATATTTTTGTCGCTGATTATGGTAACAGTACTTTGCAGGAGATTCCGACAGGAGGAGGCACCCAGGTCGCTCTTGGGGCAGGCTATGTAAACCCGACGGGTGTAGCTATTGATGGCTTTGGGAAATTATTTGTAGCAGGCTATTTAAGTGGCCTTATTAATCAGCTCACGCCAGTTGGTGGTTATTATATAAGCACTGCGTTGCCACTGGGTTTAGGTTTAAGTAACAAAACCGGAAAGATATCGGGCATTGCCAATGCCATTAGCCCTGCCAAAAATTATACCGTCACAGCATATAATACGGGTGGTGGCACATCAGCTGTTGTAAATATTAAAGTTGTTGCAAATGCCAGACTTAGTAATTTAACAATTAGTCAGGGCACATTAACGCCGGTTTTTGCCATAGCAACTACCAGTTATACGGCAACGGTGCCAAATGATGTGAGCTCAATAACCTTAACGCCCACAACAAACGATGCCATGGCAACCGTAACGGTAAACGGCACAGCCGTAACCTCTGGTACGGCCTCGGCAAATATCCCATTAAATTTTGGCACCAATGCTATTACAACGGTCGTAACGGCCCGTGACGGAACAACTACGAAAACTTATACAGTAACGATTACCCGGGTAGCATTAACAAATGCCGACCTTGCAAACTTAGCTGTAAGCGCAGGAACATTAACCCCGGCATTTACCACCGCAACCACCAGCTATACGGCATCGGTACCCAATTCGGTAACTTCGGTAACCGTAACGCCAACTACCGCCGATGCTACTGCAACGGTTACGGTAAATGGTATACCCGTAAATTCGGGGATAGCCTCAGGTGCCATTCCTTTAAGTGTTGGCCCTAATACCATTACAACTGTTTCTACTGCGCAGGACGGGGTAACCACCAAAACCTATACAATCACCATAACGCGGTCATTGCCTGCCAATCCCAATCTTTCCAATTTAACCCTAAGCGCCGGTACATTAACACCTGCATTTGCAACGGCAACAATTAACTACACGGCATCTGTAGCTAATTCGGTAAGCTCAATAACCGTGACGCCAAAAGCCAGTGATGCGCTGGCAACAATAACAGTTAATGGTACTGCGGTAAGTAACAACACCGCATCAGGCGCTATATCTTTAAACGTGGGTAGCAATGTTATTACCACAGTGGTAACAGCTCAGAACGGTACAACCACCAAAACCTATACGGTTACCGTAACGCGCGCCGCTTCAAGCAATGCTGATTTATCAAACTTAAGCTTGAGCAGCGGAACCTTAACACCCGTATTTGCATCAGGCACCACCAGTTATAACGGATCAGTGGTGAATTCGGTTACTTCGGTAACCGTAACGCCAACCACCAGTGACGCTACCGCAACCCTAACAGTAAATGGTACGGCCGTAAGCTCTGGTACCGCCTCAGGTGCTATTGCTTTAAATGTAGGGCCCAATACCATTACCACTGTAGTTACAGCACAGGATGGGGTAACCACCAAAACCTATACGGTAACGCTAACACGGATGCTGCCCGCCAATGCCAATCTTTCCGGTTTAAGCCTCAGCGCAGGGGCATTAACGCCTGCCTTTGCAACCGCTACTACCAGTTATACCCTATCAGTTGCCAATGCGGTAACATCAACTACGGTGACGCCCAAAGCAAGCGATGCCCTGGCAACCATAACAGTGAACGGTGTGGCGGTAAATTCAGGCACGGCCTCGGGTGCAATTGCTTTAAATGTGGGTACCAATGTGATCACGACCATCGTTACGGCCCAAAACGGAACGACCACCAAAACCTATACGGTAACGGTAACCCGTGCAGCGGGCTCATTGAACAGCGTTTATGAACCGATAAGCGTAACAAACCCGGCCGGAAAGGCACAAATGATGGGCGAGGAGCTTGTAGTACGCCAGGGATTATCGCCCAATGGTGATGGTATCAATGACTTTTTGCAGATAGACGGGATCACCAATTACCCGGATAACAAACTGACGATAATGAACCGCAGCGGGCAATTGATCTTCGAAGCCAAAGGGTATGACAACAGCACGAAGGTGTTTGACGGGCACTCCAACAAAACCGGCGCTATGCAATTGCCGGGTACTTATTTTTATTCGCTTGATTTTACCGTAAACGGCACAGCAAAGCATAAAACAGGGTTTATTGTGCTAAAATATTGATGTGGTGACGGGAATTTGCGATTAAAGGTTAGCCGATCATTGAATTGGTTGCTAAAAAAACAATTGCTATACTAAACCAAACCGTTTTCAATGGCGTATTTAATAAGCATTGCGGTGTTTTTGGTGTTTAATTTTGTCATGATACTTTTTCTGTGACTATCAATTGTCCATTGGCTCACAAATAGTTTCTCAGCCATTTCAGCATTGGTAAGGCCTTCAGCAATTAATATCAGTATTTCTTTTTCACGGCGGGTGAGTATCGGCTTGCCGGTTTCACTGTTATACATGTGTTTCACTACTTCAAGGGCTTCCAGGCATAGATGCGTTTTTCCGGCTGCAACGTCCTTAATAGCAACTAATAATTCTTCCTTATCTGCATTTTTTAAAATATAACCGCCCGCGCCGTTCTCAATCATTTTACGGATATAGGAAGGTTGGTTCAGGGTGCTAAGCGCTAATATTTGAATATCCGGTTTGTTCTTTTTGATTTCGGCACACAGCTCTATCCCGCTCTTGTCGGGTAAGTTAATGTCCATTAATATAACGTCAACGGTAATTTTTTCCAAATAAGAAATGCAGGATGCCGCGTTCAATGCATGCCCGGCCCAGAAAATCCCTTCTTCGTTAATTAATAATGAACGAATGCCTTCAACCACTACAGGGTGGTCGTCCACAATAAAAACGCTGATCATGTTTTTGGAATTTGTATTTCAATGTTTACCGAAGTGCCCGTGCCCTCCTGCGATTTAAGATCAATATTCCCTTTAAGATAGTCTACACGGCTTTTGATATTACCCCAACCCGCACCTGTTGAATCTTTCAGCGCATTTACATCGAAACCCTTACCATTATCTTCAACACTCAACGTTATCCAGTCATCTCCTTTTACCAGTTGTACCATTAATTGAGTTGCGTGGGCATGCTTAAGTGCATTGTTCACCAACTCTTGTATAATCCGGTAAATAATGATCTCTGCTGCATTTTCAATCTGCAGGTCATTGCCAAACGATTGGAAAATAACTTTAAATGATGTTGTACTTGATGACGCGCAATAATCTTTCAAAGCTTCTTCCAGTCCAAATTTTGCCAGCGCTTCCGGCATCATGTTCTGGGCCACTCTGCGCAGCTCCTTCATGGCGGTGTCTATCATATTGAGCGATTTTTCAAATACCTCAACATGGCCGCTACTGATTACAATGTTTTCTTTCATATTTATAATGGAATGTTTAACTCCTGATAATAATCCGCCAAGGCCATCGTGAAGGTCTTTTGCCAGGCGGCTTCTTTCATCTTCCTGCCCTTTTAATACACCCTGCGATGCTAAAATTTGTTTTTCGTTTTCAAGCTCCCTTATTTTTTGTTCCTGCATGGTGGAATTTTGCAATGCCACGATGTTCTTTTTCTCCAAAAGCTTGCTCCGGCTATACCAGATAACTGACAGTAAGACCGCCGCTAATAACAGCAGTATAGATACATAAAGTCTGTTCCTGGACGCAGTGGCTTTTTCTTCGCTCGCATTGATGTGCGACTGAAATACCAGGCTGTCTTTTAATGTCTTTTGTTTATATTCATATTCCAGCGCAATTTTCTCGTTTTGTATATTAATTTTCTCCTTAAAAATAGAATCATTTGCCGCATTTAGTTTTTCAAGAAAATCAAATGCCTTTGCTGTATTGCCTTTTTGCTTATAATACTGGTACATCAGTTTAAAATGTTCCTGTAAAAATGCATAGTCGGTAATTTGCGAAACGAAGGCATCTGCTAATGAAAGATATTTCCAGGCGTTTTTCAGATCGCGCTTTAGCATATAGCTTTCAGCCAGTTCGTCCTCAATGTTGGCAGTGTTCTCCGCGTTACTTAATTTTTGCGCAATGATTACAGCCCGCAACGAGTAATTAATGGACGAGTCGAGCATTTTTTTCATTTTGTATATATTGCCAATATCGCCCAAAGCAATGGCCATACCCTCTCTGTCATGCACTGACGTGTATAACTTGTATGACCGCAGTTCATAAAATAATGCACTGTCGGGCATTTCCTTGTTAGTGAACGCATCGCCGATATTGCCGTAAGTACGGGCTAACGAAAGCAGGTCTTTTGATTTCATTTTAAAATACAAAGACCTTTTTTCGTATAAAATTGCATTGTCGGGATCACCTATACTCTCATAAACCAATCCAATGTTATTTAAGACCTTGCCGGTAAGATTTTTATTGTGCAACTCATTGGTGATGTTCAGGCATTCAAAAAAAGCCAGTAACGCTTTATGATATTCAGAATTGTACATTAAAGCATTTGCCTTATCATTCAACGATTTGAAATAATTTAACCGGTTTGTTTTTTTCCATAGTTGAGCAGCACTGTCAAACACCATTGCTGATCTTTTGTAATTTCCGGCATAAAAGTTACAAAACCCCTCTGCATCATAGGCTTTCGCGGTTAATGTGTCAATCTTTAGCCTCGCGCATATATCCTTTAGGTGCTTTATTAATATCAAAGCAGTTTTGGTATCCGTGTCTTCAATAGTGTTAATTTGTTTCAGTAATTGGCTAATCTCCCTGTTATCACCGGATGTTTTTTGTGATTGCGCCAGTGATGGGTTTATCGCAAAAAGCAGCAGCATCGCTATTGTTGAAATCGTATGTAGGAGTTTATTTGAATAATATTTCATAAAAAAGATAGCATAGGCCAATTTCCTGATCATCTAAAGTTGCCCTTTTATTTAACAGGATAAAATTTTATTTTAAAAATCACTGTTTTAGGGGATTATGCTATTATATCGGTGGACATAAATTTATATGCTAAGGCTAAGCCTGTGAATTACTTTTTATTAATATTTATATGTTTTATTAAACATTATTTTTTATTTTTAACGTAATAATACGTATCGGATTCAGTACAACTACGCTTGAGATAATCAGGTCGCCGTGATAGTTTTGCCTGGTGAAAGGTTGTGATTAATTATACACTTTTTTTATTAAGAATTAAAAATCACTGTTTTAGGGGATTGTGCCATCAGGCCGCTTAATGTAATTTTACAAGTACAACCTGTAAATCGCCGGGAGTGCACATTTAATATATTACATAGTTTAATTATACATACCGATACTTTTAATATTGATGATTTTTGGAACTCTTGCCGGACGAGAAAAAAAACAAGTTTCTTTTATAAAGTCAATTATTTTGAATACATAAAACCTGTCAAATTCAACGAATCAATAAAACCATTGTCATGAGATTAACACTACCTTTTTCAAGCAGATCTTTTTTCCAATTAATTACCGGCAACATATTTTTGCTGATCATCTCGATTTTGTTTTTTGTCCCCAATAATTTATCCGCAGGAGTGAAACCTGTAAATAAATCGGGCAACAACGTTAAGGAAGAACTAAGAAACAAAAAGGTTGCCGACCCGGTTGTTAAGCCGGAAAAAAATGAACCGGGCGCAAAATTCAAAAGCGCTTATTTTTCCGGACCACCAACGGTAAGCTATGCGGGGCCGCAAACCTATTTAGCCGGAACAGCCATAACACCGCTTTCGCCCACCAGTCTTGGTGTTGCTACGCCTTCATACAGTAGTAGTACAACTACATTGGGGTCGGGGTTTAACATTCCTGCGGGCGTGGCTGTAGATGCGCAAGGAAATGTTTATATCGGTGACCAAAACAATAACGTGGTAAAGAAGATCCCGGCTGGTTCTAATACGCCGGTTGTAATTGCTAGCGGTTTTTCGACCCCTGACGGTGTGGCGGTAGATGCACAGGGGAATGTGTTCGTGGCTGACGATGGTAATAATCTTGTTAAAGAGGTTCCATTCTTCAATGGCAACTATGGCACGCCGATAGTGTTAGGCGTGGGTTTTAGTTTTCTGCAACCGTTTGATGTAGCAGTTGATACCAAGGGTAACGTTTATGTTGCTGATCGCGGAAATAATGCTGTGGAAGAGATCCCCGTGGGCGGCGGAACTCCGTTTGCAATCGGATCGGGATTTTCTACCCCCACCGGCGTAGCCGTTGATGCTTTTGGAAATGTATACGTAGCCGATAATGGCAATAGTGCTGTAAAAAAGATTCCCGTTGGAGGAGGTGCACCAATTACTTTAGGTTCTGGCTTCGCAAACCCTTTTACAGTGTCAGTTGATGGGTCAGGTAATGTATTTGTTGCCGACTACGGGCATAAACTAGTAAAGGAAATTCCGGCTGACGGAAGCCCGATAATCACTTTAGGCTCCGGATACAGCTTTATCTTTGGTACCGCTGTCGACATTTTTAATAATGTTTATGTAACCGATTACGGCAATAACGCAGTGAAAAAGATCCAGCCTACCGGCGGCTACTATATCAACCCTGCTTTGCCGGCAGGATTAACTTTTAACAATACTACCGGAGTAATCTCGGGTACTCCAATAGCATCATCACCGGCAACAAACTATACTATTACTGCCTATAATCAATATGGCGGCAATTCAACCATATTAAATATTACTGTTAACGCAGTAGCAATGAGTTATGCCGGCCCTAAAATATATAAGGCGGGTAATGCTATCGCCCCGTTAAGCCCTACCGGCGGCGGTGCAGCCGCGCCCGGGTATAGTACAAGCACTACAACATTAGGTTCAGGCTTTAACATCCCTGCCGGTGTTGCGGTAGATGCTGCAGGCAATGTTTATATTGGCGACCAAAATAACAACGTAGTAAAAAAGATTCCGGGGGGAACAGGTACGCCGATAGTTATAGCCAGTGGATTTTCTACACCGGATGGTGTAGCGGTTGACGCCCAGGGCAATATATACGTTGCAGATGATGGTAACAACCTGGTAAAAGAGATACCGTACAGCAATGGTATATATGGTACGCCAATAGTTTTAGGGGTAGGCTTTAGCTTCCTGCAGCCATTTGATGTGGCGGTGGATACCAAAGGAAATGTATACGTGGCAGATCGCGGCAATAATGCGGTTGAAGAGATCCCTGTAGGCGGCGGTACTCCGTTTGCCATTGGATCGGGCTTTTCAACACCAACAGGCGTAGCCGTAGATGCTTATGGCAATGTTTATGTTGCGGATAACGGTCACAGTGCAGTTAAAATGATACCGGTAGGAGGCGGAGCGCCAATCACTTTAGGTTCTGGTTTTGCGAATCCTTTTACAGTGAGTGTTGACGGTTCAGGTAATGTATTTGTGGCCGATTACGGCAATAAACTGGTAAAGGAGATTCCTGTTAATGGAGGACCTATTATTACGTTAGGCTCTGGTTACAGCTTTATATTTGGTACAGCTACAGATAATTTAAATAATGTTTATGTGACCGATTATGGCCATAATGCTGTAAAAAAGATACAGCCCACCGGCGGTTATTATATCAACCCCGCATTACCTTTAGGTTTAAGCTTCAATAACACAACCGGAACGATCAGTGGTACGCCAGTGCTTGCGTCCCCGGCAACTAATTATACCGTAACGGCATATAATCAATACGGTTATAATTCAACAACAATAAATATTACGGTGAATGCCGTGGCAATGAGTTACGGCAATTCCAGAATTTATAAGGCAGGGGTTGCAATTACCCCAACAACCCCTACCGGCAGTGGTGGCGTTGCGCCTCCTGGTTACAGCAGCAGTACAACAACATTAGGGTCGGGCTTTAATATCCCTGCCGGTGTTGCCGTTGATGCGGCCGGCAACGTGTACATAGGCGATCAGAATAATAACGTAGTAAAAAAGATTCCGGGCGGCACTGGTACACCGATAGTTATCGGCACTGGCTTTAATACGCCGGATGGAATAGCAATAGACGCACAGGGCAACGTTTTTGTAGCTGATGACGGCAATAACCTGGTAAAGGAGATCCCTGCTAACGGCGGTGCTATCATTACTTTAGGTTCTGGCTTTTTGCAGCCCTTTGATGTGGCTGTAGACACCAAAGGAAATGTTTACGTGGCAGACCGCGGCAACAATGCGGTAAAAGAGATTCCTGTGGGCGGTGGCGCTCCGTTCGCTATAGGCTCTGGCTTTACCACGCCGACGGGTGTAGCAGTTGATGCATATGGGAATGTTTATGTAGCTGATTTTGGCAATAGCGCGATCAAAAAGATTCCTGTGGGCGGCGGCGCACCGATAACCCTTGGTTCTGGTTTTAGCACGCCATTTGGCGTGGCTGTGGACGGCACAGGTAATGTATTTGTAACGGATTATGGCAACAAACTGGTAAAGGAAATACCGGCGAATGGGTTAGGGATTACTACGGTAGGCTCAGGGTATAGTTTTATCTTTGGCGTAGCAACAGATAATTTAAATAATGTATACGTAACCGATTACGGACACAATGCAGTTAAAAAGATCCAGCCAACCGGCGGCTTTTATATCAACCCGGCATTGCCATTAGGCTTAAGCTTCGACAATACTACCGGAACGATCAGCGGAACGCCATTGGTTGCATCTCCTTCAACTGACTATAAAATAACAGCGTATAATCAATACGGTGGCAATTCATACACACTCAATATTACAGTTACAGCGGTAACGATGAGTTATGCCGGCCCAAAGACATATGTGGCGGGAACAACCATCACACCGTTAAACCCTGCAGGCAGCGGTGGCGCCGCAGCGCCAGCGTACAGCAGCAGCACAACGACATTGGGGTCGGGCTTTAATATCCCGGCCGGGGTGGCGGTAGATGCGGCAGGCAATGTTTATATAGGTGATCAGAATAATAACGTAGTAAAAAAGATTCCGGGCGGAACCGGTACGCCAATCGTTATCGGCACTGGCTTTAATACGCCGGATGGAATAGCAATCGATGCACAGGGCAACGTCTTTGTGGCTGATGACGGCAATAACCTGGTAAAAGAGATCCCGGCCAATGGCGGTGCGATCATTACTTTAGGTTCAGGGTTTTTGCAGCCATTCAACGTGGCTGTAGATACCAAAGGTAATGTGTATGTGGCCGACCGCGGCAACAACGCTGTAAAAGTAATCCCTGTTGGCGGAGGCGCTACATATGCTATAGGTTCCGGCTTTACCACCCCAACAGGCGTAGCGGTAGACGCATATGGAAATGTTTACGTAGCTGATTTTGGCAACAGTGCGATCAAAAAGATCCCAGTTGGAGGCGGCGCACCAATAACCCTTGGCTCTGGTTTTAGTACCCCTTTCGGTGTTGCGGTTGACGGCTCGGGTAATGTATTTGTGACAGATTACGGCAATAAGCTTGTAAAGGAGATCGCTGCTAACGGTGGTGCGATCACCACCGTAGGTTCAGGCTACAGCTTTTTGTTTGGGGTTACAACAGATGTGTATAATAATGTATTTGTGACCGATTATGGCAATAACGCGGTAAAAAAGATCCAGCCAACCGGCGGCTATTATATTAACCCGGCGCTGCCATTGGGTCTTGTATTTAACAATACTACAGGATCCATCACAGGTACACCTGTTGCGGCATCTCCGGCAACTAATTACACGATAACTGCCTACAATCAATATGGCTATAATTCAACCACGGTAAATATTGCGGTTAATGCCGTATCAATGAGTTATGCCAGTCCACAAACTTTTTTTGCGGGCACAGCAATTACGCCGGTCAGCCCTACAGGAGGCGGCGCAGCAGCACCGGCTTATAGCAGCAGCACAACAACATTAGGATCGGGCTTTAATATCCCGGCCGGGGTGGCGGTTGATGCGGCAGGCAATGTATATATCGGTGATCAGAATAATAACGTAGTAAAAAAGATCCCCGGCGGTACCGGTACGCCAATAGTGGTTGGTACTGGCTTTAATACACCGGATGGAATCGCGATAGATGCACAGGGTAATATTTTTGTGGCTGATGACGGCAATAACCTGGTAAAAGAGATTCCTGCTAACGGCGGTGCTATCATTACTTTAGGTTCTGGTTTTTTGCAGCCCTTTGATGTTGCAGTAGACATCAAAGGAAATGTTTACGTGGCCGATCGTGGCAATAATGCTGTAAAAGAGATTCCTGTTGGCGGTGGCGCCGTTATTACCTTAGGGTCTGGTTTTACCACGCCGACCGGGGTAGCAGTAGATGCCTATGGAAATGTTTACGTTGCTGACTTTGGAAACAGCGCGATCAAAAAGATCCCTGTTGGCGGCGGCTTACCTATTACCCTTGGCTCTGGTTTTAGCACGCCATTCGGTGTGGCTGTTGACGGTACAGGTAATGTTTTTGTGACTGATTACGGGCATAAACTAGTAAAGGAGATCGCTGCCAATGGCGGTGCGATCACCACCGTTGGATCTGGCTACAGCTTTTTGTTCGGTGTAACAACAGATATTTATAATAATGTTTATGTGACCGATTATGGCAATAATGCGGTCAAAAAGATCCAGCCAACCGGCGGTTATTATATCAACCCTGCACTTCCTTTAGGTTTAAGCTTTAACAATACCACGGGCGCGATCAGCGGCACGCCTACGGTACTGACTCCGCCTGCAAATTATATGGTTACGTCTTATAACGGTTACGGAAGCAATTCCTCGGTTATAAATCTTCAGGTAATTGCGAATACATCGCTGTCAAGCCTGGCATTAAGCACAGGAACATTGCAACCTGTTTTCTCGGGTGCTGTCACCAACTACGCTGCGTCTGTCGTAAATTCGGTATCATCAATAACACTTACGCCAACCACAGCTGATCCATCAGCTACAGTAACTGTTAATGGTGTCTCAGTTGCCTCAGGTACAGCCTCAGGCGCTATTCCATTGAATGTGGGTTCGAACATCATTACTACCGTTGTAACAGCAACAGATAACTCAGCAACCAAAACCTATACGGTTACCGTCACACGCATGTTGCCCGCCAATGCAAATCTTTCAAGTTTGGCAATAAGCGCAGGTACGTTAACGCCGGCATTTGCAACGGCCACCACCAGTTACACCGCAACCGTAGCGAATGCGGTAACCTCGATGACAGTAACACCGAAATCAAGTGATGCACTGGCAACAATTACAGTGAACGGTACAGCGGTAAGTTCAGGTACCGCCTCGGGCGCTATTCCTTTAAATGTAGGTACTAATGTGATCACTACGATAGTAACAGCCCAAAACGGTACTACTACCAAAACGTATACGGTAACTGTTACCCGGATATCAAACAACGCAAACCTTGCCAATCTTCAATTAAGCACAGGCACGCTTAACCCGGTATTTGCATCCGGCACCGCCAGTTATACAGCTTCGGTACCCAATTCTGTCACCTCAGTAACGGTAACGCCTACCACCGCCGACGCCACCGCCACGGTTACGGTAAATGGCGTAGCCGTAAGTTCGGGTACAGCTTCAGGCGCCCTTCCTTTAGTTGTCGGTCCTAATACCATTACAACAATTGCAACGGCACAGGATGGGGTAACCACGCTAACCTATACGATAACGTTAACACGGTTACTGCCTGGTAATGCTAATCTTTCCAATTTAACCCTAAGCGCAGGGACGTTAACGCCTGCATTTGCAACAGCAACTACCAGTTATACTGTATCAGTAGCCAATTCGGTAACTTCGGTAACCGTGACTCCAAAAGCCAGTGATGCACTGGCAACGATAACAGTTAATGGTACTGCCGTAAGTAGCAATACGGCATCAGGCGCTATACCTTTAAATGTGGGTAATAATGTAATTACTACCATAGTAACCGCTCAGAACGGCACCACCACCAAAACCTATACGGTAACCGTAACACGGCCACCTTCAAGCAATGCTGATTTATCAAACTTGAGCTTGAGCAGCGGAACCTTAACACCCGTATTCGCATCCGGCACCAACAGTTATAACGGATCAGTGGTGAATTCAGTAACTTCGGTAACCGTAACGCCAACCACCAGTGACGCTACGGCAACCCTAACAGTAAATGGTGCGGCCGTAAGTTCGGGTACCGCCTCAGGTGCTATTGCTTTAAATGTAGGGCCAAACACCATTACCACTGTAGTTACAGCCCAGGATGGAGTAACCACCAAAACCTATACGGTAACGCTAACACGGATGCTGCCCGCCAATGCCAACCTTTCCAGTTTAGCAATAAGCGCAGGGGCATTAACGCCTGCATTTGCAACAGCAACTACCAGCTACACGGCATCAGTAGCCAATGCAGTTTCCTCGACAACGGTAACTCCAAAATGCAGCGATCCGCTTGCATCGGTAAGTGTAAATGGCACGGAAGTAAGTTCAGGCTTTGCATCGGGCCCAATTGCACTGAGTGTTGGTACTAACGTTATAACTGTAATCGTTACCGCCCAAAACGGTACCACCACCAAAACCTATACAGTAACGGTAACCCGTGCAGCGGGGGCAGCGAATTCGCTTTATGAACCAATAAGTGTAACCAATCCAACCGGAAAGCCACAAATGATAGGAGAGGAGCTTGTAGTACGCCAGGGATTATCGCCCAATGGTGATGGCATTAATGACTTCCTGCTGATAGACGGGATCGCCAATTATCCGGATAACAAACTGACGATAATGAACCGCAGCGGGCAATTGATCTTCGAAGCCAAAGGGTATGACAACAGCACGAAGGTGTTTGACGGACACTCCAACAAAACCGGCGCTATGCAATTGCCCGGTACCTATTTTTATTCACTTGATTTTACCGTAAACGGCACAATCAAACATAAAACAGGGTTTATCATATTGAAATATTAAAGCATAAAATAAAAGATGAGCAAGGGCCGGGGATTAAATATTCCCGGCTTTTGCTTTTTTTAAAGGCCCCCCTTTTGCATAAAAACATGTCTTAAACTCCGGGGGATTGCTGTTGGTTTTCTATTCGGCGAAGCTCTCCGCATAATCGCCTCATAAAGCCCTTAATCTAAGTTGTTAAAAGCGTCATTTTTTTATTTATTAAGTATGAAAAAAAAATGGCATAGGGTTTTTTTAGCGTCCATAAAGCTTTTTTACGGTAAATTGTCATTTTGGCAGTGTTTTTACCCTGCCAAATTACAGGCATTTTGTCAGTAAAATAGGGTTTGTCATGGTATATGACAAAATGGCAAATATTTTTATTTTGACTTAAGCAAGGCTTTTATGGTAAGAAACCAGGATGTTTTATTTGAAAAACACCTGATCGGATATTTATTTTTTGCCGAGATAAAAATTAAAGAATCTCAAATTTTTCAATTTTGTGTTTCCATGGATAAGATCTCATTTCGGGATGTTTTTTTGACAAATTATCTGTGTTTTATGATTTTGAAATGTTAATTGTATCAAAAAAGGCTATTTTTTTCCTCAAACCCCCAAAAAAATCGATAAAAATCAAAAAAAAGTCTTTTTTAATTTAGAAAATGACGAATAAATTAATTTCATTTTTTGCGGATTTTGCCCCTTTCTTGCTTCCAAAATGAATGGCACATTTTTAGTACATAATGTTCCAAAGGATAAAAACGCCCTTTAAGTTTTTAACTTCAAGTATTTGAAACACGAGAGCTTAAAGAGGGTAAGAATCCCGGTAAATAATTAATAAAATATTTTAAAATTTAAATCTTTAGTCATGTTAGTTGTATTAGAAGTTGCTGCATTAGTTGCTATCATTGTATTGCCATTATTTGCACCACAAAGAAGCGTTAAATAATTGTTCAACTACAATTAGTTAGGAAATACACTGGGCTGGTCTTTTTGACCGGCCCATTTTTTTTGCTGAATTTTAAAAAGCCGCCCCGCTGAACTTTCGGACCTATCAATATAAACAGCGGTTTAATCACCTTACCATCCCTGCACCTATTGTTTGAATGCTATTCTTATAAAAAATATGTTGTGTTTCCCGGTGCCTTCGTTGAATTTTAACAAATTTTAACAATTAAGCGGGTTATTTCAGTAGCAAAAAAATGATCAGGTGCTTAAGTTTGCAATCCAAAATAAAAAATGGATCTAATGGAAGATATAAATAGTAACGGCGGGCATCTTTCAACCGATGCATTGTCCGGTAGTTCATCGTATTCAACAGATATAAGGGCCATTAACGAAATGATACAGCGTGAAAGCGCCTTTGTTGATCTTTTGAAAATGGAGATGGATAAAGTGATCGTCGGCCAGAAGTATATGGTTGAGCGTTTACTGATTGGTTTGTTGGCTGACGGGCACATCCTTTTGGAAGGCGTGCCGGGTTTGGCAAAAACACTGGCGATTAATACCCTGTCAAAAGCCATACAGGCAGATTTCAGCCGCATTCAGTTCACACCTGATTTGTTACCCGCCGATTTGGTTGGAACGATGATCTACAATCAAAAAAAGGAGGAATTTATTGTACGCAAAGGGCCTGTATTTTCGAATTTTGTACTGGCAGACGAAATAAACCGTGCACCGGCTAAAGTACAAAGCGCTTTGCTGGAGGCCATGCAGGAGAGACAGGTTACCATTGGCGATAATACTTTCGCACTGCCAAACCCTTTCCTTGTACTTGCTACGCAAAACCCGATTGAGCAGGAAGGCACTTACCCGCTTCCCGAAGCGCAGGTTGACCGCTTTATGCTGAAAGTGGTTATTGGCTATCCCTCCAGGGAAGATGAGAAACTGATCATACGGGCTAACGTAAACCCGCAAGGTATGTTAAAGCCAAAACCTGTTGTTCATCCAGACGAAATTGTGAGGGCAAGAAAGGTAGTGCGTGAGGTTTACATGGATGAGAAAATTGAGCAATACATTATTGATATTGTTTTTGCAACGCGTTATCCGGAGCAATATAAATTAGCGAATTATAAAAACCTCATTAGTTTTGGCGCATCGCCAAGGGCAAGCATTAACCTTGCACTGGCAGCCAAGGCCTATGCCTTTATTAAACGCAGGGGGTATGTAATACCCGAAGACGTACGGGCAATTTGCCATGACGTGCTGCGGCACCGTATTGGCCTTACCTATGAGGCCGAAGCTGAAAACATGACCACCGAAAATATTATTACAGGGATTTTGAATGCGGTTATAGTACCGTAATAGTTGATTTGAGATGTGAGATATGAGATTTGAGACAGAAAAGTTAGTTGTTTCTTAATCTCACATCTCAAGTCTCAAATCTCACATCTGAAATAGCATGGCAAGAGACACCAAAGAACTGCTGAAAAAAGTAAGGAAGATCGAAATAAAAACCAGGGGGATGAGTAACCACATCTTTTCTGGCGAATACCACTCGGCTTTTAAAGGCAGGGGTATGGCTTTTAGCGAGGTGCGGGAATACCAGGTAGGAGATGAGATCAGGACGATTGACTGGAACGTTACGGCACGTTTTAATCATCCCTATGTTAAGGTTTTTGATGAAGAGCGCGAGCTTACTGTAATGCTGCTGATGGACGTAAGCGCTTCTGAAAATTTTGGTACCATCACCCAGCAAAAACAAGACCTTGCAACCGAGATTTGCGCCGTACTGGCATTTTCGGCCATACAAAACAATGATAAGGTGGGGGTGATCTTTTTCAGCGATAAAATTGAAAAGTTCATTCCGCCGAAAAAGGGGCGCAGTCATATTTTGATGATCATAAGAGAATTGATCGACTTTAAACCCGAAAATAAAGGCACCAATGTGGCCGAAGCGTTAAAGTATTTTACCAGTGCCATAAAAAAGAAGTGCACCGCCTTTATTATTTCGGATTTTATGAGCCCGGAATTTGAGAACGAACTTAAAATTGCAAATAAAAAGCATGATATTATTGCATTAAGGCTTTTTGATAAGCATGAAGAGGAATTCCCTGATCTGGGGCTGATCCCCGTAAAAGACGAAGAGACGGATGAAATATTCTGGGTGAATACCGGCGATAAAAAAGTGAGGGATGCTTTCAAAATAGATGCGCTAAAAAGAAACGCCCGGCTAAAAGAAGTTTTCAGCCACTCGGGCGTTGACGCGACAGAAATAGGCACGCACGAATCATATGTAAAACCATTAATGACATTATTTAAAAAACGGGAAAGAAGAAGGTGATAAATATGAATAACCGGTTTTTAAACTTTATCCTGGCTTTACTATTGTTAACTTGTTTAAGTTATAAAGCCAGCGCACAAAACATACAGGCGGAGGCTAAATTACAGCAATACACCATCAGGATAGGCGACCAAACCAAATTATTCCTGAGTGTACACCAGCCCGCTAAAGAACATGTAAATTTTCCGAAGCTTACTGATACTGTAACCGGTAAAATACAGGTGGTAAGTGCCAATAAGCCGGATACCACTTATGACCAGAACGATCATAGCTCATTAACCGTAACGCAAAGTTATACCATTACCTGTTTTGATGCCGGAACCTATACGATACCATCTTTTTCAATCAGAACAGCAGGCGGCGTTATAAAAACGAATGAATTAACACTGCAGGTGGAAACCGTTAAAGTAGATACCACCAAAGCTATTTATGATATTAAACAGCCCATAACCGTTAGCTATACTTTTGTAGACTGGCTAAAGGATAATTGGTATTGGATTGTTTTTCCTTTGCTTGTTGTTGGGTTAATTATAGGCCTGATATGGTATTTGCGCAGCAGGCCAAAAGCCGAACCGGTGGTACAAATATCCAAACCGGTTGTGCCTCCGCATGTAACTGCATTAAACCAGTTAAACCAGCTGAAAGATAAAAAGCTATGGCAGCAGGAAGAAGTAAAACAGTATTATATCGAACTAAGTGATATCATCCGCGAATATCTTGAGAAAAGATATGCCATTAAAACACATGAAAAAACGACCGACGAAATTTTTGACAGTTTAAAGCGCATCATTATAACAGATACAAACAGGAGTAAGTTAAAACATATACTGGTGCTGGCCGACCTGGTGAAGTTTGCCAAAGAAAAGCCATTGCCGGCAGAAAATGAGCAAAGTATAGAAATTGCTGTTGATTTTGTTGTTGCCACAAAGCAACAGGAACGGCCTGCAACGGAAGGAGGCAATCAGTATGTTTAGCGGAATTGAATTTGCGCATCCGGGTTTTTTCTGGCTTTTAATCATCATTCCCGGCATGATTGGCTGGTATATTTGGCGGGAGAACAAATTATATGGCAGTTTAAGTGTTTCAGCAGTAAAGGCATTTGCAATACCGGTAAAAAACAGCCTACCAAAGTTTCGCCATGCGGGTGTCGTATTACGGTTGCTGGCGGTAGGCGCGCTGATACTTGCATTAGCAAGGCCGCAATCCTCATTAAGCTGGCAAAATTCCACCACCGAGGGGATTGATATCATGATCGCTTCGGATATTTCGGGGAGTATGCTTGCCGAAGATTTCCAGCCTAACCGGTTGGAAGCGGGAAAGAATATCGCGATTGATTTTATCAAAAACCGCCCCGACGACCGTATCGGCCTGGTTATTTTTAGCGGAGAGAGCTTTACGCAGTGCCCTTTAACCATAGATCATGATGTTTTAGTAAATCTATATGCTGATGTTAAATATGGAATGATAGATGATGGTACAGCGATAGGCATGGGGCTGGCCACAGCTGTAAACCGCCTGAAAGAAAGTGAGGCTAAAAGCAAAGTGGTTATTCTGCTAACCGATGGTTCAAATAACATGGGCTCTATCCCCCCGCTTACCGCTGCCGAAATAGCAAAGGATTTTGGCATAAGGGTTTATACGGTGGGTATCGGCACCCACGGCTTTGCACCTTACCCGGTACAAACACAGTTTGGGGTGCAATACCAACGGATACCGGTTGACGTGGATGAAGGTACACTCACGAAGATCGCCAATATTACCGGAGGTAAATATTTCAGGGCCACAGACAATCAAACGCTAAAAAACATTTACGAACAGATAGACAGAATGGAAAAGGCAAAAATTGATGTTACCCAATTTCATAAAAAGACTGAATTGTTTTTGCCCTTTGCACTGATCGCGTTGTTTTTGCTGTCGCTGGAGTTTATTTTGAAAAATACATGGCTGAGGGGGGCTTTAACATAGTATGCTAAAATTTGCCAACCCGGAATTTTTATGGGGATTGTTGATCGTCCCTTTATTTGTATTGCTTTTTCTTGCGGTAACCCGGTGGAAAAAAAAGGCCGTTGGTGCATTGGGTGATAAAAAAGTGGTGGAGATGATGATTCCGCAGGTGTCTTTTTCGCGGCCATGGCTAAAATTTATTTTATTTATAGCAGCCTGGTCAATGCTGATCGTCGGAGCTGCTGATCCGCAAATCGGATCGAAAATGGAGGAGGAAAAAAAGAAGGGCGCCGACCTGATGATTCTGCTCGATGTTTCAAATAGTATGCTTTCGCAGGATATGGCCCCCAACCGGCTGGAAAATGCCAAAAGAGCTATTGCGCAACTGATCGACAACTTACATAATGATCGAATTGGCATCGTTGTTTTTGCCGGAGAGGCTTATGTACAACTACCAGTGACGACAGATTACTCGGCAGCAAAACTATTTTTAAATACCATTAATACCGGAATGGTTCCGACCCAGGGCACTGCCATTGGCGCCGCTATTGATATGGGCATGAAATCGTTTGATTTTAAAGATGGCACAGGCAAAGCAATGATCATTATCACAGATGGCGAAAATCACGAAGACGATGCCGTTGCGGCCGCAAAACATGCTGCAGAAAAAGATGTGATGGTAAATGTGATTGGTATGGGCTCAGAAAAAGGTGCGCCGATCCCTATTTTTCAAAACGGGAAACAGGTGGGGTTTCATACGGATAGCGCCGGGACTACCGTTGTTAGTAAACTGAATGAGGATATGTGCAAGGAGATTACAGCTGCAGGCCAGGGCGTTTATGTGCGGGCCACTGATGCCAATGCCGGGCTGAATATTGTGATGGGGCAGATAGCTAAAGTGCAACGGAAAACCTATGACAGTAAATCATTTAAGAATTTTGAGGACCGTTTCCAGTTCTTCCTGGCTGTTGCTTTTATTTTATTAGTTGTTGAATTCTTTATCTCGAACAGGAAAAGTTTAAGGCTAAGTGGTTTGAATTTATTTGAAGTGAAAAAAACATGAAGTATTTAATTATCATCATATTATTTTTACTGAGCGGAACCCGGTTGTTTGCGCAGGATAAAAGCTTGATCCATAAAGGTAATGAACTTTACAAGCAGCAGAAATACAAGGAGGCTGAGGAAAATTACCGTAAAGCCGCTGAAAAGAAAAATCAGGACGTGACAAGCAATTTTAACCTTGGTGATGCTCTTTACAAACAAAAGAAGTTTGCCGATGCCGGCGAACAGTTTAATAAACTGGCTTCGGCTCCACGTAATAATAAGGCTATAGCGGCACAAGCGTATCATAACCTGGGAAATTCGTTCCTGGAGAATAAAAAACTGGAGGAAAGTATTGATGCTTACAAAAAGGCGCTGTTGAATAACCCGAAAGACGATGAAACGCGCTATAACCTGGCTTATGCCCAGGAAAAGCTAAAGCAGCAGCAACAACAAAATAAGAAGAACCAGAATAATAAAAATCAGGACAACAAAAACCAGCAAAACAAGGATAATAAGAACCAGGACAATAAGAACAATAAAGATCAGAATAAGCAAAACCAGGATAAGCAAAATCAAAACCAGGATAAAAAAGATCAGCAAAACGGGCAGCAAAAGGATCAACTTTCAAAAGAAGATGCTGAACGGATGCTTGATGCGCTGAATAATGATGAAAAGCAAACCCAGGATAAATTGAAAAATAAAAAGCTGAAAGGCGCTAAATTAAATATTACGAAAGATTGGTAGTGGGGGAGTGAGTGGTTGATTGGGTTGATTAGGTTAGAAAAAAGAACTTAATCAACTTAATCAACTCAATCCAACCTAATCAACTAATTAAAATGAAACTAAGGTATTCCATATTAACATTTCTCCTTTTTTGTACCGGCACTTTATTTGGGCAGGGTATAAAATTTACAGCGTCGGTAAATAAAAATCCGGTGGCCACAGGAGATATTGTTGAAATTACTTTTGCGGTAAACGGGAATGCAGAGCGGTTTAGCCCGCCACAGTTTACCGGTTTCCAGGTTGCGGGCGGCCCTAATGAATCGCAAAGTATGGAAATTATTAACGGCAACTCGTCAGTTAGTATGTCTTACAGTTATGAACTGATGGCTGTAAAGGAAGGAGATTTTACCATTGGCCCCGCCACAACTATTGTTAATGGACATAGTTATACAACAAATCCCATCAGGATAAAAGTTATAAAAGGGCGGTCTGTTCCCCAAAACAGTTCGGCGCAAACACAAAACGGCCCTGATAATAGCATTACCTCGGCTAAAACCTCCAACCTGGCAAAGTCCATATTTATAAAAGCTGTTGTTGACAAAAGCAATGTGTACATGGGGCAGCAAATCACGCTAAGTTACCGGCTATATGTACGGGGGGTAGGCATCGAACAAAACCAGCCTGATGCAATCCCTGAATTAAACGGTTTTTGGAGCGAAGACATCAAGCACACGCAACAGCAGGTGCAATGGCATACGGAAACTTACAAAGGGGAGCGATACAATGTAGCCGACCTGAAGCAAACCATTTTGTTTCCGGAAAGGGAGGGTAATTTGACGATTGATCCGCTCGGGATGAAGTTCGTTTTACGGGTACAGGCGCCTTCAGAAGATATCATGGACCAATTCTTCGGCTCATATAAGCAAGTTCCCTATACTACTAAAAGCGCACCGGTAACCATTCATGTAAAACCATTGCCGCAAGCTGGTAAACCTGATAGTTTTACCGGCGCCGTGGGGGAATTTCAAATAGAAAGTTCGGTCGATAAAACAACGCTCAAAGCGAATGATGCGCTGAACTATAAAGTTAAAGTTTCAGGCCGGGGTAATATAAAGTTGCTTAAAACATTAAGTACCAATTTTCCGGCTGATTTTGACAAGTACGATCCAAAAATAACAGATTCGGTAATTGAAAATGAAAATGGTGTTGCAGGCGACCGCTATTATAATTACCTGCTGATCCCGCGGCATCAGGGCGATTATACGATTGACCCACTTAAATTTTCTTATTTTAATCCGGCTGCCAACCGGTATGTAACTTTAACCACCAAAGCATTTCATATAAAGGTTGATAAAGGCAATTCACAAAGTAACGTTACTGCCTTTTCGGACGGCGATAAACAGGACATTAAAATGCTGGATAAAGACATCAGGTATATCAAAACTGATGACAGCAGTCTGAGTAACAGCGGTGATTTGTTTTTTGGCTCATTTGGATATTATATATTGTTGTTGCTGGGCCCTTGTTTATGTTTTGCCGCCTATTTGTATCGTAACTGGCTTATCAAAAACAACAGCGACATTGTTAAAGTAAAAAGCAGGCAGGCTGGTAAAATTGCAGCCAAACATTTGGCTAATGCGCAAAATCAATTGCAGGCAGGTAATGCAAAAGCATTTTATGAAGATGTTTTTAAGGGTTTGTATGGTTATTTAAGCGATAAGCTGAATATTCAATACGCCAACCTTAATAAAGAAACCATTGCCTCGGCAATGAAGGAGAAAAAAGTAAGCAGCCGTTTGCTCGATCAGCTACAGGATACGCTTGATCTTTGCGAAATGGCCCGGTATGCGCCGGTTACCCATATTTCTGAAAGGGAAGTATTTGAGAAGGCAAAAAGCATTATTAATGAGATAGAAAATGAAATATAGTATGCTAAAGCGCTTGTTTTATTTACTGGTTATTGTTTTCCCGTTGCTGTCTTTTGGCAATGACGATGCGGCTATGCTTTTTAAAAAAGCGAATGATTTGTATGCGAAATCTCAATATAAAGAGGCGTTAAATACCTACCAGCAAATAATTGACGATGATCATCAATCAGCTGCGGTATTTTTTAATATGGGAAATGCTGCATATAAAACGGGCGATATCCCTTCAGCCTTGCTTTACTTTGAAAAAGCCCATAAGCTTTCGCCTGGTGATGAAGATATTAACTTCAATCTGAAGTATGCCAATTTAAAGACTACGGATAAAATTGATGCTGCACCCGAGTTTTTTTTGAGCAGGTGGTGGCGGGCATTTATATTAAGTATTTCGGCAAAGGTTTTATCCGTTTGGAGTGTGCTATTTGTTTTAGCGGCTTCCGGCGCTCTGGCACTTTACTTTTTCGGTAATTCCGTTTCAGTAAAGAAAGCTTCTTTTTATGGTGCACTCGCTCTTTTCTTTTTAGGCGGTCTTTCAATTTTCATGGCTAACAGGCAACTAAGCTATTTTGACGACCATAAACAGGCCATTGTTTTTAGCAATTCAGTAAATGTAAAAAGTGGCCCGGTTGATAAATCCGGAACTTTGTTTGTAATTCATGAAGGCACTAAAGTAAATATCATGGATAGCAATAACGGATGGATGAAGGTGAGCCTTGCAAATGGTAATGAAGGCTGGATAAAGACGACCAACGTAAAAGAAATATAGGCAGCCGGGCATAAGCATTTAATATATTTTTAAGATAATGGGTTGTTGTTTTTGTAAACTCTAAAATTTCTATATTTTTAGAGCCGGTATGAAAGCAAAAAACGACAAAAAAACGATATGGGCATGGTGCATGTTCGATTGGGCTAACCAATCTTATAATATGGTGATCACTACGACTATATTCCCAATATATTATGTTTATTTTACCACTAACCAGAAAACTCATTATGACAAAGTTTTCTTCTTCGGTCATCAATTTAAAAATACTGTACTTCAAAGTTATGTGTTGGGGACATCATATTTGCTTATCGTATTGATGCTGCCCATATTAACATCTATTGCTGACTATAAGGGGAATAAAAAACGATATCTTCAATTTTTTACATGGATGGGCGCTCTTTCTTGTGCTGGTTTATTTTGGTTTAAACCGGTAGCCAATGGAGTTCCTCCACTTGAACTTCCCCTAATATTCTATGGACTTGCTTGTATTGGATATTGTGGAGGATTTGTTTTTTATAATTCTTATCTCCCACAAATAGCGACTCTCGAAAAGCAAGACGATGTTAGTGCAAAAGGTTTTATGTATGGATATGTAGGAAGTTTGGTACTACAGTTGTTATGCTTATTGGTGATTCAAAAACCCACGTGGTTTGGTTTGATAAATGATGACCTGCCATCTCGAATTTCTTTCCTAATGGTATTTGTATGGTGGATGGGTTTTTCGATCATACCTTTTAGAATTTTGCCAAAAGGAGAGCCTAATGCAGGCAAACATAACTATAACGTACTGACTGGTGGGTTTAAAGAACTTGCCAGGGTATTTAAAAAAGTGCGAACTATGCCTTTATTAAAACGTTTTCTTTCTTCATTCTTCTTTTATTCAGTTGGCGTTCAAACCATAATGTTAGTCGCCGCTCAATTTGCGTCAAAAGAATTAAATATTGGAGAGGATACTCTTATTCCAATTATTCTAGTGATTCAAGTAGTTGGAGTTATAGGTGCATATGCTACTGCCAAATTATCTGACAAGTATGGCAATGTGAAAACGCTTGTTGGCTTGGTCTCTATTTGGACGGTGCTTTGCTTGCTTGTATATTTCGTTTCAAATACACCTCAATTTTTTGCGGCAGCGGTAGTGGTAGGGGCAGTTATGGGCGGAGTACAATCTATTTCCCGTTCTACTTATTCCAAATACCTTCCGCCAAATATACCTGATACTGCTTCCTATTTTAGTTTTTATGATGTTACTGAAAAGTCATCGATTGTAGTGGGCTTGTTTGTTTTCGGGCTTGTCGAGGCATTGAGCGGAAAAATGCGCAATTCTGCGCTCGTTTTGGACGGCTTTTTTGCAGTGGGTTTGATTTTGATGGTCGCTTTATTGGTTGCCGAAAACAAATCAAAAAAACAGGCATTGGTTGCAGCGTAAATTTGGTTTTGATTGGAAAGTATTGTTACTTTTGGTTGGATTTTAACCACCCCCGAAAATCCATCGATCCGATTATTTTAACCAATCAATAAACAATTATGAAACGAGTAAAATTATTATTTGCGTTGCTGGCATTAACTTTTGCCAGCAGTACGGTATTTGCGCAATTTACGCAAACACAACAAATTGCCGAGTGGCAGCGGGCCAAAGTATACACCAGGGCTTACCTTGATGCTATGCCGGAAGATGGCTACGGATTCAAGGCTACCCCTGAGATCCGTTCGTTTGCGCAGCAAATGCTTCACCTGGCGGATGCCAATTATTATTTTGCATCGTCAGCAAGCGGGGTAACCAGCCCAATGAAGGGGTCTGCAGAAAAAACAGTTGCCCAAACAAAAGAAGCCACTACAAAAGCGGTAATGGACAGTTATGATTTTGTGATTGCCTCACTGCAGGGGATGACAGCGGCACAATTGGATGAAATGGGCAGTGTTGAGGGTAAATCTGTTTCAAAAGCGAATATTTTCGGTAAGGCATTTGAGCACCAAACCCACCACCGTGGGCAATGTGTGATTTACCTGCGCCTGAAAGGCGTAACGCCTCCGGGCGAGATGTTGTTTTAAACGTTAAAGTTGTCTGTATTCTAAAAAAGCGATGGATTTCAAATCCATCGCTTTTTTACTTTTATATTTAAGATAATGCTGCTGCCGGAACCAGCATCGTGTCAACCATAAATTAATCAATCGTCAATCTGCACGTTCATTGACTGCAAAAAGCAAAAAAAAGGGTTTACAAAGGGTTTACACATTTAAGAATTTTGCTTTTGTAAATAGCTAATAATAAGCTATTTATACGTTTATACATTAAAATGGGGTTTACACTATTTTACATAACCTTCTCCCGGAATTTTAAGCTGTTCTGATAAAGCCTGATCGTCAATTTATGAATGACATGAAATTAGTCGAGATCAACTTTTTTCATTTTTGGGGAAAGCAGATGCATTAGCACCCAGGCCAGCAGGTATGCGCTGCCGCATATTAAAAAGATAATGTTGTATCCGGTTACGATATGCCCGGCTTTTTTACTGGCATCCAGGATATAACCGATAAACTGCGGGAAGAAAAAGCCGCCAACCGCCCCGGCCATGCTGCCGATACCAACCACCGAGCTTATCGCCTTTTTCGGAAAAACATCGGATGCGGTTGTGAAAATATTGGCACTCCATGCCTGGTGGGCGGCTGCAGCAAGGCCGATCAACCCTACCGCCTGCCAGATATTTGTGGCAAAACGGGCTGTCATAATCGGTACAACACACAAGGCAAACAATAACATGGCTGTTTTACGGGCTTTAAATACCGGCCAGCCCTTTTTTATCAGCCACGAAGATAAGTGACCGCCCCCGATGCTGCCTATGGTGGTGGCGGTATAAATAATTACCAGGGGCAAGCTGGGTTTGGTGAGATTGATATGAAAAGTGCTGGAAAAATAGGAAGGAAGCCAAAAAAGCAAAAAGTACCAGATGGGGTCGGTCAGGAATTTGCCGGTCACGAAGGTCCATGTTTGGCGGATACCTAACAGTTTTATCCATTTAACCTGGTTTTCCCCGCTGGTTTTGATATATACTTCATCCAGGTCGCTTTGTATAAATTCATACTCACTTGCTGTCAGTTTTTTATGTTTCGATGGCATTTCATAAAAAAGCAGCCAAAAAATGAGCCAGATAAAGCCGATGGCGCCGGTGATGATAAAGGCCATCTGCCATCCGTAAATACCCAATATCCAGGGAACGAGGATGGGAGCAACCACTGCGCCAATATTGGCGCCTGAATTAAAAATACCTGTAGCAAGGGCCCTTTCCTTTTTTGGAAACCATTCGGCAACTGTTTTTATTGCTGCCGGGAAATTGCCGCCTTCGCCAATGCCCAAAGCGGACCGGGCCACGCCGAAACCAAAAGTCGACCTCGCGACAGCATGTCCTATCGCTGCCAGGCTCCAGATAATTAATGAAAATGTATAACCCAGTTTAGTTCCGATCTTGTCGATAATGCTACCAAAAAGCACTAAGCCTAACGCATAAAATGCAGTAAATGCCATTACGATATGGCTATAATCAGTTTCTGTCCAATGAAGTTGCGCTGATAAAGTGGGTTTTAATAAGCCGATAATTTGCCGGTCGAGGTAGTTGATGGTTGTTGCAAAAAATAGGAGCGCCACAATACCCCATCTGTAATTTCCGACCTTGTTTTTATTCATTATGCAGGTTTTTGATTGTGTAAATTACATGGCCGTTTTTACCAGCTCCAATGCCGTAATGGTATCAGTTACTACCTTGTCATAAAGCCGACTGTCCAAAACCTCCCTGCTGATAAGTTTGCTGCCCATACCAACCGCGCTTACGCCGGAGTGGAACCAGGCATTAATGTTTTCAGAAGTGAGATCCACTCCGCCGGTAGGCATAAATAACTGCCCCGGAAATAATTCCTTAATTGAACTTACAAAGGCCGGACCGAGTATATTTGCCGGGAATATCTTGATCAGCTCGGCGCCGTGTTTCTGAGCAGCATAAATCTCAGTAGGGGTCATACAGCCCGGTATCCACAGTAATTTGTGTTTGTGAGCAGCTTTGGCTACTTCGCCGTTTACGATGGGTGATACGATGAAATCAGCCCCGGCATCAATAAACGTTTCCGCTTCGGATACGTTTTTTATCGTCCCTATGCCCAAATACAGGTCAGCCATTTCCTTGTCAACGGCTTTCCGCAATACTTTAAAATTATCCAACGCCTGTTTACCCCTGTTGGTATATTCAAATACCCTGATCCCGGCTTTATACAACGAACGGGTAATTTGCAGGCTTACTTCCGGGTCCTCATAAAAAAATAAAGGCAGCATTCCTTGTGTGAGGATGCTGTTGAGGACCGCTTTTTTTATTTTCATGGCAGGTTTATTTAATTAATCGCTTTTTTAATTTCGGCGACAGTACGGGTTGTCGCATCCCCCTTTATAAACAATTTTTCAAATGCGGCTGCGGTGGCGTAATTAAGTATTTCAGGCATTTTCAGCTGGTGATAAAAGCCATAAATCAGTCCGGCCATAAAACAGTCGCCGCTGCCCGCTTTATCCATCACCTGCCCCGTTTCATATTCGCCCGAATTATACAATTGGTTATCGATATACAAAGTTGAATAATATTTTATATCGTTTGTAGCATCGAAACGAAAAGTATTGGCTACCGCCTTGCATTTGGAATATTGATGCAAAATAGTTTCGGAGGTTCTTAATGATTCTTTTAAGTAAATGCTTTTTTGCCCGGATTCATGGATGTTTGGTGTTACTTCGATACCAAGCATTGTTTCGGCCGCCCAAATATTACCCATCACCAAATCACAGTGTTTTACAAGGCCGGGCATTACCTGTACTGGCGACTTGCCATATTGCCATAATTTAGACCGGTAATTAAGATCGACTGAAATGGTGATCCCTTTTTTTTCAGCGGCTTCCAGCGCCTCTTTACAAACGTCGGCTATATTTTGGCCTATGGCCGGGCATATGGCGCTGAAGTGAAACCAGGTAACTCCCTGCAAAACCTTATCCCAGTCAATAACGCCTGTCTTTAAATTCGCGAAGGCGGAACCGGCACGATCGTAAATTAACGCGTTGTGTTTAAGGTCCTGCCCGGTAGTTAAAAAATAAAGACCGACACGCCCTTCCCCATAATGGATAGGAGAGGTATCTATTCCTTTTTTATCCAGGTATGTTATTATTTGTGCTGATAAACCATTTGGCGGTAAGGCTGTAAAATATTTTACAGGTACAGCCCACAAGGCAAGCGCGTTGGCCACATTCAGTTCGGCGCCGCCAATGTAAAAAGGGATTTGGTTCATGTTCAACCAGTCGCCGTCCGCATCGGGACAAAGGCGGATGAGCAATTCGCCAAATGAAAGTATAGACCCGTTTTTTTCTTGTTTTAGCAGTGCGCTCATTTTACCTGGTCAAAACCGAAATATGTTTTTGCATTATAATAACTTATATCCTGTACGATCTTTCCTGTCCATTCCAGGTCGTTGGGCAATTCGCCGTTTTCAATATCATTTCCCAGGAGGTTGCACAATATCCTTCTGAAATATTCGTGCCTTGGGAAAGATAAGAAGCTGCGCGAGTCAGTTAACATACCTGCCATCCGGCTTAAAAGACCCATGTTTGAGAGCGCATTCAATTGTTTGATCATGCCATCTTTTTGATCCAAAAACCACCAGGCCGAGCCAAACTGTATCTTTCCGGCGATTGAGCCGTCGTTAAAGTTCCCGGCCATGGTTGCAAATAACTCGTTATCGCCGGGATTGAGGTTATAGAGGATAGTTTTTGCCAGTTTATTTTCCGCTTGTAATTTGTTCATGAATTTTGACAATGACCTCCCCTGGGCAAAATCGCCAATAGAATCATATCCCGTGTCGGCGCCAATTTCAGCTAATGCCCTGGTATTATTATTTCTTAATGCGCCAAGGTGAAATTGCTGCACCCAGCCCTTTTCATCATCCCATTTTGCAAAATGATATAACATTGCCGATTTGAACTTTACAACCTCATCATGGGTTAATTCTCTTTGAGCCAATATTTTCAGAAAAATCGTCCTGATCTCCTGGTCTGTATAGTTGGCTGCATAGAGTTGCTCAAGGCCATGGTCAGACAAGCGGCAGCCATTTGCGGCAAAATAGTCGTGGCGTTTTTTTAAAGCGCCGAGATAAGTATCAAAATCGCAGATATCGGTACCTATGAGTGTTTCAAGCTGATGGATATACCGGGCAAGCGCTTCAATATTATCAGCCTGCATGGCTTTATCCGGCCGGAATGCGGGCAGTACCTTAACGGTATAATTATCAGTCTTTATTTTTTGATGGTAGGTTAAATTGTCAATGGGGTCATCTGTAGTACAGATAACTTCTACATTCCGGTTTTTGATAATGTTTTTAACGCTGTACTCAGGCGACTGTAATTTTTCAGTGCATTCATCATATATTTTTTTTGCTGTTTGCGGCGATAATATTTCGTGGATATCAAAATACCGCTGTAATTCAAGATGTGTCCAGTGAAAGAGCGGATTGCGCAGTGTATAGGGAACAGTTGCGGCCCAGGCCTCAAACTTTTCACGGTCAGTTTTGTCTCCTGTAATGTAAGCTTCGTTTATGCCATTGGCACGCAAAGCCCGCCATTTGTAATGGTCGCCATAAAGCCAGGCGCGGGTAATATTTTCAAAATTGATGTCGTTGGCAATCTGGTCGGGGGGCAGGTGGCAGTGGTAGTCGATAATAGGTAGCCCCGCAGCATAATCATGATATAAGCGCCGGGCGGTTTTGGTATCAAGTAGAAAATCTTCGTCTAAAAAAGGTTTCATTTTAAAAATTATATACAGGTAGAGTTAGTTTAACCTGGTTTAATTAGTTTTTAATTTTCGGAACCAATATACTTTATATGTTATACATTATAACAACGTATTAGTTAATTTACAAAACTATTGAGCTGATGATTGTTAAGCTGATAATTCGTTATCAACGAACACTTTATCTCCACAATGTTGTTGTTTAAATTGTAAAACATGATTAAGTTATGGAAAAGCATATCGTTAAAGTGTTAAAAACTGAATTTGTAACACACAATGTAAAAAGATTTACGCTGCAACGGCCGGCGGGCTATACGTTTACATCGGGCCAGGCTACAGATGTGTCTATTAATAAACCCGGGCTCGAAAATGAACTCCGGCCGTTTACTTTTACCAGCCTTAACAGTGATGACCATCTTGAGTTTACCATTAAAATTTATACGGGACATAATGGCGTTACCGAAAAGTTACTCGGTATTAACGGGGGAGATGAATTGATAGTGCATGAAGTATTTGGCGCTATTAACTACCAGGGAGCCGGCCTTTTTATTGCTGGTGGCGCCGGCATAACACCGTTTATCTCTATCCTTCGCCAACTGAAAGAGGACGATAAACTTGACGATAATATTTTACTTTTTGCTAATCACACGGAAGATGATATCATTATAAAAGACGAGCTGGACGAGATGCTGGGTAAAAATCACGTTGATTTTATTGCAAATCCTTTATCAGGTAAACAGGGCAGACGCATTGATAAAGCTGCTCTTAAGCAATATTTAAACCCGGCAATAAAATATAGCTATATCTGCGGCCCGGATGAGTTTGTTGCACAAATAAAAAATAGTTTAATAGAATTGGGCGTTGCAGCAGACAGGATAGTTATGGAGCAATAGGCAAAGGCTCCCACATTCATTATTAAATAAACGAACTGCTGCTTTTATCAAGGAAGAGCACGGCATTTGGGTGCTTGCGTAAAATAGTTGACGGATATTCTTCAATAATGTCGCAATATAAGGTGTTATAAACTGCGTTAGCCTTGTTTTTTCCGGGTACTACGCAATAAATATATTTGCCAGCCATTAGCGCAGGGATGGTTAAGGTAAGTGCGTATGCGGGCACGCTGCTGAGTTCGGCAAAACAGCCATCGTTCACCTGTTGCTGCCGGCATGCTGCATCCAGTTTTACCATTTTTACCATTGATTGGTCGTTGAAATAAGCCACATGCGGATCATTAAAAGCCAGGTGGCCGTTTTCGCCGATGCCCAAACAAACAATATCGGGCGGAAATTGGGCTAAAAGTTTAGTATATCGTTTGCATTCGGCTCCAATATCAGAAGCATTGCCATTGATATAGTTAACCGAGTGGAACGGCAAGAGGTTGAAGATTTTGCTATTAAGAAACGATGCAAATGAATGGGTATCTTTTTCGGGCAATTCGATATATTCATCCATATGAAAAGCGTTTACGCGCCGCCAGTCCACAGTTGAGGATTCAACTATCGCATCCAAAAATTCATTTTGAGAGGGCGCTGCCGCAAAAATTACATTTACATAATCCTGTTGCGTTAGCAAGTAATTTATTTTTGCGCATACCATCAATGCGGCCTCTGCACCAAGCAGCATCCTGTTCTTATGGATCTTTATGATCAGGTTATCAACTACCTGCAGTTTCATTGTAAGCTAACGTTTTTCTGTACACAACTCTTCCTTTAACGATGGTCATTTCAATATTTATTTCGTCGTCGAAAATTACAATATCTGCATCCATTCCAGCCGCTAATGTCCCCTTTTTATTCTCAATTTTCATAATTTTCGCAGGAGTTGCTGTAGCCATTTTAACTGCCTCGGGTAAAGGTACACCGGCTATAGTTATCATGTTGTACACCAGTCTATTGGTTGTTGCAACGCTGCCGGCAAAGGCGCTCCGGTCGGGGAGTTTAGCTACACCATCTTCAACAATTACATTTAAACCATTTTTTAAACTGCCCAAAATACTTTCTCCTTCGGGCATTCCGGCGGCCCGCATGGCGTCGGTTATCAGTGCAGTTTTATCTGCGCCTTTTATTTTATAAACCAGTTTCAATAAAGGAGGCGGCAAGTGGATACCATCGGCAATGATCTCCACATCCATTTCATCTAGTAAAAGCGCACTTTCAATTACGCCGGCGTACCTGTATGCGTTGCGTCTCGTAACGCCCGACATACCCGAATAAAGGTGCGTGGCCAGCGAGTAGCCGTTTTCCATTGCGATCAAAACTTCCTCATAAATGGCATCGGTATGTGCAATAGACGCCAAAACTCCCTTTGATGTTACATACTTCCCAAATTCAATTGCGCCTTTCAATTCCGGGGCGGCGCTCCATCGTTTGATAACGGAAGTATTGCTTAAAATTTCCATGTATTCTTCGGGGTCAGGATCGCGGATATACCTTGGGTCCTGCGCCCCGCACTGTTTAACCGAAAAATATGGCCCCTCCAGGTGCATACCTATAAATTGCGAACCGTTTTTGTTTTGTTTATCGGCTGTTTCGTATATCCTCAGTGTTTCCAGCAATTCTTCTTTACTGCTGGTGAGTGTGGTTGGCAGCATGGCGGTTGTTCCGTACCGGGCATGTGTATTGGCTATAGCCAGAAACGCCCCAACGGTATTGTCCATAAAATCGTGTCCGCCGCCGCCATGTACGTGGATATCAATAAAACCAGGTGAAACATATTTTCCGCAAGCATCAATTTCAAGCGCATCCGGAGCATCAATATTCCGATCACTAATAGCTGTTATAGCACCGTCAGCCATCAACATACAGCCATTATCAACAATGCCTGATGGTGTTATGAGTTTTCCGTTAAATATTTTTAAACGCTGGTCCACAATGGTATATTAAGCTTACTTATTTCCTGATAAACGGTCGTACAAAAGTTTAAGTCGTATACTTCTTAATTCGTTCTCCTCTGCCAGCTCAGCCGGATAGAGGAAGTTTTTGTTGAGGTGCGAAAAATGCAGGTCCAATAGCGTTTCATTTATCATCAGGTTTTTCAATTTATCCAATACGCCGGGTTTTTGCAGGGCGGTAAACTCCGGTGAGTTAACCGTTTGCAAAATATAATGGAATTCAAGATAGTTTACCCGGATGCCGGCCATTAGCCTGTAATGCTCAAATTCATCTTTGTTTTTTTCGGGTTGAAGATCGTAAAGGGTTTCCAAAGCTACCTTAGCACTATCAAGCAACTGTTTTACCGTTAAATGCAGGGAGGATTTAACTTCGCTATGAACTATTTCAAATGGCGCAGTTTTTAATGTTTTCCAAAACGTTGCCGACTGTTCCGCAGTAAAACCATATTGTTCTTTACAATAAGCGGGTATAAAATCATCAATATTCAGCGGTGTCGCAGATTTTATACTTTCGGCGTAAGCAGCTAATAATATATTAAACCCGCTGAGCGGATACACGTGCCTGATCGCATATTCTTCTGTCAATTCGTTTTCTGATTCAAAAACCTGGGAGTATTGGCCTGATGTAGACCACGAAGTCATCACAATTCCTTTATAGCCTAATTTTGCTGCTTCTGGCACAAAATCACGGATGTTTTTAAAATGCTTTTCCCATTGGGTTAAAAAATAATTATCGGGCGATGACCTTAGCGCCGGCGCGCCCCAAATTTCATAGCCGCTTTGCACCAGCTTTTTATGATCGCCGAAATTGTTCAGGCCCCAGCCATAATTCCAATCGATAAACACCGTGCCCTTAGGTAGCAATTTTATAGCTTCGGGATATTTTAAAGCGATATCGGCCCAAAGTACGGGCGTTTTGCCGAGCCTCATCACTATATTGCACAGCATTCGTATGTAATTGATATACAGTTTTGATTTTCCCTCTTTGGCCACCATCAAGCGACATCTTTCGTCGTGGCCGAGTAAATAAGTTTCATCGCCGCCAATGTGGATATATTTTGAGGTATGGGTGGAAGCAAGTTCCGTGTACAGATCAGTAAACAACGCGCTGTCCGGCCCGGTTTGCAGCGGACAAACCTGCGAAAAATCTTTTTGGTCTTCACGAAGCGCTTTATACCTGTCGTTCCTCAAAATGTATTCAACATGTCCGAAACTTTGCTGCAGGGGGATCACATCTATCCCCAAATCGCTGCAATATTTTATAAGTGAAGTTACCTCCTGTTTGGAATAGGCATACCTGTTTGGGATCAGCGGGTGTTTTTCAAATGGGTACGTGCCTTCCCATTCCATAATAAGGGTATTGATGCCGTATCCGTGCAATTTAAAGGCAAAGGCTTTTAAGGCATCCATCGTCATCACCTGGATCCTTAAGTCAAGATGAAAACCTTTTACAATAAACGGGTTATGCGGGCTTGCAACCGGTTGGGCAATGGTGCCATACGCGGTGTTTAACAATATCAATAAAACCAGTATGTGTTTTCTCATCGATCTTTAATTGCTTTGAAACAAGCCACCCGCTCAAATTTGGTTAGCCCAATATATAAAGAAAAGCCAACCGGTTAACAGGGTGGGGTAGGAAATCCGAAAAAACTGACGATCTCTTACCTGTGTGACAATAGGATCATTGATAATCCATTCGCCCGGGATACCCGTAAAAAGAAAAAGTAATATTATCGGGTATTTAAGATAGTTTATTCGAATTTTTTTACGAGTTCCACTAATTCTGTAATATCAAACGGTTTTTTTAAATAGCCATCAGCCTCACTTTCAGCAGCCATGCGTTCCAGGCCGGTGCTTGCCGATACCAGCACAATAGGGTATCGCCTGGTGGCCGGGTTGTTTTTAAATTGCTTGCAATAATCCTGCCCATAGCCATCCGTCAGGCGGTTATCCATCAGTATCAGCATTGGTTCAATTAAGTGCACTTGTTCTAAAGGTTTGCTGTTAGTGGCCGCCAAAACCTCATATCCTTCATCAGAAAGGATGTAGGTCATAATATCGAGTATGTCAGGGTCATCTTCTATGATGATGATTTTTTTAGGCATGTAAATGATTCAAATCGATAGGGTTCATAGAATAATAGTTTTTCAAGCTAAATATAAAATATTTTTGGCAATAAATTTAAGCCAACAAAGATATTAATTATTAATAAAATTTATAAATTAGAAATAAATTAATATTTTTTCACAAATAGAGTTAAATAATTTTATAATTAACTGATAATTAGTTTATTAAATAATTTTTTGACGTTTTTACAGGTTTCGGCGGTGCGTTTTGGCTGCTTGTTCAAATCAATATCGTCCTATGGCGTCTGCACTGCCGGCTAGTTGAGATCATATATTTAATATTAAGTGACTTACAGCGCAATGTAAATAGAAAAGGGCATCGGTTAGCGGCAAAGACGTTCAATGGTTGAGCGAAGATGCGGGTATAGCGTTACGAGGTGCTGCTTTTTTGCCATTTCAAACTCGCTGAACTCAAACCCGGGTGCTACGGCGCAGCTTACCAGGGTGAATCCTGTTTTTGAGGGTATTTCGGAGGCAAACCATACACCGGCTTTTACGGCGACAGACAAACTGCCGGAGGTAGCATCTGACAACTCAAGCGCCGTATAATTACCCTTCAGATCAATAGCATGGATCAGCAGGGGCGAACCTTTATGAAAATACCACAATTCATCGGAAGCGATGCGGTGGAATCCCGAGAAGTCGGAACCTTCAAGAAGATAGTAGATGGAGGTAATAGCTTGTTTCTTTTCGGTGGATGAAACCCTGTTAACTTCCATCTCAGAGCGGAAGACCTCTTTGTAAAACCCGCCTTCCGGATGCGGCTGGAGATTTAAATGTTTGATCCAATAGGCGGCGTTATTGTTTTCCATCAAATGAGGCTCTATTTATTCAACACCTGCTAAAAAATCAAGCACTGCCTGGTTAAATTCCTCCGGGTGCTCCAAATTAGGCATGTGGCCAGCATCTTCAATAACCACCAGTTTGCAGTTTTGCAGATTTTGCTGCATGGTCCTGGCCATGGCGACAGGGGTAAATTCATCCTGGCGGCCCACGATCACTAAAGATGGGATTTTGATACCGGGAAACACCTCTGATAAGTAATCAATTCTTTCGGCACGCGCTCTTAAAGCTGTTGCAGCACCCGCCGTTGAGGTTGCTTTCATCATTTTAATCACAAATTCCGCGGCTTCGGGCATAGATTTTACATGTTCGGGCCGCATCATTTTGTAGATCACTTCCTCCGCATAAGCATCCATTCCTTCGCGCTCCAGCCGGTTTGCGGCATCATAGCGCCCCTGTTTAACTTCGGGGGTATCCAGGCTGGCAAAGGTATCGGCGAAAATCAGTGACCTGATCCTGCCAGGAGCCTGGCGAAACATTTCCATAATGATTTGCCCGCCCATGGAAAGGCCCGCCAAATGAAACTGACCTACCTCCAGGTGATCCAATAGCAGGAGCATATCGGTGGCGTAGTTTTCAAATGTGGTTTTCCCGGATGCTGGCAAAGTGCTTTTACCGTATCCCCGTAAGTCGGGGGTAATCACTTTGCAGGTATCAGCTAAAGCCGCTACCTGCGGATACCACATGGTATGATCGAAGGGGTGGCCGTGTATTAAAACTAACGGCATACCTGCGCCGGTTACTTTGTAATTAATGGTTATGTTGTTTAATATCACAGTCGCCATAGGATCACAGATTTTTAACTGATTTTTGCGATTGCACTGATTAGATTGTCAGGCTTATAAATTGTCAGACTTACGAAGTTTGAGAAACTTCGTAAGTCATTTCAATTAAACTTTTTTTGGCGGCAGGTCGAATGCGATTGCTTCGTGCTCAAAATGGCCTTTGTGCGAGCCATCGCAAAACGGCTTGTTTGCCGATAAGCCGCAGCGGCAGATAGATACAATGGTTCTGCCTTGCAGGCCGTATTCATTTCCCTGCATATCAACAATTTCGAAATCGCCGTCTATTTTAACCGAACCGTTGTTGTTTATTGTAAGTTTTGTTTTGGACATTTTTGCTTTTTTTTCTGCGAAGATAATCATACCCGCGGATGAACCGGAAAGATTTGGTAAATATTAGTAGTTAAATAGCACTACTTAATTTTTACCCGGCAACTCTCCATGCAACGCCTTCCAAACATTGTCACCGACAATTTTAGCGCCTTCAGCCGTAGGGTGGATGCCATCTTTTTGATTTAACTTAGGGTTGCCGGCGACATCTTTTAAAAGGAACGGCATCAGTGTCATCTTATTTTTTGAAGCAAGTTCCGGGAAGATGGCCTTGAAACTATAAGCATAAACATTACCCATATTTGGCGGCACCTGCATGCCGAGCATTACCAATTTAGCCTGGGGGTATTTTGCTTTTACCGCATCAATTATGGCCTGCAGGTTTGCGGTGGTTTCACTGACCGGGATACCCCGGAGGCCATCATTTGCCCCTAACTCCAATACAAAAACATCCACTTTTTGCTTTAAGATCCAGTTGATTCGGCCACGGCCGCCGGCTGATGTTTCGCCGCTTACGCCGGCATTAACAACATGGTAAGGCAGTTTTGCACTGTCAATTTTATTTTGGACGACGGCAGGGAAGGCCTGCGACTGGTCATCCAGCCCATAACCGGCAGTAAGGCTATCACCAAAAAATAAAACCGTTTTTGCTGATGAAGCGCTGTCGGGTTTGGTGGCAGCGGCGGCGGTATCTGTTGTAGATGATTGCTTGCTGCCGCAGGCGGATAAGACTAATAAAAGCAAAGCCAGGTATATGGGTTTTCGTGTATACATTTCTTTTGTTAAATGACGAATATCGGATATTGAACACCGAATTTCGAAATAAGTCATTTCATCATTCAAAATTCGATATTCGGTGTTCGATATTAATTTTTCACCTTCCTAAGTCGTTCTCAGTATCTCCAGCGGCGGTTTATTTAAAACGCCACGGCTGTTTAATAAACCTATCACAAGTGTTAACAGCGCTATTATAAAAAACAGCGCCAATACCGGCCACAGGTTAATGGCAAAAGGTATTTCGAAACTGTATTTTGCCAGCAACCAGCTGCCTGATAACGCGATCAATATACCTGTTAGTGCCGATAGCGCCCCTAAAAATAAATATTCCAGCGCGGTTATAGCGAATATTTGTTTGCGGCTTGCGCCCAGGGTACGCAATAAAACGCTCTCCTGGATGCGCTGGTATTTGCTGATGCGCACTGAAGCGATCAATACCACCACGCCCGTTATAATACTGAAGGCGCTCATAAAGCGGATGATATAGCCGATTTTATTTAAAAGATCGTCAATGATAGAAATTACCTGCCCTATATCGAGCACTGACACATTGGGATATGCCCGTACAACCGCCTGCTGAAATTTGGCCGATGCTTTTACTGACGGCACATGGGTAAGTTCCACAGCAAACTGCGGTGCATCTTCCAATACCCCCGTTGGGAAAACGATCTGGAAATTGGTCTGGATTTTGTTCCAGTTTACCTGCCTTACACTGGCCACTACCGCGGGCATGCTCAAGCCCTGCACATTAAAAACCAAATGATCGCCTACATTAACATGGTTACGCTTCGAAAAAAACTGTTCAATAGATACGGGTATTTCTTTTCCGCTGCCGGCTTTTCCGATCCATTCGCCTTTTATTATTTTTTCAGAAGGGGTAAGCGTATCGCGGTAAGTAACGCGGTATTCGTAGGAAAAGGCATGTTTGGAGATCTGGGATTTGGGATCCTTTTTAACATCTTCGGCAGTTTTGCCGTTGATTTTATCCAGCCTTATGGTAACGATAGGTACCTGTTGGATCACCGGCAGTTTTTGCTGGCGGGTGAGATCGGCGACCGCCTTTTTCTGACTATTTTGAATGTCAAAAAGGATCATATTGGCCTGGTTGGCGCCTGACGACAGGCTCACCTGTTTCATCAGCATCGCCTGGATAAAAAACAGCGTACAAATAAATGCGGTGCTGAGCCCGATAGAGACGATCAGGATGATGGTTTGGTTATTTGGCCTGTAGAGATTTGCAAAACCCTGCCGCAATAAATAACTCCAGCTGTTTTGAATCACCAAACGCATTACTTTCATCAACAGCCAGGCCACAAAGGCCAATATCAGGAAGGCAATGCCAATGCCGATGGTGAAAAAGATACTTGCCACCCAGCTATCCAACTGGAAATACGTGAAAGTGGTCACAAATAACAAGATCAAACCATAAACCAGCCAGCGCAACGGATCGCGTACCAGGTTGATTTCTTCGTAAGAGATCCGCAGGGTATTTAATGGTGAAATATTACGGATGGAAATAAGCGGTAACAGTGCGAAAAGGATGGAAATGATCACCCCAAGCAAGATCCCCTGGCCAATGGCCAGCCATGATATGGTGGTGGTGATCTCAAAAGGTAAAAAATCCTTCATGATCACCGGTAAAATGTGCTGTACAAAGGTGCCTGCAAATGCCCCGATAACTGAGCCGATAATGCCTATGCCAACGATTTGGATCAGGTAGATCAAAAATGCTTCAAGGGCTTTTACCCCAAGGCAACGCATGATGGCGATGGAAGCAATCTTTTCGCGGATATAGATATGAATGGCGCTGGCAACGCCCACGCAACCCAGTAATAAAGCGATAAAACCAACCAGCGACAGAAAATGCGTCAAATCGCCAAAGGAGCGGCCGGTATTTTCTTTGCGCATTTCGATGGTCTCGTAATTCATATCGGCCTTATCCAAACGCGGGTCGATATTTTTCACCAGCTTTTTCATATCGACCGGGTGATCGTACTTGTAATAATAACTATAGGTGATGCGGCTGCCTTTTTTGGAGAGCCCGGTTTGGGCAAGGTATTGCATCGGGATATAAACCGTAGGGGCGATGTTTGATGAAATACCGGTTTGCCCTGGTGCTTTGTTTAAAGTACCTGCAATTAAAAAAGTTACTTCACCAACTTTTATTGAGTCGCCTACGTTGACGTTGTATTGCAGCATCAGGACTTTATCTACCAGCGCCTCTTTGCCATTTTTAAAGGCTGTCCCGGCTGATTCGGGGATGGTTTCAAAGCTTCCGTAATAAGGGAAGCCGCCCTGCAACGCATGTACCTGTACCAGCCTGGTGCCCTTTGATTTTGGGAAATAGATCATCGAAACAAAAGTTCGTTCTTCTGATCTTTTGTCGCCCAATGAATCCAATAAGGGTTTTACAGCGGCATCAGCCGGTTTGGCTGATGATACCGCCAGGTCGGCCCCGATAAGGCTTGCCGCTTGCGAATTAATATCGTTCTCCAAATTATACCTGAACGAATAAATAGCCACCAGTGCCGCAATACCAAATATAATGGCCGAAATAAAAAGCATCAGCCGCGAACGGTTACGGCGGCTGTCCCGCCAGGCCATTTCAAAAAGCCAGGGGATATTGATTTTTCTTTTATCCATGGCTGTTATTTGATTTCGGTTTTATCATCAGCGATGAGTTTGCCGCCCTTGATGCGGATGATGCGCTGGGTTTTGGCGGCCAGTTCCAGGTCGTGGGTAACCAAAACCAGGGTGGTGCCGGCTTCTTTATTGAGGTCGAAGATCAGCTTAACCACTTTTTCGGCGGTTTCCGTATCCAGGTTGCCGGTTGGTTCATCTGCAAATAAGATAGCCGGCGAATTGGAAAATGCCCTCGCAAGCGAAACGCGTTGCTGCTCGCCGCCCGAAAGCTGCGCCGGGTAATGATGCCAGCGGTCGGCCAGGCCTACTTTATCCAGCAGGTCCATTGATCTGGCTTTTATGTTTTTTTCTCCGCGTAACTCCAGCGGAACCATTACATTTTCCAATGCGGTTAAGGTTGGGAGGAGCTGGAAATTCTGAAAGATGAAACCCACATACTGGTTGCGTACCTGTGCGCGCTGGTCTTCAGAAAGACTACCCAGGTTAATGTTAGCCAGTTCAACCTTTCCTGAGCCCGGTTTATCCAGCCCGGCACATAAACCCAATAGGGTTGTTTTACCGCTGCCGGAAGGGCCCACAATGGCATTGGTTGAGCCTTCGGCGATGGAAAAATTAATATGATCAAGTACGGTTAGGGTACGGCCGGCACTTTGATAAGTTTTGCCGAGGTCTTCGATATTAAGTATTGTCTTCAATGTATCTTGCTTTTTATATAGATTTTGGATGTTCGTTTTTGTTACTGCCAGAAGTACGTAAATATCTGTTAAACACGATTAGCAACCTGAAAAAACTTATAATTTTTAAATTATGACATTGGTGTGAATTGGTTGATTATTTAGTCCGAAAGTCGGGAAACCTGCCTACCGGCAGGCAGGGTCAGTAAAGTCCGGAAGAAGCTTCAGTTGGTCAGGTAAAATGCGGGAGTTTGTTCTTTCGATATAGAATATCGTTCGGTGGCTAGTTTAAAAGCGACAGGGAACGCTTTTTTTAATTTAATGGCTATCAGGAGGCTCTTACGGAGCCCTTTAGCTGCTTTATTTATACTATAAACAGGCGACTCCTCTGGAGTCATGGACAGAAAGCGGCAATAGTTCCAGCGGAACGACCTGTTTATAGCAAGTGCGATTGTATCTTAATGGCTCCAGCGGAGCCCCCTGTTTTAAAAGCGATTGTATCGTCCTAAAAAAGTTTACAGTTTATAGAATAATCCCGTTATAAATTTACAGGTTGTTTATAGTCCTGTAATTGGTTTACAATTTTAGTGTTTTTATCATAATAGTTTAAAACCACTACGACGTTTACAACTTACTCCTAAGACTTTCCTTAACTCCCGCCAGCCACTCATCTTTCAAAATACTTAAAACAATAGAATCGCGGCGGCCGCCATCGCATAGGGGCATATTACTGCGTAAAATACCTTCGGGTTTGCAGCCAATGCTTTTCATGGCGGCTATGCTGCGCTCATTCCGGGCATCGGCCCTGAATTCAACCCGCTCGGCGCCCAGGGTTTCAAAGGCAAATTGCAGCAGGAGGAACTTGCAATGTTTGTTGACACCAGATCCCCTGAATTTTTCGCCGTACCAGGTGTAGCCCAGCTGCACGGTTTGATAAACAGGCAGGATATCATAAAAACGGGTACTGCCGGCGTATTCACCGGTTTTTTTGTCAAATACAATAAAAGGGTATTCAGTGCCTCTGGCTCTGTTCTTAATAGCGTCAGCGATGTAGGCGAGCATGCCGTCTTCGCCCCGGGCGCTCAGGTACGAGTATTTCCAGGTGTCGGGTTCGTTTATGGCAAAGGGCAATAAAAATTCAATATCCGTTTCCCGGAGGGGGCGCAGCAATACGCGGTCATCTTCAAGCAAATATTCAGCGTTTGGGTCGTAATTGAGGGGCATATGTTTAAAAGATTTGGAAATAATTCAGATGGGCATGCGGTAAACAACAAAGCCGGATTTTTCGGCCACTTTATCGTAAAGCTGCATGGCGGTACGGTTGGTTTCGTGCGTTTGCCAGTATACCCGGAATTCGCCGGCAAGTTTGGCTTGTTGGTGTACCTCGTTTATTAACGCTCTTGATACGCCTTTGCCGCGGGCGCTTTCAATAGTAAACAGGTCCTGCAAATAACAAATAGGGCCAATGGATACTGTTGTACGGTGATATAGATAATGGGTGATGCCCAGCAACATGCCGTCACTTTCGGCCACCAGCGCATGAACCGGTTCGTAGGCATCAAAAAATCTTGTCCAGGTCATTTGGGTGACTTCCGGTGCAAGCGCCGTTGGGCCCGAACGCCCGTAAAAGGCATTGTAGCCATCCCAAAGGGGCAGCCATTGTTCAAAATCCCTTGGTTCAACGGGGCGGATGGTAAGGTTGAATGACATATCCCTTCCTTAAATTTTATAATGTCAAAAAATCAAATTTGAACAATTTTGCGTCAAATTCTTTCATCAAAGCATCGCCGATTCTTATGGTACCGGCCACCATTTCATCAAGATGGACCTTCCGCGTGCGGTGATTGGTAATCGCCGCACGGATGACATAGTTGCCGTTGAGCAGGGTGTAGGACGGCGCTGCAATACCCGCTTCGTGCATCCGCATCAGTAGTTCTTTATTCAAAATGTTTAGTTGTTCGGTATCCAGGCTGCCGGGGTTAAAACGAAAGCATACGATATTCATGGTCACTTCGGCCATTAACTCCAATTGTGTATGCTGTTTTGCCTGTTCGCCAAGGTAAAACGCCTGGTTAATGTTTTGGGTGATCATTTCGCTGTATTTCTCCAGGCCATGTTCTTTTAACGACATCCACACCTTCAATGCTTTAAAGCCCCGCGAAAGTTCCATGCCATAGTTGGAGATGGTTTCAGGGCCGCCGGCAAGGCCCCGCTCATGCGCGGTTAGGTAATTAACAGCGGTAGCGAATGCTGCCCGGTGTGCCGCTGCGTTTTTAAATAAAACACAGCCCACTTCGTATTGCATGTACATCCATTTGTGCAGGTCGAAGGCCACGCTGTCGGCTTGTTCAATAGCTTTTAGCTGCTGCTGATAGGCCGGAGAGAGTTTGGCCAAAGCGCCGAAAGCGCCATCGATATGGAACCAAATGTTTTCTTCACGTGCTATTTGCAGCAGGTCATCCAGCGGGTCGATAGCGCCTGTGTTTACCGTGCCTGCATTCCCGATGATGCAAAAAGGGATAAAACCCTTGGCCTTATCTTCGCGGATCTTGCTTTTCAAGGCCTCAATATCAATCTGAAACCGCTTATCTACGGGTATCTTTCTTAACTGATCGCTGCCGATGCCAATTACTTCGGCGGCTTTGCCCAGGCAATTATGGGTTTCACTGCTGCAATAAGCGGTGAGCTTGCCATTGGCAGCGTAAACACCCGCGTTTTTAGCATTGGCGATGATGGTGTTGCGCGCAACGATGAGCCCGGTGATATTGGCGATAGAACCGCCGCTCACTAAAATGCCGCTACCGTCTGCAGGGTAATTCATCAATTCCTTACACCAGTCGATTACCTGTTTATCTACATACAATGCGCTTTGATCGCCGATAGTTGCATTGCTGTTCATCACACCGGCCAGCAGATCGGCCAATGCGCCCATTGGCGTACCGGTACCCTGTACCCATGCAAAAAATTTGGGATGGATATTGCCGGCAGGGTAGGGCAGGATGTTTTGCTTAAATTCCTCATAAATGGTAAATATATCCGTTCCGGTTTGCGGCAGCGGTTTCTTAAATTCTTCCTTTACCTGCTGGGGGATCGGCGTCCAGGCGGGGCGGTCGCCTATGTTTTTAAGGTAACCCACCATATCATCAATGATCTGGTAACCCAGGGTTTTGATGTCGTTCCAGTCGGCCGGGTCTAATCCAATTTCCGGTTTTGTGATTGTTTTTTCCATGATCATTTATATCGATACAAAAATGAAATATAATTTATTAATAAAACAGATTCAGATTTATTATTTTTGCGCATAACAGATGGGGAGAAGTCCGAAACCTGCCTGCCGGCAGGCAGGGTAGGGAAAGTCCGGAAGAAAAAGCGGATTTTTTTTTTCCTGGTTCTTGACTCTTGTCTCTTGGTTCTCGTGACAAATGTCATCAGAAAGATATTCGCCCAAAACCCGTTTATTGCTATTTAAAATATGATAGATCATTCAGCCCGAAAAACAATCCACGACGAAGACTTTTTGTATATGCAGATTGCGGATCGTTTGGGCAGCCAGATCCGTCAATTGCTGTTGAAGACAGGCGAGAAATTGCCTTCGGTTCGCGCTTTGAGCCAGGAACAGGGGATAAGCCTGAGCACCGCATATAAAGCCTACGTTCAGCTGGAAATGAACGGGATGATTGAAGCGAGGCCAAAGTCTGGCTATTACGTGCGGTATACGCCGGCACGGTCGTTTGATCAGCAAAAAAATGAAAAACCGCAGGAAACAAAAAAACGGAGCCTCGACCAAATGATCGCCATGGTTTACAGGCATTTCACCGGTGATAGTATCGTGAAATTGTCGCGAGCTTCGCCTGGCCTATCACTATTGCCACAGGCCAAATTGAATAAATCGATGATGGAAGCGATCAGGCTAAGCCCGAGCGGTTGCATCAATTATGAAGAGATCCAGGGAAACGAAAACCTGCGGAAGCATATTGCCCGTCACGCTTTTAGCTGGGGTGGCAATATATTGCCGGAGGATGTGGTTACCACGCAGGGATGTATGGAGGCGCTTGTGTTTTGTTTGCGGGCGGTAACCAAACCCGGCGATGTGGTTGCCATCGAAAGCCCTGCTTACTTTGGGATCTTTACCATTGTGCAAAGCCTGGGGCTAAAAATACTTGAAGTGCCTTCTGATCCGAATGAGGGCATCGATCTTGATTTTCTAAAAAAGGCGATTACCGAACATCAGATAAAAGCCTGCCTGTTTGTGCCAACCTTCAGTAACCCATTGGGTTATTGCATGACCAACGACAAAAAAAGGGAACTGGTTGAACTTTTGGCCGAAAATGAAGTGCCTTTAATAGAGGATGATATTTATGGCGAAATGTATTTTGAGAAAACCCGGCCGCGCACCTGCAAAAGTTATGATCAGCATGGCCTGGTAATGCTGTGTTCATCGGTATCCAAAACGTTGGCGCCGGGTTACCGGGTAGGCTGGTGTATGCCAGGTAAATTTAAGGCAGCCGTGATCAATCTGAAATTGATGCAAACGCTGTCGTCGGCAACCCCAACGCAGGCCGCTATCGGCAATTTTTTTGAGACCGGCCGGTACGACCTCCACATGCGAAACCTGCGCAAAAAGCTGCATTCGCAATGTTTGCGGTATACGCAGGCTATTGCAGAATATTTCCCGGAGGATATTAAGATCAGCAGGCCCCGGGGCGGTTATGTTTTGTGGATTGAATTAAATAAAAGAGTTGATGCCTTTGAATTGTATGAGCGGGCCCTGAATCATCATATCAGCATTTCGCCCGGGCAGATCTTTAGCACCGACAGCCGTTTTACCCATTTTATAAGGATAAGTTTCGGAATTCCCTATGATGACGAAATTGAAAAAAGCCTTAAAACGCTGGGGGAGTTGATCCATAAATTTTGAAAAATATCCCTTAGTCGTCAAAAAGATCAACAATTTCCCTCTATTTTCGTTAAATACCGTACTATGATCTATTCTTCATTAACACAACGCTTAAAAGATCAGCATAAAACAATTGCATCGCTTATTATTAATTTAAATAACCGGCAGCTAAACCAGCACTTCAGAAAAGGAAAATGGACCATTCATGAAAACATAGCCCACCTGGCAAAATATCAACCTGTTTTTCTGGACAGGGTCCGCAAAATATTAACTATGGACGAGCCGGAGTTTGAGGCTTACCGTGCCGAGGACGATGACGGTTTCGAGATCTACTGCGCTTTTACCACCTACGAATTATTAAAAAAAATTACGGCTGACAGGGAAGTGATTTACCAGCTGATCAATCACACCCCACCTGATAAACTTGAACGCATAGGTGTACATGCCAAATACGGGAGACTAACCATCATAGAGTGGACAGAATTTTTCCTGCTGCACGAAGCGCATCACCTGCTCACTATTTTTCAATTAGCGCATGGAGGAGTTAGTTGATTGGGTTGATTAAGTGAGTGGTTGATTAAGTTATCGCCGGGAAAGCTGAAATTCGTGAAAAAGCCCAAAACTTAACCAACTCAATCCAACTAATCAACTTAATCAACCGAAATAAATATCTTCAATCCAAAATCGTCCCTGTTATTAAAGTGTGCAGCTATGTGGTTAACGGGATTTCTTGTGTTTTCTTGTGTCGAAAAAAATATTCCGGGTTATCATATAAATCCACCGGATCTGCTGTTATTTTTACGGGCGATTATTGTTTAATCAACAAAAACCAATGAAGAAGCCTGATATTAAACCAAAACAGCCGGGTATTTTTAGCCTTTTAAAACCATACAGGGGCTTGCTTTCGCTGCTGATTGCGTTTGCGCTGTTTAGTAACAGTATAAGTTTGTGGCTGCCAAAGATCATCCAGCATGGTATCGATGATTATGTGCAAAGCATTATCAGCCATACCAAATTCAATGTTAATCCTACCCTTGTTACGTTTACAGGGGCGGTTTTGCTTATTTTTATATTTGGGTACTTACAAACCATCGTGCAAACCTATACTTCAGAAAGGGTGGCACGCGATTTACGGAGCCGGCTTTCAGATAAAATTTCGAGGCAAAGCAATGCTTTTATTGATAGTGTAAACCCTTCAACACTGCTCACCAACCTTACTTCTGATGTTGATTCCATCAAGATGTTTGTTTCCCAGGCATTGGTGAATATCATCTCTTCGGTTTTTACCCTCATCGGCGGAAGTATTTTACTATTGACAATCAACTGGAAACTGGGCCTTTGCGTCATCGCCATTATCCCCATCATTGGCGGAACATTTGCCTATGTATTAAAAAGGGTAAGGGCGCTTTTCCGCAAAAGCCGCGAGGTGATCGACTGGCTAAATAAAGTCATCAACGAAAGTATCCTGGGTTCAGCGCTTATCCGGGTCATCAATTCACAGCAACTGGAGTTTGATAAATTTTTGAAAGCAAATACGCAGGCGAGAGATATTGGTTTGGGTATTTTAAGGCTTTTTGCCGGACTGATCCCTATCATCACATTTACCGCCAATATTGCTACCCTGACTATACTGGCCGTGGGCGGGCACTTTATCATCAATAATACCATGAGCCTGGGCGATTTTGCCGCCTTTAACAGTTACCTGTCGCAGCTCATCTTTCCCATATTTGTGATCGGTTTTATGAGCAACATCATCGCGCAGGCAACAGCATCCTTCACACGCATCAACCAGGTATTACAGGCAACGGATACTTCGGAAACCGGCACCCTGGTTGAAACACTTAAAGGCGGGATCGGGCTAAAAGAAGTGTCGGTTATTTACGGGCAAAAACCTGCCTTAAAGGCGATATCGTTTACTGTAAAGCCTGGTGAAAAAATTGCCGTTATTGGCCCCACGGCCGCAGGCAAATCGCAGTTGCTTTATTTGCTGACAGCGCTGATCAAGCCAACGTCAGGAGAAATATTGTTCGACGGGCGGAATATTGATGTTTATGACAGCGAATCGTTTCACAGCCAGGTAGGTTTTGTTTTCCAGGATAGCATTATTTTTAACATGAGCATCAGGGAAAATATCGCTTTTAGCGATACCGTTACAGATGAATCATTACAAAAGGCGATTGATACAGCCGAGCTTGGCGATTTTATCAACTCGCTGCCCGGTAAACTCAGCACCATTGTTTCTGAGCGCGGCTCGAGCCTCTCAGGGGGGCAAAAGCAGCGCATTATGCTGGCACGTGCGCTGGCTATTGAACCCCGGGTTTTATTGCTGGATGATTTTACCGCCCGCGTAGATACCAGTACGGAGAACAAGATATTGGCGAACATGCAAAAAAACTACCCGGGTTTAACACTAATTTCCGTGACCCAAAAGATTGCCTCGGTAGAACATTACGACCGGATCATTTTATTAATGCAGGGCGAGATTGTGGCAACCGGCAAACATGATGAGCTGATGCAGGCCAGCCCCGAATATGTGCAAATCTTTAATTCTCAACAAAGTACCAGCAACTATGAAGTATAATTTAAACGAGCTGCAGGCAAACGCGCCCAAATCGTCTACTTGGTCGTCATTGGGTAAGTTGTTGCAATTGATCTCGCACGAGCGCAAAAACCTATGGATGGCACTGATAGCGATATTAGTGAATTCAGGATTGAATCTTTACGCATGGTACCTCATTGGCAAAACAATCGATAAATACATCTTTACGGCGCACAAAGATTACCATGGTGTGCTGGTAAGTTGCGGTATTTTACTTGCCATGTATGCGGTAGCATTTTTTTCGAGTTACTTTCAAACCATCCTGATGGGCGGCGTAGGGCAAAGGATGCTTTTTACCCTGCGGAATGCTATATTTAATAAACTGCAAATACTGCCGGTTGGTTTTTTCAACCAGAATAAGGCCGGCGACCTGATCTCGCGCATTAATAATGACACTGACAAGCTGAACCAGTTTTTTTCACAATCACTGATGCAGTTTATCGGCAGCATTGTTACGATGCTTGGTGCCGGGATATTTTTATTGTCGGTAAAATTAACGCTGGGCGCGGCAACTTTGGTACCCGCTGCAGTGATCCTGGCCTTTACCATGCTTACATCGCCATGGGTAAAACGGAAAAATGCTAAAAACCTGAAAAGCGTCGGCGGCCTCAGCGCCGAAATACAGGAGAGCCTGAACAATTTTAAAGTGATCATCGCCTTTAACCGTCGCGACTATTTTCGCAAGCGCTTTGCCGAAGCTAATAACGACAATTATCAAACTGCTATAGGCGCGGGTATCGCCAACAATAGCTTCGTGCCTGTATATGGCCTGTTTTCAAGCATGGCGCAGCTGGTGGTATTTGCTTATGGAATCTATCTTATATCCATAAAACAATTCGAGGCTGGTTTACTTATCAGCTATTTTTCATATGCCAACCAGTTTTACAACCCTTTACGGCAACTGGCTGCACTTTGGACAAGCTTTCAAACTGCCATGGCTGCCTGGGACAGGATCTCACATATCCTGGCGCTCGAAACTGACCTGGTTACCGTAAAAAGCGGCGTAACTGAACCGTCGTCATCTTTGCTTGAATTCAGGAATGTGCATTTCAGTTATGATGAAAGCAGGGAGATTTTGCACAATATCAGCTTTAAGCTGGAGAAAGGCAAAACCTATGCGCTTGTTGGCCCAACGGGGGGCGGCAAAACAACCACCGCTTCTTTAATAGCCCGGTTGTACGACACCAACAAGGGAACTGTACTGCTTGATGGCAAAGACATTCGCAGCTATGAGCCGTTGGAGAGAACCCAAAAGATAGGCTTTATTTTACAGGAACCGTTTTTGTTTACCGGCACCGTTAGGGAAAATATTCTTTATGGAAACGAACTTTACGTAAACCATACCAGCGAACAACTGGAACAGGTGATACTGGATGCCAACCTGGGGAGCTTACTGGCTATTTTTGAACAGGGGCTGGATACGAAGGTCCTTTCGAATAGTGATGGCATTAGCCTCGGACAAAAACAACTGATCGCCTTTATGCGGGCTGTGTTACGTAACCCGGAGTTGCTCATCCTGGATGAAGCGACGGCGAATATTGATACCATTACCGAAAAATTACTGAGCGATATTTTAAATAACCTGCCGGCAACCACTACAAGAGTAATTATTGCGCACCGGCTGAATACCATTGAAAACGCTGACGAAATATACTTCGTTAACTCCGGCGAAGTGATCCTCGCCGGCTCGTTTGACCATGCAATGGAGATGCTGTTGCACGGGAAGAGGGTGAGTTAATTGGGTTGACCCGATAGCTATCGGGTAGGTTGGATTGAGTTGAATAAGTTTTAATTTTCAACTCAATCAACCACTCACGTAGTCCAGGGAAATCGCGTTTAAAAACTCGTCTCCTAATTGTGGCTAAAGCCGTTGTCTTTTTGTTGTTTTCTACCGTTCCTTAAAAGGAACGACAATGAATTTTAGAAGCACAGTCTTTCATTCATTGCCGTTGGCTTCAGCCAACGGGTAAATTAAAGCAATAAAGATGGCTTTAGCCTCAATTATAAATATGCCTGGTTTTTTGAACGCGATTTCCCTACTCACTTAGTCAACTTAGTCAACCAATTTCATTTTTTTTTTTTACACTTGTAAATTACTACAAACCTATTATGCAGAGATATACAGGTCAAAAAAGAATATTAGTCGCTACAGATTGTATCATATTTGGTTTTGACGGATGGAACTTAAAATTATTGCTGGTTCAACGCAACATTGAGCCTGAAAAAAACAAATGGAGCCTGATGGGCGGTTTCATACAACCTTCAGAAAGCCCGGAAGATGCCGCTAACCGTATCCTGGAACTGCGCACAGGCCTCAAAAATGTTTACATGGAGCAATTCCAGGTATTTGGTAAACCCGACCGCGACCCTGTTGAACGCACATTGTCAATCGCCTATTTTGCGCTGATCGATATCCATCAGTATGAAGAGCAGATCAACGATGAGTATCACGCTGAGTGGTTCCTGCTGAGCGAAATGCCCGAGCTGATATTCGACCATAACGAAATGGTTAAGCTGGCCCAGCGACAGTTACGCTATAAAGCCGCATTGCACCCGATATTATTCCAGCTGCTGCCCGAGAAATTTACCATACCACAACTCCAGGCCCTTTATGAAGGGGTATATAACACCACTTTTGACGACCGGAATTTCAGCCGTAAGCTGTTATCTACCGGTTTGCTGATCAAATTGCCCGAGAAGGATAAATTCTCATCAAAAAAAGGCGCGTTTTATTATAAGCTGGATCAATCACATTATGCTGAGAATTTTACGAGGTTTTTAAACCTGGTGCCAAACCCGGACAAGTTTTTTTAGATAATAGGAAAACATCCGCTGTAAGTTTAGGGGCGTGTTTATTTATAGTTTGTTAAGCCCCGGGCTAAGGTAACTACCCTCGGGACGAACGGGTTTTCTCCCTCTCGTATACTATTTATGTTTACTGCCAGGAAATGAATGTCTGTTTTAAAGCTATAAAAAGGTTAGGATAATTTTAAACGACATCCGGGTTTTTTAAAACATTCTCCAGCGCTATGATTTCCAAATTTTAGTTAACTTTTTTGTTGGGTATTTCGTATAAGCGCCTGTCTTGTTTTGCGGGCTTTTTAATCGTTTATTTTTTTATGAGGATAAAATAGTTCCGCAAATAATGCTTTAAAAAAATGACGTATTTTGGGCGTTTTTAAAAGAGATGCGCGCTTAACAGTTTTAAGCCATTTAAATGATTGATGAAGTGTCCAAACGAATGAAAAAACTCTTACCTGCTTTAAATATTCTTATTTTTCTTTTCAATATAACTGTTCAGGCGCAAACCGGTGAAACTATCCCTTCCGGAACATTTGCAAATTTTTCCGGCGGCGGCGCGTTATCATCCCAATATAGCACGTTCTCTAACCCCGCCCCTGCAGCCATACCCACCATCGCGAGACTCATTACAACGGGTAATGTTGTTGCCTGTTTGGGCGTGGCTTCGGTTAGCCCGTATATTCAGCAATTTACGGTTAATGGTACAAACTTAACCGGCGATATCACGGCCACGGTAGTAGGCGCACAATTTGAGATCTCCCTGAATCCAAACAGCGGATATAGTGCCAGCTTAACGATTCCGCAAACGGGAGGAGCAGTGAACGGCGTGGTTGTATATGCCAGGGCCGCAGCAACAACCAGTGCAGGAAATTTAACGGGAGGGGTTAGCCTCACGTCGCCCGGGGCTTTGACTGTAAATGCCGGACTTTCGGGCATTGTAAATGGTTTGCCAACAATGGGCGGGATGTCTCCAAAGGTTTTTACGGGCGGACAATTAACTTCTGCCATTAATTTCATTGCCAATGGAAACAATGTTAGCTGGACGAACAGCAACCCTGCAATAGGCCTGCCTGCAACAGGAACCGGCAATATTTTGCCTTTTATGGCCGCTAACGCAGGTAATACCCCAATAACGGCAACAATCATTGCCACGCCGGTGAGTGTAGCGGGCGGTTGTACCGGCACACCTATTTCGTTTGTTATTACAGTAAATCCTGCAGCGGGGGCTTCGCCATCCATCGCACAAGCTACCGCAACCGGCAATAACATAGCCTGTTTGGGCGCAGCATCCGTGAGTCCCAATATACAGCAGTTTACAGTTAACGCAACCAACCTGACGGGCGGAATCACCGCTGCAGTATCTTCTGCGGGATTTGAAATTTCACTGAATGCAAGCAGTGGATATACCAATAGTCTTACTATCCCCCAAACGGGCGGAACTGTTAATAGTGTTATCGTTTATATAAGGTTGGCCGTCACCACTACTGCGGGGAATTTTACAGGCGGTGTGATGTTAACCTCCCCCGGGGCTGCTCCAGTAAATGTGGGTAGCATCTCCGGAGTTGTAAACGTACCGCCGGTAATGGATGGTAATGTGCCTTCGCCGACCTATATCAACGGGCAGCAAACAGCCGCTATTAATTTTAGTGCGAATGGAAATACGGTTAATTGGATAAATGATACGCCGGGCATAGGCCTGCCTGCAAGCGGCACCGGCGACATCCCTTCATTTACAGCAGTCAATAACGGCACTACGGCCGTCATAGCGCACATCATTGCTACCCCAACAAACCCCATTACCGGCTGTACAGGTACGCCGGTTCCGTTTACAATTACCGTTAACCCAACTGTGCCGCCAAACATCGTGGTAATTGGCCCATTGTCTCCGTTAAATACTATTTACGGCACGGCTTCCACCTCTGCAGTTTTTAATGTATTGGGTTCTGGCTTAAGCTCCGGTATTTTGGTAATACCTCCTCCTGGCTTCGAAGTAAGTACCAACGATGTTACATTTGCCGGTTCGGCTATTATAAGTTCAGCAGGTACGCAGGTTTATATCCGGTTAGCTGCAACCACTCATGCGGGTAATAATTATGCGGGACCAATTGTATTAAAGAGCCCCGGAGCTTCGGACGCCAGTATTGACATGCCCGCAAGTTCGGTTACTCCCGCGCCATTAACCATTACTGCTGATAATAAACGCAAAACCTTCGGCACGGCTAACCCTGTGTTAACAGCAACTTACACCGGTTTTGTTAACGGCGATACCCCGGCTGATTTCACCAGTCCCCTTGTTTTGAGTACGATTGCTGATATTTCATCTCCTATTGGTCAATACCCTATCACATTGAGCGGCTATGCGTCAAATGATTACAGCATAACTCCAGTTCAGGGTGTACTTACGGTAATCGGTGCAATCGTCATACCCAATACTTTTACACCAAACGGCGATGGTATCAACGATACATGGAATATTAAATACCTGGATACCTATAGCACCTGTACCGTACAGATCTTTAACCGGTATGGAGAAAGTGTTTATTCATCTATTGGTTATGGAACGCCATGGGACGGCACCTTCAAAGGGGCGAAATTACCTACAGGGACTTATTATTATGTAATCAACCTGAAAAATGATACTAAGCTTTTGTCTGGATTTATTGCTCTCATAAAATAAATGTGCGAAACGGGCGTACCTTGTTTTTTAACATATTTGGCGGTATTTAAAATTGCTTGTCATGGTGTTGAAAGAACGCGGCTGAGGCCTGAAGGTAATAAACTGTTTAATTATTATTTAACTAATGCAGTGCCCGTGTACAAAGGCTTTATTTGCTGTTATGATGAATCTGTGCAAACGCGTTTTTTAACCGGCAATATAGTGATACCTGGTACGTTTACCCTTAATGCCGGTAGTACGAATGATGCCTGGAATATCAAATAGCTTAATTCTTACTTAAATTGTACAGTTAAGGCATACAACCGATACAGAGAAAATGTATATTCGTCAATTGGTTATCGGGTGCCCCGGAAATGATATTTTAAATGTGCTCAATAATCAACTGGTACTTATTACTATATGATCAACCTTAAAATTGGCCATAATACTTTATCAGGTTTTGTAGCAATTATCAGATAAAATTAAATGAAACGAATTTTACTTATACTATTTGGGTTTTTGCTTACATACACACAGCATCAGCACAACAAAAGCCGCAGTACACACAATATGTTTTTAATAACTTGTTGTTAAATCCGGCGGTAACAGGTATTGAAAATTACACCGATGTAAAAGCGGGCTATCGAAGCCAATGGACGGGTTTGCAGGGCGCTCCTGTAACTAGTTATTTAACTATTGATTTTCCTTTGGGAAATGACTTTTTGCAGGGTGATGCTACCGCTTTTCCTGCTGAAGGTGGTGTTAATCCTTCGAGCAGGCTGTACACGCAAAATTATATGGCGGCCGAACCTCACCATGGCTTGGGATTCAATATCGTGTCTGACGTAGCTGGCCCCATCAACACCACTAATATCGACATAGATTACGCTTATCATCTGGGCTTAACTGATCGTTTAAATTTAGCAGTGGGCGTTTCCGCGGGATTTAATCATATCAGCCTGAATACTGCCCAGATCACACTCGAAAATCCGAATGACCCGGCAATTACCAACGGGAATAACAGCCAGTGGAAACCAGACCTGAATACCGGTATCTGGTTGTATTCTTCCAATTATTACTTTGGCGCATCTGTGCAGCAAATACTTCCACAAAATCTTTATTTTAGTTCAACCCATTCAGCAAACGCAAGTAAAACTGTTCCGCAATACTTTTTGACCGGCGGGGTTAAATTCTTCCTGACAGATGATGTAACCATTTTGCCTTCGTTTTTAATTAAAGAGATTAACCCGGTGCCATTAACCTATGACATCAATGCCAAAATATCTTTTCAGGATAAATTCTGGCTGGGCGGCTCGTACCGGCATGGAGACTCTTTCGGGGTACTGGCAGGTTTAAATATCAGCTCCTTTATCAATGTTGGGTATTCCTATGATATTACTACCTCTGCCCTGAATACGGTAAGTAATGGCACACATGAAATAGTGATAAGCTTATTATTAAACAACAGGTATAAGGTAACCTGCCCGCAACATAGTTTCTAGGTCATGGTTCATAGTTCATGGAAAAAAGGGGGGAGATAAATCAAGAAATTCTTGGTAATGAACAGCTTCGTATTTTCTGCTATGAACTATGAACCATTAACTATGAACTGCCTACAACTCTCTTCTCAACCTAGCAACCGGGATATTCATTTGCTCGCGGTATTTGGCAACAGTACGGCGGGCGATATTGTAGCCTGCATCTTTTAATATTTCGGTAAGCTTTTCATCAGCAAGGGGATGCTGTTTGTCTTCCTTACCAATATGCTCTTCGAGGATCTTTTTAACCTCTTTGTTTGAAACCTCTTCGCCGCTTTCGGTTTGAATGGCTTCGGAGAAAAATGATTTCAGCAGAAAGGTGCCGAACTCGGTTTGTACATATTTTGAGTTGGCCACACGGGATACGGTTGAAATGTCCATATTGATCCTGTCAGCTATGTCTTTAAGGATCATTGGCCTTAAATTCTTATCATCCCCGGTTAAAAAGTAATCATACTGGTATTGCATTATGGCATTCATCGTTTTTAGCAAGGTTTGCTGGCGCTGTTTGATGGCATCAATAAACCATTTGGCCGAGTCGAGTTTTTGTTTTACAAACTGAACCGCTTCTTTTAACTTTTTATCCTTTTGCGACGCTTTATCATAATGTTCAAACATTTCCTGGTACGACCGGCTTATCCTTAATTCGGGAGCATTTTTTGAGTTTAAAGTAAGGATCAGGAATCCGTTGTTATTGCTGATATGAAAATCAGGGATCACCTGCATCTGTTTGGTGTTCATCTCATTTGAATCTCCTGGCTTGGGATTCAGTTTTAAGATTTCATTTACAACAGCCCTCAGCTCGTCTGACGACATGTTTAAAGATTTTTCAAGCTTATCGTAATGTTTGCGTGTAAATTCATCAAGGTAATGCTCAACAACCATTATAGCCTTTTTTACAACGGGGTCATTCTGGTCTTTTTTGCGCAATTGAATTAAAAGGCATTCCTGCAAGCTGCGTGCACCAACACCAGCCGGGTCAAACCCCTGTATCACCCGGAGCATATCTTCTACTTCATCGTCTTCAGCAAAAATATTTTGTGAAAAAGCAAGATCATCTGTTAACGAAGTGATTGGCCGGCGCAAATATCCGTCGTCATCCAGACTGCCGATAATTTGCCTGCCTATTCTGAAATCTTTATCTGACAGGGGCAACAAATCGAGCTGCTGCTGTAAGCTCTCAAAAAATGAGCTTTGCACAGCAATCGGGATCTCTTTATGATCATCATCGTCATCCCCGTTTTGGTCATAACGCGAACCGTATTCGTTCACATTATCTTCCTGCAGGTAGTCGTCGATATTAAATTCATCTGCTTCACCCTTTTCTTCATCCCCGGTATAATTATCATCTTCAGGGTCGCGGTCGGGGTATTGCTCTTCAGGTTCATTTAAATTAGTGAGGCTCAAATCTTCAAGCGCAGGGTTTTCTTCCAGCTCCTCCTTTATCCTGGTATCTAATGAAACCGTGGGCACCTGCAGCAATTTTATAAATTGTATTTGCTGCGGTGATAGTTTTTGTAATAGTTTTTGTTGAAGGTTTTGTTTTAACATAATCAGATGGTCGCAAAAATACATCAATTACCCTTAACTAAAAAATTTGTTAGGATAAGTTGATCCCGGTTGAATATTTATAAATAAAATATTTTTTTGATTGTTTTACTATTTGGTATATTACGCGAAATAATATTTTTAGTTATGGCATTTGTAAAGGAATTTAAAGAATTTGCAATGCGGGGCAACGTAGTTGACCTTGCAGTTGGTGTGGTTATTGGTGCAGCGTTCGGCGGCATTGTTACTTCATTGGTAAAAGACATTATCATGCCCCCGATAGGGTATATTACCGGAGGTGTTGATTTTTCAGATAAAAAGATCATTCTGAAGGATGCAGACCCGGTACACAAAGTGCTCGAGAATGCCATTCACTATGGTAGTTTTATTAATGCCGTAATCCAGTTCCTTATCATCGCTTTTTCTATTTTCATGGTTGTAAAAGCAATTAATTCGTTGAAAAAGTCAGAGCCGGAGCCCGAAGCGGCGCCTGTAGCTGAACCGGAACCAACCAAAGAGGAGTTGTTGCTTACACAGATCCGGGACCTGCTGGCAAAAGGGCAGAAATAATTATTGTCCGCCGGCAACCGGTACCGTTTTTTTTCGCGAAATGCTATTTTCCCGAAGATCATTTGAATCTTCTATTTCGTGACCTTTTTGCGCCACAGTAATAACATATGGCCACCAATTGTTGGTGGCCATAGTAATATCCTTATCCAGGTAATACCGGTCCTGGCCCTTTAATTGGATATGATCGAACCCCGGGTAATGTTCACCTTGCGAATAGGGGTCATACGTTTCAATGTAAAAATTGCTGCCCGTTTGTTTATAGCCCTTTGCCAGCAGAAAGTGGCCCCAGCCGCTTGCAGTTGTTGGATAGAACTTTGAAATATGCTGGTAATCGGTAATATTAAATGGAATATAAAACATATCCAGGCAAATAATAAGTAACTTATTTTTGTCGATGTTAGTTTTTACCAGGCTGTCGATGTTCTGCAAAGTATCAACAGCATAGTTGATGTTATTTAACTTTAAATAGGATTGTACGTCGCTGGTAAACCACCAGCCACCTTTTGGTTCATAAATATTTCTGGCATCAACCGGCGTTTTGGAAAATATCGAATCAGCCCATTTAATTGCCATCGTAGTAACTGCAGGCCCGCAGTTGATGTATTGAAACCGGCTGCCGTCAAATTGATCGAGGTAGAAGTTATACCCTTTATTCAGGCTTTTCCCCATCGCTATAGTGCCCGGAAATCCAAAATATTCCATTTCTGTTTGTATAATTAATTGGAATGATGTTGACTTATGTTTATCTGTTGATGTAACCGTAAAAACAACTGGCTGTGTAAAGTCATAAACTTCATTATCGCCTGCAATAGTACTGTTAATTGTAGCGGTTACCTGGCTCGCCAAAGTATATGACATGATGAGCTTGTGCCTGTTTGCAGAGTCAGGCACAATAACAGTTATCGTATTGGATAGGGTATCGATATTTGCGCCGGTTAATTCGCCATTAATGGCAAAATTGAGCAAGCCATTCTCCAGCGTATGGATTTGTGGTACGGTTAGCTGCGGTGATGCAGGTTGCGCCTCCTTTTTACATGAAACTGCCTGTAAAATGGAAAAGATAAAAACCCACAAATAAATTTTAATTTTCATTTGCGTAACCTTCGTTTTTTAAAGGTATAAATAAATTTTTAAAACGTTTTGGGCACTTTAGGGTCGGTTACAATAATAAAGTCGCCACTTTTGCTCAATTTTTTCCAATCGGGGTTGTCGAAATTCTCATCATCAAAAGTTGCGATGTTCAGAATCCTTACTTTGGGGGCGTATTTTTTCAATTGTGCTGCCGTCCCCAGCTTTTCTTCGCTGTGGAAACTGCCGTTTAACTGGAGTATTTTATAACCTTTATGCGATTTGATAAACCTGGCAATTGACCAGGCCATGGTGGCGTCCCATAAATTTTGAGCCTGGTACATTTGCATCCCTCCCAAAGCTGCATGGCCGCCCATTATCTGTAAAAAATTGTCATAATAAGGGCCTGTGGCTGTATCAATCGGCAGCGGGGGAAGGTAGGACTTGCCAATGGAGTTAAGTTGTTCAAGGCTTAGCAGGCCCATGCGATTGGTCATGTTTACATAACGATTTGGCGCATTGGCCGCTACAACAGCAATTTTATTAGTCTTCGCCCATTCAATTAAGGGCCTGTAGTCTTTGTAATTATGCCAGGCGCGGGCTTCGCTAATGAAATTTTTTTCGCGGATCAAGCCGTTCAAATATTCGTTCAATACGTTCTGGCAGTCGGTTTCAAACATCTCCATTGACAGGGCTGTCCTGTCAGGATACTTTTGACTTAGTTTTTTAAATACGCTATATTCTAAAAAATGGCCTGTCGAATCGTTATGCTGTTCGCCAAAATAAAGCACATCGGCATTTAACATAGCATCAGTTATATCGTCCGACGGCACGATTTTTTGTTTTGCAACGCTGTATATTTTATAGTGACTGGAAAGTGAATCCTGGGAAAATACGCAGAGGGGGAAGGCGATAAGGAACAATACGGTGTATAATTTCATTAATAACTTGATTTAGTGGATTGACTGCCCTGGTTGATTGTTTGTTGCTTTGGCGTTCTGATTTCTAAATATACAAACTTAATTATCCAAATCAACTTAATCAAACGCGAAACCACTCAACCAGGGAAACCGCTTTTAAAAACTAATAACTAACAGGAGGAACCTACGGGGCCATCAGCTGATCTGTTTATGCTATAAACAGGCAACTCCTCCGGAGTCATAGGCAGAACGTCGCAATAGTTCCAGCGGAACTACCTGTTTATAGCACATACATTTGTGATTTAATGGCTCCAGTGGAGCCCCCTGTTTTAAAAGCGATCTCCCTGGCCACTCAAGAAAACTATTTGAAATGAAAAAAAAATACACTACATTTGCGTCCTTGTTTTAAAAAAGACGAATAGAATAAAATAGCCATGAAAAGAACGTTTCAGCCCTCACAAAGGAAAAGAAGAAATAAGCACGGTTTCCGTGAGCGCATGTCAACTGCTAACGGCAGGAGAATATTAGCAGCAAGAAGAGCTAAAGGCAGAAAAAGACTGTCAGTTTCTGACGAGCGCAGCCACAAAGCATAAAGCTGGTTGCTTTCTCCAAAACGGGGCTTGAACCGCTTATTGATATAAATCCGGTTCAAACGTAGCAACACCCATGTATACTTTTAAGAAAGAAGAACGGTTATGTAATAAAAAGCTTATTGATGAGCTTTTTCATAACGGCTCTTCTTTTTTATGTTATCCCTTCAAGGTATCCTGGCTTTTTGCCGATTTTTCGGGGAACTATCCTGTGCAGGTTGTTTTTTCGGTTCCAAAACGGCGGTTTAACCACGCCACCGACCGTAACCTGGTTAAAAGGCGCACCCGCGAAACTTACCGGCGCTACAAACAGGAGCATTTATATGCCCCGTTAAATGCTGCCGGAAAAAAAATTGTGCTTTCTGTTGGTTATATCGGCAAAGAAATCGCGTCCTACGATCTTGCTGAAAAAAAAATGCTCAAGTTGTTGAAACTGCTTAGTGCCGAAACTTCCAAATGAAAGCAATTACCGGTATATTAAAAAAAGGGATAGGCTTTGTATTCATCCTGTTGATAAAAATATACCAGTATTTTATTTCGCCGATGACCGGAGCCTCATGCCGCTATACACCAACATGTTCGCAATACGGGGTAGAGGCGATCAGGAAATACGGTGCGTTTAAAGGCGGCTGGTTAACTTTAAAACGTATTGCAAGCTGCAATCCATGGGGAGGGCACGGGCATGATCCTGTACCCTGAATCAAGTCTTGAGTCTTGGGTTGAAAGTCATAAGTCAAAGATACCGATTAAAATAAAATTCAAAATCTGTAAATGAGCCTGCTATTACAAATTGAAACTGCTACCACATCCTGTTCAGTTGCGCTGGCAAAGGACGGTGTGGTGTTGGGGTTTAAGCAAATAAACCAGCGCAACATACATGCAGAGGTGATCACTTTATTTGTTGAAGAATTGCTTGTTTCGGCAGGATTGAAATATGATGAGCTGGATGCCATTGCAGTAAGCAGCGGGCCCGGTTCTTATACTGGTTTGCGCATAGGTATTTCTACTGCTAAGGGCTTATGTTTTGCGCTTGATAAACCACTGATCGCTATTGAGACCCTGGAAGCTATGGTGTACGGCATCATCAATGCCGATCAATCAGCGATAAGTGCCGATACCCTTTTATGTCCTATGATAGATGCGAGGCGGATGGAAGTGTTTACCGCTGTTTTTAGTGCTGGCGGAACGAAAATAAAACCCACCGCAGCGGAGATCATTGATGCCAATAGCTTTGCCGATTTACTTGAAATAAACAAAATATTGTTTTTTGGCGATGGTGCCGAAAAGTGCAGAGAGGTTTTAGGAGCCCACCGCAACGCTAGCTTCCTGCCCGATTTTGTTAATTCAGCAGTTCATTTAACTCAAAAGGCACTCGAAAAGTTCCGGAATAAAGAATTCGAGGATGTGGCTTACTTTGAGCCGTACTATCTGAAAGATTTTATCGCAGGAAAAAAAGCGGTTTAATTTTTCACTATTGTTTATTTTTCAACAGTGTTCAAGAGGGCTTCGCCGTTTTGGATTTCGGAATTATTTAGCCTTGCTTTATTGTAACGTTTTAAAATTCATACCAATAAACACTCTTTACGTGCTGATGAACAGGTTCATGGGACGGTGTAATGATAATTTCAAATGAGATATTTTCATCTGTTTCGGTATCAGAATATTGTAGAACATTATCGGGATCAAATAATTGTCTTACCGTCACCTTGTATACGCCATCTTCCATAGCAATATTCAGATCCGCATTATGACGCGAAGGTATTGACGCGTCGGAAAACTGAGCTGCCATTGTCAAGTCACTATAATTAGTTAAAAATAACTCCCCGTTAGTTACATTTATAAAATGTTCAAATTGTCTAAAGGCAAGCGTATTGGATGGCTGGTCTCTAATTGCTACAACCCAAATGCCTCCACCATCATTGCTGGTTTGCCAAACAACGATATTACCCGCATTCATTTGATCAACAAAATGTGCCATTAATTGATCAAATTGCCAATTGTGGTCTACAAAGCTTTGATAGTTGTCGCTGTTTACAATCGCGATAAACCCATCGTCATCAATAATGCTTAAATTCATAAATCAAAGATATTTACCAATGAAAATACAATTAAGATTGAGCTTAAAAAAAGCAGCCGATGAATTTGCCAATTTGAACGGAGTAGTTTTCAAATCCGAAATCGAAATTCCCTGCCTGCGGCAGGCGAAGTCCGAAATTAATCTTTCGTTTTAAACCAACGGCTCCAAAGCCTGCCCAAAAAACCTTTTTCGCCCATTGGAATGCTGCTGGCATTCATCGGATGTTCGATAACCGGACCCAGCTTTAACGAGAAGCCCAGGAAGAAATTTGCACCCGTATAAGTTCCGTTTTGATTGATATTTGCCGAATTTTTGTTGAGCTGATCTCCCGCTAATGCGATGCTTTGCATTAGTTTATCGCTTCCGATAAAAAACTCCCAATTGGGGGTTTGCATCATAAACTGGGCGCCCAAATTGAAGATTTTAAGGTCGTCGTAAGTTGTAGTAAGTGTTAAAGAGTATTTTTCGTACTTAAATGGATTAACCAAGGCACCTATAAAACCGGGGTAGAACAGCTCCTTTGATACTACAGCGGTTGGAGAATATTTGAACATATGGTTGTCATCTATCCAGAAGCTTTTTGAAACACTAAATTCCGCTCGTCCGTCAATCGGGGTAGTAAATGATCCTGTAACCTGGTTGGTATGGACGATCTTACTAACTTTATTATAAATGCTGTCTTCGCGTTGCGGCGTTGTCAAGCCATAGATGGATGAACTGCCGTTAAAGTTATAATAGCTGGACCGGCTGCTCCAATGGATAAACCCCAGATCTTTAATGTTTCCCTGTAAAACAAAGCTGTCTTCTGTGCGATAGGTGGCACCCATGCTTATTGCGGCGCCGGGGCTCCGCAAATTTGGTAAATAATCCCGGGCAATAAAATGGCCGGGGATATAACCTGAATAGTACTTTCCGCGAAGGGCAACAACCGCTGAATCCCCCGTTTTGTCGAACATAGCCTGTGAACCGGAAATATTCAGTTTCTGATAGCTAATACCCAGTAAGCCGCTTATTTTAACACCAAAAGCAACTTGTTTATTGATTTTTTCGCGATAGGTAAAACTGATCTGGTGATAAGTTTGATAGTAATAGTTGCTGTTAAATATATTGGTATAGTTTTGACCGCTGTTGAAGCTTTGTGTTCCGTTTAATGCCGCAATTGATTCGTCGGTAATTGCGCCTTTACCTTCCGATTTCATTTGCCAGGAGAACCCCATTTCTACATCACCGCTCAGGCTCGAAAACATTTTTACCATAATCAGGTAAGCGTTTATATTTTCATTAACCATATTATACCTGCCTTTTCCTATCTGTAAGGCTGAGTTATCATATTTATTTAAAAATGCCCTGTTTTTTAAAGTTGCCTGGGCATCGCCGCTTAAAAAAATATTTGTATTGAAATTAGGGATCAGGAAATTTGATGCATACATTTTACTGGTATCCGGAATAAAGGCCCTTTGGGAAGGGTTTTCGAATGAATCGTATAGTGTACCGGTGTTGTACAGCGAAAACTGTTGTGCGAAAATTCTAAACGAGAACAATAAAAAGAATAGAACAAGTAAAAATTTCTTCATAAATAGCTTTGCGCCTGAGCTTTTGTATTCGTTTTAAAGATAAAAATTACAAATTGATTATCTGAAAATATAATAATATTTTAGTGTTTAACGAAAAATAAGGGCGATAGTTGTATGTATTGATTAATTTTTAACTAAAACAGTGTCTCTGTTTAGTTTTAAACAAAAGTTTGTATAGTAATTTTTCTTAGCGGCGCTTAATTGCCATGAAATGCCATAAAAGTTCTTCCACCCTGGTTCCTGGTTTTGAAATGAGTCGAAAACATCGGGTTTCATATCTCTTTTAAAAATTTGTTCGGCATTTTTAAAGATGAGCATAAAAGTAACATTGCTTTGTTCCGCAAGCAGGTTATCAAACTGGCCGTACTGCGGGTTTTTGCTCAAAAATTTTCTGTTTAAATAAGTGTCATTATAGCTTTTCAATTCGTTGGTACTATTAGCTAATATTAAATAATTATCAATAATTAAATAATAAGGATGCCTGAAAACACTAAAAGCATCTCCTAATAAAAAAAAGGTAATTTGTCGTAACTCAACTGGCCCGAGTTTTCGTCCGTCATTTTACTCACATTCATTAAAAGCGTATTCATTTTGCTTCCGTCCTTAAGCGAGATAATCGCCAATTTTTCGAAATAACGTGTGGTAATAATAGCAAATTCGTTTCCCAGCAGGGCATAAAACCGTTTTTTTAAGTCGGTACCAGTTTCGGCTTGTATTTTGTTAAAGAGTTGCCCTTCTTCTTTCTTATAGCCCGCTTTTGTATACCAATCCGAAAGGCTTTTGCTGAATGAAACCTGATTTGACACCGCCAGACTGGTGCTGTAAGCAGTTGTTGAAGGGAAAATATCCTTTAATTGGTTGTTGACAGGCTGTTGGTTGGCAAAGAGGTTTAAGTAACTGATGGTCTCGTTTACCTGTACTGTTGTTTCACCATTAAACATTAAAGCATCCGTTTTGTAGTTTAAACTTAATGCTGAATGCCCGGAGAGCAAACGGAAACTTTTAAAAATATCCGTGTTTTTATTCCTGAAAATGCAATCAAATAATGGGTCAAGCTCGCTGTAGTTTACATATATGCTGGCCAGAGAGTTGGCGTTTTGCTGTTCGGAGAGTAATGCAAATGATGGAGCACTATCTGTTTTTTTTATCAAAGCTACTTCATTTACCAGGTCTTTTGAAAAACTGCCGGAATAGATATTAAATTCATTTTTTACCAGGTAAAATCTTTTTTTTAACGCATTAATATACAATGTGCAGCCATGTTTTGCGCCTGCCTGCAGCGGGGTAACCAGTATACCGTTGCCCGGTTGTTTTGCTAACTGATCAAAAATCGCCGGGTCGAAATCAGCGGACGCCGGCAAGGTAACCAGCAATGCGATGTTTTTTGTTTGTGTTGGATGAACAGAAATAAAAACATTTTGCCCCGAGAAATATTTACTCAGTAGTTTATTTTGAAGCAATTGTTGTCTTAAGGTATCTAATTGGCCAAGTATCTGCCTGCCGGTAACCGCCGCAAATAATGGATTGCCTTTAAAGATATCATAAAAGCTTGAATCGTTATTGAACTCAAAGATGACCGATGCATTACCGGGGATTTCGTGCATTACCCGGCTGGTATTTGATCCGGGCGGATTCAAATTCTTAAAGTAAACAACCGTTATATAAGCGGTAGCTAACAACAAAATAAGGGTAATAATTAGGTGTTTTCTCATTACTTCCTGCTATACAAAGGTAGCTTAAATTTGAGTGGTTCATCAGGTTACTTGTCAATATTAAATACGGAAACAGAATAATAACAAATCTTTACAAGCAAAACCATAAATTGCTAAAATCATTAACTTAGCCATTTATTGTAAACATGAAGAGAAGAATAATTATTACAGCCGCTATATTTGGAATGCTTGCGGTTATTGCAGGCGCATTTGGCGCACACGGGTTAGAAGGAAAACTATCAGCGAAAAACATGGAAGTGTGGCACACGGCTGTGCAGTACCAGTTTTATCACACTTTCGCGCTGATCTTTTTATCCACGTTAACCCGTTTTAAAATAAGGCTTGTCGGCCATTGCTATATCCTTTTTACTATAGGTATTGTATTGTTTTCCGGCTCTTTATATTTGCTTTCCTGTAAAGACTTGATCGAATGGTCGTGGTTACCCATCCTTGGCCCCATAACACCAATTGGCGGCGTCCTTTTTATAGCAGGGTGGGTGTGTCTTGGTATTGCCGCTTTAAAAATTAAATAATTTGATGTTAGAATTTGCTGAACCAAGCCGTGCCGATAGGGAAACATTTTTTGTTGAGGTGATATTGCCATTGGCAATTGCTAAAAACTATACCTACCGGGTCCCTTTTGAAATGAACGCTGCGGTGGCTGTTGGAAAAAGAGTGGTGGTGCAGTTTGGAAAAAGCAAACTTTATACAGCAATAATAGCAGCTGTAGGGAATCTTGCCCCTGAAAAATATGAGGCCAAGTATGTGATTGAGTTGTTGGATGATCGCCCGTTAGTTACCGCTGCGCAATTGCAGTTTTGGCAATGGATGGCCGACTATTATATGTGTACCATTGGCGAGGTGATGAATGCCGCCTTGCCATCTGCCTTAAAACTTGCCAGCGAAACCCGGATCATCCTGAATAAAGGCTTTGAAATTGACCGTTCGGCATTGCATGACAAAGAATACCTTATTGTTGAGGCGCTGGATATACAGCCTGAACTTACGGTTAGTGATATTGTAAAGCTGCTGGGGCAAAAAACAGTAATGCCCATATTAAAAGTGCTTTTTGAAAAGAATATCATCCATATTTCTGAGGATATAAGCGAAAAATACAAACCCCGCACACGCACATTTATCACGTTAAATCCGGTTTATCATCAGCAGGAGAGTTTGAAGGAATTGTTCCTGATCCTTGAAAAACGGGCGCCTAAACAAGCCGACGCTGTGCTGGCCTATATCAAAATGGCACGCCATCAAAAAGCGATCACTAAAAACGAACTTGCCGAAGAAAGCGGCGCCGGGGCATCCAGTATAAATTCCCTGGTAGAAAAAGATGTGTTTATTGCCGAGGAGAAAAACGTTAGCCGTTTGTTTTACGAAGATCAATCGATTTTTGACAGTTTCGACTTAAGTGAACAGCAAACCGGGGTGTTGAACCAGGTAGGCAAGGAGTTTAAGCAAAAGGATGTGGTACTGCTGCATGGCGTAACATCCTCCGGTAAAACGCAGATCTATATCAGGCTGATTGAAGAAATGATGAGCGCCGGCAGGCAGGTTTTATATCTGCTGCCCGAAATTGCGTTAACCACGCATATTATTGAACGGCTCCGGCAATATTTTGGCGCCAATATAGGCATCTACCACTCCCGTTTTAATGATAATGAGCGTGTGGAGGTTTGGCAAAAAGTATTGAATAGTGATTATAAGGTGATACTGGGTGCCCGTTCATCTGTGTTTTTGCCGTTTCACGACCTTGGTTTGATCATTGTGGATGAAGAGCACGAAACATCCTATAAACAATATGATCCGGCCCCGCGCTATAATGCCCGCGATGCCGCTATTTTCCTGGCGAATATGCACAAAGGGAAAGTTTTGCTTGGTTCGGCTACACCATCCTTCGAAAGTTATTATAACGCCCGCCTTCATAAATATGGGTTTGCCGAATTAACAGAGCGGTATGGCGGTGTAAAAATGCCCGAAATTGAAGTGGTAAGCATTGCTGAGGAAACGAAGCAAAAAACCATACAATCGCATTTTACAAGTGTATTGCTGGCGGATATCAGGGAAGCGCTGGAAAATAAAGAGCAGGTGATCCTGTTCCAGAACAGGCGCGGTTATGCCCCTGTGCTGATGTGCAAGATCTGTGCTTATACACCCAAATGTATCAATTGCGATGTAAGTTTAACCTTCCATAAAAGCAGTGGCAAACTGCATTGCCATTATTGCGGATATAAAGAAGATGCACCAAATATCTGCCCTGCCTGTGGATCAACCCACCTGGAATATAAAGGTTTCGGTACCGAAAAGGTAGAAGATGAGCTGGCGCTGATATTACCGGAAGCACGCATTGCGCGGATGGATCTGGATACTACGCGGTCCCGCAATTCGCTGCAACTGCTACTCAATAACCTGGAGGAAAAGAAGATCGACATCCTGGTAGGTACCCAAATGGTGGCGAAAGGACTTGATTTTTCGGACGTTACGGTAATAGGTATTATTAATGCCGATAGCCTGTTGAAATTTCCGGACTACCGTGCCAATGAACGCAGCTACCAGATGCTGAGCCAGGTAAGCGGCCGGGCCGGCAGGCGCGGTAAGCAGGGTAAAGTAGTGATCCAAACGTATGATACCACGCACCGGGTGATCAGGCAGGTAATAGAAAGCGATTATACCGACCTCTACTTTACCGAGATGGAGGAGCGCAGGAGCTTTAAATACCCGCCGTTTTACCGCATCATTAGCCTGGATGTTAAGCATAAAGATCCCGAAATGGTCAGCAACCAATCTATCTACCTTGCAAAAGAATTGCGTAAACATTTTGGCGACAGGGTAATAGGCCCCGAATACCCCCTGGTGAGCCGCATCCGTAACTACTATATCATGAGCATTATGCTGAAATTTGAAAAGGAAGCTGATTCTATCAATAAAGCAAAGGTCATTATCCGGGAGGTCATCACCCAGTTTCAAACTACCAAACTCAGCAAGGGGAGTATTGTACAACCGGATGTAGATCCATACTAATTGTCTGAACACGATTTATAGGATTTTATTGATTGTAAAGATTACTGTAGTGTTGGTAAAGATTTAAGATTTATATGAAGTATTTTAATATCAATGATTTAAAGCACAAAATAATCGGCTGTGCAATGAAGGTGCACAATAACCTGGGAAATGGGTTTCAGTAGGTTATTTACCAGAGAGCCCTTGCCATTGAATTTAGGATTGCCGGGATCAATTATGAGAGGGAAAAAGAAATGTCAATTTTTTATTATGATGAATTGATAGGAACCAGGAGGGCTGATTTTTTTGTTGAGGAAAGTATAATGGTTGAATTGAAAGGGCTCGAAAAAATAGAAGATATCCACAAAAACCAGGCAATAAATTATTTGGAAGCTTACAATATCGCCGATGGTTTATTGATTAACTTTGGCGGCTTAAGTTTGGAGTTTAAAAGGGTTTTTAACAATAAGTTGGTTAAACCGAAAGATCGAAAATCTTTTTAATCTTGCCAATCATATAAATCGTGTTCAGACAAAAATGGCAATTAAATACGTTGACGGATACAGAGATAAAGGCCTTCGCAAGGCATTAGTTGAGGAGCTAAGAAAAAAAGGGATCGAGGACGAAAAAGTACTCGAAGCCATGGGCAAAGTGCCCCGCCACTACTTTTTTGAAGAAACTTTCAGGAATCAGGCTTATAAAGACATTGCTTTCCGGATAGGTGAGGGGCAAACCATTTCGCAACCCTATACGGTAGCTTATCAAACCCAATTGCTACACATACATAAAGACGATAAAGTACTTGAAATAGGTACCGGAAGCGGTTACCAAACTTGTATTTTGGCAGAGTTAGGCGCCAAAGTTTATACCATTGAACGGATAGAAAAACTACACCTGCAAGCCAAAGAACTGTTGCACGAAATTGGCTACAAAGCCCGCTTTTTTTGCGGCGATGGCTCAAAAGGCATAGCAAACCGTGCGCCGTTCGATAAAATCATCGTTACCGCCGGTGCACCGACTGTACCTGATGAATTAGTAAAACAACTGAATATCGGTGGAATATTGGTAATCCCGGTAGGGGATCAAAAGTCCCAAAAAATGGTTACCATTCTTAAAACCAGTGAAGCCGATTACGAGAAAATTGTGCTTGATACCTTCAGGTTTGTGCCATTAGTTGGGGATAAGGCGTGGTAAAGGATTTACGATTTTAGAATTACGATTTTAGATTTATTTCTGTCGCTTCAATAGTCAGGTCGTAGCTAAAGCATTAATTTGAAAAGCGAACAAAATCTAAATTCGTAAATCTGAATTCTAAAATCGAATTATCCTTTCATCGCTCTGTCCATCTCCACCTTCGTATCGCGTTCCTTCATTGTTTCGCGTTTATCAAAGGTCTTTTTACCCTGAGCCAGTCCGATCTCCAGTTTGGCAAAACCACGCTCGCTGATGAACAGGGCAAGGGGGACAATAGTTAAGCCTTTTTCTTCGCCACGGGTTTGGAGTTTTTTTAATTCTTTTTTATTGAGGAGTAGCACGCGGTCGCGTTTGGCTTCATGGTTGTAGAAAGAGCCGAAGCTGTATTCGGCAATGTGCAGGTTGCGCACATAAAGCTGGTCGTTAATAAAAGTGCAAAAGGCATCGTTTATATTGGCTTTGCCCTGGCGTATGGATTTAATTTCGGTGCCCAGCAATTTTATGCCGGCAATATATTTATCCAGTATATGGTATTCAAAATAGGCTTTTTTATTTTTTATATAGATGTTTTGGTCCATTTGCTGCAAATATACGGGAATTTATTTTGACACGAATCAACACGAATTATTGTCACGAATTTCACGAATGAGGACGAATGGACACAAATGAAATGGGCGCGAATATAATTGACAGGAATTTCACGAATCGGGACAAATTAATTTTATTTGTATCTGTTTGTCAAATTCGCGCCTGTTATTTAACGGCTTGGTTGCGGTTTTACTACCAGCACAGGCACGTGGACCTTATGGCGAACCGAATCCACAGTTGTGCCAAAAATAAGGTCTTTTAATACCTTATGTCCATGTGAACCCATTACCAGGAAATCAATTTTTTCTTCAGCAACGATTTGAGCTATGGCCGTTGCAGCCCTGCCGAATCCCATATGGGCATTGGCTTTGTACCCCAGTTTCACAATTGCTTCTGCATATTTTTCAAGATTGTTTACATCGCTTTGTGTTTCGTGATCCATTACTTCGGTGCCGTAATACCTGGCGCCTGCTGTCTCAACTACATGAATCAGGGTGTACCTGGCCTCTTTTCCTCCCTGCATTATAGCATGCCTGATACAGTCGCGGTCGTTTTTGGAAAAATCAATACTTACGCCGATGTGCTTATAGGTAATTGGCTTAATTTCATGAATAGTTGAAGCAAGTCCGTGGGGTACCCGTGCAGGCAGGTCGTGGTGTTTAAATAACAGTGGTCTTAAAAATACATAAAGCAACAGCACCGCGATAGCTGCAATAAGCGGGATCACTAAAACGTAGATCCAAAAATGGGCCGCCGGGTATTGTTTAATCCAGTCGAGCAGCTGATCAAAAACAAGCTTCGCATTTAGTGCGACGATTAAAGCAGCGCTTAGCCAGGCCACGATCTTTACTTTTAAACTGATGGCAAATTTACCCATTCGTTTGCGGTTTGAGGTAAAGTGGATCAAAGGGATAACTGCAAAGCCCAGTTGCAAACTTAAAACAACCTGGCTTAAAATGATCAGGCTGCCGAGGCCCGAATCGCCAAAATATAAAATGGTTAAAACAGCCGGGACAATAGCCAGGAACCTGGTTAATAAACGGCGCAGCCACGGCTCAATACGCAGGTTGATATGCCCCTCTAAAATAATCTGTCCGGCCAGCGTTCCGGTGATAGTGGAGCTTTGCCCGGAAGCGATTAATGCTATGGCAAACAGCGTTGGAGCCAATGGCCCGAAAATATGAGCTAATAATTTATAGGCATCCTGAATTTCGGCAACTTTAAAATACCCATTGCTAAAAAATGCACCTGCAGCCAGGATCAGGATAGCGGCGTTAACAATAAACGCAAGGTTGAGCGCAATCACTGTATCAAACAAATTGAATTTTATGGCCGATTTGATGCCTTCATGTGTTCGCACAATTTGCCGGGTTTGCACCAGTGAAGAATGCAGGTACAGGTTATGCGGCATCACCGTTGCGCCAATAATGCCTATGGCTATATAAAGCATGTTTTGACTGATCGCATCGCCTTTAAATAAGTTATTTGGGATAAATCCTTTAGCTACTTCTAAAACATCGGGCCGAACGATAAACATTTCGATTAAAAACGACATCCCCATAATGAAGATCATCGACATGATGAAAACTTCCAGTTTGCGCATGCCTTTATTCATCAAAAACAGCATGAGCACCGTATCTGTAAGGGTAAGCGATACGCCCCAGATAAGCGGCAAATGAAAAAGTAATTGTAAACCGATGGCCATACCAATAACTTCGGCAAGATCACAGGCGATGATGGCGATTTGAGCGAGGATATACAGGCAGAAATTGATGAACCGGGGATAGGCATTTTTTGAGGCTTGCGCAAGGTCAAGCCCGCGCACAATACCCAGCCGTGCACTTAATGATTGCAGTAACAGAGCGATCAGGTTAGAGGTAAATAGTACCCAAATCAACTTGTAGCCAAAGGCGCTGCCGCCGGCTATGTCCGTTGCCCAGTTGCCCGGGTCCATATAACCAACGCTAACCAGGTAGGCCGGGCCTATAAAAGCCAGCAGCCTGCGCCAGCCCAGTTTATTTTCGGTACCGATGGAACTGTGAACATTACCTAATGATTTGTTAGGGGTATTTGTATTTTTCATAGTGCGATCAGTAAATTATTTGCCACTTCGCGGCTGATTTGTATCGTATTATCTTCGGTATGCAATACCATTGAATGATCAAACTCAATGATCTCAGCAACTGTTATTTTTTTTCCGATGGTGAGCGATTGTTTTTCGAGGTATTGTAAATAAGCCTTTGAATGATCGCGAACGCCGCAGATCACCCCGCCTTCGTTTATGCCAATTGAAGAGACAGGCTTTAAATTGTGGATTTTAAACAAACCGTTACAGTCAGGTATCGGGTCGCCATGGGGATCAAATTTGGGGTACTCCATAAATTTATCCAGGCGATCGATCAACTCATTTGATGAAATATGTTCCAGCTCTTCGGCCATTTCGTGCACCTGGTCCCATTTAAAATCAAGTTTTTCCACCAAAAAATATTCCCATAACCGGTGTTTCCGGATAATGTTTACCGCGATCTTTTCGCCGGTTGCCGTGAGCGAAACTCCCTGGTAGGGCGTATAATTGATCAGTTCCTTTTCCGCCAGCTTTTTTAGCATATCAGTCACCGATGATGCTTTGGTATTTAGCAAGGCAGCTAACTGGTTTGTGCTCACGCTGCTGGCATTCACCGACAAGTGATAAATGGACTTTAAATAGTTTTCTTCGGCTAGAGTATTCATTTAAGCAAATCTAATAATAAATTTAGACTTGTCTAAATTTTATAATTAATAAAAATATATTTTTGCTAAAATAGATTTTTGAGAAATTTTATTTGGTAGATTAAGTAAAATCATATATTTGCCTGCATCATGGCTGCCGAATTAGATAAAATAGACCTTCAGATACTGAAGATATTACAGGAAAACGGAAGGATAACTAACCTTCAACTTTCCAACGAAATCGGGCTTTCGCCCGCACCAACACTGGAACGTGTGCGCAAGTTGGAGAACGCGGAATATATTAAAAGCTATCATGCTTTGGTTGACGAAGAGAAACTTGGTTTAGGCATCAAAACCTTTATCCAGATCTCGCTTGATTTTCATCAAAAAAATACCATCCAGACTTTTATTGACGAGATCAAAAACATAAAGGAGGTTACTGAATGTCACCATGTAACCGGGCAGTGCGACTTTTTACTAAAAGTTTATGTGCGGGATATAAAATCCTATGAACAACTCATCATGGAAAAGATCAGCCGCATCAGCGTTGTAAAAACTTTCCAAACGATGATGATCATGTCAACCAGTAAGAAAGAGCCGATTGTGCCGCTGGAATATTAGCTAATTTGATAATTTGAAGATTTGAAAATGAAGTTCAATTTTCAAATTGGCACATCTTCAAATCTTCAAATTCAATGTATCTGCCAGTCTATCGGTTTTTTTCCTTCACTTGTCAAAATATCATTCGTTTTTGAAAATGGCCCCGAACCAAAAAAACCGCGATCAGCCGAAAATGGCGAGGGGTGCGGCGATTTAATGATGTGATGTTTGGTTTTATCGATGAGGTCCGCTTTTGCCTGAGCGAAGGCTCCCCATAGGATAAATATGATTCCTTCTTTTTTATCGGATATGGTTTTGATCACCTGATCGGTAAATTCTTCCCATCCTTTTTTCTGGTGCGAGCCGGGTGTGCCTGCTCGTACGGTGAGGCTTGCATTTAGTAGTAATACGCCCTGTTCGGCCCATTCGGTAAGGTTGCCATGGTTGGGTGTAACAAAGCCAGGTATATCAGTGGTTAGCTCTTTATAAATGTTCCTTAACGATGGGGGGATGGTAATGCCTTTTTGCACCGAAAAAGATAAGCCGTGCGCCTGATTTTCGCCATGGTAGGGGTCCTGCCCAAGGATGACAACCTTTAGTTCCGAAAAAGGCGTTTTCCGGAAGGCATTAAAAATATCTGTTCCTTTAGGGTATATTTTATTGCCGGCATCTTTCTCGTTTTTCAGGAACTGCCGCAGTTGAACCATGTAATCCTTCCCGAATTCTTCGCTTAAAACATACAGCCAGCCGGGCTCTAATTCTATCGCCATAAATATTTTAAAAATGTTGATTTAGCGTACAAATAAACGGATATTTGCAAACTAATTTATATAATTACTAACGATGTCAAATATAGTAAGGTTAATTATTGCCTGTGTAGTTTTAGGGGCCGCGGTGGCCCTATGTGCGTTTGGATTTTGGGGATGGGGGATATTGGTACTGTTTTTAGGTGGCTTTGTATTGCTGAGCTACTTTTTTAACGAGAACATGATTATAGCGCAATGGTTTTTGCGCAAAGAGAATTCAGATAAAGCGGAGCAATGGCTGCTAAAGATAACCGATTACGAAAAACAATTGAACAAAAGCCAGCATGGCTATTACAACCTGCTGATCGGTTTGATAGAAACCAGGAAAGCGCCGTTAAAAGCTGAAAAGTATTTCAAGAAAGCGCTTTCCCTGGGGATGAAAATGTCTCACAATACAGCGTTAGCAAAGCTCAGCCTTGCGGGTATATCAATGGCCAAACGTAATAAAAGAGAAGCCCAGATGTATTTACAGGAAGCGGCAAAGGATGATAAGAATAAATTGCTTACCGAGCAGATCAAGATGATGAAGGGCCAAATGGCACAGATGGATAAGCAACAGGTAGTACGGGGCGGGTATCGCCAGTTTTAATGGTAGTTCAAAAGTCAGTAAAGCCTGCCTGCCGGCAGGTCCGAAAGAAGCTGCAAATGATCTTTCGGGCAAAGATAGAAGTAAGTCAAACGTTTAGTAATACGTTTTAATAGATATACCGGAGGCGCATCTTGCGCCTCTTTTTTTGTCTTGATTCCTGGTTCTTTATTCTTGCCTCTCCGGCCTATTTTTCTTCAATCGAACTGAAGTAATCCGGCTCAGAAGAATGATTTTGATTCGGTGCAAAATGCCTTTCCTGCGTGAAGTAGCCATCCTCCGAAGGATTGGCCACCTCCACCATTTTTAACAGGCTCCGGATAAAGGAGAGGTTGAAATTGCTCCTGTTTAGTTTTATCAGGTATTCGTTTTCGGTTATCTCGAGAATTGAATTAGTCATAACTTTAGTTATAAGTGTTTATTGCAATAATAAACAACCTATCCAATACTAAAGTTTCAGCAAAATTATCCTTTCATTAACAAATTGTTATTAAAAGGCTGATTTATTGCGATTTATTTTCGTAGGGACAGCAAATTTTGTGTCACTGCAGGTGATTTTTGGTAGACGCAATACTTTGCGTCTACCGAAGGTAATTTATCAGAGATGTCCCGATATATCGGGGCGTTTCCGCGGATATTATGCAAACCAGGCCATTACCACGTCTTTTGCAGGCATGGTGATTTCCAGCTTTAATTTTTTGCGCATGCCGCCCAGATCGTTAAATACTTTGTTGGGGTTGGCAGCTTTTAGCTCTTCAACGGTATTAAATCCCATTTTATTTAAAACAGGCACCCATTCGGCAGGGACGCCGATATTGGTAAAATCTTCGGCGGTGGTTACCCTTGCTTTTTTCTCGGGGCGCATTTGAGGGAAGAACAATACCTCCTGTATGGTGCTCTGGTTGGTCATCAACATTACCAGCCTGTCGATGCCGATGCCTAAACCTGAGGTTGGCGGCATCCCGTATTCAAGTGAACGCAAAAAGTCGTCGTCCATCGCCATCGCTTCGTCATCACCACGGCCGGCAAGGATCAGCTGTTCCTCCAAACGTTCACGCTGGTCTATCGGGTCGTTTAATTCCGAATAAGCATTGGCTATTTCCTTTCCGTTTACAAACAGTTCAAAACGTTCCACAAGGCCATTTACGCTGCGGTGTTTTTTGGCCAGTGGGGTCATTTCAATCGGGTAATCAGTAATATAGGTAGGCTGGATCAAATTGGCTTCAACTTTGGCGCTGAAGATTTCATCGATCAACTTGCCTTTGCCCATGCTGTTGTCTACTTCAATTTCCAGCTCTGCGCAAGTTTGGCGCAGGGCGGTTTCGTCCATCGCCGAAACATCGATACCCGTATATTTCAGGATAGAATCGTACATGGATAGTTTTTCATACGGCCCGGCAAAGTTAATTTCGTTGGCGCCAACCTGTACCACGGGGATGCCATGTACGGCCCGGGTTACTAATTCCAAACATTCCTCTACCATGGCCATCATCCAGTTATAGTCCTTGTAGGCCACATAGATCTCCATGCTGGTAAATTCCGGGTTATGGGTGCGGTCCATTCCTTCGTTGCGGAACATCTTGCCAAACTCATACACGCCATCAAAGCCAGCTACAATAAGGCGTTTTAAATACAGTTCATTGGCAATGCGCAAAAACAGCTGCATATCCAATGTGTTATGGTGCGTTGCAAAAGGGCGCGCGGCTGCGCCGCCATGTACGGGCTGTAATATCGGTGTTTCCACTTCCAGCCAGCCCTGTTTGTTAAAGTAATCGCGCATGCTGCTGATCACTTTGGAGCGTTTGATAAAGATCTGTTTAAATTCCGGGTTAACGGTAAGGTCGACATAGCGCTGGCGGTAGCGTTGCTCCGGATCCGTGAACGCATCATGAATATTGCCTTCCTCATCGCGTTTTACAATAGGCAAAGGCTTTAAGGATTTTGACAATAGCGTCATTTCCTGCACATGTACCGATATTTCGCCGGTTTGGGTTAAAAACACATAGCCTTTAACGCCGATAAAGTCGCCTATATCCAGCAGCTTTTTAAAAACGGTATTGTACAGGGTTTTATCCTCGCCGGGGCAAATATCATCGCGTTTAATGTAGATCTGGACGCGGCCGGTTGAATCCTGCAATTTGGCAAATGAAGCGCTGCCCATAATATTACGGCTCATGATACGGCCTGCAATGGTTACGGATTTATAATTGTCAGGGAACCGCTCAAAATTATCGGCTATTTCTTCTGCAGTGGCTGTCACTTTATATTCTTCGGCGGGATAGGGGTTAATACCTAAAGCTCGAAGCTGTTTTAATGATTCGCGGCGTAAAATTTCCTGTTCGGATAGTGCAATACTCATATTTTCAATAAAGCTCCAAAGGTAGTTTTTTTAGTCCGAAAGTCGGTAAAGTCAGTAAAGTCCGGAAGGAAAAGTTTGTGGGATTTTATGTTTTCTTTAACAAAAAGTCATCCTGAGCTTGTCTCGGGACCTCATCAACTTGCCAATATGCCCGCCGTCGCCCTTTGTGCAATATTTCAGTGTCTACTTTTACGCAGATGCCGAAATAAATTCGACATGACGGTTGGTGATTTTTGTATTGGTATGAATAACTTTACCCCATGAATTTAAAAGTAATTGCTTTTGATGCGGACGATACCCTTTGGGTAAATGAACCCTATTTCAGGCATACAGAAGAGCAGTTTTATAATTTATTGGGCGAGTTCTCTTCGCAGCAGGGTTTGGAGCGGGAGCTGTTTAAAATAGAAATAGAAAACCTTAGCTTTTATGGTTACGGCATTAAAGGTTTTGTGTTGTCGATGATTGAAACAGCACTAAAGGTTACCAATAACAAAATAAGCACCGATGTGATCGGGAAGATCATTGAATTGGGTAAGGAAATGATGAACCAGCCGATTGAACTGCTGGACGGTGTTGAAGAAGTGCTGGAAGCCCTGAAAGATAAATACCGGCTGGTAGTGGCCACCAAAGGCGACTTGCTGGACCAGGAACGTAAATTAAAAAAATCCGGCATCAGCCATTATTTTCATCATATCGAGATTATGAGCGAAAAGGATGATGCCAATTACCGGAAACTGATTAAGCACCTCGATATTCATCCAAATGAATTGCTGATGGTAGGCAATTCCCTGAAAAGCGATATTTTACCGGTATTAAACGTCGGCGGCCACGGTGTTCATGTGCCTTACCATATCACCTGGGCGCACGAACATATTGAGGATACTATTGACGATGAAAAGTTTAAGAGTGTTGAGGGGATAAGGGAGATATTGGGGTTTTTGTAGGAGCACTTTAGATTTGACAACTTTTCAGAAGTTGTCAAATCTTTAAATTCAAAAAAGTAATTAAACCCGAACCCGATAGCTATCGGGGCGAAATTCCGAATTCCGAGAGACTGTAAATTCATCAATCCGCCTCCGCTTCCTGTAAATACATTTCATCGATAGGTTGAGCGTATTTTTTCTCAATCACCTTGCGTTTTGCCTTCATAGTAGGGGTGATCTCGCCATCGTCAATACTGAATGGTTTGCGTTTTACTTTAAAATGCTTGATGCGCTCAAATTTGGCCAATTCGTTGGAGAGACGTTTGATGTCCTGTCCAACCCAGTCCACAATCTCTTTATCTTCAATAAACCAATCAGGCTTTTCGAAAAAGCTTTCAGGTAAATTAAAAGCTTCCTGCAGGCTTTCTTTTGATGGTACAATAATGGCGGTAATGTATTCCCGTTTATCGCCTACTAAAAATACCTGCTCGATTTTCGGGCTCTTTAAGTAGGTGTTTTCAACCGGTGTAGGGTAAATGTTTTTACCATAGGCATTTACCAGCATATTCTTCAAACGGTCGGTAATTTGCAGGTTGCCGCGGTAATAGCGGCCAATATCGCCGGTGTGGAACCAGCCATCGGGATCGATCACTGATGCGGTTTCCTCAGGTTTATTCCAGTAGCCTTTCATTACGCAATGCCCGCGTACAATGATTTCGCCTTCTTCCGATTGAAAATCTTCTTTAAAGGTATCATGCGTTTGGATGGTGTAAATCTGTTTGGTATCCACGTTTTGGATAGCTACTTCAATACCCGGGATAATACGGCCCACGGTACCATAAATAATACGATCGGTTTCGGTAACGGCCATTACGGGCGAAGTTTCTGTCAAGCCAAAACCTTCCAGTATTTTTATGCCGAGGTCGCCAAAGAACTCGCCAATATTTTTTGGTAAAGCCCCGCCGCCGGAAAGCATGATCTTTAAACGGCCGCCGGTTTTTTCCTTGATCTTGCTGAAAACCAGCTTTTCAGCAAGTTTATGCTGCTGGCTTAAAATAAGGCCCGGCTTTTTGCCGGCTTCTTTTACCAGCCTCAGTTCGCGGCCAATTTTTAACGACCACAAAAATATTTTCGACTTAACACCGCCAGCAGATGTGCCGTTTTTCATCGCGCGGTCGTGAATGCGTTCCAGCAGGCGCGGCACGCAGTTCATTACCGTTGGCCTTACTTCGGCCATATTTTTTGCCAGCAGGTCCAGGCTTTGGGCGAAGGCAATTTTACTGCCGGTGTACAGGCAGATATGGTAGGTAGCGGTGCGTTCAAAAACATGGGAAAGGGGCAGGAATGATAAAAATATATCGTCTTTAACAATGATAGGGATCTGTATCAGGCTCACCCTCGCGTTTTCAGTAAGGTTAAAATGGGTAAGCATTACGCCTTTTGGTGTGCCTGTTGTACCCGAAGTATAAATTAAACAGGAAAGATCGGATGGTAAAATAGCTTCGCGGGCAATGATTATTGCCGAGCGGTGTTTTTCAACCAGTTTACTGCCTTCTTCTATCAATTGACCGAAGCTGATGACGCCGGCGTTGAGGTTTAGTTTGCTGGTGAATTTTTCAAACTCATCAAATGCCGGGATCAGCCTCACCAATGCCGGGCAGTTATTGGCTACTTTAAGCACTTTGCGAAATAAAAAGGGGTTGCCGCACAAAATGGTACGGGCGCCGGAGTCATTTAAAATATACTCAATTTCTGCTTCGCTGAGGGTGGGATATATAGATGTATTGATAGCGCCTAATTGTTGTAAGGCCTGGTCGTAATAAACATAATCCGGGCCGTTTTCAATGATCAATGCCAGGCGGTCGCCTTTTTTTATACCGATTTCGAGAAAATAAGCAGAAATAGCGTCAATTTTTTCCAGCGCTTCTTTATAGCTGATATCTATCCAGGTATCGCCCACTTTATGCGTCATAAAGGTATGGGTATCCGGGTGGATATTTTTTACAATATTCCGGATGAGGCCAGGAATGGTTGATTTATCGGCTGCCGTGTTCATTAAGTTTGTTTTAGTGATCAGAGATTGATGATCAGAGATAAGTTTAACTTATCTGTAATCCTTCATGCCTGATAAATAGTTTAAAGGGTTTATATCGCTAACAAATCTAAATTATTTGGCAATAAAAGCAAACAGGTATTTACCGGGTTTGCGCTTTATCCCATCTTTCAAAATGCCTTCGCCATGGGCCATTAATTTACTGATACCATCTTTTTAAATCAAATTGCAGCTTTTTACTAATCTAACCCGTTAACAGGTGCAACAACATTTCGTGTTTTGTGAAAAAGTGGCATTCAGTTGCAATAAAACACCTGTTTGCTACCACAATTGTCCTAAATTATCTATATCAGCCAGGTGTTTTTTTTTAATAACTAATTGAATTTAAATAAACTATAAATCGGAGCGATTAATATATTTAATATTAGCCTTCATGTTATTTGCTATTACTTATAAACAAGCGTTACTTTGATTTGCCGGTAAGGTTTTTTTTAGGGAACACATAAACCTACCGAAATAAAATCAATTATGAATACAGACGATGATCAAAAAAGCTTTCGGAAATAAATAAATCCGATTTTGTGTCCTATGTAAATTTTTATGATTCTGCATGGCGAAAATTGCTGACCGGAACTGACTGAGCCGCCTTGAAACGGGCGCTGCGGGCAGTTTCAAAATAATAATCCCAAAACCAATTACTAAAAAATATATTAAAAAGTAATACACCCGATTTGTCATCCTAATAAAATAATATGAAAAAGTTCAGTCGTTTTTTATTTAGCGCAGCGTTATTTTGCTGCGTCATTCCGATAGCTGCGGTAGCACAATCTGAAAATTCCTATCCACCGCAATATGGTAAACCTTACAGGGATATGCCAGACAGTCGCGATGTTATGTTATACCAGGTAAATACCCGCTCGTTTAGTAAAGATGGTAAATTAAGTGCCGTAACCGCGCGTTTGGATTCCATTAAGGCGCTGGGAGTTAATATGATCTATTTAATGCCGATCTACCCGGTTGGTGTGCTTAAATCCACAAATTCACCTTATGCTACACGGGACTATAATGAGGTGGGTAAGGAGTTTGGCACGCTGGACGATCTGCGCGCACTGGTAGATGGCGCCCATCAACGAAAAATAGCCGTAATGCTGGATATTGTTGCGAATCATACCTCATGGGATAATCCATGGATAGCTAACAAAGGGTGGTATGAGCAGGATTCAACCGGTAAAATTAAATATCCCCAAAACTGGTATGACGTTGCCCAGCTGAATTTTAAAAACAGCGATATGCGGCTTGCGCTGATCCATGCCATGAAATCATGGGTATTTAAAGCCAATATCGATGGTTTCCGCTGTGATTACGCTGACGGCCCGCCCGCCGACTTTTGGAAACAGGCATTGGATACCCTGAACAATATCAAGACACACAAGTTGTTGTTTTTAGCAGAAGGAAGCCGCGCATCAAATTATTCAGTTGGATTTGATTACAATTTTGGCTTCAACTTTTTTGGACACATGAAAGCCATCTTCGAAAGAAACAGGTCTGTTAAAACAATAGACACGGTTAATAAAAGGGATTATGAAGGCGCTGCAGACGGGCAGGCCATGGTAAGGTATTTAACTAATCATGATGTAAATAGTTCGGACGGTACGCCACTTGATCTTTTTGGAGGCAAAAAGGGATCAATGGCTGCGTTTGTAGTGGTGGCCTATATGAAAGGGATCCCGATGGTTTATAATGGCCAGGAAATTGCCACTCCATACCGGCTGGTCTTCCCGTTTACCGGCACCAAAATAGATTGGAGCCTGGGCGCTGCCAACCAGGATGTAACTGCCGAATATAAGAGAATTATTGCTTTCCGGAATAAAAGCGAGGCCATCCGGCGCGGAATATTAAACTCGTACAGTAGCGACGATGTTTGCGTTTTTACCAAAGAATCAGGATCCCAAAAGGTATTGGTGCTGTCTAACTTACGCAATAAAGCGGTTACCTATACGGTACCGGCGGGTTTGCTTAATACATTATGGAAGGACGCTTTTAATGGTAAAAAAACAACTGTAGCAGCCGAAGTTAGCCTTGCGCCATATCAGTACATGGTGTTGAAAAATTAAACCGGCAGGATAGAGGTTTTTTAAATTTTGCTTTGCGCTGATATCGCCGCAGGTTAGCTTGACAGCATTTAGCTGCCTAAGCTACCCCGGCTTTTTTATGGCCGTTTGTCTCTACGCATGCTGTCTGTGTCTCAACGCCCCGTTGTCCGTGTCTCAACGCGCTGTTGTCTGTGTCTCGACGCTCCGGGGCTGATCTTTTTGGTCAGCCCCGGGGGAGGGAAAGTGCATAAAAAAACCGACCCTAAACCAATAGCATCGGTGCAATCCTTTTCGAATCGGTGTAATCCAAATAAATTACACCGAAAAACTCTCGCCGCAGCCGCAGGTACGGCTGGCGTTAGGGTTATGGAAATTAAAACCTTTACCATTAAGCCCGTCCGAAAAATCAAGTTCGGTGCCGGCCAGGTAAAGGAATGATTTCATATCGAGGGCAAATTTAACGCCGCGGTCCTCAAAAAACTGATCGCCTTTTTTTATCTCGTTATCAAAATCGAGATTATACGATAAGCCCGAACAACCACCTCCCTTAACAGAAACCCTCAGGAAATAGGAGCCATCAAGCCCCGCATCCTGCATCAGGTGGTCTATTTTGCTTTTTGCTTTATCTGTTACAGTTACCATTTTTTAGTCTTAAGTCCTGAGTCGTAAGTCTTAAGTCCGAACCATTGTTCAAACTACTTACAGCTCTCTACTCACCACTCACTAATTTAGTGGTGTACTTTTTCTGATTCAATTGGCGCCATGCCGTTTTTTACGCGGAAATCATTGATGGCGGCTTTAATTGCATCCTCGGCTAATACCGAGCAATGTATTTTTACCGGCGGCAGGGCCAGTTCTTCAACAATATCCATGTTGTCAATCTTCATGGCATCATCGATGCTTTTGCCTTTCAGCCATTCTGTTGCTAATGATGACGAAGCGATTGCTGATCCGCAGCCAAATGTTTTAAATTTAGCATCGGTGATTACATTGTCTTCACCTACCTCAATTTGCAGGCGCATCACGTCGCCGCACTCAGGTGCACCCACCAGGCCGGTACCAACTTTGTGGCTGCTTTTATCCAAAGTGCCCACGTTGCGCGGATTGGTGTAGTGATCGATTACTTTATCTGAATATGCCATATTTTTGTAATTTGAAGATTTTATAATTTGAAGATTTGAAAATTCATCTTCGTTTATGTTAAATAATTTCGTTTTTGCATTAAGCGGCAATTTTCAAATTTTCAAATTACCACATTTTCAAATCAATTAGTGTTCTGCCCACTCTATTTTGCTCAGGTCGACACCTTCTTTAAACATTTCCCAAAGCGGTGAAAGCTCGCGGAGGTGGTTAACTGATTTTTTGTTACTTCAATGGCGTAATCTACTTCCTCTTCGGTAGTAAAACGGCCAAGGCCGAAACGGATAGATGAATGCGCCAGGTCATCAGACAGGCCCAGGCTTTTTAATACATATGATGGTTCCAGTGAAGCCGAAGTACAGGCAGAACCTGACGATACTGCCAGATCTTTCATCGCCATCATCAAACCTTCACCTTCAACGTATTTGAAGGAGATATTGGCTACATGCGGCAAACGGTGTTCAACGTTTCCGTTTACATAGCTTTCTTCCAATTCCAATAAGGAAGTCTGTAATTTATCGCGCAGGGCAGATAAGCGTTTTGCTTCGCTTTCCATTTCCTGGCCGCATAATTCACAGGCTTTACCTAAACCTACAATGCCGGGAACGTTTAAAGTGCCAGAACGCATGCCGCGTTCGTGACCGCCGCCGTCCATCTGTGCGGTAACTTTAACCCTTGGGCCCTTGCGGCGTACATACAATGCGCCAACGCCTTTAGGTCCGTATATTTTATGTGCCGATAGTGCCAGCAGGTCTATACCGTCAGTATTTACATTAACCGGGATCTTACCAACCGCCTGTACGGCATCTGTCATAAACAAGGCGCCATGTTTATGGGCAATAGCCGAAATTTCTTTTATAGGTTGTATAACGCCGATCTCGTTGTTGCCATACATCACCGAAACCAAAATAGTTTCGGGGGTCATGCTTTGCTCAAGCAATTCCAGGTCAACCAGGCCGTCTTCCTTAACAGGAAGGTAAGTTACCTTACCGCCCAATTTTTCCACGTGTTTACAGGCGTCAAGTACCGCTTTATGTTCGGTAACGGTGGTAACGATGTGGTTGCCTTTCTCTTTATACATTTCAAACACGCCTTTTATAGCCAGGTTGTCTGATTCGGTAGCGCCTGAAGTAAAGATGATCTCTTTTTCGCTGGCACCAATCAGTTTGGCTACCTGCTCGCGGGCATAATCAACACCTTCTTCAGCTACCCAGCCAAACGGATGGTTACGGCTTGCGGCGTTGCCAAACTTTGTGGTAAAATAAGGCAGCATAGCTTCCAAAACCCTGGGATCCATGGGGGTTGTGGCGTTATTGTCTAAATATATCGGGAGGTTCATATTTCTTTAAATACTTAACAGTACAAAAGTAAATAAAGTTTATTTAAAATCATTAAAAATAAGGAGAAATTGCCTTAAGCCACCAATAATTTACAATATTTGGACATGAACAAGATAGAGCACATCGGCATTGCGGTGAACGATTTAACCGCGTCGGGCAGTTTGTATGAAAAATTATTGAATACAACTATCTATAAAACAGAGGATGTGCCATCTGAATATGTTAAAACAGCCTTTTTACACAGCGGGCCCAATAAAATAGAGTTGCTGGAGGCTTCGGATGAGAACAGCCCGATCGCCAAATTCCTAACCAAAAAAGGGGAGGGGATCCATCATATTGCTTTTGAGGTAGACGATATAAAGGCCGAAATGGCCCGGTTGAAAAGCGAGGGTTTTGTTTTGTTAAATGAGGAGCCCAAACGCGGCGCGGATAACAAATTAGTTTGTTTTGTGCATCCGAAGAGTGCGGGTGGGGTTTTGGTGGAATTGTGCCAGGAGATTGCTTTTAATAGTCGCTGATTTTGTTATAACCTATTTATATGAAGTTGTTTTTACGTTTGATTTTTGCTGCTTTTCTTATAAATACAGGCTGCAAACAACCGGTAGCCCCAGTAGATAAAAACCCATGGAGTGTTTTGACAATTAGGTTAGAGAATTATGAAGAAATAACAATTAATAATATTGATGACACCTCGAAAGTGAAGTTTTATGACAAAGGTACCTTTTTAGGTGGCTACCACAAGCTAAGGGTAGATTCTGTGAAATCGTATTTTACAATGGCTGAAAAAGACACCTTATATCAGTTGGTCGAGGAAATCATAGCAAAGCCAATAAATCCTAAGCATCGGTGTACTGATTTTGTTGGGGAGTTAAGTTTGGTTGTTGATTATGGCAAATTTCTTGAGCCCGGTTCATATAGGCAGTCTGCCCATTACAGCGGAATTTGTAATGTCGATTCGTTGTCTGACGCAGCATCTCATTTAAATAAAATCCTTGAAAGAAAAATAAAGAAAGTTGTTAAATAATAATTGATAAACTTTATTCGGCGCCTCGTTTTGAAACAGATTTTTCGCATTAGCGATGGAAGCGGATACCGGCCATTGTGATTAAGGCCCGTGAAGTATGAGCGGATAGCGCGGCCGGCCTTCTATCAGGCGGGAATGCCCAAATTCTTATTTACAACAAAATAGAAATTCGCAAAGGGTAGCCGCTGACCTGGCAAATTGCCTCTTTATTCACGTGTTACAAAGCGGTAGCCCCTCTGTGGCATTGATTTGGCAACGTGGCAATGGCCTTTAAATACCAGGATACTTATGCTAAAGAAATTGGTTTCAGATCAAATTGTTTTTCTTTAAATAGAAATTATTCTGGGTTTAAATTGCTGATTATCAAAGCGAAAAAAACATGAACGACGAGCTGTGATGCATGAACTAAAAAAACTTGCAGAAATATAAAATAAGTGATACATTTGCACCTCTTTTATAAGAAGTAATAATACAATGAAAAAAGATCTGCACCCTTCAAATTATAGATTAGTTGTTTTTAAAGATATGTCAAACGACTATTCTTTTATAACAAAATCATGCATCGATTCCCGCGAAACAGTGAAATGGGAAGATGGTAACGAATATCCATTGATCAAATTGGAAATTTCGCATACTTCACACCCCTTTTATACCGGTAAAATGAAGCTGGTTGATACTGCAGGGCGTATCGATAAATTCCGTACCCGTTACAACAAAAAATAAGCACCTTGTTTATTTAAAATATTTATAAGTCTTCCGCCCTTTGGCGGAGGACTTTTTTTATTTTTGCGCCATGGCAATTATCCTTTTTGACGATAACGCACACTACACACTACGGCCCTTAACATTTACCCGCCCGGTGGCCGATCTGCGTATCGGTATTTTAACCATTGCCGAAAAGTGGGCCAAATATTTAAACAGCGGTTTTTCATGGCATACCCAGCCCTGGCTGCAAGGTAAATTCCCGGTAAAAATTGAAGCAGAAAACATTTTTATCAATGGTGCCGTTTGCCCGGATGAAGATCTTGCTGAAGCTATAACCCAATTACAGTATGGTGAAGTATTGAAATACGGGGATCAGTTGATCGCTATTAAGTTAAACGAGGATTTTGCTGCAGGTTTTGAAGCTGATGCCGCAGCTGGCACCGTGGTTAACCTGAAACATACCCCTGTTATTATTAAATACCCCGAAGATATTTTCAGAAACAATGATACCGAGCTGCGTAAAGATTTTAAACTGCTCACCAAAGGGCGCAGCAGTGCCAAAATAAGTTCAACCAATACCATTATCGGGAATGATTTTTTTGCCGAAGAAGGCGCTATTGCTGATTGTTCTACCTTTAATACAACCAACGGGCCCATATACCTTGCTGCAAACACCGAGGTTTGGGAAGGCACGCATATCCGCGGGGCCTTTGCCATTTGCGAACATTCGCAGGTAAAAATGGGAACAAAGATTTACGGGGCCACTACTGTTGGGCCCTATTGCAGGGTTGGCGGCGAAATAAATAATGCCGTCATCTGGGGGTACTCCTCCAAAGGGCATGAAGGTTACCTGGGTAATGCGGTGGTTGGCGAATGGTGTAATATCGGCGCCGACTCCAACAACTCCAACCTTAAAAATAATTACGAGGAAGTGAAGCTGTGGGATTACACCAGTCAGCGTTTCCGCAAGACCGGTTTACAATTTTGCGGGCTGATCCTGGCCGATCATTCGAAATGTGCTATCAATACCATGTTTAATACAGGCACGGTAGTAGGGGTGAGCGCCAATATTTTCGGCGCTGGTTTCCCAAGAAATTTTGTGCCTGATTTTTCCTGGGGCGGTTCAGGCGGTTACGAGGTTTATTCAATAAAAAAAATGTTCGGAACCGCTGAAAAGGTTTTCGCCCGCCGCGATCACCGTGATTTTGATGAGCATGAAAAGGAAATATTAAAGAAGGTATTTGAATTGACAGAGGAACACCGCAGGTTTTGAGACCCAGGTAGGGGCGCAAAAATTTGCGCCCTCGTTTGCGCAATCAATTTGCGCCCTCGTTTGCGCAATCAATTGCGCCTGCGTCGTAAATTAATATTGAATTAAAGAACACAATACAAGCGGGCGCAAAATATTGCGCTCCTACAGATAAAAACAAACAACCAAACATTAACATGAGAAAAAAAATTGTTGCCGGAAACTGGAAAATGAACCTGGATTATAACGAAGGTTTAAGCTTATTTTCAGAAGTGATCAATATGGTAAAGGATGAAATTACAGGAAATCAGCAGGCGGTAGTTTGCAGCCCATATATTCATCTGCATAGCCTTGCTCAACTGGCAAAAGGTTATACTAAAGTTTCGGTGGGCGCTCAAAATGCTCACCAGGCAGAGTCAGGCGCCTATACCGGTGAGATCTCAGCAAAAATGATCAAATCTGTTGGCGCTGAATATGTGATCCTGGGTCACTCGGAACGTCGCCAGTATTTTGGCGAAGACAATGCTTTGTTAGCTAAGAAAACTGATACCGCTTTAAAAAATGGATTGAAACCAATTTTCTGCATCGGCGAAACCTTACAGGAGCGCGAAGCCAACCAGCATTTAGATATCATCAAAAGCCAGCTGGTTGAGGGTGTTTTCCATCTGGATGAAGCACAATTTGTACAATTAGTTATCGCTTATGAGCCTGTTTGGGCAATTGGTACAGGGGTAACAGCATCATCAGGCCAGGCACAGGAGATCCATGCCTTTATCCGTAAAGAGATCGCTGCAAAATACGGTCAGGCTGTTGCTGAAAACACCACCATTTTATACGGTGGCAGCTGTAACCCCAAAAATGCCCCTGAATTATTTGCCTGTGCCGATATTGATGGTGGATTGATAGGCGGCGCTTCGCTAAAATCACGCGACTTTGTTGATATCGTGAAGGTTTTTAATTGAATTTCAATTTAAGGGATGGCCATTCAGCGAACAAAACAAAGTTTTGGTAAACGGGTAGCAAAAATATTTTTACCTGTTTTAATTGCGCTGAATGTACCATTGCTTTGTATCCAGGTTGATTCACTGCTAAATCCTATTGATCTGTCAGAAGCAGGTAAATGGGCAATGGCTGGCTCCCAGGCTTTTGATTATTACATTGTGCCTGCCGTGCTGCTGGTGCTTGTTATAGTGCAGTGGTTAATCCTTGTGCCGGTGTGGAACAGGTGGCTGTTTAAATTTCGGCGGGTGCTGTTATCCTCATTGTTTACCGGTATCCTTATTTCGGTGCTCATTGCCGCATTGCTTGGGTATTGTACCTGGTCAAACCAACTGGGGCCAAGCATCAATCAATCTAATACAACTGAATTAATTAATTTGATTTTTTTGATGAGCAGCTTTATTGTGGCTTATTGTATTTTAAATATTATTACGCTCTATTTTTTAGACAGATCATACATCAGGCATTTAAAATCTCAAAAAATCCAGGCAATTTAATGTTAGCGCTTTTACTTTTTACTGATTCATCTGTCAAAAAAAATCACGTTAGCTACATAAAATGAAGAAGCTGTTAAAAGTTCTGTTGCCGCCCTTTATAGGGTTCTGCCTTTATTTTATCGCTATAAGGTATAGTTCTCATTACTTCGACCTGACGATTGGCCAGATAGGTACCGGGAGCCTGCAAGGCTTTATGGCCTATTACAGGTATGCGCTCCCTTTATTGTTCATCGTTGCTGTTTTAACACAGCTGTTAATAATTGTACCCATTTGGAACAAGGTATTGCTTAAGCCGGCCTCTGCCAGGTTTTGGGCGATATTTTCCTTTGTTTTTGTTTGTTTAATCATGGCTGCCGCGCTTAGCTATCCAATTTGGGATAAGGTAACCGGTGTCCATCATTTATTAAAGATTTTTTTATTTATGTCGGCTGTTCAGCTGGTTTATTGGACCATCAATTTTATTACGCTGATCGTCATTGAATAAAAACTTTGCTAAATCCCAACCCTATGAATTACTACGAATTACTGTTTACCACCATTCCTGCCGAAGAGTACCAGCAGGACCTGCTCATTAATGCTTTGGGCGAGATAGGGTTTGATACTTTTGAGGAAGTTGACTTCGGGTTTAAAGCCTATATCCCGACTGATGATTTTGACCAGGAAAAACTGGACAAACAACTGGCGATGTATAAAGACATGTTCTCCTTTAGTTATGAAATAACGCTCATTCCGGAAAAAAACTGGAATGAAGTATGGGAAAGCAACTTTGAACCGATAACTATCGGGGATAAGATTTTTGTGAGGGCGACATTTCACCAGCCGCGGCCCGAATTTCCTTATGAAATTGTGATTGATCCAAAGATGGCATTTGGTACCGGGCACCATCAAACCACGTCCATGATGCTGGAATGGATCCTTGAAACAGACTTTGCCGGTAAAAAAGTACTGGACATGGGGTGCGGCACCGGGATTTTAGCCATTATGGCGGCTAAACTTGGCGCGGGGAAAATTACAGCAATTGATTATGACCCGGTATGCTATGACAGCACCGTCGAAAACACAAAATTTAATGGGCTGAATAATATCATAGCGCTTTGCGGATCGAAAGAAGTAATCCCTGATGAACAATTCGATATCGTCCTCGCCAATATCAACCGCAATATTTTGCTCGACCAGATGGAGCGGTATGCTGAGGTTTTAAAAGAAGGTGGCGAGATATATTTCAGCGGGTTTTATGAAACGCCCGATCTTGATATCATTAAAGCCGAAGCCGGTAAACACGGGCTAAAATACATCAATCATAAAACCAATAAAGATTGGGTGGCAGCAAAGTTTGTGAACTAATAATGAAAGGGCCTGGTTTAAAAGAACGAAAGTAAAAGGAATGTGATATCCTGCCATAGTGATCTTAGCGAATCCTTTGTGCCCCTTGTGGTTGATTTTACCGCAAAGAGCACAAAGAAAGCACTTAGGAGTGCACAAAGAACCAATGCTTCGATGATAACCAGTTCCGATTAGTGCAATGTTATCTGCAAAACAGGGGCTTTAAGCAACCAAATTGTTTAATACCCCAGGGTAAAACGTTTTTTGATGTAGTGATTATTTTCAATCTCATCAACAATGGCTATGGCCATATCTTCAACAGAGATTTCGCATTTTCCCTTGGTATCAAAAACCGGTTCGTCGGTTCCCAGGCGAAATTTACCGGTACGTTCGCCGGGGTGCAGGTTAATTGCGGGGCTTAAAAAAGTCCAGTCTAAATCATTTTCGTTATACAAAATATTTAAAAAGTCGCGGGCGGCTGTAGCGCCTGCTTTGTATTCGGCCGGAAATTGAGGCCCGTCTACCAATTGTGCGCCATTAATCCTGAGGCTGCCTGCACCACCGACAACCAACAAGCGTTTTATACCTGCTTTTTTTACGGCTTCGCGGATTGATTCAGAACCTTTTATAAAGTCGCTGTAGATTTCAGGATTGGTCCACCCCGGGTTGTAAGCGCTGATCACCGCATCGTTGCCTTTAATCAGTTCGGCTAATTGCCCGGTGTTAAATATATCAGCTGCTACGGTGGTTAAATTTTCACTTTTTGCAGCAATCTTATCCGGGTTGCGCACAATTGTGGTCACCTGGTGTCCGCGGTTTAATAATTCCCCTAAAACCGGGGTTCCTACAAAGCCTGATGCGCCTATTAATACTACTTTCATGTTGGTTTTTTTTAATTGTAATTAAATATGTTACAGTTTTATTTAAATTTTTTTAGTCAAATTGACCGGTAAACTCAGCAAGGGTTTTAGTCACCAGCTTTTCGGTCAGGGTGTCTTCAACTTCTTTATACAAAGTATCCAGGTGTTGGTTTATTTGCCTGCCAACCGGGCAGGCGGGGTTGGGCAAATTTTTGGCCTGCCCTAAAATGGATTGCTGTTTAACGGATTGGTAAATATCCGAAAGCCTGATCGACGTCGCATCTTTGCCAAGCGTATAGCCGCCTGTAGCTCCTTCTTTGCTTGAAATCAAACCATTGTTTCGCAAATTGCTCAGTTCCTTCCTCACCAAAGCGGCATTTGCATTGATACTGGAAGCAATAAATTCGGAGGACAGCAATTCACCTTCCGCTTTGGTAAGTAAGGTCATGATGTGAATTGCTATGGAAAATCTTCCGTTCATTTGTAATAAAAAAAATTACAGATCAAATGTAGTGTTTTTGCCTGTCTAAATCGATTTTTTTAATGATTTGTTTAATTTATTACCGGATGATGATATAACTCGGGCGCAATTCATTTATCAAAAGGCCAATGCCACCGGGTAGTGAATTTAACCAGGTAGAAAAATATTAAAGTTTGTCGATGATTAATTTCCATCCCATTTTATGAGTATACTGGATATTATTTGTACAAATATAAACTGTAATATGCTGGGCGCACAGCCGGATCAATTCAGGGCCATTATAAATCCAGGCACGTTATTGGCCAAACTATGTTTTGGAAAATACGGATTTGAACATAATTTTAGTTGGAAGCGCCTGATCGCAGGTAAAGTGCCGTGCCTTTCAAAAGAATAAGGATTTTTGGGTATCCTGGTGTTGTATTATAATACAAATATAGCTTAGTTAATTGCCTGTTAATAAAAAGATTGAGTGATTATAAAAAAATATTATTCAAAATAGTTGATAATTAGGTATATATTAAATATAATTGTAACTTTATTAACCTATGGGAAACCTATACCCTTAGTTAGACAGACATGAAGACACTAGGAAAAAAAATTCGGTTATTACGTCATCAAAAGGGATGGAGCCAGGAAGATGTGGCAAAGCGGTTAGATATATCTATTCCGGCCTTTTCAAAAATTGAAACAGGTATTACTGACATCAATTTATCGCGGCTTGAACAGATCTCCGCTTTGTTTGAAATGTCGGTAGTGCAATTGCTTACCTTTAGCGATGCTGAACAGGACCAGAAAGTTATTAATGAACTGGAGGTGATTAACAAAAAGTTAATGGACCGCGAAACGGAAGTGATTGACCTGCAAAAGAAAGTTATTGAACTTTTTGAAGAATTGCGCCACAACCGTATTATTGCTTAATACAGCTTTTTGCCGCTATTAAAAAATGCAGCGCATGGTTAAATGTTTTTTCCCGAAAGCAACTCCCATGGCTGCGTGCATAGCCAGCATTTTGTCATTAAAGTCGCCCACCCATGATAATTCCAGTTCTGTGTATTTTTTCAATGGCAAAACGTAATCGCCCAGGGTTATAAATAACGCCGATTCGATACCGTGATTCTGGAATTTTTGTTTTGTGCCCATTACTATGGCCCTCATCCTGGTAACAGCGGTATATTTCATATACAAAAACTTAAGTTTCCCCAACAAATTCAGCTTTCCTTTTAAAGGTTTCAGCATTTGATTGGCATCCGGTAAAATGATCAGGAAAGACGCCGGCTCACCGTTTACATAGGCAAACCAGATCAAATTTTCGTCCATCAATGGCTTCATTTTCTTGAAGCTTTCGAGTATGGTGGCGTAGGTTATCGGTACAAAGTTTTCAAAATCCCGCCAGGCATCGTTGTAAATTTCCATAAAATCGGCCGCAAATTTGTCAATCTCTTTTGCTACCAGGTGTTTAAACTCATAGCCAGGCTTTTTTGTCACCCATTTAGCTATTTTATAAAAGCGCTCCGGAAATGGTTTATATACCTCCAGGTGATTAGTGATCTGGGTATAAAGAATTGTAAAGCCGTAGTTTTCAAAAAACGCCCGGTAATAAGGCGGATTATAATTCATGCCATAGGAGGGATGGGTGAATCCCTCCACCAGCAGGCCCCAAAAAGTATCGTTTTCGCCGAAGTTTATAGGGCCATCCATGGCCTGCATGCCATTTTGGGCAAGCCAATTTTTTGCGGTATCAAACAACAGGAAAGCAGCAGCTTCATCATTTATACATTCAAAAAAACCAATGCCACCGGTAGGCTGTTCGTAGTTGTAAGCTTTTTTATGATTGATGAATGCGCCAATACGACCGATCAGTTTTCCATTTTCATCTGAAAGGATCCAGCGGATGGATTTCCCGTTTTTGTGAAAATTATTTTTCTCCGGGTCGAACACTGCTTCGATATCATTGTCAAGCGGACAAACCCACACTTTGTCATTTTTGTAAATAACGCGTGCTACATCTAAAAAGGCCTTTTTGGTTGATTTATTGTTTACTTCGCTTATGGTCATCTGCTCCCCGGGGAATGTTTTTGATAGATAAAAAAAAGCATCCAGAGGCATAATCTGAATGCTTTACATTAGAATGTATGAATTAAATAATTAATAGTCGTCGTCGTCGTCAAAATCGTCAAAATTCTCGTACCCCAGATCATCTAAAGGCCCGTCGAAATCATCATCATCATCTTCAATCTTCTTTTTCGGTTTTTGATCAAGTGTGCTATCATCATCTTCTTCATCCTCGCCCGTGTTTTTAGAATCGACTTTCTTGTTTACAGGTTTTTTTGGAGTTCCCATTGCTATGAATATTTAATAAATTTTTTTCCAATTATAAATAAATGCGCCTGAAATGCAAACAAACTTTTTTTATTTACTTCATCTATTTATTAGTAAAAATAATCAAAATCATTTTCAGTAAAAACAAGATTTAAAAAAAAATAAATTAAAACTTTTTTAATTATTCCGACTGATCGCCGATTGATTGGCTGTTATCTGTAAAATCCTTTATTTGAGGTAGTTCGCTAATGTTGTTGATGCCGAAATAGTCCATGAAAACAGCACTGGTACCGTAAAGGATGGGTTTGCCAAGGGCCTCAGACTTACCGACAATAGAAATTAGCTCTTTTTCGAGCAACTTTTGGACTGAATAGTCGCAGTTTACGCCGCGGATTTGTTCAACGTCTGTTTTAGTTACAGGTTGTTTGTAGGCAATAATAGCAAGGGTTTCCAGCGCGGCCTGGGTAAGCTTCTTTTTTGAGCGCTGAGCCTGCAGCAGGCTGATGACCTGGTGGTATTTTTTCTTGGTTAAAAACTGGTAGCCATTGCTTAGTTTAACCAATTCAATAGCGAAGCTTTCGTCCTGGTATCTTTTGCTGATATTGCCGATGAAGGTGTTAATTTCATCAATCGTAAAATCCTGTTCAAAGGCCGACTGCAAACAATAGATGATCTCCTCCGTACGGATGCTTTGTTCTGATACAAATATTAACGCTTCAATGTATTGTTCTATGTGTTCCATTTACTCTGAGGGTCGAAAGTAAAGAAAATTGTCTGAACCCGAATTTATAGAATTAAAGAATTAATAGAATTCTCTTAATTGAACAATTCAGAAAAATTCTGGCAATTCCGTAAATTCGATCAATTCGAGTTCAGACACTCTTCTAATAATTAATCACCTGTTCCTCAATTTCTACGGGCATTTGGCGCCATTCGTATTTTTGGGTGCGGAGCTGGGGTTCAAAACCGGCTTCTATGATAGATTGCTGGATGCCTTTGGCGGTAAATCTGTGCGGAGCACCAGCAGCGGATACCACATTTTCTTCGATCATAATGGAACCGAAGTCATTAGCGCCTGCATGAAGGCAGAGTTGTGCCACCGGTTTGCCAACCGTAAGCCATGAGGCCTGGATATTTTTGATATTGGGCAGCATGATGCGGCTCAGCGCTATCATCCGGATATATTCGTCGCCGGTAACGTTGTTGGTAATGCCGCGCACTTTACGCAGCAGGGTACCGTCATCCTGGAATGGCCACGGGATAAAGGCGATAAAGCCGTAATGCCCCTCAGGCTTTTCGGATTGCACCTGGCGGATCCATACCAAATGCTCAAAACGTTCGTCGATAGTTTCAATATGGCCGAACATCATGGTGGCGGATGTTGGCAGGTTGAGTTTATGCGCTGCGCGCATTACATCCAGCCATTCCTGCCCACCGCATTTGCCTTTGCTGATGAGCCTGCGCACACGGTCGTTCAATATTTCGGCACCAGCGCCGGGGAGTGAATCAAGGCCGGCGGCTTTCAGTTCCCGCAATACATCAATATGGCTCATGCCTTCCAGTTTGGCCACGTGTGCAATTTCCGGCGGGCCTAATGAATGTAGTTTGAGGGTAGGGTATAGCTCTTTAAGTTGCCTGAAGGTATCAGCATAAAACTTTAAACCCAGGTCCGGGTGATGGCCGCCCTGTAATAAAAGCTGGTCGCCGCCCAGGCGGAAGGTTTCTTCAATTTTTTGTTTATACGTTTCAATGTCGGTTATGTAAGCATCCTCGTGGCCGGGACGGCGGAAAAAGTTACAGAACTTGCAATTGGCGATGCAGACGTTGGTGGTGTTAACATTGCGGTCAATCTGCCAGGTAACCTTGCCATGCGGCACCTGGATCTTGCGCAGTTCGTTAGCGGTATACATCAAATCGGCCGTTGAGGCATTATGATACAGGTAAACGCCTTCTTCCTGGCTTAAAAATTCAAACCGCAAAGCGCGTTGCAACAGATCGGCAGTATTCATGGTACAAAGATACGATTTGGTAGATTGATTTTAAATGGGATTGAATAATTGACAATCAGATGTGCAGATTTTGTAGAGGCGCGATGCTTCGCGTCTCCTGTTGTGTATATTGGGCTTTAAATCCGGGGAATAATTAAATTTTAGAAGAAAAATTGCTATCTGTGCGCCGTCGCAGAGACGTGATGCATCACGTCTCTACATCACCTATTTATAAATCATTTGATAATGGTTTATAAAGATGAGCGTGCAATGTTGCATGGTCTTAATCCAAACTATCGTCGATATACCGGGTGTAATATTTGTAGTCCTTAAAAATCCATACGATGCCATATGCCCCTGCGCCATCACTGTTGGACATACTAACGTAAATAGTATTTTCCGGGCCATAACAAACACTCAATGTCTCGAAATTAGGCTCATATAGGTCATTGAAAGCACCGGCGGGTATAATGATAGATTTGCCGTTTTTTACCACCATTAATTTAGAAATTGATTTTTTTGGTATTTCCCCATCCGTACCCCAGAAACCTTTGCCATCAATCAGCTCCAGTTCCTGTTTCGCCTTTAATAATTTATGTTTGGCAGGATTAAAAGATTTCTTTTTAACAGATACAATCAAACTATCAGTTTTGAGGACACAATTGTCAGGATGGATATTTTTTCGATTGATCTTTTTCCAGGTAGAAAGTAATGTTACCCTATTATTGTATATATAACCTTCAAGCCAACTGGATTTATGATGATTGTCATATTGAACCTGTAAAACTTTCCACCAATTTGTTTTATTCACTTCACAGTTAAAAACATTGTATTTGTAAATTTTGCCAACAATAGGTGACGAGGTATTTGGCGACTTTCTGATGTTAACATAGCCATCGGTGTCTTTAATAACAGCATATGTTAAGTCATCACCTAAAGTAAATTCGGTTTGTGCAAATGCGACATATTTCAGGCCTGATAGTAATATCAATAAAAATATCTTTCTCATAAAACTAAGATATATTTTTTCCTCTTTCCAACCTCAACACCTTCGTCACGCTTTCCGGTATCTCCTGCTGGTAATGGCTTACGTAGATGAGCGTAACATTGCTCATGCTGCAAATGGTATCCACCAGGGTTTTAAAATGGTGCTGCTGGTGCGCATCGAGGCCCTGGCAGGGTTCGTCGAAGATCAGCAGGTCGGGGTTTTTGATGAGGGCACGGGCCAGCAGGCACAGGCGCTGCGCGCTTGCCGGGATGTTTTTCAGCAGTACACGGGCATATTGCTCAATTTCCAGGGCTTTCATCCAGCGCAGCGCGGTATCGGCTTTCGTTTTTTGTGAAAGCCGGAATAGGCCAAGGGTGTCATAATAGCCGGATTCAATCACCTGCAAACAACTGTTATCTGTCGGGAAGTATTGGTGCAGCTCGGGCGAAACGAAGCCGATTTTGCTTTTAATATCCCAGATACTTTCGCCGGTGCCGCGTTTTTTATCAAACAAAATAATGTCATTGGCATAAGCCTGCGGATTATCGCCGTTGATTAAACTGAGCAAGGTTGATTTGCCGGCGCCGTTGGGGCCCAGCAGCGCCCATCTTTCGCCGGGTGTTATTTGCCAGTTAATGCCATCAAGAATAACCTTTTCGCCGTACTGAATGTGTACCTTATTCATCTTAACGATGAATTGATACGGTATTTTGTTTGTGCCTTCATTTAATAAGGCTTTTAGTTCCTTATTATCTACTTCATCTTTATCATTCTGCAAAAACAGTTCGGCGTTAAACAGCTCTTTCGGCAGCGCTTGAATGATGGCGCCATTTTTTAAAACAGCCACATGGGTAATGGCCGCCGGGATCTCGTAGGGGGACGTAGCCATAATTAAGGTAACCCCGGATGCAATGATTTCATCAATAACGGCATTAAAAGCCGCCCGCGTTTGTACATCCAGCCCGGTTAAAGGGCTATCAAGCAATAACAGCGCAGGGTTTTTTAGCAACGCGGCGGCGATCATCAGGCGTTTGGTTTCGCCGTTTGATAATTTAATAATCTGTTTTTGCAGCAGTTCACCCAATTTTAACAGGGTGGTTGTTTTTTCGTAGGTCCAATAAACGGGTTTGCCATGCGTAGGTTTTACGGTTGCCAGGTATTGTTCAACCGTTAACGCATCTTCCGAATCGGAGGAGTTATAGCGTTGCTGGTAGTAAAAATCGGCAGTGTTGGACAGGTTCCTGAAATGATGTTTGGGCTCAACCAGGGCCACCAGCTGGTGATAGGTGAGCAAGGTTTCGGGCTGGCCATGATCTTTTACAAATTCATCAAAGAAATAATGGTCGACAGCGCCGCCGGTAATATTAAACCTGCCGGCTATGGTATGCAGTAAAGCACTCTTCCCCGAACCACTTTCGCCAATGAGCGCCCAGTGTTCCCCTTTTTTTACTATAAAATTTAAACCGGTAAAAAGGGTGTTGTTTAAATATCGGACGGTGATGCTATTTATGGAAAGAAAAGAATGGGGCATGCTTGCGGGTTTGCCGGCAAAAATAAATTTTTATGCTGAAAGGAGGGCAGATAAAACAAAAAAGCTCCGGGTGGATACCCGAAGCCTTTTTGTTTTTCGCTAAGAAAAAATTATTTTTTCTTAGTAGTGTCTTTTTTAGTTGTGTCAGCAGCCATTTTCTTAGAAGTATCTTTCTTAGAAGTATCAGCAGCCATTTTCATTGAAGTGTCAGCTTTTTTAGTGGTATCAGAATCAGAGCTACCAGCAGAACCTTTACCTTTGCAAGCCGCGAAAGAAACAGCGATAGCTAATGCTAATGCGCCAACTTTGAAATAATTTTTCATGTTAATTTTTTTTAAGTGATTAAATAGTTTGGTAGTTAATACCGCAAACAACAAAAGGTAACCCAAATTTTTAAAAAAAATTTAAAGTTACCTTTCGAAAAAAAATTAACAGAAAAACCTAAGAATTATTTTTTCTTGGTAGTGTCTTTTTTGGTTGTGTCAGCAGCAGCTTTCTTAGAGGTATCAGCAGCTACTTTTTTAGATGTATCAGCTTTAGCAATAGAATCTTTTTTCAAAGAATCAGCTTTTAATGAATCAGCAGCACCAGTTTTAGCAGCACCACCACAAGCTGCAGCAGAAACAGCAATTACTAAAGCAACAAAACCTAATTTGAATGAATTTTTCATTTTTATATTTAATTAAATGTGAATGTTTAGCTTTAATACTGTTGAAGTAAAAAGGTAACCCAATAATTTAAAGAAATATAATTTTCATGTTAATTGCAGTTGTTGATCAAACGTTATTCAGTTTTTTTAACTGCTTTTTTTACTTCGGTGCTTTTGGTAACCACTTTAGTGGTGTCTGTTTTAGCATTTGTTGTGTCAGTTGCTGCCTTTGTGGTATCAACTTTTACAGTTGTATCCGTTGAGGTTTTCATTGAACTGGAGGAATCGGTAGAACCGCCTGAATTGTTACCTTTGCATGCCGCGAAAGAAGCCGAAACAGCCAAAGCCAGGAACATAAGTTTGAATGAATTTTTCATATTTTTTTTATTTAATGTTGTAGTGTAACAAAGATTATATGATAATGTTTCGATTAAGCCGGGGCGCCCGGTTTTAAATATATTGACGAAGTAGTTAACACAACATATTGTTTTAAGTTACAAAAATGTATCTTTCGGGCTTTTACGGCCAGGCCAGCCACGGGCAGGGTGGAGGCCTTGATGGCCGGAAGTGATGAAATATTTTTTTATTTACATTGGGTTACAATTTTGCATAAATAGTATTAAGTAGTGAGTAAAGAGTTGAATACGGGAATACCGACAGATAGTGAAGTGATTCTGGGCATCCTGAATAATTCGGAAAGTGTATTAAAGCGGTTATATATTGCTTACTTCCCGATGGTGCTGCAGTTGATTGTTAACAACAATGGCGATGGGGATGATGCAAAAGACGTTTACCAGGAAGCCATTATTATACTTTACAATAAGGTTAAAACCGGCGATTTTGAGTTAAGCAGTAAGCTAAAAACATACATATACTCCATTTGCAGGAGGCTTTGGTTAAAGCGCCTGAGTCAGATGAACAGGTATGGTGGAGATATTAAGGATTTTCAGGAGTATTTAACAGTAGATGACGAAACTGAAAAGAATAATGAGCGGGATATACAGTTTAATAAAATGGGAGAAGCCCTTAAGTTATTAGGCGAACCCTGCAAAACAATTATTGAGGATTTTTATATCAATAACAGGTCGATGAAGGAGATCTGCGAGGAGTTTGGCTATACCAATGCGGATAATGCCAAAACCCAGAAGTATAAGTGCCTTCAAAGGCTGAAAAAATTATTTTTTCAGCAAAAATAAGGGGAAAATAAGATGAGCGATAATCAAGTACTTGAAGTTATTGAAAAGTACCTTAACGGGGAAATGACCAAGGATGAGCGTGCACGTTTCGAAATCCTCAGGAATGAGAATGCCGAAATAAACAACAAGGTAACCGAGCACAAGCATTTTACCGGCCTTATTAAACAATATGGTGAACGCCTGGAGCTGGAAAAACGCTTAAATGCCATCCATAACGAGATTGATGTGCATGCACTGGAAGATGAACTGATGATCCGGCCATCGTTTATTGTAAGGTTATGGCGCAACCATCACTCAAAAATATCGGTGGCGGCATCCATTGCTATATTCGCTGCTTTATGTACCATGTTTTTTACCGGCTATTTAAATAATCGCGGTGGTAACTACGTGCAATTAAGCGAGAAAATCAACAAAATAGGTGCAAAGACTGATCAGTTAGGCAGAACTGTTAAAAGCCTCAACCCTCAGCATGCCAGTGACGCTAATCCGGGCAATTTCAGGGGGACGGGTTTCGCAATATCTTCTAACGGCTATATTGTTACCGATAATCACGTTATAAAAGACGCTGATTCGATTTATGTGCAAAGCAGCGACGGTAAGTCCTACAAAGCAAAAGTGATTTATTCTGAACCGGCAACGGATATCGCTGTTTTGGCAATTAGCGATCCTTCCTTTAAAGCTTTAGGCCCGTTACCGTACAGCTTTAAAAAGGCGGAAACTGACATTGGCGAAAGCGTATTTACATTAGGTTATCCAAGGGACGCAATGGTTTTGGGCCCCGGTTTCCTTACAGCCAGCACCGGTTTTAACGGCACCAATACGGATAGTACTGCCTACCAGGTTTCAATACCGGTTAATTTTGGCAATAGCGGCGGTCCGTTACTGGATAGCAGGGGCGATATCATCGGTATTATTAATGCAAAACAAACCCATGTGGAAGGTGCCGCGTTCGCTATTAAGTCCAACTACTTGTTAAAAGCCATCCAGGATATCCCGGCTGACTCCTTAACTAAACCCATCAATACAAATACCAAAAATACGCTGGCTACTTTAGGGCGTGTGCAGCAGATCAAGAAATTACAGAACTTTGTGTTTATGGTGAAGGTTTATAATCAATAGCCCAAAATCAACATACCTATATATACAGGCGCTCCGGGTATTACCCGGGGCGTTTTGTTTTTAAGCCCCCTCTAAATCTCCCCCTGTAGGGGAGACTTTAGCTTTACTTGCGTTTAACTTGTTTTGAAGTTCCCTCCACCGGAGACTATTCATGTTGTTCTTTGCTTATTAGGGTTGCGCCTTTTTTAGATGGAGCCTTACCTGTCAACCTCGCCCAAAACAATATCAATTGACCCGATAATGGCTACCAAATCGGCTATCATTACGCCTTTTGCCAGTTCGGGTAGTACGGATAAATTATTGAAACTTGGGGCACGGGCTTTTACCCGGAAAGGTATTTCGGATTTTCCGTCGGCCATAAAATAAAAACCCAGTTCGCCTTTGGCGCCTTCGCAGCGTATATAATAATCCTGTGCCTTCGGTGTAATCTTTCGGGGCATTTTAGCGCGGGGATCAAAATCAGGGGTGCGTTTCAACTCTTTTTTCAGCCTTTCAAGGCATTGTTCAACCATGCGGAGTGATTGCGCTATCTCATCAACCCTCACCTTATAACGGTCCCAGCAATCGCCCACGGCGCCCATTTCGCCTTTGCCGATGGGGACATCAAATTCCAGTTCGGGGTAAACGGAATAGTTATCAATTCTTCTCAAATCCCTTTTTAAACCGGAGCCGCGCAGCATCGGGCCGGAGCAGCCGTAATTGATGGCCACATCCAGGGGCAACACGCCAATATTGGCGGTTCGGTTAATAAAGACCTGGTTGTTTGTTAAAAGTTCGTTCAGCTCCGCCATTTTAGGTTTAAAATAGGTGACAAACTCGCTGCAGCGTTCTTCAAAGCCAACGGGCAGGTCGTAAAACAAGCCGCCCACCCAGATATAATTGTACAACATCCTTGAGCCGGATGCCCATTCCAGCATGCCCATGATATGCTCCCTGTCGCGGAAGCACCAGAGGAAGGGCGTAAAAGCGCCAATATCAATGCCATAGGTACCGATGGCGATGAGGTGAGATGCGATGCGGTTCAGTTCGCAAACCAGCACGCGGATGTATTCTATCCGTTTGGGGATTTCTTTATCAATGCCCATCATGCGTTCAACGCCCATTACAAAGGCATGGCTGTTATTCATGGAGGCCAGGTAGTCCATCCTGTCGGTAAAAGGGATGGTTTGCTGGTAGGTTAATGACTCTGCGTGTTTTTCGAAACAGCGGTGCAGGTAACCGATATGGGGGATCACTTCTTTAACAATCTCGCCGTCGGTGATCAGCTCCAGCCGCAAAACGCCATGGGTTGACGGGTGCTGCGGGCCCATATTCAATACCATATCTTCGGTAGCCGCCGCCGCGATCTTTTGGTTATATTTGTTTAAGGCGATGTTATATTTTGGTTCGGTGACGTTCAATTTATTTCGGATGTCGGAATTTCGACCCGATAGCTATCGGGTTCGGATTTATTTACGAATTTTCAAATTTATTGAATTTAAAGATCAAATCGTGGAGACCGGAGAGGAAATAGAAATAAAACTTGTTTGTGCGGCAATTTTTAACACAAAGGGCACAAAGAATTTCACAAAGACCACAAAGGTGTTATATGAACGCCGGTTTTTAGATAAAAAAGCCCACGGTAATTAAACCGCAGGCCCGCTTTTATATAGTTTATATTACTTAGGCTAATTAATCATTCCTCATTCGGCAATCCCTGCCTGCGGCAGGCAGTCGAAATCCGAAATTACAGTGCTGCTTTTCCGCTTAACTTTTCGCTTAGCTTGCTGCTTTGGGTGGCCAGCCAGGCATAGCTGTACATGGCGATGGCTTTTGCTTTACCCTGCCGGCCTTTAAAGGTCCACACATCTTTCATAAATTCTTTGTGGTTTTTGCTGTTCAGCGTATCAAAAGCAACTGAAATGGTAGGCGTTAATGAATAGGCTGAATGCCATGTACCAAAAGGAATAAACAAAGTTTCGCCGGGGCCAACCACAAAATGAATAGGTGTGGCATCCTTATATTTGGGGAATTTCTCAAAATCGGGTTCAAAAATATTTAATTCCGAACGCCAAGGATCATCAGGGCGGGGGTAAAGCAGATCTTCCTGACCGCGCGGGAAAACGGTAAAACGTTTTTCGCCGTATAACTGGGTAACCCAGGCATTTAAATGGTAATAATCAAGATGCAGGTAAGGGAATTTACCACCCGGGCCACCGATAAATAATTCTGTTACCGCGCCCCATTTACCCAGGTTAAACATTTTGTTGTTCAGCCAGTTTGGCGAGGCATAATTCAAATCAAGCGGCTCTATCAATGGCATCAATTCCGGTAAGGTTTTCTTAATATCAAAAATAATAGGGTAGGGCGCGGGGTTTTCGGCCGTGCTCTTTTCCACCAGGTCCATAATGTCCTTCATCTTATAAGTGGTTCCCCTTACATCGGTTTCGCGCTCAGGATAATTTTCCCTGAACCAATCGGGTGTAAAAAGTCCGTTTGCTTTCCAAACTTTAGCGGCTTTGGTAAAAACTAAAGGAATACCGGGTTTGTAATGTTCCTCGATGAATTCTTCGTAAGAAATGTCGTCTCTCCTTATAATATCCATGGTTTTAATTGATGGTAAACAAGGGTCTTATACGTAAAGACGGGTAAAAGGTTAGGAATAGTTGATTGGGTTGATTAAGCTGAACAAGTTGATTGAGTTTGCTATTGAGTCATTTTTTAAGTCGTTTAAACAAATTAACTTAATCTAACTCAATCAACCCGAAACCTAATCAATCCTAATCCCCTTATAAAACTCAGCGTTCTTATAATCTTTTCTCAACGGAAAACCTTCCCAATCATCAGGGAGCAGGATACGGCGTAAATCGGGGTGGCCTTCGAAGAATATCCCAATAAGATCATATGCTTCGCGTTCGTGCCAGTCGGCCGTGCGGTAAACGGAGGTGATGCTCTGGAATTCGGGCAGGTCATTCAAGTCCCTGCTATTCTCCTTGCTTATTTTTATTGTTAATTGTGTTTGAAAAGGGATAGAGGCTAAATGATAAACCACGCCAAAGCGGCCCGATTCTACCCCGTAATCAACACCCGTAATGCTGGATAGGAAATCAAAATAGGTATTTGGATTATTGCGCAGTTCAAGGCATACTGCGGCAATTTGATCAGGATTTATCAGCAGTGCGGGTTGCATGCCGCCGGTTTCTTCACCAACAATCACTTCAGCGCCAAATTTCTCTGTTAGCAATAATTTAACTTCCTCAAAACTCATGGCGCCAAACGGACTTTTTTCCAGTTTTTGTTATCGATTTTTTTATAAACGATCCTGTCGTGCAGGCGGCTCGGGCGTCCCTGCCAGAATTCAAACAATCGTGGTTTCAAAATATATCCACCCCAGAATGATGGTTTCGGAACATCCTTGCCTTCATATTCTGCGGTTAGCTCATCCCATTTATTCTCGATGCTTTCGCGGTTGGGGATCTCCTGGCTTTGCGGCGAGGCTAATGCACCCAATTGGCTTTCCCTGGGCCGCGAATGAAAATATTTTTCAGATTCTTCTTTGCTTACTTTTTCCAAAATACCTTCGATGCGGATCTGACGTTCCAGCGAAGGCCAGAAAAACGTTAAAGCGCCCAGTGGGTTTTTATTGATTTCTTTTCCCTTGCGGCTAAGGTAATTGGTGTAAAAAACAAAGCCGCCTTCATGGTATCCTTTCAGCAATACAATACGGGCCGATGGCCTTCCGTCGTGGGTGGCCGTAGACAAGGTCATTGAATTTTTTTCAGGAACATTTACTTCCTGGGCCTCATCAAACCAAATGCCGAATTGTTTTATCGGGTCGGCTTTTACCGAATTTTCTGATAATTCAGCGGAGGCATAATCCTCGCGCATATTTTGTAAGTTATCCTGGTTCATCGACGCAAACTTACGATTAAAAGGAAAGAATCAAGAGGAAAGAACCAAGAATCAGGATGGAAAACAAAAATAGCACGGTCTGTCTTGGCTCCTGATTCTTTCCCGACTCTTTTTTCCCAAACACAACATATTTTTATAAAACTTGTTATATTAACAAAAATTTTTGGCGCTATGCTTAGTTCTATTCCGGCGGCCTCGGGGCGCATCTTAATATCGGAGCCTTTTATGATGGATCCCAATTTTAAAAGATCCGTAATTTTATTGACAGAATACTCAGAAGCAGGGGCTATGGGTTTCATTTTGAACCATCCCGGAGAGTTTTTACTGGGTGATATTCTACCTGATGTATCCTATTCGGAACTGCCGGTTTTTATCGGCGGTCCTGTAGCCAATAATACGTTGCATTTTATTCACCGCTGCCCCGAAAAAATTGATGGTGGTATTGATATTGGCGAGGGCCTGTTTTGGGGAGGTGATTTTGAAACAGTAAAGCAACTGATCACCAGTTACCAGTTAAAAGAAGACGAGATCAGGTTTTTTACCGGGTATTCCGGCTGGACGCCCGAACAACTGGATAATGAAATAAAGGAAGATAGCTGGATTGTTGCTAATCGCATAAAACCCGAAACAATTTTTAACGGCAATGAAGAAAACCTCTGGCGCGAAGCCGTAATAGGCCTTGGGCAGCGGTATGCGCATATTGCTAATTTCCCGGAGAATCCGGAGCTTAATTAGAGATTAGAGATTAGTTGTTGGAATGTTGCAAGGTTGGAAAGTTGTAATGTTGATTAAGCCGGTCTCCGGTTATTGGCCGTGTACCAGGAAGGGAATAAATAAGGTAGTTAATAGCTCCATAGGTGCCCCCCGGATAGGCATTAATTTAAGAAAGCGATTTCCGCGTTGTACAAGGAGCCCGTACTTGCAATTTTTTTTTCTAATCTCCAATCGCTAACCTCTAATCTCTAACGCCGACTCTTCCACCTTTTTCTTCAAATTTTCTTTAAAAGCGATGAGGTTTTGAACAATCTGGTCATCTGCCGTAGATAAGATCTGGGCGGCCAGGATACCTGCGTTTTTTGCGGCATTAAGGGCAACAGTAGCCACCGGAATGCCATTCGGCATCTGGAGGATAGATAATATCGAATCCCAGCCATCGATGGAATTACTTGACTTTACAGGAACCCCAATCACGGGTAAGTGCGTTAATGACGCCACCATGCCCGGTAAATGCGCTGCACCGCCGGCACCGGCGATGATCACTTTTAATCCACGGCCTGCGGCTTCGCGGGCATAGGTAAACATACGGTCGGGGGTGCGGTGGGCAGATACAACGGTGATCTCGTAGGGCACACCCAACTCTTTTAACACATCGGCGGCATCCTGCATGATATTCAAATCAGATTTGCTGCCCATTATTATTCCTATTTTCGGTAAAACACTCATCAAATTACTTATATACTAATTTTTTTATGACAAAAACAACGCCTAAGCCCAGCAAAACTACTATTAATATCATTAAACCGTAGGCTATTAATTTACCAATCATTTGCCCGAGTTCTCTGGCGATCTCAGATGAGTTGTCTTGCCGGACATCGTCATCACTTAAAGTTACTTTAAAACTACTGAAAAATGCTTTTATATCCTTGTTATCTTTTTTCAGAGAATCGTTACACCACATGCTGCAGATGATCAGGCTGTCATTCAAATATAAGGCCTGGTAATAACGGTATTCCGGACCAAAAGCAAACTTTTTTTTATAGGAGAATTCAAATCCTTTCCAACCGTCTACTAAAGCCTTCCGTTTATAAATCAGTACGCCGTTGGCTTTACTGACCCAATCTTTTGCTACGTTATTATACACCGTATCAGCAATATCCCTAACAAACCTGTATCGCGGACCTAAGGAAATCTTCTCTGCCCTGATGATATAAGTAATGCTATCTGTTTCGAGCTGGTATTGTGAGCCGGTTATAAGTTTTATCGCTTTTGGAGTGTCCGGAAAGGTGATTTGAGCCAGGTTTGCCAGCTTTTGCGTAAACTTATGTTGTCCAAAAATGGCAATTGAATAAATGATTAAAATAAAGGTGAAGGTTAACTTTTTCATTATTTTAAAGCTAAACAATTTTAAATAATCTTCCGGACTCAATCTATCATGCGGGCCCAGCTATGCAATCACCTTCAGCGTCTTTTGCACAAACCTTGCTTTTTCAATTGCTTTTTCCCGGTCGGCATCCACTATGGTAACATGCCCCATTTTGCGGAAAGGTTTGGTTAATGCTTTGCCATACAGGTGGATGTAAACACCTGCACAATCCAGCACTTTTTCAATCCCCTGGTAAATAGCAGGCCCTTCGTAGCCCGCTTCGCCCAACACATTGATCATAATAGCATTGTTCAGGCACGCGGTATCGCCCAAAGGCTGGTTAAATATGGCCCTCAAATGCTGTTCAAACTGCGAAACTACATTACCTTCGATGCTTTGGTGCCCGCTGTTGTGCGGACGCGGCGCCAGCTCATTTACCAAAATTTTGCCGTGCTTATCCAAAAACATCTCTACAGCCAGTAATCCGACAATGTTCAGGTCTTCTGCTATTTTGGTGGCGATTTGCGCGGCATCCTGCTGGATCTCGAATGGCAGGGTGGAAGGCGAAATTAAAAACTCCACCAGGTTAGCCTGCGGGTTAAATTCCATTTCGACCAACGGAAAGGTTTTTACTTCGCCGTTCTCATTACGGGCGACGATAATACCGATCTCTTTTTCAAAATCTATCCATTCTTCTATCAGGCTTGGTTCGGTAAAGGCGTTTTTAAGGTACGATTCATCAATCACTTTGTAAACACCACGGCCATCATAGCCATCCCTGCGCAGTTTTTGGATATAAGGAAATGGGATATGGCTTTCAGCCAATTGTTTTGGAGACGATATTACCTGGAAAGGAGCAGTAGGGATGTTATTCTCCTTGAAAAACTGCTTTTGCAGGCCTTTATCCTGTATCAGCCGGATGATGCGTGGTTGCGGATAAACCAAAACCCCTTCTTTCTCCAATTGTTCAAGTGCGTCAACGTTTACCTTTTCAATTTCAATAGTCACCATATCGGCCTTTTTGCCGAAATTGTAAACCGTTTCATAGTCACTAAGCGAGCCCACTACAAACTCGTCGCAAAGTTTGCGGCATGGTGCTTCGCGGTCAGGGTCCAGCACTTTTACCGTTACATTATAATTAATTGCCTGCTGTATCAGCATACGGCCTAATTGGCCGCCGCCTAATATTCCTAGTTTAAGATCTCCGTAGAATGCTTTCATTGATGTGTGCAGATATGCAAATGTGCAAATTTTTGATCTGCAGATGTGCAGATGTGCAAATGTGCGGATTTTTTTGATGTTTGGATATGCAAATGTGTGGATGTTCAGATTTTTTGATGTTTAAACAGGTAGATGTACCCAAATTCAAACAGCGTTTAGTATATCAGCTCTTTTATTTGCACATCTGTAATCTGCACATCCGCACATCATTTCAGTAACAATTTCATCGTTTTTAAACAATTTTCTAAAAAAATGCTTGTTCTTATTTTAGGAAATTATTTTTTTTGGTATATATGCCAACGGGAATATAAGCGTTAAACTAACAATTAAATTATTAAATTTTAACTGAACAACGTATGATTAAGAAGTCAATTTTAATGGTAATAGCGGTATTAGCTATAGGTTTTTATTCAAACAGGGCGTTTGCCCAGGCTGCTGCAACAGCCCCAACAGGCGACCTGGTGGTAACTTTGTCAGGCAACGCTGATTACAATGTTACAGCTGCGCTGATAAGGGCTGCAAACCTGGGTGCAACATTAAAAGGAGCAGGGCCATACACTATTATTGCACCAAGCAATATTGCATTGGCTGCTTTACCATCAGGTAAGCTGGATAGCTTAATGGCCGATCCGGCAAAGCTTGCTGCGGTTTTAAAGGGACATGTGATTGTTGGAAAGTTTGACAAAGCCGAATTGATTAAAACACTTGGCAGCGGAACACCAACATTGCCAACCATAGACGGCAATAAACTAACCTTGTCTGTAACTGATAAACACCTTACGTTTACCGATGCACAGGGTAACCACGCCAAAGTGATTGCTTTTGATATTTTAGGTACAAACGGAGTGGTTATCGGGATTGACGGCGTGTTAACCAGGTAGCTTTTTTTGACAATACTACAGGCCCGGTTTAGTTTTAAACCGGGCTTTTTTATGTGGTACGGAGTAAGTAAAACTGAAAAACTGTGGGTGAAATTTAAATGCTAAAATCTTATTTTAACGGAAGTTAAGGGTCAATTAGCGACAATGCTTTTAAGGACTGCAAATTTTTAGTGTGAATTTTTGTATCGGTATGCTATTCAAATCAAACAATTTTTGTTTTACTGCCTTATAAATAAAAAAATAAATATGAGCAATCAATCAAATGATGATATCTCTGGATTTGAAAAAATAAGCAATACCATAACTACCTATAGCGGCAGCTCGCCGGTATTTTTGGCTGCAATTGGGTTCATTTTGTTATGGGCATTCAGCGGCCCGGTTTTTCATTTTTCAAATACCTGGCTGCTTATCGTTAATACCGCGACGTCAATTATTACTTTTTTGATGGTTTTTTTAATCCAAAAATCGCAAAATAAAGAGTCCATCGCGGTACAGTTAAAATTAAATGAACTGATTGCGGCCAATAACGGCGCCAGCAACCGTTTGCTTAATATCCAGGATTTGAGCGAGGAACAATTGAATACCCTTTATGAACACTATCGCACATTGGTTGAACTAACTCAAAAAGCAAAATCAAATACACAAAGTCATTCCGTTGAAGACGCTATTGAATCCGCAGAGGAGGATATTAAAAATGATTTCCTGAGGAATGAAAAGAAATAATGAAGTGCCTATTTCATGTATTTGTTTAAGAATGACATCAAGTCGCGTTTGATAAAATCGGTATCAAACATTACGCCATAATGCGGCGCGCCTGGTACAATAGTTAGCTGGTTGGCCACATGAGCGCTTTTTAACCGGGTACTTAGTAAGATGGATTGATCAGGGTTAACAGATTCGTCTTTTTCACCTTGTACAATAAAAAAAGGAGGGTCTTTTTTATCGATATATGTTATCGGGCTGGCCTTTTTGGCCAATTCGGGCTTTTCGGCTACGGTGCCACCCAACAGTAACGTTATAGGGTTTTTCAGATCCGGGCTGTCGTGGCCTTTCAGTGTTGAAAAATCAGATGGTCCGTAAAAATCCAAGACTACAGTAATTTTGAATTGGGGTTTCTTGCCATTGTAGTAAAATGATTTCTCCGTATTATTATTCGATAAACCGATTAGGGATGCCAGATGCCCGCCGGCTGAAAACCCGATGAGGGCGATTCTGCTTTCGTCGATGCTGTATTGTGCTGCATTATCATATAAATACTCAATAGCCCGGTTGCAATCCTGTATTTGCGCCGGGAAGGGGGCCGTTGTACTATGGCGATAATCGATAGAAGCCAATACATAGCCGGCGTTTAAAAACGCTTTGATGGTATTGGTCATATAGCCCATGTCGGCATGTTTATCATTCGACATCCAGGCGCCTCCGTGGATCCACACAATCAAGGGATAGCCAAGGCTTTTCACCGGCGGCATATAAATATCGAGTGTGTGCTTTTTCAGCGTGTCGTTGGCATAGGGGATATTTTCGAGGACGGTAGTGCCCGCCGGGAAAATATCTTTATTAGCGGCGATTTGGGCGCCTGCAAAATGGGAAATAAGGAGAAAAAAGATGACGGGTAGGGGAAACGTTTTCTTCATGGCAATTTAAAGGATGAATTAACTGCTGTTGTTTTTAAGGCTATTAAAGATATGGTTTTTATATTAATAATCACCGATGCCGATAATTGCGCTGGTTAAACAGCCTCCGGACCTTCGGATTTTGCTGAATTCCGGGCGCCCAGCAGGCTTTCACCTTCGATCTTCTTCTGGAGTTCCAAAATAGCGCCGATAAGGGATTCAGGACGGGGCGGGCAACCCTGCACATACACATCAACAGGGATCACCCGGTCTACGCCCTTAACCACGTGGTAACCATGTTGCCAGTAAGGCCCGCCGCAGTTAGAGCAGGAGCCCATGGAGATCACGTATTTGGGTTCGGGCATTTGCTCATATAGTCGCTTGATGCGTTCGGCCATTTTAAAAGTAACCGTACCTGCAATAATGATCACGTCCGCCTGCCGGGCTGATGGCCGCGGGAAAACACCAAAACGGTCGAGATCGTAAGTGCTGGCGAAGCCGCCCATCAGCTCAATAGCGCAGCAGGCAATACCAAAACTTAGCGGCCACAGGGATGACAACCTGGCCCAGTTGAGCAGGTCATCTATTTTGGTGACCACCACACCGCCGCTTTCGCTGGTTAAATCGTTACTCATTGCCGGGTTTTTTAAAAGTTGGTTTAAACATGGGTTTCCTTATCGGGGGCGGGGCAGCAGTAGCAGTAGCAGTAGCAGCGGCTTGTTCTTGCTGGGTTGATGACAGGTCAACAGTAAACGCTTTTACTTGGTAGGCGCTTTGTTCTTCGTTCAGCTTATCGTAAAGCGAGGTTGGGATATTTGTTCCGGAGACAGGCCTGATCGGATCGGGCTTTATCCAGTTCAGATCGCCCTTGGCCCAAACGTAGGCCAGGCCCAGGATGAGGATGCCCAGGAATACGAACATTTCAATTAATGACAAAACACTCCAGCGCGGGTCCATCTCGTTCATGGCATGACTTCCAAATACTATTGCCCAGGGAAAAATGAAGACCATTTCTACATCAAACAACAAAAAAACCAGTGCGATGACGTAAAAACGGGTGTTAAAAGGCAGCCATGCATTGCCGGTAGGTTCTTCGCCGCATTCGTATGAAGTAAGTTTTTCGGCGTTGGGTTTATTGGGGGCGATGAGGCGGGTAATAAAAAAGGTAAAACCCACCATAATTATTCCTGTAATAAGAAAGATAAGTATCTTGCCAAATTCTGATATTTGCGGAACACCTGCCATGACAGCAAAAATAAACAAACAAACCCATTTTGATGCAATAATTATTGGCGCCGGCGCCTGTGGTTTAATGTGCGCCGTACAGGCAGGCTTTTCAGGCAAGCGTACACTTATATTGGAAAAAAACGATAAACCCGGCGCCAAGATCCTGATCAGCGGGGGAGGGCGTTGCAATTATACCAACCTGTATGCCTCGCCCCAGCAGTTTATATCGCAGAACGAACATTTTTGTAAATCAACCCTTTCCCAATGGACGGTGGAGGACACCATCAGTTTTTTTGAAACTTATGGTATTGTGGGCAAAGAGAAAACACTGGGGCAGCTGTTTCCGGAGAGTGACAAGGCCAGGGATGTGGTAAAGGTATTTACTGATTTGTGCCGCGACCTGGGCCAGGAAATTATTTGCAATGCCGATGTGAAGAATATAGAAAAGGTGGAGGATAGTTTCATTGTGTCTGTCGAAATTGACGGTATTCCTGAAGAAATATCGGCTTCGAAAGTTGTGATCGCCTCAGGTGGGCTACCCATCCCAAAAATGGGTGCCACTGACTTTGGCTTACGGACTGCACGTAAATTTGAACTGAAAATAAATGATACTGCGCCGGCACTGGTGCCCCTAACCATAACCGGGAAGGACCAGCCCTGGTTTGAACAGCTATCGGGCAACAGCATCTTTTGCAGGGTTTGGAATGACAGGGCCAGCTTTGAAGAAAATATCCTGTTTACCCACTGGGGGCTGAGCGGCCCGGCTATCCTGCAGATCTCCTCGTACTGGCGCCCCGGCGAATATATTTACATCGACCTGCTGCCCTATCAAAACATTGCTGAACTGATTCAGCAGGAGCGGGAGGCCAACGGTAAAAAAATGTTACTGGCTTACCTTGCAGGTTTGTATACCCGCAAATTTGCAGAGGCTTTAAGCGACAGGCTGCCCGTTGAAAAGAACCTGGCTTCGCTTACAAAAGCAGATATCGAACATATCACCAGCCTGATCCACGGGTTCAAAGTAAAACCGGCAGGCGATAAGGGCTATGACAAAGCCGAAGTAATGCGCGGCGGCGTATCCACGGATGAGCTTTCGTCAAAAACCCTGGAAGCTAAAAAGGTACCTGGCTTGTATTTCGGCGGCGAATGCGTTGATGTTACCGGCTGGCTGGGTGGCTACAATTTTCAATGGGCCTGGGCCAGCGGCTTCGTAATAGCGCAGGGGATTTAAGCTGAAATCTTTTTCATTGATCTTTTCAACAGATTTCGCCCTTTTGCTTTAAGGTCTGGCGTTGTGTCAACCATAAATTTATTAATCGTCAATCTACAAGTTTACTGAACGCAAAAAAGCACAAAAATGGTTTACACCGGGTTTACACATTTTAAAATTTACATTTTATAAATATATGATAATAAGTTAGTTATGTGCTTTTGCAAAAAAATGGGGTTTACACTATTTTACATAACCCCTCCCTGTAATTTTAAGCTGTTTTGATAAAGCCTGACCGTCAATTTTAGATGGACATCACACCAGGTTATTTTGGGCTTTCCGCTTTTGGCTTTGAGCTTTCCGCTCCTTTTACTTGTTTAAAATACGCTATCAGCCTGTCAACGTTTTCGAGTATATAAACTTTGGCGCGTATTTTATCAACGACGTCGGGGTAGTCGCCCATTATGTCGCACATAATATCCTCAAAGTTTTTATCATTCAGGCGCTTCATATTCGCGGTATTATTGCCGTAATAATAAACCAGTTTTTGGTAGGTGCCGCCCCCGCCGCCCCCTATTGGGATAGATACTCCGCCTCCAACACCGGCACCCACGCCTCCGGTACCCACGCCAGCCCCGATACCAGGTTCCACGCTTAAGCCACTGCCACCCCCGGTTTTTACACCACCTGCTGCATACAGTTTAATATCTTCATCCAATACAACCCGCACAAAGTCAAAATCATTATGAGCCCAGGTTTCAATACCTGGTGCGTGGGCCACTACAAAACTATCACGGGCAATAACAAACGATTTTAAATCACTGGCGCTAAGTTTAAACGGTTCGGCTTTTTTGTCTTCTTTAAATTCAATAAAAGCTTCGCCCCTGATGGGGGCCTTGCCTGAACCAAAACGTATCAAACCGGTTTCAATATTGCCTTTAACGTCTGTAAAGCGGCCCGGCTGCCATTTTTGGCCGTATGATTTTGCTGATACAATGGTCAGTATAAAAAATAAAATGATTAAAATTGAGCGCATAATAATTGAAACAAAAATAACGCATTTTTAGCCTGTTTAATATGATGAATGTTGATTTACGCAGTGATACAGTTACCAAACCTACCCCGGGAATGATGGACGCTATGATGAACGCGAAAGTTGGGGATGATGTTTTTGGGGAGGATGAGACTATTAATGCACTGGAACAAAAAACTGCTGATCTATTTGGTATGGAAGCCGGGATCTTCTGCCCTTCAGGCACTATGACAAACCAGATCGGCATCAAATGTTTTACCCAGCCGCTGGATGAACTGATCGCCGATCAAACGGCGCATGTTTACCGTTATGAGGGCGGCGGTATCGCTTTTAATTCTTCGGTTTCAACCCGGCTTTTAAATGGATACAGGGGGATTATTACGGCAGAAATGATTGAGCCGGAGATCAACGCCATTAATGACCATTATCCGCGTACCAGTTTGGTGGTACTGGAGAATACGGTGAACAGGGGAGGCGGTAGCTGTTATACATTAAATGACATCAAACCAATAGCAGACCTATGCAAGGCAAAGGGGCTGAAGTTGCACCTTGATGGCGCCCGCATATTTAACGCATTGGCTAAAACCGGGGATAAGGCCGAAGGTTACGGCAAATATTTCGACGGGATTTCGGTTTGTTTATCCAAAGGACTTGGAGCGCCGGTGGGGTCGGTATTCCTGGCGAGTAAAGAAACCATCAAATATGCCCGAAGGGTTCGCAAAGTTTTTGGCGGAGGAATGCGGCAGGCAGGCTTTTTAGCGGCAGCCGGCATCTACGCGCTCGATCACCACGTAGAGCGATTAAAAATCGATCACAGCCATGCCCAAATACTGGCAGAAGAGCTTGCTAATTGTGGCTGGGTGGCCAATGTATTACCTGCAGAAACTAATATCGTGCTATTTGATACGGTTGAACCTGCTGCCATAGTTTTGGATAAATTGGCGGCACACGGGATTAAGGCGCTGTCAACGGGTCCAAACCGGATCAGGTTTGTTTTGCATTTGGATGTGCATCCCGACCAGGTGGAGTATGTTGTGAGCACCCTTAAAACATTTGAAGTTTGAGATAAGTCCGAAAGTCAGTAAACCTGCCTGCCGGCAGGGTCCGGAAGTCCGAAAGAAGCTGCAACTAACGTTTCGACAAAAATAAACTAAGTTATACAGCAGGAGGTTTAAAGCCGGGTTTTGCCGTTTGAGTATGCTGTTTGAACTGAAAAATGTGAATTATTTTATATTTATCTTTGTGTTGCGCATTAAGTGAAAGAAAAATGACCACTATAACTATTCAATTACCAGAAAATGAAACCGGCATCATTACAACTATAAAGGATATAGTGAAAAATGTGAAGGGTAGCCGGATTGATATTGATAGCGAGGATGATGGTTTTACTGATGGTGAATTTAAAGCATTAAAAAGAAGTTTAAAAGAAGCCTCGTTGATTAAGAAAGGCGAACTTAAACCTTTATCAATGAACGATCTTTGGGATGAGTAATACCGTAAAACCTACGCCTGAATTTAAACGGGATTTAAAACCTCTTCTGAAAAAATATCGAATCCTTAAACAAAGTATTTTAAATCTTGAAAGTGACCTGATAGAAAATCCCTATTTGGGAGAATCTTATGGCCATGGAATTTATAAAGTCAGGGTCTCTGATGAGCGTAAGGGAAAGGGCAAAAGTGGCGGATTCAGGGTATTATATTATCACCTAAATAAAACAGATGAAGGCATAGAAATGCTTTTGTTAAACATCTTCGATAAATCTGAAGCGTCAACAATTAAAAAAATTGATGCGGTTAAGCAACTAAGAGAAATATCGAAAGAATACTTTAAACAATAGAATTAATTAAAATCAAGCCCTAAGTCAAAAGTCGCAGACTCCCGACTTAGAACTTAAGACTTTCGACTCAGGACTTCAGCGCTCTATCAGCGGACTGCCTTTCCACCATCCAGCCGGGGTATTCGCGTGGTAAGGCGCTAACCTCATCTATCTTTTGCAGATCATCTGCGGAAAGTTCAACTTCTGTTGATTTGATATTAGCATTTAATTGGTCCGCTGTTTTGGCGCCAATAATAGTACTTGTTATCCCTTTTTGCTGGCGCACCCAGGCCAGGGCAATTTCAGCCACAGAAGCGTTGTGCTGTTTGCCAATCTCTGTGATCACGTCAATAATATCATAGGTTTTTTCTTTATTAATGGGTGGGAAATCGAAAGTAGCACGGCGCGAACCTGTAGCCGTGTCGGCGTCGCGTGAGTATTTACCGCCAAGAAAACCGCCAGCCAGCGGGCTCCAGGGCATTACCGCCAGGTTCTGATCGGCAGCGAGCGGCAATATTTCCCTCTCAATATCGCGGCCGGCCAGCGAGTAAAAATATTGCATACCCACAAATTTGTTCCAGCCGTTTTTTTCGGCAATGCCCTGGGCTTTCATTACCATCCAGGCGGGCCAGTTGCAAACAGCTACATAACGCACTTTTCCTGTTAAAACAATGTCGTTGAGCGCACGCATGATTTCTTCAACGGGTGTTTTTGGATCAACACCATGTACATACAGTACATCAACATGGTCCATTTGCAGGCGCTGAAGGCTTTCATCCACTGATTGGAAAATATGATAACGGGAAAGCCCAACATTGTTGAGCCCTTCGCTCATGCGACCACGTACTTTGGTGGCGATAACAAGGTCGTGGCGATTAGTGCCGAGGTGTTTTATCGATTGGCCGAGTAGTTTTTCCGATTCGCCATAAGAGTATACATTAGCGGTGTCAATAAAGTTAATGCCCGAGTCGACCACAACTTTCATCAGGTCGTTGACATCGCTTTGCTGCACTTTACCAATGGCCTCCCAATAACCTTTACCGCCGAAGGTCATGGTGCCAAAACATAGTTCGGATACCACCAGGCCAGTGTTTCCTAAAAAATTGTATTTCATAAGTTGGATGAGTTTTGTTATGAAAGTAAAGTTGAGGTTTTTAGTGGGAAAGAATGGTCAGTTGAGGGTAAAAAATAGTTGGCGCGAATAGTCACGAATGGGTTCGAATGTTCACGAATCCTATCAATTTGGCTATTTATATCGGTCTTGGTTCCTTCTTTCTTATTCCCGATAACTCGTAGTAGTCTTATTCGTGAACATTCGACCTCATTCGTGAAAATTAGTGCAGAACGCTATTGGTGTCTATTTCATATATTCCCATTCCCAAACTTCGCCGTCTTCAGGGTCAATCAACGGGCCTAAAAGTTTGAAGTTGTTTTTACGGAGGATGCGTGCGGAAAAGTTTTCTTCGGGTAAGGTTCTGGCAGTTATGATTAATGAAGGATCTGTTTCCAAAGCAACATCAATCAATTGTTTTGCTATTTGGGTGCCAATACCTTTTTGCCAATACTGCGGAAATACACCGTAGGCAATCTCGATCTTACCATTAACCGGTTTGCCTTTGTACCCTGCACAACCAACCAACTGGTTTTCCAGTTGGGCGTAATAACAGATCCAGGGCGGGTTAAAGCCAATCCTTTTATAAAAATTAACTGACATGGTTACACTTTCAATGCAATCCGGATCATCTGTAAATTCTTTGTTATCTTCAATATGTTCTTTAACCGGGATGAGTTCCATAGATGCTTGTTTTTTAGTGAATTAACAAATATATAGGATTCATGACGTGCAGGGGTAGTAATTTGTGGCTAAATATTTCAAACCCGGTATGCCTGTTTTTGTTGTTACCTGAAGATGGACCAACTAACCAAAAAACTTGAGAAAATTGGGCGGGACCCCAGGGTAACGGCCAAAGCAGTGGGGCTGCGCTATGTTTCAGATTCAACACCCGGCTACTCCCGTAAGAAAAAAGGTAAGGGCTGGAGTTATTATGATAAAGAAGCAAAATTAATTAAGGAGAAAGAATTGATACACAGGTTTAACAGATTGGTTATACCGCCGGCTTACACCAACGTTTGGATCTCCCCGTACGAAAATAGTCATTTGCAGTTTACAGGAACAGACGCCGCAGGGCGTAAACAATACCGCTATCATCCTGAATGGAATAAGATCCGTAACCAGTCCAAATACCACCGTTTGCAAACTTTTGCCGCCCATTTGCCTGCTATTCGTAAGCAGGTTGATAAAGATTTAAACCGAAAAAATCCCGATCATGATAAAATTGTAGCGCTGGTAGTAAGGCTGATGGAGCTGACGAGTATCCGGGTCGGAAATGAAGCTTACAAAAAACTCTATGGCTCCTTTGGCTTAACAACGCTGATGAACAGGCACGTAAAAATTGAGGGCTCAACAATCGGTTTTGAGTTTAAAGGAAAAAAAGGCGTTTACCATAAAATTGCTTTGCATAGCCGTAAGCTGGCCAGGCTGGTGAAGCAATGCCGGGATATCCCCGGCAGGGAATTGTTCCAGTATTTTAGAGAAGACGGGACAAAATGCCCGGTTGATTCGGCCGATGTTAATAATTACCTGAAGGGAATAACGGGTGAAGATTTTACCGCGAAGGATTTTCGCACCTGGGCGGGCAGCGTAAGCGCTTTGTATGCCTTTAAACAGGCCGGCGAATTTGAAACTGTTACAGAGTGCCGTAAAAAAATTGTAAACGTATTGGATGAAGTAGCCATCAATTTGGGAAATACCCGCACGGTTTGTAAAAAATATTATGTGCATCCTACGGTGATCAAAAGCTACGAAGAAAGAACCATTTTTAAATACATTGCCGGCCTCGACGAACACAACGACATCAATTCTGCTGAACTGAACACCGCCGAAAAAGCGCTGCTGGAAATCCTTGAACATGAAAAGCTGGCCATTGCGGGTTAATAAGCTGATAGCGTTGGATTGATCTGATTATTTACGATATCGTTCAATCCAACGCTATCTGCCTGGTTAGCTATTTTTTTGTGGTAATAAATACCACACCGTTCTTTGCCTTATCTCCATATTTTTTGGTTACTTCATCGCCTGATTTTACACTCATGCTTTCGATCCGGGCAGCCGAGAGTTTTTTCAGATCTTTTTCAGTAGCTTCCTTTCCGTCAATCATAATCATTTTAGCCGAAAGGTGTTCAATATTCGTTTCGTTATTACCGTTTGAATTTAACGTAAGTGTTTTTCCCGAAAAATTGCTAAAGGTTCTGCCAGTTCCTTTAAAACTATAAGCCATCCGGGGCTTTGCATCAAGTTTTAATTTAGGTGATATTGTATAAGCCCCTTTGTCAACTTTTAAATTCATTACCCTGATGGTATCCGGCTCTGCATATGCGTCTGCAATAACCACCGGTTCCCTGGTAACGGATGCAAGGGTATCGCTTTTTAACATTAGCGTACGCGATTTCCTTGGCCTGAATTTGTAAACTTTAGGAGCCGATTCCACAATAACAACATCTGATCCGGATGTATTGGAAGATCCTGTGCTTAAGTTGGCGCCGCTGCTATTGTTATCCGATGAAGAGTTGGTAACAGCCACTGAGCCATTGCCAGCCACCACGAGTTTTGCCATGTGATTTAATTTGTCAATCCTTTCTTTTAGCTTTTTTCCGGAATCCGAATCATCAGTGGTTACAAACAATACACTGTGTTTATTGCTGTTTTCATTTAACAGGGCGTTGGCTTGCTCCGCGGACACAAGATCTACACTGATAATATGATCGGGATCAAGCGCCTTAAAATCAGCCTTTGTGGACTTTACACCATTTATTATGTATTTCAATGAATCAGTAGACTGGCTGGTACTGAGAAAGAAGCCGCCGTTTCGTACAGTGTCCAAATCTTTTTTCGTTATTGAAATGATTTTATTAGCCGTATTTTCATTGGCTGCCATTGACGTATTTACCGTCATTTTTGTGACATTACCGGCGCCGATAGCTGACTTTATTTCAGCGGCCACTACTTTACCAGCATTACCGCTCTTTTTGATCAGAGCAGCCCTTGATATACCAAAAACGAGTAGTAAAGCAACAACTACAGGCACTAAAATTGCATAACGTGTCAGGTTAATTTTCGAAGATCTTTTTGCGTTCATCATGATAATTCTCTTTTTAATGGTTGAAATATTAAAGTGATTAACAATTCCCTGTGGCGCCGCCGAGAAACTTACATTCACCAGGCTATACTGGTATTGTTTTGTGTCGACGCCTTTAGTTAGTATTTTTCTGTCGGTAATAAACTCAATGTTTTCCCGTATCGCCTTTTTAATCAGCCAGATTCCGGGGTTAAACCAATAGAAAATAGCGCTCAATTCGCCCAGTAGGATATCCAGGGTATGTAATTCGCTAACATGAACCTGTTCATGCAGCAGGATGGAAGGCAAGTCGGTTGTGCTATGCATTTCGGGATTGATATAGATGTTTTTCCAGAATGAAAAAGGGCCCGAGTTTCCACTGATGATCCTAACCTCGTGCCCATTGATTTGGCCGGCTTTTGATTTGCGGTAAATCCTGAACAATGATATAAACTGGATAAACAGCCTGATGGCCAGTACTGTTGCGCCCAACCAGAAAACGATGCCGGCCCATTGCCAGTAATCGTGTTTGTCAAGAGGCTTTATCAAATGTTTTGCGGGTGCCTGCAGGTTATAAACGATGGCTTGAACAGGGTTGGCGATATTGCGGTGTAGTTCAAAAAAACCAGATAGATTTATTTTAGGGTAAACTGATGCAAATAATATCGCTGTTACCAGGTATATGCGATTGAGCGTATAGAAAGTGAGTTGCCGCAGCACCAAATAATAGCCTGCACAAAAAACCAGCAGCGCTATGTTCACTTTTAGTAAAAAAACAAATAATCCGGGCATGGCTTTAGGGTTTATGGTTTTCAATCAGGTTAATAATCTCTTTCAGGTCGCCGGCGCTGATCTTTTTCTCTTTGGCAAAAAATGTTACCAGGTCTTTATAGGAATTTTGAAAATAATCATTCACAAAACCGCTCATAAATTTCTTTTTGTATTCCTGCTCGTTAATGGCAGGTGCATACCTGAATGAGTTCCCCATTTTTTCGGCAGTTAAAAATCCTTTTTTTTCAAGGTTCTTTATAGTCGATGCCAGGGTGGTATAGGGCGGCCTGGGTTCGCTAAGCTGGTCGAGGAAATCTTTAATAAAACCGGTACCCGTTTGCCATACCGCCTGCATGGCTTCTTCTTCTTGAATTGATAGTTTTTCCATTTATTTACGATTGTTTCGTAAATCTACGAATATTTCGTAATAATCCAAATTTATTTTAATAATGTATAATAATTGTTACATCAAATTGCATCATATACAAATACATACATTACTTATACACAGGTTTGGAACATTCACCTGAATAAATTAATTTAGTTGACTAAAATCACAACGCTATGTTAATCAACCGGAAAATTTTGGCTACGCTGGCTATTACATCTGTAATATCTGTTGTAGCACTAACCTCTATGGCGCCTCAACAGGAGAAAGGAGGGTTTATGAATGTAAAAGTATTACCCAAAAACCTTACAGACAAGCAGCTGCATATGATTATGCGCGAATGGGCAACATCCCTGGGTGTACGATGCGATTTTTGCCATGCGCCGAATGCTGAAGGTAAAGGCCTGGATTTTGCCAGCGATGCCAAACCCGAAAAGGAAATGGCACGCCACATGTTCAAAATGATGAACAAAATTAACCAGAAATTTTTTGAAGCAAAAAAAGATTCCCTTGGAATGATGGCGCATACAGGTGTCAATTGCTATACCTGTCACCGTGGCGAATCTCACCCCGAAATAAAAGTCCCCGAAGGCAGAAGAGGCCCTGGTCCTGGTGGCCCTGGTCCCGGCGGCCCCGAAAATCATCAATAAAATAACAAACACCCTGCAGCAAGCCACTGCAGGGTGTTTCACTTTGTAAGACGATGACAATGGAAAAAGTAATATTGCTGGATGCCCGCGAGGAAGATCTGGAGGCCATACTGGCCATATACAATGATGTTATTATAAATACCACCGCCGTTTACAGTGAAAAACCTCACTCACTGCAAATGCGTAAAGAATGGTACCACGAGCGGGTGAATAATAATTTCCCGGTGTACGTGGCTGAAGTTGCCGGGAAAATAGCTGGTTTTAGCAGTTTTGGGCATTTCAGGGCCTGGCCCTGTTACCGGTACACCGTTGAGGTATCTGTTTATGTGGACCGGTCATTCAGGGGAAAGGGGATCAGCAAAATATTGTCGCTCGCTTTAATTGACCGGGCAAAAGCAATGAATATCCATGCCGTTATTGCGGGTATCAGCGCAGATAACTGGATCAGTATTCAGCTTCACCAGTCCCTGGGTTTTAAGGAGGTGGCAAATTTTAAAGAAGTTGGCTACAAATTCGGCCGTTGGCTCGACCTTAAGTTTTTTGAGTTATTAATTGATAATAATCCGGGGCCTATTTTTTGATGGTCTTTTTAAGGTATTTGTTATACAAATACTCCGCATATCCAACGCTGATATAGTCAGGGAATTTCCAATTGGGGAAATAGGTCCTTTTTAAATATTTAATATAGCTAAAGAATAAAACTCCGATAAATAGAAATACGGCCAGAGCGAAAAGAATTTTAGCAAATAAAATTAAAGTATCCATGCGGTTTGCTTTTTTGGGTGTTTTACGACAACAATGTGCATATAGTTGCGCTTATTTTAATTTTTATGAGAAAGTTTTATGCCGGAATTAAATAGGGTTGACAATTAACTGATAACCAGTTGTTAATACTAAGTATAAAGAAACCGCCTGTTCTTACGGCAATATCTTTGTTTTCTATTGCGGGTTTAGCGCTTTAACTTACCGGCTAATCCATTACATTTGTTTCTATGCAAAAAATTCTTGTTGCCAACCGCGGCGAAATAGCGTTAAGGGTAATGCGTTCCGCACGCGAAATGGGTATAAAAACTGTTGCGGTTTATTCAGATGCTGATCGCGATGCGCTTCATGTTCGTTATGCAGATGAGGCGGTTCATATCGGCGAATCGCCTTCGGCAAAATCATACCTTGCTGGAGAAAAGATCATTGCCGCGTGTAAACAAACAGGGGCCCGGGCAATACATCCCGGCTATGGTTTTTTGAGCGAGAATGCAGCTTTTGCACGAATGGTTAGGGAAGCCGGGTTGATATTGATAGGCCCATCGCCCGAGGCGATGGAAATTATGGGGAACAAGCTTTCAGCAAAGGCGGCAGCATTGAAATATGATATCCCGATGGTGCCCGGTACCGAAGAAGCGATTACAGATATTGAAGAAGCCAAACGCAGAGCCGTTGAAGTGGGTTTCCCGATCCTGATAAAAGCGGCTGCAGGCGGCGGCGGCAAAGGCATGCGGATAGTGGATGCTGCAGCTGATTTTGAAGAACAAATGGCCCTGGCGGTATCTGAAGCAACCTCTGCCTTTGGGGATGGTTCAGTTTTTATTGAACGGTATGTTTCATCGCCCCGTCACATCGAGATCCAGGTGCTTGGTGATACCCATGGCAATATCCTTCATCTTTTTGAACGGGATTGCTCTGTACAACGCCGCCACCAGAAGGTAATTGAAGAGGCGCCGTCATCGGTATTAACGCCGGAGATCAGGCGGCAAATGGGCAAATGTGCGGTGGATGTGGCCCGCTCAGTTAATTACACCGGCGCCGGCACTGTTGAGTTTATTATGGATGAGCAACTCAACTTTTACTTTTTAGAAATGAACACCCGCCTGCAGGTAGAGCACCCGGTAACAGAACTGATTACCGGGATCGACCTGGTGAAAGAACAGATTCGCATCGCAAGGGGAGAAGCCATCAGCTTTAAACAGGAGGACCTGGAAATAAATGGACATGCCATTGAACTGCGGGTTTATGCAGAAGATCCGGACAATAACTTTTTACCTGACATTGGCACGCTGCAAACCTATGTTACTCCAAAAGGGCCGGGCGTTAGGGTGGATGATGGCTTTGAGCAGGGGATGGAGATCCCAATTTATTACGACCCCATGATCGCCAAACTGATCACTTATGGCAAGGACAGGGACGAGGCCATTGAACGCATGCTGCGCGCCATTGATGAGTATAATATAACCGGTATTACCACTACGCTCGGCTTCGGGAAGTTTGTGATGCAGCATCCGGCGTTTACTTCCGGAAACTTTGATACGCATTTTGTAAAGAAATATTTTACACCCGGATCATTGCAAAACAGTACAGATGACGAAGCGATGATAGCTGCCCTGGTGATGGAGCGGCTACTAAGCGAAAAGAAAGTACAAACGATTGATGTTGCGGAGGCCGTTGCGGGTAACTGGTTGAAAAACCGAAAGGAGTTTTAACGCTATTTTACTTCGTTATTATTGTTTTGCTAAAAAATAATCGATCAAACTTGCCTGCCCGCCATTGATTTTGATTTTCGCTTCATCCGCATCAAACCAGTCCGCGCGGTCAATTTCGGGGAACGATTTCATTTTGCCTGATTTCGGCGGCCATTCCATTTCAAAAAGGTTACTGGTTATCTTTGCAGGGTCAATGTCCCCTTCCAGGGCCCATGCGTGAACGATCTTTCCGCTTTTTAGCGTAACAGGAGCTAAGAGAATAAAATCACCATCAACGTGCTGGCCCGTTTCTTCGAAAAACTCTCTTTTGGCGGCTGCCAGGGGTTCTTCATCTTCCGGGTATTCTCCTTTCGGGATCGACCAAACACCTAAGTCCTTATTTTTAAAATAGGGCCCGCCGGGATGAACCAAAAAAAATTCAAATTGCCTGTTGATTTTACGGTACAATAATATACCCGCACTTTTTTTAGCCATAAAGGAGATTTAAGGCAAGTTTACAAATTGCAAAACTATTATCGCTAATTTTACTTTGTTAAGGAAGAATAACAAATAAAATGATTGACAATAACTGGACGAAATTTAAAGTCATCGGCGACTTTAATACAGATATCAGGAGCCTGTACGAAGCCTGGGCAACTCCAGAAGGACTGGAAAAATGGTTTTTACGCAAAGCGGAGTTTTATACGATAGCGGGAAGGCTCCGTGAGCCGGAAGAATTTATTTTAAAGGAGGATGCCTATGAATGGTATTGGCATGGGTTTGATGACAGCGCGGTAGAAAAAGGACAGATCCTTGAAGCCAACGGCACCGATTTTATAAAATTCAGTTTCTCAGGTAACAGCATTGTAAGTATCAATATTTATACCCGTAATGGGGTAAGCATAGTGGAACTAACCCAGGTGAACATTCCTGAAGAAAGTGATCCTTCAAAAAATCTGTTTGTACAATGCCAGGTGGGGTGGACTTTTTACATGGCCAACCTGAAATCAATAATGGAAGGCGGCATCGACCTTCGGAATAAAAAGTGGAGCTAAGCAGTAATTTTAAATAGGGGCAGGCAGGCCCCCTAACTCCCTAAAGGGGGAATTTTAGCGTCAGGGTAGCTTTAAAATTCGTCAACTGTATCACGTGTGAGCTGATCGGTTATATAAAGTGTGAGTTTATTTTTTTCAGGGTCGATAATGAATTTACAGGTTTCGGTATAATCATCTGTCCTGAAAATATCAGCGCAGCCATAAGTAAAGGAGACTTTATAGGCCAGTTTTACTTTGCCAGAATGGGTGATACTATCGTATTCAGCCTCCGCAACTTTTATTTCCGAGGCAACCGGCGAACCGCCGTCCCGTTTGTGGAATTCTACCAGCCAGGGCGCTATTGCTGTAAAAGCGTTGCCGTTATCCTCCGATAATACGCCGTCGATAAAATGTTTTATAGTAATTTGTTGATGCTGAAGTCCGGATAAATGATCTTCCCTAATATCAAATGTCAATGCTGGCATCCGCAAATATATTTTATCTTTTTCAAAACCACTTTAAAATGACTTTCAATCACGAGTAAATAGTTAGTTTTGCTTGAAAATAATACCCTCGGCCCACAGGCGGAGGGCAGGGAGCCAGGCCAATGTTTACAGGAATCATCGAAACTTTAGGAAAAGTAACCGCGTTGCGGCACGATCAAGGGAATTTGCACATCACCGTGGAATCAGCAATTGCCACTGAATTGAAAATAGACCAGTCGGTTGCGCATAACGGGGTTTGTTTAACGGTGATCGCCCTTACCGATGGTACGCATACGGTAACCGCCATTGAAGAAACATTAAATAAAAGCAGCCTCGGTCAATTAAAGGTAGGCGACCTGGTTAACCTGGAACGCTGTATGCAAATGAACGCCCGCCTGGATGGCCATATTGTGCAGGGCCATGTGGATCAAACCGCTATTTGCACCGGTTTTGCAGCGTTGGACGGCAGCTGGGAATATACATTTGCATATGATGCCGCTGCCGGAAATGTTACGGTAGAAAAGGGTTCTATCTGCGTTAACGGCATCAGCCTCACCGTTGTAAATTCAAAAGCCAATAGTTTTTCGGTCGCTATTATCCCTTACACTTTCGAACATACCAACCTGCAGCAGGTGAGGGAAGGATCTGTAGTTAACCTTGAGTTTGATATTATCGGCAAGTATGTGGCAAGATTGATGCAGCGCTAACGGGATAATTCTCCAATCCGCTTTTTTGAATAAATGAGATAGGGCCTTTGATCTGCTGGCGGATCGCTTTTTGCATACTTTTTATAATACTGCAGTGCCAGCGCTTTATTCTTTAGCTGCATATCATACAAACCGGCAATATCATAGTAAGTTAAAGGCATTACACCATACAACAGGCTTTTTTGATAAGCGCTTACCGCTTTTTTAACCTGGTGTACCTGGCTGTAAGAGTCAGCCATCTCGCCATAGTACGAATTAACGTTATTCGAAATCGCTTCCTTTATCGCTTTTTCGAAATAGGTGATGGCCATTGGCTGGTCGCCCAAAGCTTTATAGCTCATGCCGGTACAGTAATACGATATTTCTGTGGCTGTATTGGTTTCTTCCAAAAGTTTAAAAGTATGGATACAGTTGTTGTAATCTTTTAGTTCGTAATAGGAGGTGCCAAGGGTACTGATTACTATATTTTGCCGCTGCCCGTAATTGATGAGTTTGGTGCATTCCAAAACCGTTTCCGGATATTTTTTCAGGTGATAATCCACCTGGGCCTTGCTCATTAATAGCAGTAAATTTGCGGTATCGGCTTTCAATGCCCCGCTTACAACGGTATCTGCTTTTTGATATTGTTTCGCATTGATATAAAATGAAGAAAGGTCATAGGCCACGCCCGGTTCGCCTGGATTGATCTGGTTTGCCTTTTCATAATACTTTAGGGCATCTGTCACGTTACCCGCGTTTAACGACATACTGCCCATTTGCTTGTAAACGCTGAAATTGGTGCTGTCCTTCGCAAGGATCTTTTTATAATAAAACAACGCCTTAATATTGTCGCCCCTTCGTGCCATGATGTTACCCAGGCTGAATATGACGGATGTATTGGTAGTATCCGCAGAAAAAATGCGCCCGTAATAAGCTTCAGCGTCAGGTAACCTGCCGGCCATTTGCGATGAATAGGCCAAACTATTCAATATTTTGAGATCAGTTACAGGCTCCGGATATGTTTTTTTGAGGTAATCGGCTGCATCCGCAAAACGCTGGTTTTGATAATATTCCAGCAGCAGGGCGTCATCGGCTTTTGCGCCTTCCTGCCCGTACACTGCCGGAATAAAACATATGATGATGAGGCTTATGTATAGCGATTTCATTCAACTAAATTATTAGTTATAAATCATAAATCCAAATTTTTAAACTTTTTGAGTGTATTGGTGTTGTACATGTATAAACAAAAACACAACATTATGGATAAGTTAAAGAAATTCGGGTTGATGGAAAAAATTGTCCATGAATTGGAGGATTTAAAGAATAGTCAGCAGGCCATCATTGTAAAGCTGGCAAAAGTTGAGGTTGACAATATAGAATTGGGCAACAAACGACTGGAAAAGGATCTGCCGGACATGCACCAGCGCGTTACCGACAACCTGGATACCATTACCGGTTTGCTGGAAGATTTTGCTGCCCAAACTGATCAGTACAGTGATAAAAATAATATCACTGCGCTAAAGGAACAGGAAGCGATTGACAACGTATAAGAAAATTGATCCCCGGAAACGGGGATTTATTTTTTATACTTTAATTTTAACGGCGATCAATTGCACTATTGGTACTGAATATAGATCGGTCTTGGCTTCAGCTGCAAAATTTCTTTCGGTGTTAACATCCGGTGGGTATCTTTTTTAATGTCGTTTTTATAAAACAACTTAAAGCCGGTAAACTGTACCGGTTCGCGGGCCACTATCTGGCGGTAGGTGCCCTGTTTTAAACTGGTACCACCCCAGCCGTCCATGTCCATAACAAACTGCACTTCGGGGTGTAATTTAATCTTCTGGTAATTGGTTACCATGCGCTGGGTAAACCGGTGGATGATAAATATTTTTGGCGGCAGGTTGTACTTTTTCACCAGGTCGGCCAGGTATTTGTTCACATAGTTAATGTCTTCGGCATCTAAAGTCCCTATCCGTTTGCCCGGGACACTGCCTTCTTTCATGGAGAACTCGGGGTCAATCCCCAGGTGAACGTCCGGCATCTGCAAATATTTTTCCAGCCTTGGAATCTCGGTTTGTACCGTACTGAAACCATTCTGCACATCAAGAAAAATGATGGCATGGATTGACCGCGCCATATGGATCACACTATCTATCTGTTTAAATGGCATCCGCAGGTTATGCAACCCGTTGCTGCCGGCATCGGCCTGTGCTGTAACGCAGATGTAATGCAATGCAGGGATCACCGGCGTGGTGGTATCGGCCTTCTCCCAAACTTTTACTTCTGCCTTTAATTTAGCCAGCATTATTTTAGGCGGATATTGACCCAATACCCCCATGTTTTTGGAGTACATATTGCCATAATAAGCCACAATGCGGTTAAATGGCAAAAGCGCTCCCGGCAAAGGTTTGGGCGTATTTTTAACCGGCCACCTGCCTGTTTTATCACCATTCGCCAGTTGATGCATCAGCGAATCGTATAAAAGGGTATCAATTCGCTTAACTGTGATAGTATCGGTAATTTTCGGCCGATCAGCGGCTTTTACGGACAGGTAAAAACAAAAAAGGGCGATGAACGCAATTGTCGTTTTTTTCAAAATAAACTTTTTTAACTAATCTCTAATCAACCAATCTCTACTCACTAATCTATACTCTTTCCCTTCATAGCCACACTTATAGCATGATCCATCAGGCGCTCGGCAAAGGGGCGGGTAAATTCGTTCAGCTCGTCAATTGCTTTATGAATTTTATCCTTATCGCCACCGGCCAACACTTCTTTTAAAGCGTTTGTATAGCTATTTGTTTTGCTAAGTTCATCTTCTGATAAAAAGTTGCCGTTTTTCCGCAAAAAGCTTTCAACGGTTTTCACCATTTGCTCGCCCTCAACGCGCGCTTCGATCAGCATGCGCTGGCTTACATCTTCTTTGGCGTGGGTGATGCTGTCCATCAGCATTTGTTCCACCTGGTCGTCGGTTATGCCATAGGTTGGTTTTACTTCCACTTCCTGTTTTACTCCCGAACGCAACTCCATCGCCTGGATCTTTAGGATCCCATCCGCATTCAGCAAAAAGTTAATATCCACCTTAGGGAAACCAGCCGGCATGGATGGTATGCCCTTCAAATCAAACTCAGCCAGTTTACGGTTTTCTTTGATCAGGTCGCGCTCGCCCTGGTAAACGGCAATTTTCATGTTCACCTGCCCGTCAATACTGGTGGTATACTGCCTGCCGGCTTTGGTAGGTACCTTGGAGTTGCGGGGGATGATGACATCCATCAAGCCGCCCATGGTCTCAATACCCAATGAAAGTGGGGTAACGTCGAGCAACAATATATCAGTGCGGTTACCAGCCAAAATATCGGCCTGTATGGCGGCGCCAAGGGCAACTACCTCGTCGGGATTTAATTCATCATGTACGGGGCGGCCAAAAAATTCAGCCACCATTTTTTTAACCAGGGCCGTACGGGTTGAGCCGCCTACCATAATTACTTCATCAATCTGGCCGATCTCCAGTTTAGCATCCTTTAAAGCATTTTTGCAGCAGGTAATGGTTTCTTCTACCTTTGGTAATATCAGCTCATTAAAAGCTTCCCTGGTAATGGTACACCAGATGTCGCCGATCTTGTCGTTCACCATGCTCTGGTGCGCAAACGCTTTTTTGGCTTCTTCGGCCTTTAAACGAAGTTTTTGGGCCAGTTTATGATCAGCCAATACTTCCGCTTTGTCCAGGTTGTTTTTTTCGATCCAGTAATCCACAATGGCCCGGTCGAAATCATCGCCTCCTAAAAAGGTATTGCCATTGGTTGAAAGTACCTCGAAGATACCGTTTTGGATTTGCAGGATGGAAACATCAAATGTACCGCCGCCGAGGTCATAAACAGCAATGGTCTTGGTTTCTTCCGGGTTAAGGCCGATACCATAGGCAAGGCTCGCTGCGGTGGGCTCGTTGACAATGCGCAATACATCCAGCCCGGCCAGTTTACCCGCATCGCGGGTGGCCTGGCGCTGCGAATCATTAAAGTAAGCCGGAACGGTGATCACCGCACGGTTAACCGGGGTTTTTAACGCATGTTCGGCACGGGTTTTTAATTCTTTTAGTATCAGGCCCGATAGTTCAATCGGCGTATAAAATTTATCGCCGACTTTTATTTTTACCAGGCTGTCGCTGTCGTCGTCAATTACTTTATAGGAAAAGAAATCTTTATAATTCTCAATGTCTTTGTAGGAACGGCCCAATAAACGTTTTACCGAGAAAACGGTATTTTGCGGGTCGGTGATCAAATATTCTTTTGCTTCGTTGCCCACAGTAATATCCCCGGTTGGCCCGAAATGCACCACAGAAGGTACCAGAACACCTTTGCCGGTATCGTTTATCACCTGCGGGTCTTTATCCGGGTTGATAAAAGCCACCAGTGAGTTGGTGGTGCCCAGGTCGATGCCGACGATTAATTCTTCTTTTTGTATAGAACCTGTTGCCAGGTTGATAGAAACTTTAGCCATGTTTACGTATAACAGCGGCAAATGTATGAAGTTTTAAAGAATGGTGTGTCATTGGAGTGTATGTCCGAATCAGAATTTGCAGAATTAGAGGATTTTAAGAATAATGCAATCAAGGCCGAATTCTACTCATTCTAAAATTCTGCAAATTCTGATTCAGACAAATATTCCTTATTTTCACCCCAATGAAAAGCCCCTTCTACCTGCTGTTACTGCTACTTATTACTGCCACTGCTACTAAAACAATTGCCCAGGAATTCGGCGGCAATCCGCCATCCATTAAATGGAAGCAGATCGATCTGCCTGCGGCCAAAGTGATTTTTCCTTACGGGTTGGATTCCGCAGGGTTAAGGGTTGCCAATATCATCAGGCAAATGAACGGCTCTATCCAGCCTACCATTGGTTTTAAACAGCGGCAGATCAGTATAGTCTTACAAGATCAAACTACTATTTCCAACGCCTATGTAGGGCTAGCACCCTTCCGCAGCGAATTTTATTTAACACCCGAACAAAACAGCTTTGAACTGGGCAGTCTTTCCTGGCCGGAGCAGTTAGCGATCCACGAATTCAGGCATGTACAGCAATATAATAATTTTAATGTCGGGTTTTCGCACGCGCTCAAAGTGCTTTTTGGTGAAGGCGGGCAGGCATTAGGTAATGATATTGCCATCCCCAACTGGTTTTTTGAGGGCGACGCCGTTTTTAACGAAACCCATGTGAGCGAACAGGGCAGGGGCAGGTTACCCTACTTTTTCAACGGTTACCGGGGCCTTTGGGCTGCAGGCAAGGAATACAGTTATATGAAATTGCGCAATGGTTCGTACCGTGATTACATTCCTGACTGGTACCCCCTGGGTTATATGATGGTGAGCTATGGTCGTGAAAAATATGGTGATGATTTTTGGAAAAAGGTAACGCATGATGCGGCGGCATATAAAGGCGTATTCTTCCCGCTTCAAAAGGCGATTAAAAGATATACAGGTAAAGATTTTGATCAGTTCAGAAATGATGGGTTTGATTTTTATAAAAAGCAATTCGGCATTCCGCAAACTGATAACAATTCACTAAATCTCCCCCTCACTAATTCATTAAATAAAAAGCATTTTGATGCGGACCGGGAATATCCGGTTTATATAAATGACAGTACGCTCATTTATATGAAAAGCACCTACAATCATATCCCGGTATTCGTTGAGAAAACCGGTAATCATGAGCAAAAGATAGCGGTCAGAAGTGTTTCACTGGATACTTATTTCGCCTATCATAACGGAAAAGTTGTTTATCCGGCTTATCGCCGTGATCTGCGTTGGAATTACCGCGATTATAGCGAACTGATGTTGTTGGATGTTAATACCGGTGAGGAACGCCGCCTTACAAAAGGCGCCAAATATTTTGCGCCCGATTTTAGCCCCGACGGTAAAACCATTGTCGCGGTTAAAGAAGGAACCAACGGTAACTGCGATCTTCATTTGATAAATGCAACTGATGGCAGTTTAATAGCGATCGTTCCGAATAAAGAGAACTTATTTTATACCTACCCAAAGTTTTATGGGGATAACCAGCTGATTGCTGCGGTACGAACCCCCAAAGGCGAAATGACCTTAGACCTGGTCGATATAAAAACCGGGCAAAACAAATATTTGCTGCCGTTATCCTACCAGCCAATCGCCTTTCCGGTAGTGAAAAATGATACGGTTTATTTTTCGGCAACGCTTGGTATTGACGATCGTTTGTTTGCATTCAGTTTAAAAACCGGCAAATTATTTGAGTTGAAGAATTACAACCTGGACGGCTCCATTGGTAATTATCAGCCCGCTGTCAGTAACCACAAATTTGCCTGGGTGGGTTTTACGGCTTTTGGCTACCGGCTAAACGAATGGGATAAAAGTAAACTTGATTGGGCCGATATAGAACCCGCCGCAGCCCGTGGTGGTTTATCAGATTTTGGCATCAGCGCATTAACCCGAGATGGCTCAACCGATCTGCTGGCTAAGGTGAAAAACGATTCCCTGCCTGTCACCAAATATCGCAAATCGCATCATTTGCTGAATTTCCACAGCCTGATCCCCAATTTTGTTGACCCTGATTATACCATTAGCCTGGCCGGGGAAAATGTATTGAATACCCTGCAAACTCAACTTTCGTTCACCTATAACCGGGATGAGGGCTTTAAAGAATTTGGCTTTGATGCCGTCTATGGCGTCTTATTTCCATATATTTCAGCGGGCTCGGATTATTTTATCGGGCGGCGCGGGTACCACAACGGCAACAATGTTTATTGGAATGAAACAGACATGCACGGCGGCTTTGAACTGCCCTTAAACCTAAGTGAGGGTAAAAATTTCACCTATTTACGGGCCGGGAGCGATCTGTATTCCACCTCTGTAAATTTCCAGCAACCTTACCGGGGCCTTTTTGCCGACAGGGCTTATACCTACCTCAACTACTATCTCAGTTTCAGCAACACCATTCAGCAGGCTAAACAAAATATTTACCCGCGTTTCGGGCAGAGTATTTATCTGAATTATAAATCGGCAATTTCCGTGGCATCGTCAGCGCAATTCCTTGCAAATGGGTTTTTATACCTGCCGGGTTTTATGCTTAACCATAACCTGGTGGTCAATGTGGCACACCAGCAGAAAAATAAAAACGAGGTGATCAACTTTTCAAACGGTTTCCCCTTCTCGCGTGGTTACACCGCCGAAAACTTATATGATATGAATAAGGCCGGGGTAAACTATCATTTTCCAATTGCTTATCCGGATGCGGGTTTTGCCAATACTTTTTATATTTCAAGGATCCGCGGTAATGCTTTTTATGATTATACCCATGCCACTGATTTTTATACCGATGGCAGGAACTTTAAGGCCACTTTCCGCTCGGCGGGCGCTGAGATCTATTTTGATTCAAAACTATTTAACCAGGGAAATATCTCTTTTGGTTTCCGTTACAGCTATTTGATGGACCCGGATATTTTTGGCGGCGCAGGTCGTAACCGCTTTGAAATCATTGTACCCGTTACCCTGTTTTAACTACCTGATTGAATGTGTTATTTTACGGCTCGCAAAATATTTGGTGTCTCCGCTTCTTTTTAAATATATTTGAGATAACCAATTATTTCCTGGCACCCCATTTTTTACTGCAGACAGTTTAAGTAACGGCAGGGGCTATTAGATACAGGGATTTTTTTAAATTCTAAAGGAGAAACAGATGTTAAACCTTTCGGTCATCCTGGAAGACAGCGCAAACCGGTATCCGGTAAAACCAGCCTTTACTTTTATGGATACTTCGCTAACTTACAGCCAGGTTAACGGTTATGCCAACCAGGTTGCCAACGGTTTAAGGGCCATTGGGATCCGGGCCGGCGACAAAGTAGCGCTGGGGTGCCCTAATTTGCCTTATTTTCCGATCGTATATTTTGGTATTTTAAAAGCAGGGGCTGTCGTTGTTCCGCTGAATGTTTTACTCAAAAAAGAGGAAATTGAATATCACCTCAGGGATAGTGATGCAAAAGCTTATTTCTGTTTTGCAGGGACAAATGATTTCCCGATGGGCGAAACCGGTTATGCGGCTTTTAACAAAGTAACCGGTTGCGAAAACTTTATAATGATCATGCCCAAACCGGGAATGGCATCGGGTATTGAAGGCGTAACAACTTTGAGCGATTTTATGGCTGATCAACCGGCCTCATTTGAAATGCACCAAACCAGTGCCGAAGACACTTGCGTGATTATTTATACATCAGGCACCACCGGGCAGCCAAAAGGAGCGGAGCTTACCCATTCAAACCTGCTTTTAAACGCTATTGCCATCTGCGACCAGATGGACAATGATGAGGATGATATCGCTCTTATTGTGTTGCCGCTGTTCCATATTTTCGGAATGACGGTGATGATGAATGCAGGGGTGTATAAAGGGCGTTCGGGTGTTATGCTTATCCGTTTTGACGCTGAATCGGTTTTTGAGGCGATGCAAAAACATAAAGTGACGTTATTTGCCGGTGTACCTACAATGTACTGGGGGTTATTGAACTATACCGACCCTAAATTTGACTATGAAAGCATTGCGAAAACATTAAAAGTATGTTGTTCGGGCGGCGCTTCTTTGCCGGTTAAGGTATTGCAGGATTTTGAAAAACGGTTTAATGTGCCCATTGTTGAAGGGTACGGTATGTCGGAGGGTTCGCCGGTGGTTACCTTTAACCAATTGAAAACAATCAGGAAACCCGGGTCAATCGGAAAACCATTCTGGGGTGTTGAAGTGAAGCTGGTTGACGATGATGGGGCAGAGGTGCCCATTGGTGAAAAAGGGGAGTTGCTTTACCGCGGGCACAACGTGATGAAAGGTTATTATAAAAAGCCCGAAGAAACGCAAAAAGCATTGAAGAACGGCTGGATGCACTCTGGCGACATTGCCATAAAGGATGAAGACGGTTTTTTTTATATTGTAGACAGGACGAAAGATATGATCATCCGTGGAGGAATGAAAATATACCCCCGCGAGGTGGAAGAGTTAATGATCAAACACGAGGCAGTATCTCTGGTAGCTGTGGTAGGCACTCCGCATGATGAAAAGGGCGAGGAAGTTAAGGCATTTGTGGTGTTAAAGGGCGGCTATACCATTTCAGAAGCCGAACTGATCGCCTGGACAAAAGAACGGATCGCATCTTACAAATATCCCCGAAATGTTGAATTTATTGATGCCCTGCCCATGAACGCCACGGGGAAGATATTGAAAAGGGAATTGCGGGGCAGAGATTAGTTAATTGGTGATTAGTTAATTAGAGATTAGTACGAAAATCATTAAAGTCCGAAAGCTATCGTGATTCCCGACCTCCGAACAATAAAACTAATCTCTAATCACCAATTAACTAATCAACTAAACTACTCCGTTCTCAAACTCTTCACCGGGTTGGCGGTAGCCGCTTTTATCGCCTGGAAACTTATCGTTGCAATTACAATAATGGTTATCACAGTGCCGGCCGCTGCAAACACAAGCCAGCTGATGTTGATACGGTAAGCAAAACCCTGCAGCCACTGGCTCATCAACAGCCAGGTAACTGGTATGGAAATCACAAAGGCAATCACCACCAAACGCAAAAAATCGTTTACCAGCAAAGCCAGCAGCTGCTGAACAGATGCGCCGATCACTTTCCGGATCCCTATTTCTTTTCTTCTTTGTAAAATATTATAGGCAGATAAGCCTGCAAGTCCAAAGCAAGCAATAAGGATGGCGAGCAGGGCAAAAATGTTAAAGATTTTTCCGAATAGCTCATCCGATTGATATTGATGGTTAAAAGATTCATCCAGAAAAGTATAATTAAATGGATCGGATGGGAAATTCTTATCCCATATACTTCTAATCGATGCAATGGTAGCGCTGATATTGTTAGTTCCAACCTTGACAGAGTAAAAATCGCGGGTGTTTGGCTCCAATAAAATGATTATTGGTTGAACACTTTTTCTTAAGCCTTCCTGGTGGAAATTAGCGACCACGCCAATAACTGTTAATGTATCGCGTGGGATAACTTTTTGGTTGATCGCACTTTTGGCATCCTTAAAACCCAGGAGTTTTGCCGCATCTTCATTTAACAATACGGCTTTTTTATCAGTGGCAAATTCCTTTGAAAAATTGCGGCCGGCCTTCATTTCAATCCCGAATGAAGGGATAAAATCATAGTCGACCCCTAAATTGTAAAGCGTAACTTCGGACGCATTCGGCGCGGCGCTTTTTATTCCCCTTGTCCAGTAAATTTCCTGGCCCATTACGTTTGATGAGGCGGTTACATTTTTTACACCTGTGACATTCAGCAAGTCCTGTTTAAAAGGTTGAAAAGCTTTTGAATATACGCTATCACGAAGTGATGTGGCCCCTTGAATAACCAGGGTTTGATTGATGTTTGTACCCAGCTTCTGGCTGCGCATATAGCTTACCTGCTGATATACGATAATAGTACCTGCAACCAGCACTACCGAGGTGACAAACTGCCCTGTAATCAGCGTCTTCCGCAGTAGTACACCGCTGCTGGTGTTCTTAAAACTACCCTTTAACACTTTTACGGGCTGGTATCCAGATAACACAAAGGCAGGGTAGATCCCCGCTAAAAAACTTCCTCCAAAAAACAACGCTAAAAAACCGGTTAAATAATCCCAGGGCAAGACGAAACCCGTGGTGATTTCTCGGCCCACAAAATGGTTGAATGCAGGCGTAAGCAAGTACGCGGCAAAAAAAGCAATTATCAGCGAAATGAAATTGAGCAAAAAACTCTCGGCCAAAAATTGCCTGATCAACGACGAACGGCCGGCGCCAAGCACTTTACGAACCCCAACCTCTTTAGCCCTTTCAACCGACCGCGCAGTGGCAAGATTGATATAATTTACCCAGGCAATAAGGATAATAAAAATACCGATCAAAAAAAGAAAAGAAACCACCTGGCCATTGCCGTTCACCTCGGCCTCCTGGTTGGCATTGGAATATAAATGGATATCAGTGAGCGGGATTACGTGCAGTTCATCCCTGACATTGTTTGCTTTATGTCCCTTTTCGATATTCACATGCGCATCGCAAAAAGGCCCTAGCTTTGCATCAAACTTTTTCACGTCGGTGCCGGGTCTGAGTTTAAGATAGGTGTAAAAATCATACCATCTCCACCCGGTCTCTGTTGAGTTTTGGGTATCGCCTTCCAGCCGCCTGATCTTACCAAACGTTGCGTAGGAAATAATATAATCGATCACAAGATGGGAGTTGCGGGGGTAATCTTTATAAATACCGGTAATCTGGTATGCCTCTGTAAAATGCGGGTCTTTCGATACCAGCGTTTTGCCGACCGGGCTGCTGTCTCCAAAGTACTTTTTTGCGAATGATTCGGAGATGATCATTTTATCGACGGCATTGAGCACCTCTTTCGGGTTGCCTTTTACCATATTAATCCCAAGCATATCAACTGCCGAAGGGTCGGCATAGTAGCCTTTCAACTCGTTGAACTTTACATTTTTTTGTTCATTTACCAATAACTGTTGCACGTTGTACAAACGGCAAAAATCTTCCACATCAGGCAATTCTTTTTTTGCTGTTGGGCCAATTGCCGGATAGCTGGTCGCCGATTTATAGGCAAGCTTACCCTGCTGGTAACTATCTAAACGGATTCTTACAATATCTTTGGCAGCCTTATTGAATTTTTCATAGCTTTTTTCAAAAGCCACATATTGAAAAATAATCAGGCAGCAGGTAATACCAATTGCCAGGCCGAAAATATTTAACAGCGCATAACCTCTGCGCCTGTTAAGGTTTCGTAATGAGATGGTTAAATAGTTTTTGAACATAGTGGCCTCCCGAAAATTAATTAGCTAAGAAGGTGCCATTGTTGTAAATTATTGTAAATCAATAATATGTGCTGAAATTTATGAGGATAGATGTACGGTTTTGATACATTTGGGTGTCCGGTTTGCTTACATAGTGACAACTGAATTCAATCAATCTTTGTAAAATTTAAAGTACCGTCAACCAATCATCAAATACAATGTTTAACATTGACTATGGAAAAATATGTAAGCCTGAAAGTTGAAGATGGCACCGATATGGAAGCCTACACCGCAATACCTGCGGATGCCGCAGGCCGGAATGCACCCGGACTGATATTATTACAGGAAGCTTTTGGCGTTAATCACCATATTAGGGACGTTGCCGATCGTTTTGCAGCGCAGGGTTTTGTTGTTGTTGCGCCTGAGTTATTTCACCGTACTGCGCCGCCATATTTTGAGGGTAATTATGCTGACTTTCCATCGCTGATGCCGCATATGAATGGTTTGACGATTGAAGGCAACCAGGCAGATGTGAAAGCCGCTTATTATTTTCTGAAGCATCACGAACTGGTAAACCCGGCAAATATTTTCAGCATAGGCTATTGCATGGGCGGCAGGGTTTCGTTTTTGGCTAATGCAACAGTGCCGCTTAGCGCCGGCGTAACTTATTATGGCGGCAATATTAAAATCCTGGCGGATAAAGCGGCCGATGTGAGCGGCCGGCATTTATTCTTTTGGGGCGGGCTGGATAAACATATTGGCCAGGACCAAATCGATCTCATTACCGGCGAATTGGATAAAGCCGGGAAAGCATATACCAATGTGAAATTTTCTTATGCCGATCATGCTTTTGCCTGCGATGAAAGGCCTGCTTATAACGAACAAGCTACTAAAGAAGCCTGGGCCATGACGCTGGCTTTTTTCAGGAATAATATGAAATAATGGATCACGACTGCAACAGCATGACCCATCATTCATCTAAATTAAATGGGTACGCATTAATTCCTTTATAATTTTATAAACTCAACCCGCCTGTTTTTTGCCTTGTTTACCGCGTTGTCATTCAGCGCGATGGGTTGGGTTTTACCCATACCATCCGTTTCCATGCGGGCAACGGCTATATTAAAAGTTTGGTTGAGTTGAGTTTTAACAGACGCCGCTCTTTGTTTTGAAAGCTCAAGGTTAGAGGCGTCATTGCCGTCTGCGTCGGTGTGTCCAACTATTTTAATTTTTAAGGATGGATTGTCAGTTAAAATCTGTGCTATTTCCTTTAAAGTTGCAAATGATTCGGGTTTTATTTTGGCTGAATTAACATCAAACTGGATGCCATAGCTGATAAGTTTACCCTCGGTAACCAACTTGTTCCGCATATCAGGCAATCCCACAGCTATCCTGAAGTTGCTGATGATAGGGCTCACTTCATCCGTCGTTTCCATTCTGAAAATATTATAGGCGTATCCTGCGATCATCCCCCTGGGCAGGTCGAGCACTTTGTTTTCATTGGCGTACATCCTTAAACGCTGTTTTTGTACCCAAAAGGCCACATGGTATTTTTGTCCCGATTTAAACTGGAATGTGCTGTTTCCATGGTCTTTATAACCCTCGTCCTTTTGTGAATAATTAGTCCAGTCGATCTGGTCATAACCAGCGGTAATTTTGGTGCCTGCTTTTCCCGGAATCGCGCCACCCTCATTGGGGTTATCCAATGTCCCGCACACAATGTAGAAATCAAGCCCGTACATGTTTTCTGAATTGTTGGCGGTGATCGGTACAAAATCAAACTCAATGGTGAAATTATCTGTGAAGCTTCCTTTTGCCTCGGGAATAAAAAAACCGCCCTTTGTTAGCTGCAGCCATCTGCCCGGGTATTTAGCCATGGTTACTATTTCCCCGCTGGAATTGGTGTTCCACGAGGCCGGGAAATCACCGACGTTGCCCGAAGTGAAATCATCGAAAAAAATTATTTTTTCACCGGGGATAAAATCAAATTTCGACACCGTTTTATTCTCGTCCTGGGCATAAGCCGCAACCGAAAATAACAGCATCGCTGCAATCATTAGGTAAAGTGTTTTCATGGCTTAAATTTTCCCTAAATTAGGCCAGGCGGTAAAAAAGCTAAATGATTTTGCTCATTTAAATAAATGAAAGTTATCATCTATTTATTTGATAACGAATGGGGTAGTATAGTTAGGGCGGCTATTTTTGTTTACTATGAACCATGAACTATGATCCATGAACCATCAACTATGAACTTCTTTACAGTCCATCTTCAGGTAAATTAACACGGAAAATTGACCCACTGCCTTCTTCACTTTCCACTTCAATTGTTCCGTTGTGTTTTTCAACAATCTGTTTAACTATGCTCAGGCCCAAACCGGTGGATTGTTCACCTTTAAGGCCGGGCCGGCCTGCTTTGGTAAAGGCATCAAAAATTATAGGTAATTTGTCTTTAGGGATCCCGATACCATGGTCCTTCACTTCAATGATGATACGGAAATTCTTTTTGCTGATATCTATCTCAATAGTGCTTCTTTCTCTCGAAAATTTTAAGGCATTGCCAATAAGGTTGTCAATCACCCGTTGAAATTTCTCGTGGTTAAGCTGTACCCATGCAGGCACAACCCGGCAGTTTAAGGCTATGGTTTTACTTCCTTTTTGATTTTCCCATTTATTGATAATACCCGCCATAAACTGGTCAAGGTCGGTCCTTACCGTAATAAATTCAGCTGTATTCTGGTTCCGGGCAGACTCAAGCAATTCCTCAATGATCGTACGTGCCTGTACACACGATGCTTTTATCATATTCAGGTTTTCCTGTAATTCAGCGTCTATTTCGTCCATTTCCATCACCATGGCAAGGGTTTCAACCGCAGCTATCGGGTTGCGCAGGTCATGTGCCACGGTACCCAGCAATTGGCTTTTAAAATCACTGCTCCGCTCTATTTCCAGGTTTTTCTCTTTTATTTCGATCAACTGCAGGTAATAATTGAATTTGTATGAAAAGAAATAACGGGAGATTAAATAAAAGCCGCCCAGTAATACAAGGGAAATCAGTTCGTTATAAACTATTTCAGTAGGGTCGGTCTGTGCCCAGATCAATAGTGATGTGAATACCAGCGCCGCCATAATGATCAGCATGATGGTTTCATAATATTCAAATACAAATAAGATGCTTACCGTTGACAGCGCTATTAAATAAAGAATCAGGGCGTTTTTGGGATCGGATGTTGCGAGAAAACTGGAATACATGCCGCAAACGATCAGGTACATCGCAAAACCAAAAATGAATAAAGACAATATGGCAGTCGCTTTAGGTTTTTTGCGATAAATATTTATCATTAAATAGCTGAACGAATAAAATAAGGCACTTGATCCCAAAAATAGCCAGTTGGTGATATTGAATTCTGGAAAATTATCAGCCCTTGTGAGGCTTAAAGGAAATACCAGGTAAAGTACCCTGATAACAGCATTTAATATAAAGAATATGAGAGAAGCTACACGAACGGAAACCAGGTTTTGCCCGGTATAGTAGTTACGCCAGTCAAATTTATATTTATTACCTAAGTTTTTTAATTGGGCTTTGTTCAATTTGGTTAGCGTTTAAACGGGGACACAAAAGTATAAATTTTATGGTTCAACCTATAATCAAAAATCCTAAAAGCCGCTGTGACAAAATAACTTATTGAATTAAATTAAAAGGACATTTTAGCAGGATTCGGGTTGTGGCAGGAGATTTGATCGGTTAACACCGGTAGCGATGAATAGACTGAACGGGTGTGTTATTTGCTTGTAATCGATGGTAATCCTTATCAAAACACTCAATCGGCTATAAAGGTCTATCCTAAAAACAAATATCATGAATTTTAACAATTTTACCATAAAAGCACAGGAGGCTGTACAAAAAGCTTCTGAAATAGCTGCCGGGAACCAGCAGCAGGCGATTGAAACCGCACACCTGCTTAAAGGCTTGTTGCTGGTTGATGAAAATGTAATTACTTATTTGCTAAAGAAGTTAAATGTAAACGTTAACCGTTTAAATGAAACACTTGACGCGCAGATCAACTCGTTCCCTAAAGTAAGCGGCAGCAATATTTACCTGGCTTCGGGTACCAATTCGGCTTTACAAAAAGCGCAATCCTATTTAAAGGAATTTAAGGATGAGTTTGTATCGGTTGAGCATATATTACTCGGTATTTTATCAGTAAACGATAAAACCAGCACCGCATTAAAAGACTACGGTGTAAACGAAAAAGACCTTAAAAAGGCAATCGTTAGCCTGCGCGGCGATAATAAGGTGACCGATCAGAATGCCGAAGCAACGTATAATGCCCTGAATAAATATGCCCGCAACCTGAATGAGTACGCGGAATCAGGAAAACTTGACCCGGTGATTGGCCGTGATGAGGAGATCAGGCGGGTAATCCAGATCCTATCCCGCAGGACAAAAAATAACCCGATATTGGTTGGCGAACCAGGCGTTGGTAAAACAGCCATCGCAGAAGGTATTGCATTTCGTATTATTAAAGGGGATGTGCCTGAGAGCCTGAAAACAAAAACAGTTTATTCACTGGATATGGGCGCGCTGATAGCCGGAGCCAAATATAAGGGAGAATTTGAAGAGCGTTTAAAGGCAGTAATAAAAGAAGTAACGCAGGCAGATGGCGAGATCATTTTATTTATTGATGAGATCCATACCCTGGTAGGTGCAGGCGGTGGCGAAGGCGCCATGGATGCAGCAAATATTTTAAAACCTGCCCTTGCGCGTGGCGAATTAAGAGCCATAGGCGCTACCACGCTGAACGAATACCAGAAATACCTTGAAAAAGATAAAGCGCTGGAGCGCCGTTTCCAAATGGTAATAGTGGATGAGCCGGATACTGCTGATGCCATTTCTATTTTGCGTGGCCTAAAGGAACGTTATGAGACTCACCATAAGGTACGTATAAAAGATGAGGCTATTATTGCTGCGGTTGAAATGTCGCAACGGTATATATCCGACAGGTTTTTGCCGGATAAAGCGATTGACCTGATGGATGAGGCCGCATCAAAACTCCGTTTGGAAATGGACTCAGTTCCCGAAGCTGTTGATGAACTGGACCGCCGCATTATGCAGCTGGAAATTGAGCGGGAAGCGATCAAGCGCGAAAAGGATGATAAAAAAGTAAAGGAACTGAGCGAAGAGATTGCCAACTTATCAGCTGAAAGGGACTCGTTGCGTGCCAAATGGCAGGGCGAAAAAGACCTTGTGGATGGCATCAACATTAAGGTTGAATTGATAGAAAACTATAAGCTGGAAGCGGAGCAGGCCGAACGCGCAGGTGACTACGGTAAGGTAGCTGAATTGCGCTACGGTACCATCGTGAAAGCCCAAAAGGAAGTGGAAGAACTTAAGGCGGCGCTTTTGGAAAACCAGAGTGATAGCCGTATGCTGAAAGAGGAAGTTACGTCGGAAGATATTGCAGGGGTAGTTTCGCGCTGGACCGGGATTCCGGTTTCAAAAATGATACAAAGTGAGCGTGAAAAGCTGCTGCACCTGGAAGATGAATTGCACAAACGCGTAGCAGGGCAGGAGGAAGCGATTGAAGCGATAAGTGATGCAATACGCAGAAGCCGCGCAGGCCTGCAGGACAAGAAAAAGCCAATCGGGTCCTTTATATTTTTAGGGACTACCGGTGTTGGTAAAACAGAGCTTGCGAAAGCTTTGGCAGAATACCTGTTTAATGACGAAGGTGCTTTGGTGAGGATAGATATGTCCGAATACCAGGAACGCCACTCGGTATCAAGGCTGGTTGGTGCGCCTCCGGGATATGTTGGTTATGATGAAGGCGGGCAGTTAACCGAAGCCGTGCGCCGTAAGCCTTACAGCGTAGTATTATTGGATGAGATAGAAAAGGCCCATCCTGATGTATTTAATATCCTGTTGCAGGTTTTGGACGACGGCCGGTTAACCGATAACAAGGGCAGGTTGGTGAATTTTAAAAATACCATCATCATCATGACATCGAATATCGGTTCAAACATCATCCAGGAAAATTACCAGGATTATAGTGAGTTTGACAAAGACGAGATCATGTCGAAAACTAAAAATCAGTTGTTTGAACTGTTAAGAAAAACAATCCGTCCGGAATTTTTAAACCGGATTGATGAGATCATCATGTTCACACCTCTTGGCAGGGATGAGATTACCGATATTGTTAAAATGCAGTTTAAACAGGTGCAACAAACTCTGGCCGAAATGGGAATAAGCATCGAAGCATCGGAGGAAGCATTGGACTGGCTGGCACAATTAGGCTACGATCCGCAATTTGGTGCCAGGCCTTTAAAAAGGGTGATCCAGAAAAAGATCCTGAATGAGTTATCCAAACAAATATTGGCGGGCAAGGTGGATAAAGACAGCAAAATAAAGCTGGATATGTTTGATAACCAGTTTGTGTTTTTAAATTCTCCTGAATTGGTGGGTTAACTATCCCCGGAAATACCGGTTTAATAAATAGACTTGTTTTTAGTAAATATGCAAGGGCCTCTGCTGTTAAGCAGGGGCTCTTGTCGTTTTCGTGCATTTTTAATGCTGAGTTATAGTCTTTTTACCCTAAAAATGAAGCCGGGAAATACCTCGCGTAATTCCCGGCTTTAATTAACTTATTAACTGTCATCTTATTAACTACGATTTAATTTCTTTTCATAGGTAATAATTTGCTAGTTTTTTAAGGACGCCAAAAATGAGATTTAATTTTATAATATAATCGTAAAAAAATCGTTACAGTTAATAAAATTAATTGTAAGTAAGAAGTTACACGAAATTAGTGAAATTTCCGAAAGCAGGCGTTAGCTTTATCCCCTCAATTATTATTAACTAAAAAACAATTTACATTATTTATGACAAAAAATCTACTTATGATTTTGTGCATATTGCTATTAACTGGAAACCAGTTATTTGCTCAAAATCTAACCGTAACAGGTAAGGTTACGGGGAAGGACGATGGGTTGCCCTTACCAGGCGTAAGTGTAAGCGTTAAAGGAAGCCCATCCATCGGTACGCAGACAGATGTTAATGGTAAATACTCGCTTACGGTACCGGCAGGCGCAACATTATCATTCAGCTTTATCGGTTATTCAACACAATTTTTGCCGGTTAACGGTGGCGTGTTAAATGTGGTTTTGGCGCCGGCAAGCCAGCAACTGGGTGAAGTTGTGGTTACTGGTGCGCTCGGTATCACGCGTACCCGAAATCAGCAAAGTTATGCCGCCCAACAGGTAAGCGGCGACGAAGTCAGCAAGCAGCGGTCAGATAATTTTATTGACGGTTTATCCGGAAAGGTATCCGGCCTTGAAATCAAGCAGAATAACGCGCTGGGTGGTTCCACTAACGTTGTACTTCGGGGTGTAAAATCCATTACAGGAGATAACCAGGCTCTTTTTGTTATCGACGGGGTGCCCGTAGGTAATGAAAATACAAATGGCAGCAACCAGCAGCAGGGGGGCGGAGGATATGATTATGGCAGCCCGGCATCAGACCTTAATCCCGATGATATAGAAAGTATTACGGTGTTAAAAGGCGCTGGTGCATCAGCTCTTTACGGTTCACGCGGAAGCAACGGTGTTATTTTAATAACTACTAAAAAGGCAAAAAAAGGTTTGGGTATTGTTATTAATTCAACCGTTAGCGTTGGTGAAATTGATAAGTCAACTTTTCCGCAATACCAAAAACAATATGGTGCGGGCTATGCTCAATATTTTAATAGCGGAAATATTTTTGGCAATGCAAATGCGCAGGTTGCGCCAACCGCTGATGACGCCTCCAACGGAACGGCCTTTAATCCAAATTTAAAAATCTATCAGTGGGACGCATTTGATCCGACCTCGCCTAACTATGGCAAAGCAACACCATGGGTGGCAGCAAAAAACGACCCTTCGACATTTTTTGTGAAGCCGGTATCTACTAATCAAAGTATCATGATTACCAGTGGCGGCGAAACAGGCACCTTTAAATTAGGGTACACCAAGAGTATTGAAAATGGGGTGATTCCAAACAGTAAACTTGACAAAAATCAGGTTGATTTTGGCGGCACTTATAATATCACGCCGAAGTTAACAGTTGGAGCAGAGATCAATTTTTACAATACCAACGGCACTGGTCGCGGCGGTACAGGTTATGATGGCAGTAACTCCGATAACCGCAACGTAATGACTAATTTCAGGCAGTGGTGGGAGACAAACGTGGATGTGCAGGAATTGAAGGCGGCCTATGAAAGAACGCAATCAAATGTCACCTGGAATATGGCCGATCCGATTGACGGCAATACAAACCCCGCTTATTGGAATAACCCTTATTGGGTAACTGATCACAATTATGAGACCGATACACGTAACCGGTACCTCGGTAATATCAATTTAACTTACAAACCGACCTCATGGCTGAATATTACAGGCCGTACATCGCTGGATTCCTATTCGGAACTTGACCAGGAACGTTATGATGTGGGAAGTATAGGCGTTCCATATTATTCGAGATATAACCATTCTTATTCGGAAACGAACTATGATTTGTTGGCAAACGTAGATAAAAACATTTCGAATGATTTTAACTTGAAAGCCCTGTTGGGTGGAAATATTAGAAGAGACTACGAAAACAGCATTTTCGCAAGCACTAACGGCGGTTTAATTATTCCCGGGCTATATTCTCTTTCAAATACAGTAAACGCACCATTGTCACCAACTGAATATGATGCCACAAAAGAGGTTGACGGTATTTTTGCAGGCGCTACACTCACCTGGAAAAAGATGCTGACCTTAGATGGTACCATCAGGAGGGATAAATCATCCACGCTGCCGGCTGCAAATAACAGCTATTATTATCCTTCAGTTTCGGCAGGTTTCGTATTCTCAGAACTGCTGAAAAATTACACCTGGCTTTCATACGGAAAAATAAGGGCGAATTACGCACAGGTGGGCAGTGATGCACCGCTTTATACAGTTAACGATACTTACTCCATCGTTCCGCCGTTTGGTGCAAACCCTCAAACCCTGGTTAACACCACAAAAAACAATCCTGATTTAAAACCTGAACAAACCAAAAGCAAGGAAATTGGTATTGAAATGGCTTTCCTGAAAAGCAGGCTTGGGTTTGATGCAAGTTACTACAGCACCAACACTTTTAATGAAATATTACCGGTAAACGTTTCAGGCGCAACAGGGTACAACTTTAAATATTTAAATGCGGGTTCTGTTGAAAATAAAGGTGTTGAGCTCTCATTAAACGGAACCCCTGTATTAACCAATAGCTTTAGCTGGAAAATTAACGTAAACTTTACCGCTGCAAAGAATAGGGTTACATCACTTTATACTGATGCAACAGGTAAAGAAGCAAGTAACCTTGAGCTGGCAAGTTTTCAAAATGGCGAGTCGCTTAATGCGCCGCTTGGTCAGCCGTTTGGCACTATCCGTGGAACAGACTACGTTTACAACTCAAAGGGACAGAAAATCGTTGGGGCCGATGGGCAATACCTGATCACATCGACATCTAACAACAATATCGGCAATACCAATCCCGACTGGACCGGTGGTATTAACAACAGTTTTACCTATAAAAACTTTTCGTTAAGCTTCCTTATTGATATCCGTCACGGCGGTTCGGTGTTTTCAAATGATTTGGCTTATGGTTTGGCTGATGGAATTTATCCGTTAACAGCCTATACAAATGACCTCGGCAAACCAGTTCGTAATACATTAGCTGATGGCGGTGGTTTCATCAGGCCGGGCGTTTATGCCAACGGACAGCCAAATACCACCAGGGTGACCGCCTATAATTACGGCGACTTTGGCGATGGCGCAGGTTTATTGCCGTTATCTGCTTTTGTATACGATGCAAGTTATGTAAAACTGCGCGAAGCGCTTATTGGCTATACAATGCCTCAAAACGTGATCAGCAAATTAGGCCCGATAAAGGAAGTAACCTTTCAGCTTATTGGACGGAATTTATGGATCATCCATAAAAACCTGCCCTATGCCGATCCCGAAGAAGGGCTAAGCGCGGGTAATTTGCAGGGCATCCAGGAAGGTGCCTACCCGACCGTTCGTACCATTTCGTTCAACCTAAAATTACGTTTCTAATCATACAGACATGAAAAAAACAGCATTTATTTTTGTACTCGTCTCGATGCTTTCGGCCTGTACAAAAGATATAACCAAACTAAATATCGACCCTAAAAACCCGGTGAATGTTCCGTCTTACAGTTTGTTTACCGAGGCTGAAAGATCAATAACAAATACCGTTACATCAGCGAGCGTCAATTTAAATATTTTCCGTTTAATTGAGCAGCAATGGACCGAGACTACTTATTTAAATGAGACGGATTACCAGATAACCTACCGCAAGCAACCGGATGCCATCTGGAGCGCTATTTACAGTGGCGCACTTACCAATTTGGACAGGGCCAAAAAATTAATTCCAACGGATGTAAACGATGCCGGAACCCAAAAAATGAGATAGCAATTGCCGACATAATGGAGGTTTACAGTTACTATTACCTGGTTACTACTTTTGGCAATATTCCCTATTCGCAGGCATTGGATATCAACCAGCCTTTTCCAAAATACGATGATGCGGCCACCATTTACAGTGAACTGTTAACTCGCCTGGATGCAGATATTGCGGCACTGAATCCTTCCGCAGGCAGCTATGGCAATGCGGATATTATATATGGCGGGATACCTGCCAACTGGGCAAAATTTGCAAATACGCTAAAGCTGAAAATGGGAATTACCATTGCAGACTTTGACAATGTTAAGGCTAAAGCCGTTGTGGAAGCGGCTGTTAAAGCAGGCGTTTTCACCTCAAATGACGACAATGCTTTATTCGCATATGTAACAACCCCGCCCAATACCAATCCTGTTTGGGTTGACCTTGTGCAAAGTCAAAGACATGATTTTGTTGGTACCAGTCAGTTTATTGGTTTATTAAACCCTAACACAGCAACGCAGGACCCGCGCACGCCATATTTCTTTGCCGAAAACAAAAACAGTGTATACTTAGGGGCCGATAACGGCTCAGGTAGCGGTGGTATTGTTTATAGCAATTACTCGCTGCCCTCCGGGCCGCTGTTAACACCCGGGCCACCCACATCATCCCAACCCAAATCAATTGGCAGTGTAACAAACCCTGATTTCCCCGGCTTGCTGTTGGATTACTCTGAAACTGAATTTAACCTTGCTGAGGCTGTTGAAAGAGGGTACAATGTAGGGGGCACAATTGAATCTCATTATGATGCTGCAATAACTGCGTCAATAACATATTGGGGCGGTACAGCCGCGCAGGCAAATGCTTATTTGCTGCTTCCAAATGTAGCATTTGCTACTGCCACAGGTACAACGCCACTACAAAAAATTGCCTTGCAGGAATATTTGGCTTTGTATAACCGCGGCTGGGATGCATGGATCGTAAACCGTAGGCTTGATTATCCCGCGTTAGTTGCGCCACCCAATGCTTATAGTGCGTTCCCCGTGCGTTTTACCTATCCGATAAGCGAGCAGAACGTAAACGTGGTTAATTATAACCAGGCATCAACTGCCATTGGGGGCGATAAAGTTACAACGAAACTCTTCTTCGATACGAAGGGGGCTTATTAACTATAACTGGCCCTTCTGTAATTAACTACGAATAGGTGTAGTGGTAATTGTACTTTAAATTAAAGGCGCCCTTGGTAATACAGAGGCGCCTTTTTATATTTATAACAAAGCGTCAAGCTTTTTGAATCGCCGGTTAATTGTTTTGTTTTACCGGTTTGTCCTGTTGCTTTGGTTTGTTTTCTGCTGGTTTGGCCGGTTTAGCCTGTTGTATAACGGGCTTCGGTGGATTAGCCGGCTTATTAACGGGCCGGGGCGGATTTGCAGGTAGTCCTGCTGGTTTTGCCGGGTTATTACCCTGCCCGCCTGGATTGTTACCCACACGTGCTGGTCTGTTTGGATTGGTGGCCGGTGCGTTAGGGTTACCCGGATTGTTGCCTAAACCTGCCGGTTTGTTTGGGTTAGCGGCTGGCGCATTAGGATTAGCCGGATTGTTACCAGCACCCGCCGGGTTATTTGGATTAGCACCCGGTGCGTTAGGATTGCCGGGATTATTTCCTAAACCTGCCGGTTTGTTTGGGTTAGCGGCTGGCGCATTAGGATTAGCCGGATTGTTACCAGCACCTGCCGGTTTATTTGGATTAGCACCCGGTGCGTTAGGATTGCCGGGATTATTTCCTAAACCTGCCGGTTTGTTTGGGTTAGCGGCCGGTGCGTTAGGATTAGCCGGATTGTTACCAGCACCTGCCGGTTTATTTGGATTAGCACCCGGCGCGTTAGGGTTGCCGGGATTATTTCCTAAACCTGCCGGTTTGTTTGGGTTAGCGGCCGGTGCGTTAGGATTAGCCGGATTGTTACCAGCACCCGCCGGTTTATTTGGATTAGCACCCGGTGCGTTAGGGTTGCCGGGATTATTTCCTAAACCTGCCGGTTTGTTTGGATTGGCACCCGGCCGGTTGGGATTGCCCTGGTTGTTACCAACACCTGTTGGTTTATCTGGATTGGCCCCCGGTGCATTTGGATTTCCCGGATTTGCATTCTGGATACCAGGTTTTCCCGGGTTATTTCCCCGGCCGGTTGGCCGTCCCGGATTATTGCCTTGTGGCTGATTTTGTTTGCCTCCTACACCCTGGCCTACCTTGTTTCCGCCATTATTTTGCGGGTGAAAGGGGATAACTTTTGGAACGGCTAAGTTGGCGGGTTTTCCCCCCGGGTTCCCTTTGGTGAATTGGTTGGGATTCTGCCTTGCCCGCCACTGGTTACCGTTTTGTTCGGCAGTTGGCTTGTAATGGCGCTCACGGCCTGCAGATACTTCTGCTGCTGTCGGCCTGTCATCTACGCCTCCGCGCCCGCCATTAAAGCTGTTGCGGTTATGCCTTTCGTTATTTCTGATCACTATCCTGTTTTCGTAAACATTCCTTATTACCGTTCTGTTTACCCTAACCACGGCTGTATTATAGTGAAAACGCCCTTCACGCCATTCTCCGCCATAATAACCATGGCCTGAATAACCATATCCATAGTTTATCCCACCGTAAAAACCAATATGATCGCCCCAATAACCTATATGGAAAACGTAGCGGTTGCCTTCATAACCCCAGTAAGGAGGTGTCCATAAAACACCCGGATTTGGCGGAGCCACCCATGCTCCCGGCACCCAGTAATAATCTCCTCTTTCCCGGCTAAAGGCCCAATAGCCAGGCTGCCACAAGTAGCCATCGCTTGGGCATTCAGGTTGTTCGTATTCAGGCATTTCTGGTGGCGCAGTGTCTGCGGCAACATCCGCATCCACGGGCTGGTCTAAATCAACCGAAGCATCAACAGCAACCTGCCCGCCCTGCTCCTGTAAAGGTTGGTTGGCAAACTCCTCATTAAACTTTTGGGCATACATTGCGGCTTTTCTAAGGTTAAACACATTGTTGGCCAATATTCTTTCCTGTACCCATGCCTGCGTGTTCTGGTCATAATAATATAAGGTATTATCATCTGCGTGATAAACGAAGGTGTAGAGATTAACATTTTGCTCCGGATCCGGCGCCTGGTAATCAAGGGAGATCTGGTAGCCGTTAATATTCGTTTCAACCCCCATTTGCGTAACGGTAAAAGTTCTGTTTTTGTATTCAGGAGAAAGGCCTGATATTACTGCTCTTGCACTTGGCGTAGCTCTTACCAGCTCGATGAGTGAATTTTTAAATAAGATCGCCAAATCGGTACTCACAGGAGTTTCCTGGCCCGATTGGGGGTCGATAACGTAAATTTGGGCCCTCGGATGTGTGTCCACAACAGGGTTTTGCGCATAACTTATGCTGCAAAAAGCGAACATAAACAAAGCCAGAAAAAATGATTTCATAAAATTAGAGGTTAAATGGTTGTGAAACTGTAAACGGGTTATTTAAATAAGGATGTAATAAAACGGCGGGGTATTATAAAAGTAGTTATTTTCGTATGTTATCAAAGATAAACAGTATTTTTTTTTCAAAAAATGATATACATCAGGAAAATATATGTCACTAACTTTTTTAATATCACCTGATTAATCATTGGTTTTTGAATTGTTTTTTGCTGCACTTTGCGATTATATGATAAATTTGATTTTTCCTGTTATTCTCTCATAAATCATTAAACTCCAGGCGGATGACTGCATCTTTTTTTTACTTGTTAATATGCCTGATTGCCGCAATCGCCTTAATTGTTCTGCTTACCACCAAATATAAAGTTCCTGCTTTTTTTGCTTTGATCTTATCTGCGTTCATGGTGGGTTTGAGTGTGCAAATGCCCATTGGTTTAATGATAGGAACAATTAAAGATGGGTTTGGCAATATCCTTAAATTATTAGGCCTTGTGATTGTTTTGGGCACAACGTTAGGGGTATTGCTTGAATACACAGGAAGTACGGCAGTAATGGCTGGTTATATTTTGAAAAGGACCGGCGAAAAACACGCAGCCTGGGCGATGAGCATTACAGGTTTTATAGTCGGGTTACCTATATTTTGTGATTCAGGATTCATTGTATTGAGCGGATTGAACAACAGCCTTGCACGGCGGTCCGGAGTACCGTTAACCATGATGTCGGTTTCATTGGCGACTGGCCTTTATGCCGTTCACTGCCTGGCGCCCCCGCATCCCGGCAGTACAGCGGCCGCGGGAATCATAGGAGCCGATATTGGTAAACTAATGGTATACGGAGCCATCATCGCTATCCCCGGAATGATTGCCGGAAACCTATGGGCAAAGTATGCGGGAAGAAAATACCCGGGAGAGAAACCCGTGATTGAAGTAAACACCACAGTAACACAGCCGGGTCCTTCGGTTATCAAAGCCTTTTTGCCAATTATAGTGCCTTTATTATTAATAGGATTAAAATCTTTTATCACGTTGGCCGCTTTAGCCAATACACAATGGCTTATCCAACTGCTCCCGGTTGGTGACCCTGTAACCGCTCTTATGATCGGCATTTTACTGGCGTTCAATTGCAAAAGAAAGTGGACGAAGACTGAATTGGGACACCTTTTGCAGGATTCGGTGGATAAAGCGGGCGGGATATTGATCATTATTGGTGCAGGAGGCGCTTTTGGCGCCATATTGGCTGCCACAAAAATAGGAGCCCACTTCAGTGAGTTTTTAAACCTCGGTTATTTGGGTTTATTTTTCCCGTTCCTGTTAACCTTTGTTTTAAAAACTGCGCAAGGTTCGTCAACAGTAGCCATTATTACGGCAGCTACTATTGTGCAACCCTTGTTGGCAAACCTGGGCCTGGATACCGAAAACGGAAGGGTATTATGTGTACTGGCAATGGGAGCCGGTTCAATGATGATATCGCATGCCAATGACGCCTATTTTTGGGTGATCGCCAGATTTTCAGGCCTCGAAATGAAGACAATGCTTAGGGTTTATACTATCGCTACTATTTTCATGGGGTTAACGTCCATCACTTTGGTTTATATTCTTTCTAAATTCATCTGACATGCACATATTAATAGCCCCAAACGCTTTTAAAAACAGCCTTTCTGCTGAAGATGCGGCATTGGCTGTCAAACAGGGGCTGCAAATGAGTAAACTTAAATGTACGGTCACCTGTTTCCCGATTGCCGATGGGGGCGATGGCACGGGATCATTGATTATCAAACAATGCAAGGGTAAGGTTATAAAAAAAGAAGTCCATCATCCTTTCGGTACGAAGATCATGTCTCAGTTCGGCCTGATCGATAACGGGAAAACGGCCGTTGTTGAAATGGCAGATGCATCAGGATTAAGACTTTTAAATAAAGATGAGCTAAATCCAATGCTGGCCTCGTCAGCAGGAACCGGCGAACTGATCAGCTTTGCACTGGATGAAGGTGTAAATAAGATTATTATTGCGATGGGTGGCTCAGCCACGGTTGATGGCGGTTGCGGCATATTGGCCGCGCTGGGCGCAAGGTTTTTTGACCGGGCAGATAATCTTTTGCAACCTGTTCCACAAGGTCTTGCAAATCTCGCACGGATAGACATATCGCAGCTTGATGAACGGGTATTTGATTGCGAAATAATTGTGTTATGCGATGTAAATAACAAACTGCTGGGCCCCGATGGTTCAGCTGCTATATTCGGTCCGCAAAAGGGCGCTGGCCCTGAAGAGGTGGCCAGGCTCGAAAAATTCCTGGTCAACCTTGATGATATTACCGGTAAACAGGCAGGAAAAAGACTATCGGCAATGAAGTATGGCGGTACTGCCGGCGGGGCAGCTGCTGGTTTAAGTGCCTTTTTAAATGCAAAACTGGTTAATGGAATCGGGTACTTTTTACAGGTAACCGGTTTTGATGCTGTGCTTAAAAAGAGTAATTTATTGATAACCGCCGAAGGTAGTATTGATATGCAAACGCTGCAGGGCAAAGGCCCTTTTGGCGTTGCCGAACTGGCAAAAAAAAATGATATACCGGTAATTGGACTAGCCGGCCTTATCCCGCTCACAGAAAATATAGAATTGAATAAATATTTCGATATCCTGTTGGCTATTGGAAACGGGGCTGAAGACCTGCCCGAAGCTTTAAAGCATACAAGGGTGAACCTGGTGAGGACAGCCAGGGTGATTGGAGATTTGCTGTCGATGAAAAAGTAAGCCAGCCGGATAATAAAGCCATCTTATTTTTGCTGCTTACCTTCCACCAGGTAGTTGAAACTCAGTCCTGCTGCCGGGTATCGTATTTCCAACTGGTGCTGAATTTTTTTATAAACCCTTATTTCGGGATATGGCGCTACATTGGTTTCGGATAGGGCCCAATATCCAAGGTCGATAGTACTGTAGTCGTTGCAAAGATGGCGGTAATCAGGCTTGCAAAATCGCCTCAACCCGGGGCATTTGCTGGTGTCTTTAACACAAATAATCATTTGGGGTAGTTTGCCGGAATACATTGCCGACGATAAATAATTGTCCCAGTAACCTGCCAGGTTGAAGGCAGGTAAAATGCCCCAGCAAATCAAAACAGGTACATTCCTGCCGGAAAGAAGATGTTTAAAAGCCAGATCTGATTTGTTATTTTTAAAGAAGATGAGGTATAAATAGAGGATCATTGCCATATTCCAGGGCCAGACAATGCGGTTATAGTTTAAGCCGGGCGGACCTAAAAATATAAGGATAAACAGGTGCATTAATATCAGCAGCCCTGCTGCTATTCTCCTGGTTCTGGTAAATAGCAGTCCCAACCCAGCCGTTAACTCAAAAAATCCGGCACAATACCCGCCATAAAATAACCATCCCTGTTGTGCTGTTTTTGCCGGGATCCGGAGGAACAAATGAAGGATCATTTTACTCCAGATAGTTTGCAAAAAGCCCTCATTAAGTTTGCCCAAACCGCTGTAAAAATAAGTTGACGCTAAAATAAATGCAAAAGCAATGGTGGCTAACTTTTGATTGCCTGTATTTACAATAAAAATAAAGAGCGTAAACATGTACAGGTAATCCCATGGCTGAATCCTGTTTTGATCGAGCAGGCAGGATATGATTTCTGCTCCCAGTAAAGCGGCCAAAAATATTTTGTTTTTTGGAGAGATGAGCAATAAAAAAAGAAGTAAAATGGAAAGGCTAAACAGGGCGATATGAATGGCCGGCGGGAATCGGCCAGTAATTTCAAAAACCGGCGCCGTTGGAAATAACCGGTTGGTAGTAAACATTCTCCACCCCAACACTTTAACCGGCAGCCAGCATAAACAGGTTATTCTTATGATGAGTATATTTAATTTGTTATAGTCGCCGGGTAAGGAGTTGTTGTGCATTGGCGGATTTTAAATCTCAGCAAAATAAAAAAATAAAACCCGATTTACTTACGTAAACCGGGTTTTATTTATAATGATAGCGGCCAGTGCTGTTTGTTGTTTAACCGTTGCGCAGGCTGCTAGTAAAAATAAGCGTTAGTGATCAGGTCAGCAGCCAATTTGTCCCCGTTATTTGTGGTATTGGCCAGGCCATGAAACAAAATAGTATATACAAAACCGTTACTGATGGTTACACCTGGTAACGTTGCTAACACCGTATTTGTGCCGGTTTGCATGATTTGGAAAGTATAATTTGTTTGCCCGCTGATTGGCAAAAATGACGAATATCCTTTAAAAGCCTTGTTTGAAACCAAAATAGCACCCCCCTGTATTTTCAGATCAACGGAAGGGGCATCAGGACTCAGATTTACAAGGCGTACACTTGCTTTGCCGGAAGCTGGTCTGTTAAGTGTATCGTTTAGTAATACAATTTCCGGGTGGGCGCTCGTGTTGGCCAGGAAAAGCGAGTAGGCATTATTGGCTACAAGTGTAACGGGCGCTGTTGCAATGGTGTTTAAGGAGTTTGTGAAAAAGAGATTAACAGTTCTTTGTCCTGCGTAAGCCCTGAAATAGTCAATGTCATCACCATAGTATATCGGGTTTTGATTAACCTGGTTGGTGTTTAAAGCAAGGTTCATAGCGGGTTCATCAGGTGAGGCCTGGTAAAAAGTTACCAGGGCTGTAGGCGGGGCCACGTAATTAGAGGTATCTTTCAAACAAGAACTTAGCAATAAGGAAAATAAACCCAACGCCCCGATTCCCAACTTCATTTTTTTTGAATTTTTTAAAAGCCTTTTCATAATGCGGAAATTTTTGAAACTATTTTACTGCCATAACGAGTTCCGGGCTTAATTCGCTACAAAAGCGATGTGAAATTTGCCGTTTTTAATGAAAGTGAAATAGCACGAAGCGGCAAACACTTCGCATCGGCATTCATAAAATCCCGTAAAACTACGTGGCCAATTGCCGTAAAAACCCTTTAAATTCCGGGGTATAATTTTTTTAGATTTATACTAACATTACTAAACACGCAAAATCTTAACGCTATGGAAGCTCACAAAACAGATCATTCCAATATGAAACTTGGAAAGTCGCCGGCAGTTCACGACCCCCGGACCTTACTGATGGCTAACTATTTAACCCCTGACGCATTGCCGCCAACGCCTGCAAAATACGTGTATGCAAAAAATATACCTGCAAACGGATGGGGGATGATGGTTAATGATAAAATTGGAGATTGTACCTGTGCCGCTGCCGGTCATTTAATAATGGAGTGGACGGATGATAACGGCGCCCTGTTTACCCCATCAGATCAGGATATCGTTAATGCTTATTCGGCCATAACCGGCTATAATCCGGTTACAGGAAAAAACGACAATGGCGCGGTTGAAACCAATGTGCTGAATTATTGGAGGAAGAACGGAATTGCCGGGCATAAAATAATGGCGTACGCATCGCTTGAACCCAAAAATGAATCTCATATCAAATTAGGTACTTTTTTATTTGGCGGCTGTTATATCGGGGTATCCTTACCTTTAACTGCGCAAACACAAAAAGTTTGGTCGGTGCCGCCGGGCGGGGCAGCGGGTAGAGGTGCACCGGGATCATGGGGCGGCCACGCAGTTTGCGTTGTGGGTTATGATAGCCATGGTTTAACCGTTATTACATGGGGCGCTACCAAGAAAATGACATGGTCTTTCTGGAACGCCTATTGTGACGAAGCCTATGTCCTGATCAGCACTGATTTTGCTGCCGGAAAGACCGCTCCAAGCGGGTTTGACCTCGCCGCATTGCAGGCCGACCTGAAATTAATTGTGGCGTGAGGAAGTTGAAATAAGTTGTAAGGGTTGTAAATTGCCGCACCCTTACAACCCTTGCAACCTTTTTTACCAACTAATCATAACAAAGTATATATTTGAACAACCTTCAATTATTTCACCTTTATTATGATTCAGAGAAAAGTTATCCTATGGTCCGTCATTGTCGCTATTGGCGGATTTATTTTTGGGTTTGACACCGTTGTAATTTCCGGCGCCGAACAAGCCATCCAGGCCTATTGGCAATTAGGTGCATTAGCGCATGGCCTTACTACATCAATAGCTATTGTCGGCACCGTTTGCGGAGCGTTTTTCGGCCGGATCCCGGCAGACGCCCTTGGACGCAAAAAGTCGCTCCTTATCATTGCGCTTATATTTTTATTTTCCGCGATATTTTCTTCCTTCGCAACCAACTGGTATCTGTTCATGATCTTTCGCTTTATCGGCGGGATAGGAGTGGGCGCTTCATCAATTATTGCCCCTATATACATCTCCGAAATTTCGCCGGCAGCTGCCAGGGGCAGGTTGGTGGTTTTATTCCAGTTTAATATCGTGTTTGGTATCGTTATCGCTTTACTTTCAAATCTCGTGATCGTGCGCATCCTTGGCCCCTCGCATAACGATGCATGGCGATATATGCTTGGCGTAATGGCGGTGCCTTCACTTATATTTTTAATCTTGCTGAAATTAGTACCTGAGAGCCCGCGCTGGCTACTGCTGCAAGGCCGTTATGATGAAGCAAAAAATATATTTCAAATTATTAATCCTGATGGTTTTCAAGGCGAATTGGATTCGATCGTAAAAAGCAATAAGGAGGATGCTGAAGAACCGGGTGGTAAAGAACTATTCAGCGGCAGGTACAAAGTGCCCGCCAGGCTTGCCGTACTGATTGCATTTTTTAACCAGGTTTCGGGTATTAACGCTATACTTTACTACGCGCCCCGGATATTTGAAATGACGGGCCTGGGTAAAAACGCTTCCCTGGCCTCGTCGCTGGGCCTGGGTATCGTTAACTTTACGTTTACGATGATAGCCATCAAATTTATTGACAGCGTAGGCCGCAGAAAGCTGATGTTTATTGGGTCGGTCGGGTTGATCCTCACCTTAGGGCTGGTAAGCTTTTCGTTTTTTACACAAAATTTCAGTGGCTATTATATTATTATCTACCTGTCGTTGTTTATCGCATTTTTCTCTTTTTCGCAAGGCGCCGTTATCTGGGTGTTTATTTCCGAGATCTTTCCGAATCAGGTGCGGGCCAAAGGGCAAACATTGGGCAGCTTTACCCATTGGTTTATGGCAGCGCTCATTACGTTTATCTTCCCCTATTTTACAGAAAAACTTGGCGGCGGAAATACCTTTCTGTTTTTTACCATTATGATGATGTTCCAGCTGCTGTTTGTTTGGAAAATGATGCCCGAAACCAAAGGGAAGTCACTCGAAGATATTGAGCATACTTTAATAGGGCATTGAAACGTAGGTAAACATTGATTTAATTTGAAAATTTAACAGGCATGAAAAAGCTGATTCTTTTTGCGGTGCTTTTTTTGAGCATTACAACGGTCCAATCGCAAAACCAAACTAAGGTTACCAATCCTGATTATGATGAGGTGCTTGCAAAAAAGCTTGGGGCTGATAACTATGGTATGAAGCAATATGTTATGGCTTTTTTAAAGGATGGCCCGAACAGGATAACGGATTCTGTTAAAAGAAATGATTTGCAGCGGGCGCACCTTAAAAATATTATCAGGCTGGCTAAAGAAGGGAAGCTATTGATAGCAGGCCCGTTTTTGGACGGTAAAGAAGTAGAAGGTATATTTATTTTTAATGTGCCCACTGTTGAAGAGGCACGGGCGCTTACCGAAACTGATCCTGCTATTCAGGCTGGTTCGCTGGTAATGGAATTAAGGCCCTGGTACGGTTCGGCTGCTTTGGTCGAAATCTATTCCATCCATAAAAAACTGGAAAAAAAGAGTGTTGCCGATTTTTGAGTTTTTATATTGATTGCCAGTGTGTTATGAATTTATAGCGTGCTTGATAGATAGAGTTAATTGATTTAGCGGCGTTATATTTGTTGGTTTTTATTATTTGTTCCCAATTTGATTACTTGGTAAATAACACCAATTAAAAAAATAGCCAACAATACCAATTGCGCTTTTTGCACAAGCGGATCGTCAGGGCCAGCGGCTAATGGGTGGCCCATTGGCAATCTTGTTGATGTTTCAACAATAGCCGGTATAAATGAAAGAAAAACGGTTGTTGACAACAGGATAAGCTGGATGTAAGCCCTCGCTTTTCCGGAAATACGCTTTGCATAAACCCCAAGCGCAAGCAATACCAGTATGATTACACCAAGATAGTGCCCCGGCGTGGGGTGTCCGAATCTCATTATTGGGAAACCCGTAATACAGGTAATAACCGTCAATAAAATGTACAATTTCCCGGGGGAAGTCGCCGGGTTTATTTTTCCGTCCTTATATAAGGCATAGAGCGCAACCAGGATGGCTAATATGCTGATTGCTGTATGAATAATTCCCAAAATTGAAAGGTGGTTCGGCATAGTGTTAACGAATAAAGCGTTCGGTGCAGTTTAATAAACTAAATATCAGAAATAAATTTCATAAAACGCAACCACTTCATTTCGGCATTAGTTAACAAGCGGAATGTTTTTCCGATCTGTTTTTACTCCCATTTGAATGACCTGATGGATAAGGGGATGATGGCACAAGTCCAAAGCAAAAGACCGGCAACCGTGAGGGGCATTTGCCAGATATGGGTGCCCTCAAAGGCTATTTTACGCAAACCGGTTACAAAAAGCGTTAAGGGGAGCGCACTGCATATTTGCTCCATAAAATGCGGATAGTTTGTAATCGGGAAAAATAAACCGCAAAGCAGGATCTGCGGCAACACTACCGTATTGGCAATAGGGGTGATGGAATTTTCATTTTGCACCAACCCGCTGATGATGAACCCTATGCCCATAAAAATACTTAAACCAAAAAGCGAGAACACCAGCATTTCAGCTAATGTGGCAAACCCGTTTACCAGGGTGAACTTAAAAACAAAATAGCCAATGGCCACCATTACCAGGAAGCTGAGGATATGGAAAAATAAACGACTCAGCATTTCGCCTGCAATAATGGCCCTGCGCTTTACCGGCGCGGTGCGTAACCGCTTGAGCACCATGTTTTGGCGGAGGCTGAACAGCAGGAATGACGAACCGTAAACCCCTGCCATCAGCAATGAAAACCCCAGCTGCCCGGGTAAAATAAAATCGATATTGCGGTAAATGCGGCCTGGGGCTTTAGTCACCTGCAATAAAGCAATTGATGGATTATGCGGGAAGGCTTTGTGGTCAATTTTACTGATCGTTTCATTCAGCTGGGTTTGCAGCAGGCTAAGGTTATCTCCGGACGAGCCAGAGCTCCGTAAATGAACATTATAATGCGGCGCCAGGGTGAAAATATGATCGGCCGTAATATTTAAGATGGCGGTTATTTGCCCTTTCCGGAGTTCCTCGGATTGCCCGGTTTCGGATAAACCGGTGAGCAATTTAAGGTTTGGAACAGTTTTAATTGCTTTATACATCACGCTGCTTGTATCACATCCCGGCGCTACAGCTAACTTTATTGCCGGCGGCGCACCTACGTTAATTGACCCGAAAACGGTAATAAAGATTAATGGAAACAGCAGCGAAAAGACAATAGAAGTAGGGCTGCGTAAAGTAGCGAGTAAACTGTACCTTGAAATAGTTAACGCTGCCTTAAGCTGGTTTGCGGGATGGCTCATACCAACAAATATATTTCATTAGATACAAATAACTGAGTGGCCTGGTATTTTATTCAAATATTAAAACAAAAAAAGGAAAGCTTTATTATTTTTGCTGCCGCTGAACCGTCGGGCTGTTTAAGCGGTAAAGCGTTAAATTTCCCCTTAAAATGAAACTAAAACCAAGGCTCCTTTACGCACTTATTCTGTTAATCTTTACCTTTTATTCGTGCAAAACATTAAAACCATTGGCGCCGGCAAATGAGCAATCTGCAATCCCAAACATAGTTCAACCGGTTTCAAATGTGGAGGTGCCCGTTTCAGTGGACCTAAAGAATTATATTGTGCAGGCAGAGAATTCCGTCCCGCTTAAATTTGCCGATAACCAGCAGGCCTGCCAGGGATTAAGCTATGCTTATACCTTCACCCGCACCCCTTTTACCATCACCGGCAGCAATAACGTTGCCAGCCTTAAATTTACGGGCAGTTATGGCATCAGCGCATCTTATTGCGCCAAATGCGCCGCTGTTTTTGGCTCCGGGCCAAGGTGTATTGTGCCTACGGTTTCTGCACAATGCGGCTGGGGCGATGAGCCGCAACGGCGGATGGTGATCTCCTACCAGTCTACCATAAGCGTTATGCCTGATTATCACCTGCGTTCAAAAACTGTTTTATTCCCGGCCCCAAAGCCAATTGACAGGTGCAATATCCTATTGGGAAATATTGATGTAACCGACCGCCTCATCCAATACCTGAGCGGCCCGTTAAACGACCTTGGTAAACAGGTGGATACCAAAATTGCCGCGTACAACATCCGCCCTATGGTGGAACAGTTATGGAAAAACATTGCCACCGAATATAAGATGGAGGATATCGGCTACCTGTCCATTAACCCGCAATCAGTTCGGCTCAGCAGCTTTAATTTAAGCGGGTCGCAGCTAAACTTTTCTGTCGGGCTCTCTGCAAAGCCGGTGGTTACTACGGTAAGCATTGCCGCGCCGCCCAAACCTTTGCCCAACTTAACCACTTATGTGCCCGCCAAAGGCTTTAACGTGTACCTGGACCTGGTGGAAAACTATGATCATCTTACCAATATGGTGAACCAGCAGGTGGCCGGCCAAAAGACCACGGTGGCAGGCAACGAATTTATTGTTGACCATGCCCGCGTCTTCGGCACGGGTAAACAAATTGTGATGCAGATCGATTTCAGCGGTTCTTCAACCGGCACTATTTACCTGGTAGCAACGCCTACGTACGACCCGGTAACGCACATCCTCTCGTTCCCCGACCTGAGCTTCGACCTGCAAACCAAGGCATGGATGCTTAAAGTGGCCAAATGGATGTTTAATGGCAAAATAGTGGATGCTATCCGACAAAAGTCCGCCTATAATTTCACTAAGTTTTTGGCCGACAGCAAAAACCGCATCCAAAAACAAATGAGCCGCGACTATGGCAATAACATCAGCTCCGAAGTAACCATACAGGATATGGATATCCAGGCCATTTATCCAACGGTGGATAAGCTGGTGATCCGCACCCTGTCAAACGGGCAGCTGAAGGTAAAGGTGGTGATGTAATTGGTAACCGTCGCTTTTGTCCGCGGGTGTTCCTCCTTATAGCAGGACAGCCTGTCAACAGTATGAAACACCCTGAACAGGATCTGAAAACCGGGTACATTTACCTTTGCAATCTGTATTTTTCTTGACACTTACGCCGATTCTTTCATTTTTACGGGCTGCACAACGAGTTGATAAACAAGTAGTAATGCTTTTTAATTAGCCATAAATTATTCTTTTTTTAACCTTTGCTAAATATTACGTTGGAATTTGATTGCTTAATAAGTAATAAATTCAACTGGCAGAATTTCAAAATAATTTGCATTTATTCTTCCTGTTGTCTATATTCATCGGTAGTTAAATATCACAAAGCCCGGACGCCGAAAAGGGAACAAAAGAGTAGGCATACCTAAAATCTTTTACATCATGAATCATCATTTAACCATCATCCTGTTGCGTATTTAGTGGCTTTGCCTTGGCAAACCAAATTTTAAATACCGTAAAAACACCTTTTTAAATACCGTGAAATTGCCCGTTACCGGGCGGTTTTGGGTGTTTAGTTTTGAGGTAGTGAAATAGTAATAAATACCCGGAAGCTGAAAAGGGATTTTAGAGTAAGCGGACTTAAATCTTTCACATCATGTTCAATAGTGTTATCTTGGATGTCGCGATTGGAGTTGTGTTTATTTTTCTGACTTACAGTTTGTTGGCTACATCCATACAGGAAGCGATTGCAACTGGCCTTTCCCTTAGGGCACGTAATCTCAAGGACGGTATCGTTAACGGAATGCTCAGTGATACGCCAAACGATCCGAGGTGGTTAAGCTTTTTTAAAGGTATATGGTCAAAAGGTGTTTGGTCGTTTCTTTTAAGTCTTTTTTATATTTTTGTTCCAAGACCCAAACCCAAATGCAAAAATCTGGGGCATCATTTTTATGAGCATCCAATCATAAAAAATTATGGTTCCAGTCGTTTCTACCCGCATCCCTCGTATTTGCCTACTTCCAATTTTTCAAGCATCTTGGTGGACGTTTTAAAAAAGGATTTTACATTTAAAATTAACGACATCGCCAATAAAAAGGCGATGATGCAGCCAAACCTTACTCAAAATCAAATAAAACAGAATCTTCAAAACAGCCCTGATGTGGTTAAACTAAAGGAGTTGTTGTCTTATTACGACAATATAATATACCGACAAAGTAAAGGGGTCGATAAAGAAAGTCAAGCAAACGGGGGAGTAATCATTGATAAAGACACATTGCGGATACTTCAAATGCATTTGCGTAATAGTTTATATAATATTGATGATTTTAATAAAACCCTCGAAAGTTGGTTTGATGATACTATGAACCGTATTTCCGGTTGGTACAAAAGGCAGGTTCAGGTCATTCTTTTTTTGATAGGATTTTCTTTCGCGGTTATTTTTAATGTTGATATTATTCAAATCGAGGGGAAACTGTCTACGGATAAAGATGCCCGCGATCAACTAGTTCAGCTTGCTGTCAAGCAAGCCGCCACAGATAAAGCTAACCCGCCCGGCGCGCCTGCAAATGCAACCCAAAATACTAATCATCTTGAGGAAGCTAAAAAATTGATAAACGATAATGCAATAAAAGCCAATACGCTAATGGGCCTTGGCTGGGGCGACTATGGCAGAAAGCAGGATAGTGCAAAAATTGTTTCTGATTACTTTAAAAGCAATAGTGATTCATCACATATACTATTTAATCAAATTGCGGATATTAAAAAATTAGCCTTAAGCCAGATAACGCCATTAAATACCATAGTTAAACAAACAAAAAACCTGAGCGCACTTGAGGCAAAAAAAATAAACGAAACAAATTCAGCTAAAGCTCAGAAAATTCAACAGCAGGCAATGGCAGAGGCCAATAAGATCAGAAAAAAAATAGTTGATAGCGAATTCGGTGCTGGTGATAAGATATCTTTTGTTTGGCACAAGTTGAGAAATTGGGAAAAAGTTCTTGGCATGTTGATCACTGCTTTTGCGGTTTCACTTGGTGCTCCGTTTTGGTTCGATTCGCTTAGCAAACTAATTTCTTTACGTGGCACCGGCGCAAAGGAAGGCAGTAGCGGCAATAAACCGGCAAACAATGCTTCCGCTGCTCAAACCCAACCGGTAACAGTAAATGTTGCACAACAACCAGGTAAGGAGGCGGTAGGATAAAATGGCTATATATGTTGTAACCGTGGATAAACTTAACAGACGCAGCGTGATACCGTCAAAAATGCCCGACACGAATAATATTGTTGGAGTAGTAAATAAGGGGTATAAATTTAATGGTCATGAAGTAGACCCGGACGAAATACCCAACTACACCTTGGGAAAATGGTATCGGGGAACCGATGGGAGCTTTTATTGGGGCGGTGGCGTTTCACTTGTTCAGGCGGATGTGAAAAAAACATTATTGGACTTAAACCAAATCGTTATAGTAACCGGGGCAACCCTGGCAATCGCCCAATTGTTTCTTCAGTATATTAACCATGCCTGTGCCAGGTATCAAATTAATACGCCGGTAAGGCAATTGTGTTTTTTGATTCAGCTTGGCCACGACAGCGACGGGCTTTTTTATACCGAGGAGGTAGCGACCGGACATGGATACGAGGAAGATAAACATTTGGGCAATACACATAAACACGACGGGGTAACCTACAAAGGGCGTGGGCTGCTGAAAATTGTTGGCCGGCGCGCGTATGAAGAACTTGAAAATGAATTTGACAAAAACTTTGTTTTAAAGCCAACCATTTTAGGAGGCAAAAACGCCACTTTGTGCGAATCGGAACAACTAAAATATGCTGCATTAAGCGCAGGCTGGTTGTGGGATAAAAAAGAACTAAATAAACTAGCTGATAAAATCGATATAAAGAAACCCATCGATGAAGAAACAAATCTTAAACACTTTGAAGCAATAACCTATAAGATCGCTGGCAGCTATCAGGGCCTTTCCGATCAAATAAAAAAGTTTAACGCTGGCTTGCAATATTTTAAATAACCATGACACAATACATTGTAACCGCTGATTTATTAAACGTTAGGAGGGAAACCCCGCAAAGTCTTACTGATCCGAATGTTGTGGGGACAGTAAATAAGGGCCATGCTTTTGACGGAACTCCAGTTCCAGCCAATCAACTGACTAATCCTGATTTAGGGCCTTTTATTAAGGATAATATTAGCGGGAATGTTGTTTCGGGCGCCTTTGTGATGGCCGGAGATGAAAATGGTTCTTTAATCCCGACATCCCAAAGTGATATTGACACTTTCAACAACAATGCCAAATTTCCACCAACCTTAATTAATTGGAATAGTAGAGTTGTAAAACTTCCGGCTGAAATAAGAAATACCTTAGGTAGCGGGATTAGAGTTGCAGTTTTGGATACCGGGATCGAAAGGACGCATATAGACTTAGCTCAAAACTTAGTTGATTCAGTAGATTTTACAGATGCGGAAGCCGGGGATTCAGATCAAGTGGGCCACGGAACCGAAATGGCGTCTTTAATAGCGGCAAGCGCATATTTTGCTGGCATCAAAGGGATTACAGGCGTAGCTCCACAAGCGAAAATTTATTCGGCAAAAGTTATGTATGATGAAGGTGGTCCCGGCGACAATGACCCCAAAATATTTCTGAGTGTGGAAAATGGACTGAGTCATGTTTTACAAAAAAATGTTGACATAGTTAATATGTCAATCGGACGTCCTCCAGCATTCCCTTTTCCAGATGTCAAAAAGGGAATTACCAACATGATTTCTCAGAATACTACAACTGTTTTTTTCGCGGCCACAAAGGAAATTAGTCAAATTAATAGTGCATCCGATTTATTAGATATTTTTCCAGCTAATATTGAAAATGTTATTCCCGTTTGCACATTAACAAAAGAACTTGTCAATGAATATTGGGATCAACTGCCGATACCCTTGATAATAATCCCTGTTTTTAAACCATGGGCCTGTGACATCCAAGTTAATCAATATTATTCTCAAAATTCCGGCAGTAGTATTTCTACTGCATTGATGGCCGGGATTACTGCGCTCATCTTAAGTCACAATTCATCCGTCATTAGAACTAAACAAGGAATTATCGACGAGTTGAAAAAGTATACTTCGAACATAGATGAAGCCTTTAGTAATATCGGAAACGAAATTCACCTAATCTTAAAAAGTTAAATAATGTGCCATGAAAAAATTTAGTTTGATTGTATTCTCTCTTTTTCACCTGAGTATTTGTTATTCTCAGGTCGCGTATTACGATGCGAATAGTTTATCGAAGTTACTCGATACTAACAAACACTTTAGCAAAACGGCAGTTAAAGTGTCAATGCTGTATACCATACTGCACAAAAGCTATGGTGTTGATAGTGCAAGCTTCATTAAACTTCAAAACGATCCGAAATATAATCCGTTTCTGTATCCGTTTTTTGAGTCAGCAAACGGAAAAACTTTAGCAGAAACGACGCCAATACTGTCAAATAATTGGGTGTCAACTACAGAGAATGCAATTGGAAATCTGCCAGTAACAAATATCGCCAGTGGGCTAGCTGGTTTTTTAGTAAAAAGAGCCAAGGAAGAGTTGTTTATCTCAATAATCCAAAAACTTCAAGATCCCACAAAATTTCCTGAGTTTCAGATCCTTTTTCCCAAAACTATGGCTTTAATGAAAAATTTTAAAGCCTGGGAATATTCCAATGTATTAAACACTTTAAAAGCAGCCTTTGAAAAGGATTTACAACAATTGCTGATCGATATCCCCCAATTAACTACGTTACCTAACTTAGATACTACAGGTATGCCCGCAGTTAGTAAAAAGAAAATAGATAGTCTTTATTCTAAAGCCGTAATCAAAAGGGTTAATGCAATACGGAAATTTCTTAATACGGCTGATGCACGCGTTTTAATCTCTGCCATGCGGATAGGCGGAGGAATTATTAACGGGGAAAAAATTCCGGATATCATTCATGTTGTTTCAGGTGACAAGTTTCTAGCAAATATACCTGGCGAAAAACCGAATGTCACAAATGCAATCAAATTTCTCGATATCCTCAGTTATAGTTTGCGAAGCCAGACAAAAGGACAAAATTATATTCCATTCAAGGAATTTGAAGCTTTTATTGCTGATAATGTGTCCGCTAAGCTTTATCTGGGTTTGATCTATCAGCAAATGATCAATGAAAATATACAATTTACAAACATTAATATCAGTAAATTAGAAGGAATTCTTAATTCAAATGGGCTTAGAACATATTTGGACAGTTTGGTACATAATGGAGAAGATTTAAATACAGCAATGTCTGGCTTGACGGCTGCAAAAAAGAAAGGTGAAAAGGATTTATCCACCTACTGGTCGGCAATATTTCAATCTGCAAATGGATTGATCCAGTCATTATCCGATATTAAAGTAATAGACAATGACTTCGAGGTTCCGGCCAGGGTTGATTCAGTGTTTAGTTACAGTTCAAAAACATTGGAGGTTGCCCAGGATATTGCAAGCAATAACTATAGCGGTGCGATCGTTGGAATAGATGCTCTTATACCAGCAACAGGTAAGGATAACGATTTTAAAAAGCTTTTTCTAAAATATGGATCTTTTGTGGCGAATTTGGTGGAGGCTAAGACTGCCGGTGATGCAGAAAATGCTATCGAGGCGGTTGCCTTGCCCGTTGGAAGTTATACAGTGAAACAAAATTCAACATGGAATATCTCCGTTAACGGATACGTCGGCTATGGGAAAGATGGTAACTACGCAAGCGGGATATATGCTCCCATCGGCTTTTCAGCGTCGACTTCAAACTTTTGGGGATTATGTAATTGCCAAGTGCCTTTAACACTTTTTGTTCCGATATTTGATGTCGGAAGTATTGCTCAGTATCAACTCAACAATCCAACCACAACCGGTACTTCAACAACCGGTACTCCAACTGGTACTTCCACCACGGCATCTACCATTAACACCTCATCAAGCAACCAGCAAATTAAATTAGGGAGTCTTTTTGCCCCAGGTGCCGAATTGCTTTTTGAATACCCTAAATGGCCATTCGCTTTTGGAGCTGGTTATAGGAGAACGCCCACGCTATCTTATTCAAGCGGATCGACTTACACAACGGTAGGGGCAAGGTGGGAAGTGAATTTCACGATTTTAATTGATATTCCAATTTTTACCTTGCTTAATAGAAGTAAAGATTGAAAAGAATTTGTAGCCAGATTTTATAGAATTTTAAATATAACAGAAACCTAAAGTCTAAGCCTTAAAAGCCTTGATCGCAAAACGGTCAAGGCTTCTTAATTTTTAGCGCCGAAGGGACTCAGGGCCTTTTGCAAACCTGGTTTAAAAATAAGCTTATGTTTGTCATGAATCTGTGGAAGGAATTCCCCAATTAAAATGAAACACATTGAAAATAAGTTAGTTACCAGAATGTATTTTAAAAATTAAATTTTAAATAATTGATTATCAGTTTTTTAGCTAAAATCGGTAATTTGTTAAAATGTGAAATATCCTGATAATGAGCGTGTTTCACAACGTTCCACTTTGTTCCGCGAGTAAAAATGGGACACCTGGAACGCCATAAGCAAAGGTTCCGCCAAGCGTGACCTGTTGATCAGTCCCATCCAGATCGTTAATCAAAAAAGAAGAATTTCACAATTTCAGAGGGTTTCTAAGTATAACGCGCTAAAAACCACGATCCCCCCTTACTTCGCTATCCCCTCCAAATATTCCACAAACTTTTTATTCGTATAGTCTGCGCCGCCTTCGTGCCTTAACACCATTTTGCCGGTTTTGTCAAGGATGACGGTGGTGGGGATGGCGTTGCCTAAATAACCTTCGGGCATTTGGCTGGCCAGGTTATAAACGGGCAGGGCGTAGGCGTTCTTCTTCATAAAGGGTACCGACTTGCTGAAGTTATTGTCTACATCTACCGGGAAGATGACGATATGGGGGTTGTTTTTAAACCGTTTGTACAGCGCGTTGATGGACGGCATTTCGGCCACGCAGGGCGGGCACCAGGTGGCCCAGAAATTAATCAGGATCACTTTGCCTTTCAGATCCTGGATATTGAGCGTTTTGCCGTCGGAGGATTTAAGCAGCAGGTAGGGTATTGCCGTATTGCCGGTATTTTCTTTTTCATTAACTGTACTGCCTGTCGGCGGCTGAAAGAAACCGATCTTCATACAGCCTTCAATCATTAACGCTTTGGCTTGCGGGCTTATAATAAGGGTCACCATTAATGCCCCGATGATTATATTGGTTATAGCAGACTTGTTGAACAGTTTCTTTTTCATGCGCTAAATTTATGTTTATTAAGTGGATATTTTATTATATCAGACTGATCCCCGTAAGGGCAGTTGCAAACAGGGGCTAAGGTCGGGATAAATTTATAGCGGTATGGTAACAAAAGTTACCATATACGATGAAATGGTGAGGCGCAACAGGAGGGTCCAAACACCGGCACGCCTGGATAGCCTAGCTATTTTCAAATCGTCCGGATTTTTTGCTCAGCGTAATTTTGTAAACGATCACTTCGATTTTGGTATCTATTTCGCTTTCTTTTTCGGCTATTGCATGGTGAGGGTGTTCCGCAGGTTTGTCAACCAAAGGCATTATGCGGTGGATCAGCCCCTGCATTGCCTGTTGTTTCTCATCAAAATCGGTAATCTCTTCATACTTGCCCCAGGCAATAACGCTTTGCCATTTAAACACACTTTGAATATCATCTACCTGGAAACATACTTTCGGGTTTTTCCGCATCATGTCAATTTTTCGCCCCTTTGCTGAATGTGCGAAAATATACGGATCGCGGTAAAAGTAATTGATTGGTACCACATAGGTAATGCCATCCGCATGGCAACCAAGCCGACCTGTTACCTGTTTCTTCAACAGGTCTTCAATCTGTTTTTCGTTTAGCTTGCCCAGCATGGCCTTAGTTTTTTGGTTATTATTGGATTTGCTTCTTATAAAATTAAGCCGTATTAAACCGGAAATAAATGACAGTGGTCAGTTAAAATAATAACACTCATCATAATGCCCTGCTCCATTTCAGGCAGCACAATTAAATGGAATTTTCGCCATTTAATATGCCGGAAAGGTTGAATGCTTTAAGCAATTAAGTGCTCAAAAGTTAAATTCTGTTTTAGTATCAGGCAAAACTGAGTTCAAATAACGCAGTTGGTATATACAATAACAGCGTTGGTGTAATAAATTTGGAACTCGATTTTTTTAAAACCTAACTTAGGGTATTAATTAATCAATAATCCCCTGTTTTATGGAAGCGGTTAATTAGTAATGTTCCTGAACCCCGATCATATTATCCAAATTATAAATAAAAGACTTGAACCTGATCTGCCTTTAAATAGTGCTTATTAAAATTTGTTCTTAAATCATTGGTAAAGCTAACCAGGTAAAAATCTTAGGTCACCTATTTAAAAACGTCTTCTAAAAAACATAGCATTATGACCATCCTTGGGCCAGACTCTATAAACCCGGTTGCCATGCAAATTGGCACGCTGATAGGGCTTTTTACCAAAGTTGAGGACGAGTACGTGTTTAACAATGCTTGGTTTAATGATCCTTGGTCGTACATCAGCGCCATACCGGCGAACCCGGAGATGTTTGAGCTGCTGGGTACACTGATGACAAGCGCCCAGGGCACAGCGGTAGGTACCCCCAGGCAGGCCCTTAACCGAACCTGGTATCCTATCCTTAACCCTATCGTGGAAGAAGGCGGAACCCCGGCGCCAACCGGTATTTATATTGTTGCCAGCCAGCAGGTTAAAGGGAAACCTACCGAGCTTGGCGTGGGCGCGCTGTACGAGTGGAAGTACGATGATTTTTCGATGCTGCCTTACGCTTATTTCCCTATATTAAAATTACCAACCCAGGAAGGCGGCAGCTTTGAATTTATATTAGGCGATGAGGCACACCCTGTGGAAACCGGTATCAATATCACCGGCTCAAACGGTGTTTTTAATACCGGCAATGGCATCGCGAGCCTGTCGTTCGATGGTTTCCAGGCGGCCAGCCAGATCTATTTTGTGGAGGGCAAATACCCTTCGCTCGACCTCACCTTTTTAAATCTTAAACTACCCGGCGAAAAACAGGGCAGTAACCGCTCGCTTTTCGATCTGATCCAAAATGCATCGGTACAGCAAAGCATCACCGTTGCCCTTTCCGTATTGGGCAGCCAGCTGTCGCAACTGGAAGGCGGTGCGGGCACCGCGGGTAAGATGGTAAATTCGGTATTGGAATTGCTGGGCCTGCTGGGCCCGGTGCCGGGGATAGATTGGGATGCGCTTGTGCGCGACCCTGCCAACGTAGTAAAAATATTTACCGACTGGCTGCAAAACATCACCAGTAACAATGCCACCCTTAAAGCATGGCTGAATGATTGGTATTGCCTGTTTAAAGGTTTGGATGCTACCGAAGATAAAAGCTATGTGACAGGCGATGGCACAAGGGTGAGTCCTTTTTCTGCTAATCTGCTCTCGGCAAAGTTTACTGAAACGCTTTCTGTTGATTTTGACCTTACGTTTGCCACACAGCAAACGCCGGAAGGCGAGTTGAAAATTTATCCCGGCTTTAGCGTGGCGTCCTCAGCCATCAACCCCATTGAAAGTATGCCCGAGTTTGGTGTGAAAGTACTTGCGTCTGCCGAAGTGTTGTGTTACACCATGCATCCAAAATCTACCAACCAAAACAGCACGATCAGCTTTTTCCCGCAATACAGTGTCATGGCTTCGGCGGCCAATACTGTAAAAGGCAAGCCTTTATTTGCGGTAAACGATACTTTTGGCGCCCATGAGCTGGCTGCAGACGAAGCGCCTGCGGGATTTAGTATAGGCAGCATGGAAGTTGGTTTTATTTACGATGCCGCCATTGCTGCAAGTAAAATTCCAAGCCCTAACTTCAGGCTGCACGATGTGCAAACTGCTATTGGCTCCTGGCCGCTGATTGATCTTTCCAACTTCAATGTCGAAACGATTGAAAAGGCGATTGGCCCAATAGTAAGCGCTGCAATAACAGCCTTTTTCGGCGAAAATAATGCCTATGCAAAGGCGTTTACCGCAGTGTTCGGTATCGATCCGCCGTCTTCCTACGTGGGCGAGTGGCCTTTAAAGGATAAAATGCTGCTGTCGCCAAACGAACTGGCCCTGCTGATTAAAAATCCGTTTGCCGCCATCGGCGCATATTATTCCCGGTGTTTGAATACAAACGGCGATGGAAAGCCATTATTCAAATACCTGGTTCCGGATTTTTCGACCCTGTTAGGCAGCGAAAGCGATACGGTAGTGGGCGAGGGGACGGAGAAATTGCCATGGCTGATCCCCATCCTGAAAGTGGGCACAGCCACTATCAACCTGGCATTATGGGAACCTGCAGAAAATCAATTGGGCATCGCCTTTGATTTTGTTGTGCCGATGCCGTTTACCTTTATTTCGGCTACGTTTGATTTGCATGCAGCGATGATGGTGATGCAATTGCCGGGTAATGATGGCGCAGGCACCTGGAACGCTGCCTGGATGCAAACTATAACCGGGACGCTGGTTATAAAAGATGCAGACGGCGGAAAATTGATGACGCCGCAAATTGGCGGTGTTTCCATTGCCGCTACAGATGTTTACGTTACCGGCGGCTGGAAAAATAACAGCAGCTTTTTTGTGGTGGCCGGCATTGATAACCTGCAATTAAATTCAAGCATTGGCACTATTGTATTAGGAGATATTGAATTCAGTACCGTAGGATGGGATGTTGAACAACTAAAGAAATTTACACCGGCCATAGTAAATGGTTTGGGTTTGCTGATGCTGGAAAATGGCGGAACAGTAGGCGTACTGATCACCACCACGCTGGGATTGCTGCCTAACCTGCCTCAAATATTCGACGGGCAGGAACATCCCGAATATAACTTCCCGATACCTGAATACCTGATCATACCACAAAACTGGCCGGTTATTTCGATAGACAATTACACCAATCCATGGATCGATGTAGTGAACCAGCTGAGCGCCCTTTATTCAGGCAGCGAGTTTATGGTGCCGCTGATGCAGATGATAGGCTGGGGCATTACCGGTATAGTGCCGGGCGCGCCGGATATCATCCCCGCAGGCACCCTCGCCGATCCTTGGAATGTGAGTATCCCAGATGTGTTTGGGATAGACCTGCTCACTTATATAGAGGATAGCCAGGCCGGTTATGGGGTGCGTAAACTGTTTAACGTTAACGCAACGGAGTCGGTACAAATAGCTACTATCTTAAGGGCGGATGTTCCGGGCGTAATGCTGAACGGGGCCACCGGTCCTACAAACAATTATCCAGGCATATCGTTCATTAACGTCATTCAGAATCCAAATGTAACGCTGCCGCTGATTGATGAGGGTGGTTTGTTTATCGATAAAGTGCAGCTCGGCGCATTTTTGCAGCTGCAAAATGGTCAGCTGGTACTGATCCCTGTGCTCCGGTTTGTGAACAGCAGGCTAAAAGATACAGAGATCTTAAGAGACATCGAGCTGATCCCCGTACCTGGCAAGCCGCAATTTACCGCTAATGACGCTATCGACGCCTTCAACTCCCTTATCAATGCGATGATGGAAAAACTGTCGGCGACCATCCAGGCTGAAGGCTTTACCCAGTTACAGGCATTTTTAGATATTTTGGCCCTTTACAGGGTGGTGGATATAGTGATTGACGAGGATACCAAATTAAAAACCTATTCCTTCAATCCCGGGGCATGGGCATCTATACTTTCCAACCCGGGCGGCTATTTGTTTACACAAACAACACTCATACTGCAAAATGAACAGCCTTGTGCCGACCTGGTAAAATCGTTGGCGCAACTATTAGGTTATACCAGTTTCAACCTGCCGGCGGCCTGGCAGGGTATCCAGTACCTGCTGCAATCGCTCGAACTGGCGAAAGATTATAACGGATTTTATATCCCCGTGTTTGATGCCTGGCTGGCCTTGTTTAAAGATCCGGTAGGTTATCTGCAAAACAGCGTTTCCCATCTCTTTAACACCCCGGCACTCATCAAACAATTGGTTACCAATGTAGCAACGCTGGTTACCCTGCCTAAAGGGCCTGGCGGCGTTAACCTGGAGAAATATTTTAGTGTTGATACCAGCGGTACCATCCTTACCATACAGGTGCCAACCGATAAAATAGTGATGATAGGTGACGAGATCCAGTTGTTTGCCGACCTGGTAATTGATGTAAACGCCTATACGCTCACCAACAGCATTGCACTTGGTTCGCGTACGCTTGATTCTTCGCTGGCCTTCAACTGGACACCAAGCTTTACCGGCGGCCATCTCAGCGCTGATTATGGATTTTATCTAACAGGTATCCCGCATACCCCGCAGGCATTCCCGCCGCTGCCGCTTTGGCCGTTCCCTGCCGATACCCAAAAGTATTTGCAGCAAATTGGCTTCCAGGTGCCGATGACCTTGCTGAGTTCGTTTTCAGTAAAATATGTGAATGATTTTGTGGTGCCGCAAAACCCGGCGGTCATCAATATTTTCAAGGTGCTGGGTTTAACTTCTACCGTTGAAGGAACTGATTTGGTGAAACCGCTCACCGGCATTTTCATGAACCCGCTGCAATGGCTGCTTACACCCGAAGTATTGGGTAACGGCACTGGTGGTGTCGATCTTTCAAAATTGGGCGGATTACTATACGCCATTACCGATGCTGCAGGCATTAAAAACGGCAGCATTGAGTTAAAGGCTTACGAGCATGACGGTAAAAAGGATGGGGTTGAATTGACGGGTCTGCCATGGGGTGTTAGCTTCATCGTTTTTGCAAACACCTTAGAAGGGGCCAACCTGAGGGGTAACTTTAAACCGGCACTGCCATCGCCGGCGCCAAATATCAATCTTACAGCAGGCGTTGCATTTGGTACACCAAACGGCGTAGGTATTGATGGCAGCATCAGTATGAGTTACGACCTGGGCGAAGGCTCCGGAGGTACCAATAATACCTTCGGTATTACCGCCGCGTATGCCAAAAAAGGATTTGTACTTTCGGCAAAAGCCAATGCGAACGAATATCTGCTGCTGCCATGGGGTGGTTTTAACCAATTTTTAAACGAAGGCACGGCAGGCACACTCTTAACCATTATTGGCGATAAACTCTTTGGCGCCTACCACGAATATGTGCTCGAAAACCCCGGCACCCCGCTTGAACCTTTTGTTAGAAGTATTGAAATACTGACCAAAATAGTTGATGGCGCAACCCTGTTCAATTTCTTTAATGCTATTTACCAGGATCCGCTGGGCCAGTTTACCGAAGCTAACATCACGGTAACCCTGCCAAGGATCAATGAATTCCTCACCACGATATTAACGCTTGAAGGATTTAGCATAAGCAGCGATGAGAAACTGCTGGTATATGAACACACCTTTGCATCGTTCCCCGGTGCAAAAGTGGTCATCAACATTGGTTTGAGGACGGTGGAGGGTGTTACCATATTTGGTTTATGGCTGCAACCGGTGGCTACTTATAGCTGGATGTCGCTCGGGCTCGTGGATACGGGTGTGGGTATAGTGATGCCGGTAAATTACGACAGCCCCGATTTGCGGTATGAAGTTAACATCGCCATCGGCACAAATTTCAGCAGCTTTAATATCCCGAACGTGCCGGAACCAACGCTGGTTTTTGGGTTGAATGGCGATTTGAAGACCATCCATGGGCCAAACCTTAAATTTTACCCGGTTACGGTATCCGATGCTGCCGGGACGTTGCAGATCGAAATATTACCAACCGCTCAATTGCTTATAGCAGGCAGAAGTAATGTAACTACCGAACAATGGATGATCAACTTTGGTGTTGAATTCCTTATTCCTTTTATGGCGAATACCGCCCTCGGCGTAAAAGCGGTTAAAGACTGGCTTGATCTGACCAAAATAGGAAATGTTGTCGGGATCCCCGGTAAGGTACTGGTGGATTGGGGACTGCTGGAAAAAACCGGCGGCAATTATTACCTCAGCAACCTGCGCGAAGCCTTTGACCTGAATGACCCTATTGAAATAGTTACCAAACTTATTTTCAGCGCCCTTAACCTGCTCGACGGACAAAGGGTTGTGCCGATAAAAGACCATGGCATATACGTACAAAGTGAAACGGAAGGTACCAATAGGCGTTACGGTGTCCGCATCCAGATCACTGATATTGAAGTTACCAGTTCCTTAAACTCCGATGGGGCCAAACTCCTGTTCCAACTGGGCAAATACTACGCAGACCAGGATAAAAACAATAACTGGACAGGCCTGAAAAGTGATCCGGGCTTTGTGGTTTATTTTATTAACAGGGATACGGCTAATGATACCATGACCTTCCTGCCAAAATTTGATCTGGTAAGTGTGGGTCTTGATTTTGCCGGCGCTAATGCGCAAAAGCCGTTAATCAATACCAAAGGGGTAACCATTCAATCCATAGAACCCCGCGTGTATGTGTCCCTTGATTTAAATGGTAATTTAAAAACCGATTTCGGCGCGGGGATCATGTTGTACAATTTGGGTGTTCCGCTTGGCCCCGGATTCGATAAACCAAGTAGTAACACCAACCCCGTAGCGCAAAACCTGCTTACCGGTGGCGGAGATCCCGGCAAAACTGATGCCATTAACCCCGCATTCTCCGTTGCGGCATCCTATGTTTATAATTCGCAAACATTCACCCTGCAGCTTTACGATTCAAAAAACCTGCCGGCAGATAAAGTTTGGATCTCCATCATGCGGGCATTCGGGCCATTGCAGGTACGTAAAGTAGGTATTGGGTGGAAAGGCTCCGCCGTACCAAAACGCCTCGATTTTCTTTTCGACGGGCAGGTGTCGCTGGCTGGCCTCATGGCCAACCTGGTTGAACTGGACATCGGGATCCCGATCACCGATCCAACAAACTTTGGCGAATATTCATTGGACCTTGCCGGGCTTGACGTATCCTACAACGCCGGCGCGGTATCCATTGGCGGTGGCTTCCTGAAAGATGATAGCGCCGGCTATATTCAATATACAGGCCAGGCAAAAATACAAACTGCGGCATTCGGTATAGGTGCATTCGGTGCTTATGCATTGATAGAAGGCCATCCGTCTTTATTCATCTTTGCTTATCTGAATGCGCCGCTGGGCGGGCCTCCGTATTTCTTTATCAACGGGCTTTCAGGTGGTTTTGGATATAATCGTACCATCAATATTCCTCCGGCGAAAGAAATTGAGAATTTTCCTTTTGTAGCAGGTATTGAAAATCCGGCTGCACTGGGTGGCAAAGATGGCAAAGCGCCAACCAACGAGGAAGCCTTAAAAACGCTCGGCACAAAGACAGTTCCGCCACAACTTGGTTCATATTGGGTTGCTGCGGGGATCATGTTCGCCTCTTTTGAGCTGATCAACTCCAAAGCAGTGCTGATGGTGATCTTCGGGAACGATTTTGAGATCGCCTTATTAGGCCTCTCGGGCATGGTTTTGCCCAAAAAAGGCAAGACCTATGTGGGTGCGCAAATAGCGTTCAAGGTTACCTACAAAGTGTCAACCGGCTTGCTGGCCATGGAAGCTGTATTGACCTCCAACTCCTATGTGATCGACTCCAATTGCAGGCTAACCGGCGGACTGGCCTTCTTCGTTTGGTTTAAGAACCAAACAGATTCAGCAGCCAAAGCAGGTGAGTTTGTATTTACCCTTGGCGGCTATCACCCGGCCTTTAAAAAACCCGATTATTTCCCGGATGAACCGCGGCTTGGCTTTAGCTGGGCTGTTGGCGGCGGGGTATCCATAAAAGGCGGTGCCTACTTTGCCTTAACGCCATCTGCGGTTATGGCAGGGGGCTCGCTGGAGGCCGTTTACCAGAGCGGCAACCTCAAAGCCTGGTTCACTGCCTATGCTGACTTCCTCATTATGTGGAACCCGTTTTATTACGATATCCGGGTAGGAGTGAGCGTGGGTGCATCCTATACCGTTAAATTTATCTGGACAACAACCTTCAAGGTTGAACTTGGCGCTGATGTGCACATCTGGGGGCCTGAAATGGCCGGCAGCGCTACTGTACACTGGTGGGTTATCTCCTTTACGGTTAATTTCGGCGCAACAAATACCCGTCCGAACACAACCAATATTATTGAGTGGGGCGAGTTTAAACCCTATTTCCTGCCCAGCGACCAGGCCCCTGCCGTTGCCCCGCAACAGCAGCCGCAACCTCAGCCGGACGAGAAAGGTTTGGTAAAACGTACGATAGCTCCGGCTCCGCAGGAAACCATACCGGTGCAGCAGGTATCGCATATCAAGCAGACAGCGGGTTTGATCAAAGAAATTCCAAACCCTGATCCTGCCGTAAGCGAAAAGAGCCCTGTTTTGTGGCAAATAACAGCAGACGGCTTTGCGTTTACCGTAAGCACGGTTGTACCGCTCAATAAGATCACTATTACCGGGGTTGAGCAACCGATCACCAGTGATAAAAAATTCGGCATCCGGCCGATGGGTAATGTGGTTTTCGGTACACCAGGCCAGATGTCTGAACTAACCTTCACCGTAAAATATAACAATGATATTTACAAGGCTTTCCAAAACTGGAATTTTAACGGCGATCTGAATGGGATCCCCGAATCGTTATGGGGAACTACCAACGACGGTAAAACAGCTATCGACGCCAAAATAATACCTGATGCACTGGTAGGTCTTTCGGCTAAGATAATTTCTTCTTCGGATAACCTGCCCGTGGGGGGCCCGCCGATGTTCCCTTTGTCCAACCTGGGTTATGCCGCCTGGCCATGGCGGAAACTGACGCTGGCCAATAACCCGCACCTGCATCCTTCAGAACCGGCCAAACAATCAGATCAGTCGTTGATCATTATTGAAGACACCGTTATGGCAGTCGGAGTGGTCACTGTGAGGGAAATGATTCTAAACGCTATAGTAAGTGCCGGGATAAACGTGGTGACAGATGGCAGGCTTGATCAGATGGCGGCCTATGCATCCGCTACCTTCCAGTCGTTCCCGATGCTGGGCGAATTAGGTAGCCTGGGCTATCAGCCTGAATTACAACTCGCTGCCATTCCGCAAACTTTCCACCGCAGTAAACCTGAGCTTTTACTGAAGGCGGAACCACGTGAATTTGCAGCGCCTTTGGTTCGGGCCGTTGCATTCCAATATGCCGGGCCGGAACTGCCGTCAACCGTGTTTATGGCAGCATCAACCAATGATGTAAAAATGACCCGGCCTGTAAAGGGTAAAATGTTTAGTTACGACAATACCCAGCAATGGATGGTAGATGCCGTAAAACAAGGTACCAACCTGAGGGCTTCGGGTGCTGAAGGCTTGCCTGAATTTACCATATACCCGGGCGTCTCTGTCATTGTTGACTTTGATCCGGATGGCCCTGCATCACTCATCAAATTGGCGGGTAATGATCCGGTATTCGCCTGCTGGTTCGATCAGTATAACCAGTTGCTGGGCAGCGAGGTGCTGAGCGCAAGCAAGGAACTGCCGGCCGGTGTGGCCCAGCTGATCCTGAGCGGGCTGAATATCGAAGCATTAAAAATACCTTATGCCTACGGCTGGTATGCTACATCTGAACTTACCCTGGTTAATCCCAATTCACTGATCGGTATGGGCGCCGTCATCGCGCCGGATGCCCCTGTCCGCGTAAAAACCAGGATTTCGTCAGAAGGGTACGGTTTGATCCAGGGCCAGGGCATGATAAAGGTTAACCGCATCATGAAGGATGGGGTAAGCGTTCCTGCGGGAGTTAAAACAATTATGCCGTCAGATTTGAAAACGGTGGCCGCTATTGCTTTGAAGAAGGACCTGGGAATGCCTTTCAACAGTGATAGCATCAGCCTGGAAATAAAAGTGCTCACCGGAAATATACCTGAATACCGGAAGCTGACACCGGCGAAGGTTATTGACGGATCATACGAAGCTGCTGTATTATTTGAGGTGCCCGGCGATACAGGTTACAATTATAATGTGATCTATACTACATCCGACGCGCAGACGACAATTACCGGGGTAATGGGGCTAACGGAAGAAGTGAAATATGTAGAAGAAAACTGGAAGGATATCGTCATTCAGCCGGCATTACCGTACCCTTATACCTGGCCGCAACCAACTGCTACCATAACCATTGAAACAATTTAGCTATCAAAAAATAGAGCTGTCAATTATGAAAAACTCAGAGTTTATTTTAAATGCTTCCTTAGACGATAGCCAGGTGCAGATGCAGCTGTACGATTATTGTTCGCCCCCGTTGCCCTCGGGTACCTTCACTATTGAAACACACCAGCAGGTAGTGTGGACCGAAAAGAAAGTGAATGAACCGTACGATAAACTGCAGCAATTTTTTGTGGATGGGCCCAGGTTTACCTTAGATCCCAACTATGTTTATTCCATCTTTCCGCCCGCTAATAAGCAGGGGCAGTTTGATGTTTATGTACCCGATATCGTATTAACCAAAAGGACCCTGCCCTGGGAACGCACCATTGATGATAAATCGCCGCTTATTCCGCCCGAGCCCTGGATGGCCCTTTTAATTTTTACGCAGGAGGAGGTCGAAAAAGTAAAAAACGGCACCGTGGGCGATGTGGTAACCCCAACCGATCCAAAAGTGATGGGCCCGCAGAACCTCACGACTACCGAAGCAGAGCGGGCCGTACAGTGCCTTTATGCCGATATCCCAAAAGATATTTTTAGTGCAGTTGTACCTGCACGCGCTGAACTGCCCGACCTGGCGCATTGCCGCGAGGTAGATATGGCTGACAAAGAGCTGCGTGCAGATATACAGGAGGGTTGGTTTTCTGTAGTGGTAGCCAACCGCTTTCCAACGCCCGGAATGGTAAATAATGCCTTCCTTGTTTCGCTTGAAGGGTTTTCCGAATACTTATATGGCGGCAAGCCAATACCGGCGCAATATGATACGGTGAGAATGGCGGTGCTGGCTGCCTGGAGTTTTACCGCTTTGCCCGCACAGGGCGAAACTTTTGAGGGTTTGGTGCAAAATATAAATGTATGCTCGCTGCACCTGCAGAATAAGCCTGTAAATGTAGTTACCGATGCAGAGAAACTGGTAGCCGACGCTTTTCATGATGGCTACGTAGCGATGACTTACCACACCCGCGACGGCGAAAAAACCGCCGCCTGGTATCGTGGTCCCTTAACCCCCGTAAAACTGGACTTTGTGAAGCTTGATCCTTTTTTCAGCGCTGAATCAGGGATGATCTATGATGCAAAAACCGGCCTTTTTGACCTGTCGTATGCCGTTGCCTGGCAGATAGGGCGGTTGTTAGCCCTGTCCGACTCCGAATTTTCAGTCGGGCTGATGCGGTGGCGCAAAGAACAGAAAGTCGCCCAAAATCTTAACATGGAGCAGGGGAACACCCTGGCCAGGATGCAGGGTTTGTTTGGCGATACTGCTGCGCAGTTTGAATACAATGACAAAAAAGCAATAGCTAACCTGATCCACACCTTTTTGTCAATGGATTTCGCCAACATGGTAAGGCCGGAAAGCATAGCCGCCGAACCGCTGATACGCCTGGCCGATCACACCGGTACAAGAGGAAGAACCAGCCAGATGCCAGGCCTGCTGTCAAAACAGGAAGTCGCCGATTTATTAAGACAAGGCCCTTTTATCATGGAAAGGCTGAAACAGATCATTAAAACGCCGGGGGCTAACAATACGGAGGAACAAATATGATAAAGAACTTACCCGACGGAGGCGAGTACCTTAATGCGCTGAAAGGCGGTGCGGAGGTAAAAAAACTAAGACTGAGCCTTAATTTTGAGGAAAGCGTTTTACCTCCGTACCTGGAAGACTGGCTGGGAAAATTATCCCTGTTATACGGCGTGCCATTTGAGCATTTGGTACCTAATGCAGCAATGTTACCCATTGAATCGATGCGTTTTTTTTACGTTGACCCGAACTGGACAAGCTGCCTTGTAGACGGCGCCCTCAGCGTAGGTGCGCAATCTTCGCGGGATACGGCTATCACGAAGTCGGTTTATGCGCAGGTGCAGTTAAGCCTGAATGCATCCATGCAACTGGTACGCAGGAGGCTGGCGCAGGCGGAACTGCCCGGGGAGGTAAATTCAAATATTGCGGTTGCCGGTTTGCTTATCCGCTCGCAACTGATCTCTGGCTGGCCCGGCCTTGAAATAGCGGCCTATGAAAATTATACCGTTCAGGAAAATCCCGAAAAATTGATCCCCGCCGATAAAATTGAAAACCTGCGGCTGGAGCGGCTTGCGCCTGATGTTATGCTGTGCCTATATGGCAAAATGCCCAAACTGGTTCAACTGAACGAGCCTAAAGAGGGGTTATGTTTTGGTGCGCGTAGTAATGGCAAGGTAGTACCGCGCTGGCTGGGCTACCATCCAAACCAGCCGGCCGGTGAATTTATAACTGAAAACCCCGGCCCCGGTGATCAAACGGAAATTTTTAAACGCAATAACGGCAAAGGGGTAATTGACGTTGCTGCCACAAAAGCGGGGCTTGTTAACATATTAAAGGAAAAAAATGCGCTGAGCAGTTCGGGCGAATTATCACCGGCTGACTTTGCCATACAATTGATCAAATCGGCAGAGCAGCAATCCTTTTTAAGCGGCGAAATTGTAATACCCAACATAAATGATTGTACAGATTATTAATTCATTCAATTGAAAAAAGATAATGGCAAAATCTGCAAATAATACCGGGCAATTTTTATGGAACGGCCCATCTCTTTTGGTCCCTGTAGATGTGGAAGCGCTCGTTGTGTCCAATCTTTCGCAAGCGCTACCCTGGGCGCGCGTAAACATGAAATACAACAATGCCGGTGAGTTTTTAAGCGTACAGCCCAACCTTTTCCAGGGAACAGATGCTGATAAACCGAAAGTGGGCATTACCCTGCATTGGGCGCTTCCTGACGGTATTACGCATGGCAGGCAGGAAGTAGCCGGAAACAATATTGTATATCCTTATGTTCCTAACCGCTGGCTGGTGATCAGGTATTATGACGGGAAATCAAAATCATGGATTTTGCAAAGCGATTACCTGGATCCGGATGATGGCGTTAACCTTTTTCTCGACCCCGGCGCGCCCGAGCCTGAAACCACCAGGATTGGAAAAGTTTGGCCGGCAGAAGCCTGGCCCGGCGAAGGCGGCGTAACACAGGAAAAGTTTTTAATAGCATTGGGCCCTGGTAACCCGGGCTTTACCGCATTTACTGCAAATATTGATGCCGTATTTTCTTTTTACGATAGTATGGAAGATATTATCGATAAAACAACCCCGGTTACCTATATGATATTGGGTTGGTACGCTAATGCCGAAGATGATCCTTTATTCAAATTCACTAACCTGACCGAATGGCTGGGCCTGATGGACGAATTAAAATGGACTGTTGGTAATAACAACGATCTGCAAAAAGCAGTGAACGACTGGACCGCATGGGCCACTGCCAACGGTATCACGGTAGATCAGGATAAACCGAAAGATATTTATCCTTCGCGTACGATCTGCCAGGGGATGATATACGATGTTAACTGGGAAGGGCGAAACGGAAAATTGCAAAGTGGCGTTCCTTTGTATAATACATCAACCGACCCGCTCAATACCCTGCCCCAAATTGCGATTGCCAATACGGCTGTTGACGCTTTAGCCGCGCTGGTTCAATATGAACTGGATTTAACCGGGCAGAGCGGCGGGGCTGCCGCTGCTGAATTGCTGGAGGCTTTTAATTATAACCTGCTGGATAATTATGAGAAACAGGGCGGGCAGTTTGAGCTTTATCGCGAGATCTATAAAAATTGGTTCGGGGAGCACGATGCCGAATATTACCATTATATTGAGGATACCGACAAACCCACCAGCCCGTTTATTGACCCGGAAAGGTTAGCCAAACTAATACTGTTAAATAAAAAGTCAGAACAATACGACGCTATCTACCATTTGCTGAATGCTGCACAATCAGGCCTGTATGGCGATTGGTGGAAAACCGGTAAATCCGCCCAATACGTGGTTAAGCCGCCTCCTGATGTTACTCCGGACCAATGGAAAAAAATAAAGGCGGATTTAAAGGCTGCGATACCTGTGGATAAGGCCGCTGTGACAAAATTACAGGCCGATCTTGATGCGCTTGCGGTTGAAATAGCGCAATTGGTAACTGAAGTGAGCACAGGCCTTCCGTCTACCCAGCAATTGAAAAAGAATATAGGTAGCCGTTACCGCCAGGCAAACGAGCCGGTAGTGCTTATTTACGGTGCACACCGGGCGTACAGGCATGGCGAGGACGGACGTTTTGATGAGGACGACAGATTGTTTACCCGTTTTACCGGCCAAACTATCCTGGGCCTTAAAGTGATGCTGCCAGATCAGGCTGATCAGCCCGTAACAAGTGCAAATGTTACTTTACCGCCCGTAAATATCCCGGTAACTTTGGTGCCGAAAGAAACCGGCAGTTTATGTATCGAAACCTACTTTTTTGATACGCTTAATGCTGAATCCATTGCAAAAGCAGCCTGCACATTGCTCGGGATCCCTTTTCTTCCTGAATATACAGCCATTGTAGCCGCACAGCAGACCTCCGCCTGGAATATAGATGTAAATGATCTGGACAGGGAGCAGGTTTTATATGCATCGGGATTTATGGGTACTATCCCTTCAAAAGTTGCCGTTCAGCTATGGGCGGCTCCTTGGGCCCCGCTTTATATGGCCTGGGAGATCAGGTGGTTTCCATCCTATGATACCCCTGTTGAAGCTTTAAAAAAATGGATTTTCGACCCGGCCATACTTGAATATAGGTGGAATACCGATTACACGCCCGATTTAAGTACAGGTGTTACCATAACCGGGAGCTGCATGATTACACCCAAAAGCGCTTATGTAATGAAGCTGCAGCTGGAAAAATATTTTGAGGACACCGGGAAGTTCCCTGATCTCAAAAACTTTTTGGATTCGGTAAGTCACTGGGATTTTTTAACCCAAAGTATGAGTGGCTTTAATGACCTGTTGCTGGGGTTAACCACAGATCAGCTGAACCAGCCGCCGCCTGATATTAACACCCTGGCGGGGACAATGACCCAGCTTTCGCCAATTCCTAATGAAAGCTTTGGTTTTTATCCCATCAGGGCAGGGCATTTCCAGGTAACCAAACTGTGGGTGGTGGATGATTTCGGGCAGGTGTTTGACCCCATTTCGGCTGTCAACCAAAATCCATCCAGCTACAACCTGGTTTTGGGTACGGGCATGGTTACACCCACTAAAACAGGCGAAAATAAAAACCTTGCGCAGTTGCCGCCGCGTGTTACCCAGGCCACAAGGTTTGATTTTAACTTCGTGAACGGAAGCGGCAAAAACGATGATAATTTACAGGAAAACCAGCTGACCGACCCGCTTTGCGGCTGGTTGCTGCCAAATCACCTGGATAATGCGCTGTCCGTATACACGCCCGACGGGCATTTGCTTGGTGAGTTGATTTTAACAGGCAATACCAAATTAATGAGGTTGCGCTGGGATAACGCTCCCGGAAAAAATACGCCCGTCGGTACGCCTTTAAGCGAAATTATTGAAAATGAATATTTACGGTCATTTGTTGAACAATTGCTGCAAAGGGTTGATAATGCAAAGGCTTTCCAGGATTTTTTAAAGATCATAGATGAAACCCTGTGGACCGTAGAACCCCTCGGCGGAAGACGAAATGAACTGATCTCGGTATTTATTGGCAGGCCGCTGGCGCTGGTAAAGTCAGTGATGCAATATAAATTGATGGATTCCCTGGTATACGACCAAAGTTGGTTGGATTCGACGCTCAAAGTGACCAATGGATATGAAAACGTAAGTTTCCCGGTTCAGGTAGGCTCGATACAGGATCCGCAGGATGGTACTATTGGCTATTTCTTTGATGACTTCGCCACCTTTAATTCCATCCTGTCCAAAAAAATATCTGTTTCATCAGGGTATATCACCGATAACCCGGTGTCACTCAACCTTGCCGACCCAAAGAAGAATGTTTTTATACTGGTTGATCCCCGCGGCGAAGTGAATACAATATCGGGCATATTGCCGGTGCAGGTTAATGTATTGCCTGGCCCGCTGGTTGAAGATGCGATGGCCAATATGCATGTAACTTTCCGTACAGGTCCGCTGATCACCGATCCCGATAAGCTTTCGATGCCGCTGCCTTCCGAAATGAGCGGTAACTGGTCGTGGATCCAGCACACCGGGGTAACCACATGGGAAGAGATCGATAAGATAGCGCAGGCAAATGTAAAGGCCCGCCTTGGGCCTGATTACGAACTAAAAGACGGCTGGCTTAAGCTAACCAACGCAATACATGAAAATGATTAATACATAAAAAAATGGACGAGGAACTACCTAAACTTAAATACACCGTACTGCCCGAAAGCGTTTATTATACCCGCGATGCCAAAAGCCCGTCGATGGCGTTGATCACAATAGGCGCCAGCAATATTACGGATGCGGACATAAAAATTACCGGCTTCCAGGTGGTGATCGTTGTGAACAGCGATGTGAAAAAAACCGATGCGCTTACAGCGAATCCCTCGTCAATTATTCCGGCTTCGCTGCAACCCCTCGAATGGGATTTTCAACAGGTAGATGACGGGGTTTACTATGCAAAACCTGTCAAAAAAACAACCGTAGTTCCAGCGGGTGCAAGTATAACTTTTCAATTGCAGGGGGTTACGGTGAATGAAGCTGCAGGAACCACTGTCATCACCATTGCTGAAATTGACGGAACCGATGTGTTGTTTGATTATAAAACCATCGGGAAGGTGAAAAGTGCGCTTGAAATCACCAAATTTGAAGCCGTGCCTGATCATGTTGCCTCTGGCGAAGCCAGTATTTTATCATGGACCACCGTCAACGCTGCGCGGGTAACATTAAGCCCCGGGGAATACCCGGATTTAGAAACAACCGGGCAGGTTACCGTAAACCCGGGAACGACTACTTTTTATACGCTTACCGCTTACGGTGAGGGACCAAATGTATCCGCGCAAAAAACCATTGCTATTGATCCCCCTCAAATCGTAGATTTTAAATCGTCGGCCTCAAAAGTTGATGCAGGCGATATGGTTAACCTGTCATGGGATGTAAAATATGCCAATGAAATTTCCATTTCGCCGGGCGATCACAAGAATCTTCCGGCTACGGGCAACTTCGATGTGCAGGTATGGACAGAGACAAATTTTATTTTAACAGCCAAAAACAAAGGGAACGAGACAGCCAACAGGCCTGCCCCGGTGGGCATTAACCCGGTTACGATCAACTTTTTCAGGGCCACGCCCTCTTATGGGGCACGCCTGGGTGAGCCGATTGTGCTTTCATGGGAAGTTAAATCAGCGGTTTCAGCATCTGTTGAATACAGTACAATAAGCGGGGTGGCACAGGATAAGTTAAAGCAGGGCACCTTAAGTGTAATTCCCAATACAGGTGTGGCCTATTCGTTGATCGCTCAAAATTCCCTGGGTTCGGCCATGAGCAGTATTGAGCTTTTGCCAATGCCTGTGGGCTGGTATAAGTTTACTTCCGGCGCACCCTTCAAGTTTCCTGAACCGCCTTTGCTGCTTAAATACAAGAATAAGATCTGGGCAATGGCCAGCGGCCTGATGAACTCGGTATACCAGTCATTTGACGGGTTAAACTGGATCCCCGTAACAAACAATATCCCCTGGTCGCCGCGTAGTTATAGCGCAGGCACTATTTTTAAAGATAAGATGTGGCTGATGGGGGGATGGGTAAACGGGAACACCTGCATGAATGATGTTTGGAGCAGCGCCGATGGTATTACCTGGACGCAGGAAACACCCGGCGCGCAATGGGCAGGGCGCCGTAGTTTCGGGTGTTTCGTGCTGCCCGGTGTCGATAAGGTATTCATAACCGGCGGAATCGATAATTCAGGCAATTGCCTCAATGATGTATGGAGCAGTACCGACGGCAAAGATTGGGTAAGGGAAACAGAGAATGCATTTTCCCTGGCGAGGGGCGCCTTTGGAATGGCCGTATATAATGGCGCTGCCTGGGTAATAGCAGGGCTGGTGAATGGAAAAGAGGGAACCGGAACACCTACAAATGATGTGTGGTACAGCACCAACGGAAGCCAATGGTCTATCCTTAACAAAAGGCCCAATTGGCAGGAGCGTTATTACCCCAGCGTAGCGGGGCTTACCACCGGACTGTTTATGTGCGGTGGCATTGACGATAAAGGCACCGGTTTAAGCGACCTCAATAAAATGAATACCGACAAAAACTGGTCGGCACAACCCGGGCCGGCATGGGGGGATGTTAAAGTTACCAGCGGCGTGGAATACCAGGATTCGTTATGGTGTGCAGGAGGCAGTTTGCAAAACAACAAAGCAAATACATCGGTATGGGCCTATTCGCCCGCACCGGTGGTTTAAATACCTGTTCTTAATCAATTATCAACATAAACTAAACAACTATGGCAACTTACAATGGTATTTTTATGCGTTCTTCACTGAACCAGCTAAACACAATTCCGCGGCCGGGGGCGCAGAGCAATTCGCCCGACATTATTCCCTACGGGATTTTTAATCCGGATGACCCGCAAAAATATTTCAAGGATACCTATGAGCAGGATGTAGGTAAGTTGCTGGAAGCCAATAAAACCAACTACATTTATTTACGTGGTAAAAACTATGCGGCACAGGATATTGACGATAGCGGCGATAACCGCCCGCGGCTTTACTGGACAAAGGCTTCCCTGCTTTCGTACCCTAATAAATGGAATGAACTAACCCAAACAGGTTCAAGGCAGCCTGTTTCATTAAAAGTGCCGGCAAACGGCGGTATAGGAGTGATCAGCGAACCGCTGATCTGGGTTCCTGACAATATCGACAACGATCATTACTGTATGATTGCCAGCGTACCATCCCCGGGTTATGATAATTCAATACCTAATACCTTGCAGATAAGTGATTTAGCTGGTTGGGTTGCAAAAAGCGGCGGCGTAGCATGGCGGAATGTAACTGTTATCAATTCAAAAACACTTACGTTAACCGGCGAAAAACTATTTTATCAGCAGGGCACAGAAGCGGGTACAATGGAGTTTACCATTAAATGCGTGAATGTACCAATTGATACTGTGGTGTCTTTTTCGGCGGGTAAGGCGGGGCCGGTTCCCCAATTCAGCTTAAGGAAACAAAAGTTTCCACTTATCCCAGTTTTAATACGGGGATAGAATGCCAGGTGCCCGCAAATTACGAAAGTGATATTTATTTTAACCTGGTGGCCCCCTCCGGGGTAACCTCCCTGCCCGACGCCAAAGTAACCATCCAGGCTACCTATACGGTTAGTGGTGAAAGTGAATTGTATGCGTATGGAATGACACGGCAGGAGCTTGGTATGCCAAGCCCGGATGAAGCCTACGCAATGATTTGGCGGCAGCTGCTGGCTGCGGGTAAAAACAGGCTTGAGCCGCATCACGAACAATACCTGGAGCAGCTTACGGATTTATTTAAACCCGGCAATAAGATGCAGGCTGCTGACAGGAAAATTGTGGTAGGACAGAATAATTATGATTGGAAAACGATCTGACTAATAAAAACCAAAGAAAATGAAACCATACGATAAAATATTAATCCGTACATCCCTTGATGAGGGCGGAGAAGTACCGCGGACGGGCGATCTTTCCGATTCGCCTGATGTTATTCCCTATGGCACCACCAAAGTTGAGGATCCGGTAAGTTTCTTTCTGGACAACTACGATGATAACGTGAACGCCGATTTGAAGGCAACAGAGGTAAATTATATTTATATCCGCGGCAAGGACCTGGTTAGGGGGGTTCAAAAAGGTGATATGTATGTTTATTACGCGCTGGATGCGGAACTGGATATGCCGGCATCCTGGGCTAATAACAAGCTGAAAACAAGTTCGGGTAAAAATTTTGTCTCAGTTTTGGGGCAAAATAAGGATGATATATTGGTTGGCGCCGAGCCATTTGTATGGACAGTGCCCAACCCGCCGACAGGCGTTACTTACAGCCTGATAGGGATTGTTGTGCCTGCCGGAACAGTGCCTGATTTTAGCGGCGTTACTGACTTTGAAGCTTTTGTTGCCGATAACGTAAATGTTGGGTGGACAAAAGTGACCATTAAAACACCGCCACCGCCGCCAATACCAAAATTACGCTGGCAAACTACCTTTAACTATAAACAGGGTGATGTGGCAAGAACCATGACTTTTGACATCGGATGGAATGGTATACCCATAGGAACTTACGTGAGTTTTAAAGCCGAAAAAGAGGAAGGCCCGGTACCCCCGATATTTTTGGATAAAACTAAGGTTGTTGAAACAAAGGCTCACTTCAGTATTGATTCTGATGTGCCTGCCGGGTATGAAAGCAATATCACTTTTTACTTTTATTGTGATAATGCGCCGGCAGCCGGTAGTACGGTCACTTTAAAGGCCTATTATCTTACCGGGGAGTCTCCGCAGAAACCTGTTACGGTTGCATCGGTTACTACAGCAAATTAATTTTTTTTGCAGGCGGCAGATAAATCTGCTGCCTGCATTTTCAATATTTTCAAATCTCGATTTTACAAAATATGAATCAGCTAAAAATTACACATAGTCAAAGTCACTCATTAGCGGGAACAGATACCAGAATTGAACATGCTATGCCCTATGAGCAGGGCTCTACGGGAGGGCTTGTACAGTTTTCACTTATTTGCCATGAAATTCCTCTTGGAACGACAGTAGGCTTTAGCAGCGACAAGCCGGGCCCCCATCCTCCTATTAATTTACTGCCCACCATTGTGAGTATCTACCCGTCATTTATTACCGGCATGGTTTCGGACGTGCCTGCAGATTATAGCGCAACAATAACATTTTATGCAATTTTTAACCAGCCCCCTCCGGTGGGGGCCTCAATTCAATTGCAGGCAGCATTTGTGGTCCAAAACTAAAATCTATTTTTTTAAAAATCACCCATGAACGAGGATAAACCCAAACTTGATTACACGATAACCCCCACAAGTATATATTATACCAGGGATTCAAAAAATCCATCAGTAGCGCTTCTTACTATTGGGGTGAGCAACAATACTGAAGGGGACATTGATATAAATGGTTTCCAATTGCTTTTGCCGGTTTCTTCTGATGTCAAAAACCCCGATGCGGTTACGGCTGATCCAGCATCGATTATACCGGTATCATTGCAACCAGCCCAATGGGATTTTGTAACGGTGGATGACGGTTTGTTTACCGCTAAACCGGTGCCGCCGGTTACCGGTATTAAAGCAGGGAAAAGCATAACCTTTCAGCTTAAAAATATCATCGTAAATCAAGCGGCTGGTACCGTAGTGATTCCGATTGCCGAAGATGATGGTGGGGGAGAATATCCTTCAATCAACAAACAAATTATTAAAATAAAAAGCGACCTGGATATCGTAACCTTCACGGCTGTTCCAACAGATATTTCGTCTGGCGACCCCAGTCAATTGTCATGGTCGACTATCGGCGCCGCAAAAGTAACCTTAGCACCGGGAGATTTTCCCGACATAAAAGTAAATGATTCGGTGATCGTTCACCCTGACTTAACTACAACTTTTACGCTAACAGCTTTAGGCGAAGGTCCGAATGTATCAAAACAGGTCACCGTGCAGATTCCGCCACCTAAAATTGTAAGCTTTATTGCCGACCCTTTGAATGTGAATGCGGGCGATTTGGTTACCTTAAGCTGGGAGGTGCAATATGCAAGTGATGTGTCCATCATTCCCGGGGACTTTCAAAACCTTCCCCTCAAGGGCTCAAGGCAGGTTCCGGTAACGGCCGACACTACTTTTATATTATATGCAACCAACCAGGGCCATCAATCAACCAATGCTGCGCAGGCGGTAAAAATAAACTCAGTACGCATAAAATCATTTAATGCCAACCCCGGCTATGGCGTGCAGGTTGGCGATGCAGTTGAGCTTCGCTGGGAAATAGAATCTGCCACCAGCGCGTACATACAACCCGGCAGTATAAATATACCCAAAGATAATTTAAAAAGCGGTTCCTGGTGGGTAACGCCTACGGCTGCAACATCATATTCGCTTTTCGCCCAAAATAGCTCCAACCTGGAGGTAAGTGTGGTCAACGTGCTGCCAATGCCGCTGGGGTGGTATCAATTTTCATCTTCGGCGCCCTTTAATTCACCTACAATCGGTGTGTTAAATTTTAAGATCAGGATGTGGCTTTTTACACAGTCGGGCCGTACCTATAATTCGTGGGATGGCCAAAGCTGGACACCCTCAGCCGCCCTTGCACCATGGCAGGACCGAAAAGGTTGCGCAGTATGCGTGTTTAATGACAAAATGTGGCTGATGGGTGGCGAGAAGCAGTCGAGTTGTTTAAATGACGTATGGAGCAGTGCAGATGGAATAACCTGGATACCGGAATCGAATGCGGCACACTGGCCGGCGCGAAAAGATTTTGGCTGTTATACAATGCCGGGTACCGGCAAAATGTATATTGTTGGCGGGGCAGATAATGGCGGAAATTTTTTTAACGATTTGTGGAGTACTGCCGATGGAACAAACTGGACACTTGAGTCAAACAACGCTTTTTCAACAGGGAGAAGCGGTATGGCTATTGCAGCGCCCGGCCCTACAGCTTTTGCTGTTGGCGGAACCACTTCAAATGGTAATGTAAACGAGACCTATAGCTCTTCTGACGGAAAAACCTGGAATAAAATGGGAACGCCTGCCTGGGCGGCGCGGACCGACGCAAAAGCAAGTATCAATATATCAGGGCTCTATTTTGGCTACGGGACAAATAATAACGCGAGTTTTTATGATCTTTTTACTTTGAATGGAACCGGATGCTATCTTAATCCCTTAAGCCAGCCCGCAAGCAATGTTTCGCCATTTTTACTTGACTACCAGGAAGCCCTTTGGCTTGTCGGCGGTTCGCAGGGCAGCGCCCTCAATCAAAATATATGGTCATATAATCCTCCTGTCACATTAGATACCCCAACACAAAAAAGAATTGTTGATGATTTTGATTCGGGTAATGAACCAGCGCGGCTTCAGTTTGCTATCGTATGCAAAAATATTCCGCTGAACAGCAAAGTTGGTTTTTATGCTGACAAGCCCGGTACCAATCCATTGATTTGCGCGGTAGATATAACCGTGAGTAACCAGGGTAACTTTATGGTCGGGCTTCAAAGTGATGTTCCGGCGAATTTCCGATGCAATATAACCGGGTATGCCAATACCCCTCCCAATGTGGTTTTCCCGGATAACGCGTCAATTTCTATCGTAGTTTTTTATCCAATGGGCGGTGAGCTGATGAATAAATAATCAAAAAAAATTAAATAAAATTAAATAAAAATAGCCATGGTACTAACTTATGATCATTACGCATCTTACCTGATAGATTGGTGCAATGAAAGAGGCCCCACATTTAAATATTATTTTCCGCTAAAAGGCGGATGGGAGTTGTGGGTTCAGGCAGATTTTGCGGCCTATGTTTTAGCCAAAGACAGTACTTATGATATTTTAAGGGAGGTGCAGATCTATAAAGACGTGTATCAAAGGGTTGATATGCTCTTTAATGAAAATGCACCGCTTGTTACTGATAAAATTGCCATTGAAATTAAATGCCAAACATTTTTAAGCCAGAATGATTTTATAGCAGGGGTAGGGGCTGATATTGCAAAGCTTGCACAACCTAAATTAAAAGTTCAGTTTCAAACCTGCCAAACAGGAGTATTGGGGATTTATTTTACACAGCAGGCGCACGACTGGCTGGTGACTAATAATTTTACTATTATTTATAACTATGGCGAAGTTGGCTGCGCCATTAGAAAACTTTACCCGTAAAAAGTAATACTTAAATCAACCTAACCAGTTCGCCGGATTTTCCTGCCGGTATCTCCAATACTTTCCGAAAAGGGAAACGGAACGTTTGCTGCCCGATTTTCTTTACTCGTCATCAAATGAAAAATAAATGGTAAAGGTATCGCGTACCCGATAAACCGTTTACCGGGTAATAATTTCAAATCGAAAAATCGATTCCTAAAATTTTATAATACCTTTAAAAGCCGGCAACGCAAACGATGTTGCCGGCAAAAAAAGTAGTGCACCTATTTTTGCGCGCAGTTATATCATATTAAATGTGAGATAATTAAGGCGCTGTGCGGGTATTCATAAATTAATGCAGATGAAAATTAAACTGTTGTCCTTCGTTTTTCTTTTAGCCGGATTTGCTGCCTATTCACAACAAGTACCTTATACCAATTGCCCTAATTGCTGGCTTCCGGATTCATTGGGGAATCACCGGGTTGTGCTTGAATTTAATGGAACAGGTAAAATTGCGAAAGCGGTAATTAATTGGAGGCGGCGGGATAACGATCCGCAAAATAAACGCATCATTGTTGAAGATGGCGCCACACACCAAAAAGTGGTTAATACAAAAACCGGCACGTTAAACCGGGAGTACGGCGAAATTTATTTTGAGCCTGTTTCGGGGAAAGGCGTATATTACGTGTACTATCTGCCCTATAAAAATGAAGGGCGTTCCAATTATCCAAAAGGCGTTTATTTGAAGCCTGAAAATATTGCTTCAGCCGATTGGTTAAAAAGGGTGCTTGATGCAGGCAATGAGCTGCCATCCGCTACGGTAAGGGAATTTCAATCCATAGATGCATTTAATAGTTTTTACCCGATGGAGGTTATCGCCACCAAAGATGAAACCAACCGCCTGGTTAAAACGCACAAAGCTGATAAATTCCTTGTTTTTCCTGAAGACAGGTTGAATTCGATCAGGATGGAAAACGATTTGCCTGAACGGTGGATAGACCGCGGGCCGCAGGATAATTTTACGGGAGAGGTAGCAAAAGGAGAGAATTTTGCATTTCAGTTGGGTATTTATGCGCTGCAAAACCTTGACGATGTTAAAATTAAATTCAGCGATCTGAAGTCGGCAGCCGGGCAGGTTATTAAAGCTCAAAATCTTTTTTGTATGAATACCAACGGAGTGGCTTATGATGCAAACCTCCTCACAAAAACAGTAAATGTAGCGGCCGGTAAAATACAAGCGATGTGGTGCGGTATTGATGTGCCTAAAAATGCTGTCGCTGCGACCTATACCGGCAAGGCCATCTTAACCCCTAAAGATGGGCCGGCTAAAGAGATCAGGTTATCTATCACTGTAAATAATATCGCATTGGCTGACGGCGGCGTAAATGAACCCTGGAAAATGACCCGCTTGAAGTGGCTCAACTCCACCATGGCGCAGCAAAATACCGTCATAGCGCCCTACACGCCGCTTGTGGTTAGCGACCATAGCATCAGTTTGCTGGGAAGAAAAGTGGAGCTCAATAATGATGGTTTCCCCAAACAAATACAAACGTTTTTTACGCCGGAGATGACGGGCTATTCAAAGCTGCCCAATGATCTGTTAACAGAGGCCATTCATTTCCATTTTACCAAAATGGCGGACGGTAAAAATATGACTCTAAAAAACCAGGGCATAAAATTTACCAGAACCGAACCGGGTACTGTACAATGGAAAGCCAGCAGCGGCAATGATACCCTGCAAATGGAAGTATCCGCATCAATGGAATTTGACGGCTTTATAGCCTATACGGTAAAAGTAAAAGCCCTGCAGGATGTTGATTTAAAGGATATTACCATGCACATCCCTTTTACAAAGGACGTTGCTAAATATATGATGGGTTTGGGCCAGAAAGGCGGCTATCGCCCTGAAAATTTTGACTGGAAATGGGATGTTGCCCATAAAAACCAGGATGGCGCCTGGATAGGCAATGTAAATGCCGGCCTTCAATATTCGCTTCGCGATGAAAAATATGTTCGCCCCTTAAATACAAACTTTTACCTGCAGAAACCTTTGCTGCTGCCATCCTCATGGGGCAATGATAACAAGGGCGGCATTAAAGTTTCCGGCGCAGGAAAGGCTGTTTTAGCCGACAATTACAGCGGCGAAAGAAAATTGATCAAGGGCGAAGAATTATATTATAATTTCAATTTACTCATCACACCCTTCCACCCGGTCAATACCGATTTTCAGTGGGCCACGCGGTTTTATCACGCCTATAAACCTATCGATACCATTAAAGAAATAGGCGCATCTGTAATTAATATCCACCATGCCACGGCGATAAACCCCTATATTAATTACCCGTTTATCGCATGGAAAAAGATGAAAGCCTATGATGATTCTGCGCATGCGGAAGGCTTAAAGGTGAAAATTTACAATACCATCCGCGAGCTCTCCAACCACGCCTATGAAACCTTCGCGCTGCGAAGCCTGGGCCACGAAATTTATTCGCCCGGTAAAGGGGGCGGCTTTAGCTGGCTGCAGGAACACCTGGGTGATGATTATATTGCGGCATGGTTTGTCCCTGAGATCAAAGATGCCGCGATCATCAACAGCGGGATGAACCGCTGGCATAATTATTACGTTGAAGGCATGAACTGGCTAACCCAAAATGTGGGGATAGATGGAATCTACCTGGACGATGTCGCTTTTGACAGGGTTACCATGAAACGCATCAAACGGGTACTTACCGCTGATGGGCATCCCGGGATCATCGACCTGCATTCAGCCAACCAGTACAATAAAAACGATGGGTTTAATAACAGCGCCAATTTGTATATGGAGCATTTTCCATATTTGAACCGCTTATGGTTTGGCGAATATTTTGATTACGAAAAAAACTCCCCTGATTTTTTCCTTACCGAGGTGAGCGGCATTCCTTTTGGCCTGATGGGCGAGATGCTGCAGGGCGGGGGCAACCCATGGCGGGGTATGGTGTATGGTATGACCAACCGCATCCCATGGAGCGATAATGCTGACCCCCGGCCGATATGGAAAGTTTGGGACGATTTCGGGATGAAGGGCAGCCAGATGATCGGCTACTGGGTAGATGCTAACCCTGTAAAGAGTGACAATGATAAGGTGTTGGCCACTGTTTACAAAAAACAGGGCAGGGCCCTGGTATCCATAGCCAGCTGGGCAGAAAGTGATACAGATATTGTATTAAATATCGACTGGGAAAAATTAGGCATTAACCCGTCCGAAGCGACAATCACCGCACCCGAAATCAAAAACTTTCAGCCCGGAAAAACGTTCGGGCTGAACGAAAAAATTCATGTTGAAAAGGGCAGGGGATGGTTGTTGATCATCAAATAGGATCTTCCGCCACAAAAAATGGTCGTTATATCAGGAAAATCAGGCCAAACAGTATGAGTAAGATAGCGATGATAAAAAAGACTACCGATACTCCGTAAAATGTGGTCCACCTCAGCCAGTTTACAAATTGCTTTCCCATTTGCACAACGGGGTCGTCCGTCTCACTTATCACCAGGTAACTGTTTTTTAAGTTCGTCTCGGTATTGATCCTTTTGTCTTCCGCATACCGGAAGCGCCCGGGATCAAGGTGTGCTTGGCAATATGGGCATGTTTCATCAATTTTGCCAGTCCATTTGCTCCACTTTCCGCAAACAGGACATTTTATTTCGCTAACCTGACTCATATCTATTTTTATTTAAAATTATCAAAGTCGTAAAGGATGTAAAAGCGCTAAGCGTATATTAAAATTAAATAAAAATAATGGAGAATACAAAGGCCCGTATGCAGTAATTTTTTTGACCGGCGTGGAAAATTTCGACACCTATTTGCCTGGCCCAATTTTAAATCTGTTGTGCCTGATGTAATTTGCCCGCCACGGCTGTCGCGCAATTTTCCGGCCAACAGCTGTATCACTATACCAGCCATGTAATGCCCACCCCAATTAATTGGCCACTGCAGATCAATTTAAAATGGCCATTTTGCGCATACAGGCCTTACCGGGGCCTTTATATTTATAGCTAAAAGTTAGCATCAGAACCTGCAAAACACTGTAGGTTTAATTATGTCCATATTATACCAGCAAAGCTATTTGGCTGATTACCATCTTTGTTAAAAGAAAATATTAAAACTTATTTTTATGCAACGCAGAAAATTTTTAACTACAGCCACAGTTGCAGGTATTTTAGCAACATCGGCAAAAAGTCTCTTTGGTTATACGGCAGCTAAAGTGGGTTTTGTGTTGAAAAAAGGTAAAAACCGTTTTAATGAACATACCATGCTCATTGGCAATAGCCCTGTTGATATTAAAGTTTCCGGCAAAGATACCGGCGGGGCTTTAACCATCAGCGAATATACCGGATTTGCAAAAGGCGGCCCGCCGCTGCACATACATCCTTTACAGGACGAGGTATTCTACATTCTCGAAGGTGAACATCTTTTTCAGTTAGGCGACCGGCAATTTCATTTAAAACAAGGAGATACCGTCTTTATACCGCGCAATACGCCTCATGCCCCTGCCCAGTTGAGCGAAAAAGGCAAATATTTATTTTTTTCACACCCTCCGGAAAAATGGAGGATTTTTTCCGAGCTTTAAGTGCTTTAAAAAAAGATGCTACTTCGGCAGATGCCGTTAAAATATTTGAAGACCACGATATGAAAATTGTGGGTCCGCCATTATCTGTAAAATAAAACGTTCCCCAATGCCCGTTTACGATTACCGACTTCCCAGCCCCGTTTTGGGTGAATATGTCAGGATCTACCAGATCGTTGGCTGCTGTTTTCCTGCCAGTATGACTGATCTGCCGGTAAAGGCCTACTGGCCGCGGGCCGAGAATTGTCTGTCGTTTACACCGCGGGATCCTGAAAAGGTGGAGTATGGTTTTAATGGCAACCTGATTGAAACGCCAAGATCAAGAATTAACAGCCAACATATAATTGCAACAAACCGGCATGTTGGCCGTGATTTTTTCATATTCCAGGTAGTATTCCAGCCCGGGGCTTTGTTCAGGCTCACAGGCATCCCTTCGCATGAACTGACTAATACATTAATAGATGCAGAAGCTGTTTTTTCTTCGGAGATCGGCATTGTGAATGAACAACTGGCCAACACTGCTCATTATGAGCAAATGATCGGGATTGTGGAGCGCTTTTTAAATTACCTGGTTGCACGTTCAAAAAAGCGGGCCCTTCCGATTGATAAGGTAAGCCGTTATTTGTTAAAAAATCCAAATACCGCCTCATTGGATTGGCTCGCTGACCAGGCTTGCCTGAGCCAAAGGCAATTTTACAGGCAGTTTTTAGAAAGGGAAGGTATCAGTCCGAAATTATACGGACGTATAGCAAGGTTTGAAAACGCCATGAAGATTAAAAATGCCCACCCGGAAAGGGACTGGTTTAGCATTGCCATTGAGTTGGGTTATTATGACTACCAGCATTTGGCAAAAGATTTTAAGGAATTTACATGTTTGAACCCCACCGCGTTTGAAACGGCAACAGCCAAAGGGCCGGAAAGAACTTTTGGCATCAGGGAAACCTGATAATGGCGCCATGACAATTTAATCCCGGATATGATGGTTAATGCTCCTCGTTTTATGGCTTCGGTGTTATTTATGTTCCCCTGGTCTTCAGTCCTTTAAGCCATCTCCGGCGCTATCCGGGGCGATTCAAAAAATGCCATAGATATAAAATCCGCACCGGCTTCCGCTTCTTTGATCGGACTAATTATAAATCTTGTTGTTAAAAGGGTTTGAAATATTTTAACCCCGCATCTGTTATCCATTGCATACTATTACAGATTGTTTAGTTTTTAAAAATGAATGCAATATATTGCTACGGCGGTAGCTGTCGCTATTTTTTACTACAACAGTAGCTGAACTTTTTATATGTTTAAACACTATTTATAGTATACTTGAAGCTGCGCTTGCTGATGAAATAGATTTTAACTATATTGAGGCTTCAACCAGGCAAGGATGTTTAAATTAATAAGGAATAACGATTATGGAATATACGCGACTTTCCAAACCGCATAGTGAAAGGAAATGGAAAGTTTGGGGCCCCTACCTTTCTGAACGCCAGTGGGGAACCGTTAGGGAAGATTACAGCCCTTCAGGAAATACATGGAGCTATATCAACCACGACCTTGCCCGAAGTTACGCTTACCGATGGGGCGAGGACGGCATTGCCGGTTTTTGTGACATTGAACAGGTATTGTGCCTGGCGCCGGTATTCTGGAATGGTAAGGATACTATTTTAAAAGAAAGGCTTTTCGGCTTAACCAACCAGGAAGGCAATCATGGCGAAGATGTAAAAGAACTCTATTTTCACCTTGATTCTTCACCAACGCATGCTTATTGTAAATTTCTATACAAATATCCGCACGCAGCGTTCCCCTATATGGAGTTGCTGCAAAAAAACCAAACGGACCGTTTAAGCCCTGAATTTGAGCTGCTGGATACTGACGTTTTTAACGATAGCCGCTATTTTGACTGCTTTGTGGAGTATGCAAAAGCAGGGCCAAGGGACATTTTGATGAAAATTACGGTCCACAACCGCGGACCCGAAGCGGCAAGTATTCATGTACTGCCGCACTTATGGTTCCGTAATTTCTGGCGGCATAACCCCCGCTATACCAGTCCTGAAATTACGTCGCTATCAGGCCATTGTTTGCAGACCGATTCAAGCCGGAATGGAACTTATTATTTTTACCATGAAGATGGGGAACAACTTTTTTGTGAAAATGAAACCAATAGCGAACGCATTTTTCATAAACCGAATGTAACGCCTTTTGTGAAAGACGGCATTAATAACTACGTAGTTGACCGGCAAAAAACCATCAACCCGGCAAAAAAAGGCACAAAAGCTGCAGTATGGTTAAAGGGAGAAGTAGCGCCGGGAGCATCCAAAATATTTAAGGTAAGGCTTTGTGCTGAGGAGATGGAAGACCCATGGGCGGATTTTGACGGCGTTTTTCAAGCTCGCCTCGCCGAAACGGATAGTTACTACAAAAAGCTTACCCCCGCTACTTTGTCGAAAAAGCAAAAAGGCTTGTTGCGGAGTACACTGAGCGGATTATTATGGGGCAAGCAGTTTTATTACTTCGACGTTTACAAATGGCTTTTTGGCGAACCGCATGAAAAGCAATTACCACGCAACTTTCAGCGGAATTATGACTGGCAGCACTTAACCTGCCGCAATATCATCTCCATGCCTGATAAGTGGGAATATCCATGGTTTGCCGCCTGGGACCTGGCTTTCCATGCCGCCACCTTCGTGCACATCGACCCGGAATTTGCCAAGCAGCAATTGCTGGTAATTCTGCGTGAATATTATATGCATCCCAACGGGCAGATCCCGGCGTATGAATGGAATTTCAGCGATGTAAACCCTCCCGTGCATGCCTGGAGCGTTTGGTATGTATATGAAGCTGATAAAAAGAAAACGGGTGTGTCCGACTGGGACTTCCTGGAAAGGTCCTTTCAAAAACTGCTGATGAACTTTACCTGGTGGGTAAACCAAAAAGACGCCAATGGTACCGATATTTTTGAAGGCGGTTTCCTGGGGCTGGATAATATTGGCGTATTCGACCGAAATTATATGCCCCCGGGCATTAAAAAGCTGCAGCAGGCCGATGCTACCAGCTGGATGGCCATGTATGCCATCAATATGCTGCGCATTTCGCTGGAGCTGGCGCAGCACAACCTGGCCTATGAAGAATCGGCCGCCAAATTTTTCCGCCACTTTTTAAATATAGGCTGGGCCATGCACCATGTCGGCAAAAGAGAAATGTCTTTATGGGACGAAGAAGATGCCTTTTATTACGATGCCATCCAATTTGAAGATGGCGCCAGCGAGCGATTGAAAGTTCGTTCTCTGGTCGGCATTATCCCATTGCTGGCGGTTGAAATTATGAATGTCGATCTGTTTAAAAAGCTGAACGAGTTTAACGCCAGGCTGGGCAGCATCAGGAGTACCAGGCCCGATTTAACCAAAGTAATATCAGACATTGAAAAGAAAAACAAAGACGGCAACTACCTCTTCGCCATTATGGTGGGCGACCGGCTGGAGCATTTGCTGAAAAGGCTTTTGGACGAAGATGAATTTTTATCAGATTATGGCATCCGTTCCTTATCCAAATGTTACCACGACAAGCCCTTCGTTTTCGGTTATAAAGGAAGCGAATACAGCATCCAGTATGAGCCAGGTGAAAGCTCAAGCTCCATGTTTGGCGGTAATTCCAACTGGCGCGGGCCCATATGGCTGCCCATTAATTATTTGATCATCAATTCGCTGCGGAAATATTACGAATATTATGGGGATAGCTATACCTATGAATTCCCGGTTCGGTCGGGTAATAAATTAACGTTGAAACAAATAGCCAATGAACTGACCAAGAGGTTACTAACTATTTTTGAGAAAAATGAGGAGGGGGCCTACCAATACCACTCCGCCACGCAGGAACAATGGACAGACGAACATTTTAAAGAACATCATTTATTTTATGAATTCTTTAATGGCGATACCGGCCAGGGCCTGGGCGCCTCGCACCAAACCGGCTGGACAGCCTTGATCGCAAATTTGTTGCTGGAAATGGATGAGGGGTAGGGGGATGAAAGTAAATTGATATGAAAGTAAAAAAATGCCTGGCCGGGTTGGTTTTCCTGTTAATCATCGCAAATGCTGCTTTGGCACAGGTACATCAAATTAAAACATATACTAATCCCCTTTTGCCGGCTGGAGCCGATCCCTGGGTGATCTATAAAGATGGCTGCTACTATTACACCAATAGTACAGGCAGGAATTTAACGATCTGGAAAACCCGCAATATGGCCGACCTTGACAAGGCTAAGGCAACAGTGGTATGGGTGCCGCCAGCCGGTACCGCATATTCAAATGAGCTATGGGCGCCGGAATTACATTATTTGCAGGGTAAATGGTATATGTATTTTGCTGCCGACGATGGCGACAATAACCACCACCGGATTTATGTGATTGAAAATACGGCCCCGGACCCAACAACGGGCCACTGGGTTTTTAAAGGCCAGGTTACGGACGACACCAATAAATGGGCCATAGATGTATCGGTATTTGAAAACAAAGGCCGGCTTTATATGATCTGGTCGGGCTGGGAGAGTGACCAAAATGGTGAACAGGACATCTATATTGCCGCGCTTAAAGATCCATATACGGTTGGGAGCAAACGCGTGCGGATTTCGAGGCCCGAATTTGACTGGGAACAACACGGCGACCTGGGCAAAGCCTCCAATCCGCCGCATGTAAACGTAAACGAAGGCCCCGAAATACTTCAGCATGGCGACAAATTGTTCCTGGTATATTCGGCCAGCGGTTGCTGGACGGACTATTATTCACTGGGAATGCTCACCGCAACGGTAGATGCCAACCTGCTTGACCCAAACTCATGGCGAAAATTTGCCAGGCCGGTTTTTATGCAAAGCGAAGCCAATGGCGTGTACGCTCCCGGGCATAATTCATTCTTTAAATCGCCCGATGGGAAGCAGGATTGGATCCTTTACCATGCCAACCCCAAACCGGGCTGCGGCTGCGATGGCCAGCGCTCGCCGCGCATGCAGCAATTTACCTGGCGCCGCGACGGTACGCCTGATTTTGGTATTCCCCTGAAAACCGGGATTGCGGCACCGGCGCCGGTTGAGGCCAGGTAAAATTTTAACTACAGTACCCGCACGCCGGAATTTTGGGGTATGTTAGGCAGCAGTAAGTAACTTTAATTAAGTTTACTGCAAATAAAATTAGTAATATTATAGTTTTAAACATGATGCCATGAGAAAAGGCGAGCCTGCAAAATCAGATTTGGAAAAACTGCGTAAGGGCATAGAAAAGAGCAAAGATAAAGAGAATCAAGAACTAACCTTGCCCGAATTAGCGCATGAACTGACAGTTTACGAGGTTGAACTCAAAATGCAAAACATTTCATTGTTTGATACGCTTGAGAAACTGACGGCCGCTCATAACGAGTATGAAGAATTGTTTGAACTATCGCCGGTGGGGTATTTTATACTGGATAAAAACGGTATTATACAAAAGGTAAACGAACGTGGCAGCGAGCAGCTGGGCTTAGACAGGCTGCAGTTGGTAAAACGCCATTTTTCAATATTTTTAAACAGCGAGTTTGATCAGGATAATTTTTACCGTCACATGAACCTGGTAATGGAAGACGGCCGCCCTGGCCGCCTGGTATGTGATATAAAGAAATTCGGGGGTGGCTTTTTCACTGCAGTAATAAAAACTAAAATAACCAGGGATGAGCATTTGAAATTCAAAAATCTGCTTTTAATGGTGAGCGACACTCCATAAACTTTCCAAAAAAGGATAGCAGGTATTCGCCCGGAAACCTGAAAGAGTGCTGTGTACGGAATAGTCTTTTTTTGATCCCGAATTTTAATAATTCTGATTAAATGGTGTTTAAAAATATATGGTTTGGTTTTTTCAGTACACTGGTTTTGTTAAACATTGTATTTATTTGTTTTTAATGACAACTGTCATTTTTTTAAACTTTGTTTATATTTATTTTAGGTATACTTCATCTTAAATTGAATTGAACAGAAAAAGTATCATATCAGAACAATCAATACGCGGACTCGAGCGAATTGAGAACGTGCATTCGATGATATTATATTTTGATAGAGATTTGATTTGCCGTTTTGCAAACAACGCCTGTGAAGATTGGTTTAAAACCAAACCAATTGACATCATCGATAAAAGAAATCTTGCCGACCTTTTTGGAATAGATTACCTGATAAAAACCCGGGCCTTTAATAAAGAAATACTGGAAGGCAGGGAGCAGGTTTTTAAAATTGACATTCAAACCCGTTTACGGGAGGTAAGGAGTGCTATTGTAACCTATTCCCCGGATAATGCAAGCGGGGAAATAGAAGGATTTTATGCCCATATAGTTGATGTATCCTCGTTAAACAATCAGTCGTTCGTTATTGATTTAAACGGGGTTGAAATCAGCAGGCAATATTTAGATGGCAGATATAAACAGCTGGGTGAAGTAGTGGCATTTTTGAAGGGAAACCTAACCACTGAATTTCCGGGCATACCCGAACTTGCAAAAAAAATATTAATATCCGAATCGAAGCTTAAACGTGATTTTAAAGCAAACTACGGAACAACCATATTTGACTATTACCGGCACCTACAAATGGAACTTGCCGAAAAATATATTAATGAAAAAAAGGCCAGCAAGAAACAAATGGCGATTTTGCTCAATTTTAGTAATCCATCCAATTTCTCTGTTTGTTTCCGAAAATATCTAAACGAAAAAAATAGCCTGACAAGAAATGCTGCTTCTGAAAAAGCAAACAACAAAAGTTATCGCATTTTTGTGGCTCAATTGCCGGTAGCCGCAGCGATGTTTGATAATGAATTAATGTTTATGGTTGCATCTGAAAAATGGTTGGATGATAACCAATTACAACCCACTGAAATAAAAGACAAAAGCTTATTCGAGATTTTTCCGTCTATCAGTACAAAATACAAAAAAAAGCTCTGGCAATGCCTGGACGATATTTCAAACCACAACACCCCGGTTTATTTAATGATTGAACAGGATCCGTTAAAGCAGGTACGATGGAATGTGAGTACATGGATCAATGAAAACAGCGGGATTGGCGGCCTGATTATTTGTTCCTGAAATTTAAGCAATGAACATTGCGGCTGAAAGAATTAAAATGGCATTTGACTTCGCGGAAGCTCAACCGTAAAAGTTGTCCCTTCATTTTGCCGGCTGGTAAAATTAATTGTTCCGTTTAACAACTCCACATATCGTTTAACGACAGTAAGCCCCAGGCCGGTCCCCTCCATATTACCTGTATTATGCGCACGGAAGAACCGGGAGAAAACATTTTGCTGTTCGGCCTCCGGGATACCTATTCCATGATCTTTAACTATTAAAAGTATGTTATGATCACTTATATTGGTGAATAGATTGATCTCCTTTTCTTCCCCCGAATATTTGCAGGCATTTGAAAGCAGGTTAATCAATATATGCTGTATTATATTCCGGTCTTCGTTTACTTCGTTGTCCCCGGCATGATGATAATGAATTACCTGGCCTTTTTTCCTGATGGCATGTACCTCCTCTATCAGGTCATTACAAAATTCGGTAAGGTCGAAAATACTTCTTTGGATTTCCACTTTGCCGCTTTCCAGTTTTTCAATAGAGAGAAATTCATCAAGGATAGATACCAATGTTCTGATCGATGATTTTATCCTGGTTAAATGCCTTTTTGTTTTATCTGCCTCTCCATTTTGCAAATATTGCTCAATAAGTGAAGTGCTTGATAATACAGCAGACAATGGTGTACGAAATTCGTGGGAAGCCATACTTATAAAACGCGACTTCATGGCATTCAGTTCCTCCGATTTGATGAGTTGCATCTCCACCAGGTGTTCATGTTCCTTTATTCCCGATATGTCGGTCACTATTGAAAGTAAATGTTTGAATTCGAGTTTTTCCCCCTTTATCACCTTTGACTTTACGAAGGCAGAAAAAACGGAACCATCCTTTTTCTTTATTTCACATTCCAATCGTTGCAACGTTCCTTCTTCAATGGCGAGGTTTTTGTGCCGGTAAAAATTATCCTGGTCAATTTCAGTATAAAGAAATGAAGAAAAGGGCTTTCCGAGCAAACCGGCTTTTTCAAGCCCTAACTGAACGGTGCCCCTTTCATTTACTTTTTCTATAATGCCATTTTTGTCTAAAATAAAATAACCAACCGGTGATAGTTCAAATAATTCGGAATATTCTAAAAGGGCTGCATTTAGTTTTTCCTGCGTTTCAAGCAGCTCCATGTTTTGCATCCGGAGTTCGATCTCATGCACATTAAGTTCATGCTCAATTTCGCCCGCAGCTGTTTTTGCCGGGCTTTGCCTTAATTTTTCTTCCGCTTTTTTTCGCAGCTCCGAAAAATCATGTTTGTTTGACCGGGAATTACTCATCGCCTGATCTCCTGTTAAAAAAATTACTAAAGTTGATTTTTATTTTTCAAAGGCCGGGGCGTTAACGTTTCCTGCCAAACGCCCGCAACGTAAGGCGGTTTCCCGGTTTCCGCCGCGGCATACCTTATAAAATTAATAAACTGTTTGTATTTTCCATCGGCACATTTCCACCGGAACGTTTGGTCGTCATTGCCTTTTTTTGAAATATTGGCGTAGGCGTCAAGTGTTTTCTTTTTATCATCCGGGTGTAACCGGTTGATCCAGAATGAGGGGTTCCCGGTGAATTGTTCCGGCAAAAAGCCGGTGACTTTTTCGCAGCTTTTACCGACAAAACTAAATCCGAGGTCAGGTTCTGTTGTACAGGTATAAGGTACAGCAGGCAAGTTTTCCATCACCAGGTTAAGGTGTTCGTTGCTTTTTGCCAGATTTTGTTCAACCGTTTTTTGAGTGGTGATATCAACCAGCGTAATCAATACGCCTTCAATAATATTTTCCGCTGTCCGGTAGGGGATAATCCGCATGTAATACCAGGCGCCGTCAGTAGCGCTTACTTCCAGGGCTTTTGCCTCCAGTGTTTTGAGTGCATGGGTAACATCGTCCGCAAGGGTTTTGTAGTGCAGGTTAATGGATAATTGCGTAAGCGGCCTGTCAATATCCGATGGGATCAGGTTAAATATCTTTGTGGCGGCCGGCGTAAATCTTTTTACTTTTAACGTTCTGTCAAGGTATACGGTTGCCACTTCTATGCTCCGGAGCAGGTTGTTCAAATCATTATTGGCTTGCGAGAGCTGATCGATTTTGCCGGTGAGCTCCGTATTAACCGTAATTAATTCTTCATTTAACGACTGCAGTTCTTCTCTTGACGTTTCCAGTTCTTCGTTGGTGCTCTGCAGTTCTTCATTGGCGCTCTGCAAGTCCTCATTGGAAGTTTCCAAATCATTGATGGCTGTCTGCAAATCCCCGCGTGTTATTTTCAGTTCATTTTCAAGATCACTGTTCCTGTGCTTTCTGCTTCCGGAATTACCTGTGCTTTGTTTACTTTTTGTTTTTTTTGCGGCTGCGGGTTCAAAAATAATCATCAAGGTGCCTGAGTCATATTCCTTGGTAAGCAGGGGTTTAACATTTAGATTAACAGCCTGAATTCCGTTGCTCCCCATTACCTCAACGCTATTTTTTTTAACGGACGCTTTGGTAGTGCGTGCTTTTTTATCGCTTTTTCCAAAACGGTCCTCAATCCTTTTTTTGCCATTTCAAGGATGTTCCAATTGGCTACACCATCAGGCGGCGCCAGGTATATGCCCGTATTGCCCGAAAAATAAAGGGCATCGTTATTCATGTCAATAATGACCGAAGGAGGCTGTGACGGTTCAGCTAACAGCTTTTCGGCAATATCGGACACGCGCGTTATTTTAGAAACTACGGATGACATATCCTGCTTTTTTACATCTAATTTTCGTTCAACAAAAGGCAAATCAAATATTGGGTATGGTTTACGGGAATTTATATTCTTCTTTTTGAATATTTTGTGTTTGGCATCAATAGGGGTAAACAAATCGCCATGCTCGCCAATGCTTTCAGAAGTTCCTAGCAGCAACAGCCCGTCGGTGTTTAAGCTGTAATGAAATACCGGGATCACTTTTTTTTGCAAGTCGCCTTTAATGTATATCAAAAGGTTGCGGCAGCTGATCAGGTCCATTTTTGAAAATGGGGGGTCTTTTATTAAATTATGATGGGCAAACACCACCATTTCGCGTATTTCTTTCTTAGGCTGGTACCCGTTTTCTTTTTTTACAAAATATTGTGCCAAACGTTCGGGCGAAACATCTGCCAGTGCGCTTTCATTATAAATGCCGTTCCTCGCAAATTCAATCGCTTCATCATCAATGTCCGAAGCAAATATGGTTACCTTTAAATATTGCCTGTTTTTTTCAAGCGCCTCTTTAAGTATTATGGCTAATGAATAAGCTTCTTCGCCGGTTGAACAGCCACATATCCATGCCCTTAGTTCTTGCCTGTCGCGGCATTTCTCCAGCAAATGCGGAACAGCCTTTTTTTCAAAACTATTAAAAACCTCTTTGTCCCTGAAAAACGAGGTAACACCGATCAAAAAGTCCTTATATAGTTTGGTTATTTCATTGGGATGGTCCTGCAGAAACTTCGTATAATCCTCCACGGCGTTGAATCCGTTAAGCGCAATTCGTTTGCTTATTCTGCGGGCAATGGTATTTGTTTTATAATTGGTAAAGTCATACCCTGTTTGTGTGCGGATAGCCTGAAAGATTCCCTTTAAGTCGTTTTCAACCAAATCCGGCGGGCCGGATACTATCCTGCCATCGTTGTTCTGCTTTTTATTGATATAGTCAAGTAGTTTTTCGGGTATTTTTCCGGGGGGCATAATATAATCAGCCACCCTGGCGGTAATAGCGCTGCGTGGCATGCCGTCAAACAGGGCGGTTTCAGGATCCTGCACAATAGCCAGGCCGCCCGCCGCCTTTATTTCTTTTAACCCCAATGTGCCTTCCGTGCCGGTACCCGAGAGGATAATGCCAATGGCATTTTCTTTCAGATCTTCGGCTAATGACCGAAAAAACGAATCGATCGGTCTGCGTTTGATCCGTTCGTCCGGCATCGCTGCCAGGAATAGCCGTTGTTCCGAAATGGCTAATTCCCTGTCAGGCGGAATGACATAAACACAGTCCGGCTTTACGGTGGTACCATTGATGATCTCTTTAACCATCATTTTTGTATGAGGGGAAATCAGATCGGTCAGCATGCTCCTATGGGTAGGATCAAGATGCTGAACGATAACGAAGGCCATCCCGCTGTCAGGCGGCATATGGTCAAAAAGTATCTTTAGAGCTTCCAGGCCCCCGGCAGAGGCGCCGATACCCACAACAAAAGCAGCAGACTGTTGATGAGGAGAAGTATCGGCCGGTTGTGATGCCGCCATTTTTTTTGATTCGGTATGATTTGTTGCTTTCTTCACAACCCGGATGTTTAAACGAAGGTAAACAATAACCTATTAACAGCGCCGGGGTAATGCAATTTTTTTCAATAGCAGCTTCATTGACCATCGGCTTTCAGCAATATTACTTTTATACAAAAAAAGTTGGGGTGGTAGTAGCGCCGGTGGAGGTCAGGTACCCAGGGAACTAAAAAGCCCTGGCATTGAGGTTTTATATTTTAAATGGAATAAACAATTGCGGCTGGTTTTTTCAGAAAAACCAATTGCCAAGACCAATGCCGCAATATGATCAACCCGCTTTCATTAATGCGTCATATTCCATTAGCGTGTTAAAGCCGATCTACGGATGATTATGCGTGGAGACCGTGTCTCCATTATGATAAAATGGCGGTGGAGAGCTATAAGTCCCTTATATCCGGATGGGATCCGTTATTTCTGCCGGACGGGAGGTTTTTTCTGCCTTATGGGTAATAATCCTTTCGATCTGGTTGAGTTGTTCGGTGCTTAAAGCCTTTAAATTTTCCTGGCTGATGATGGTGTTGTTGATTTGGATATAGTTGTTTTGCTCGTTCACCACGGTAGTTTGCGTTTTATGGAGTGCGCCAACCATTTCGAAATAGAGGCGGGCGGCGCGCATATCGCCGCTGCTGGCGTATTTAAAAACGTTGGCCAGTATTTTGGGGGCCATAAATTTAAACTGTTCCATTTGTGCTATAAATTCGGGCTGTGCTTTGTAGGCGGCAAAATGTTTGTTAATGGTTTGCCTGCTGAGGCCGGTTTCTTCGGCGATGGCGGTTTTAGTGGGCATAACGCCATGATGCCGCATCAACCGGGCGATGGCATCGCTGATCATGAGGTGGTTATATTCCCAGATACTGCTTTTTGTAGCGGCGGGAATGATCAGTTCTATTTTATTGAGGAAGGTATCCCGTTCGGCGTCTTTTAATTTGGCCAATGTTTGGGTGGTGGTTCGCTCAAGGCATTGCCGTTCGGCCGGGCTAAAATCTTCAATATCTTTTAAGGTTATTTTTGTGAGGGCCAGGAGGCCTTCAACTTTTTGTTGCACAGCGGTACAACTTGTTAAAGTAGTGTTTTTGGAAGTCATAACGGTTTTTTTGGGAGGGAGAAAGCAAAGGTACGGAAAATATTTGAAAAATACTAATTTAATTAGTAAATAGTAGTCTCGGAGTGTAAACCCGTATATTATGTATATAATTGATTATCAATTAAATATATAAAATATAATTTAAAAAATGTAAACCATTTGTAAACCAATAATGCCTGTTGGTTTTGTTTTTTAAGGAAGGCCGGCGGCTGTAAATAGGGCAGCAACGGTAAAAGCAAAAAGCCCTCAGAGGTTTTTCTGAGGGCTTTTCAGTGGAGCCGGAGGGATTAGCGTTGCTGATCTCCTCCTAACCCGTAAAGGGAACCGAAACAGAGCCGCTATCGCGGCTTGCGTCTCTCACAAAAAGCAAAAACCCGAATAAAATTCGGGTTTTTGCTTTTTACTCGATCCGCTGCCTGTTTCGGTCATCAAGTGGAGCCGGAGGGGGTTGGTATCGAACCCCTTATTCCACTTCTAGAGTTTTTTGACAGGTTGAATTTAAAATGATTTTGATGATTGTTTCGTATTTGCAAGTAGTCATTTTAATTAGTATTCTGCATACTTTGATAAATTGTTGTTATTGGATAAAATAGTTTATCAAATATGAAAGCAGCTTAGTTATATGTTCGCGGTAGTACCGGCTCACGAAAAAGCAAGTTACTTTTTAATCGAACAGGAGGCGCGTTCAATGCACCGTTGTGAAATTAGCAATATAAAAGTCAAATAGTTGTTCATTTAGTTAAACCAGTAAATCGGAATGACCTGATCGGGACTTCAGAATAAGTAAACTGCTGTTTGTGTCCACTTTGAACATTCCGTACTCTATTTTCTGACTTTTGTACACCATCATCCATTTTTTCCTTCTATAATTTTACTCCCAGATTAATAAATCTGGCACTGATAGTTAAAATTTTGTCGCTGAAACAATAGTTGGGTTTCGCTGCATTTAACGTATGTGTGTGTTCATTAATATCCTTTCGCCTTGCGAAGATAGAATTTAACCAATTAAACCGGTTCAGACCCGTTTTATTCTTATTGAAAAATGAAACTAATGTTAGACTCATCCCTATTTGGAATGGCAACAGCCTTATTATTAGTCTTTTTAATAGATGTAATTACTGTAATAAACAGTCTTTATACCTTTCAAAGTGTAGGTAATAACTTATTATTTACTTTAAATAAAGGGTTGAAGAAGGTCACTATTTGCAGTAATGACATCACTGAAATAAAGCATGCTTTACCTGGGCTTATCAATCGGTCTTCTCCCGTGAAAGAAACGAAAAGGGGGGTAATATTTTTTAAGGTTTCGAAAGCTGGGAATCGCGTTGTTGTAATGACTGCCAGGCTAATTGAGTTAACAAATAAAGTCGGCAATAGCATAACGTACTTAAATACTTATCACAATCAAACAGGTAGCCCTGGTTTACCTGGTTGCCTGACACCTTCAATTGTAACTAACCAATTTATTCACAGCGGCAAACTAATAAGTCGCATTAACCAATTTTTTTATGAAGAAAACATCAAACTATCTTTTATGCCTCCTTGCAATCATCGGGTTGACAAGATGCGGTAAGCAACAAATTCCCAATCCGGCCGTTAAACCGCTTATTTCAAAAAATAACAGTAATTCACTGGCGTCGTACCCGAGTTGGAACACCAACCCGATTGCGCCCGATCAAACGGGTATGACCAGTACAGCAGCTCAAATCGCTGCAAACATCAATTTGGGGATTAATATTGGTAATACAATGGAAGCCATAAACAACGAAAACGGGTGGGGTAATCCCAATATTACCCAGGCACTCATTGATACCTACAAACAAAGGGGTTTTAATGCCATACGCATCCCTTGTAATTGGGATTGGTCGCATATTATTAACACATCTACTGAGCAAATAGACCCGGCCTGGCTCGCCCGAGTGCAGGCTGTTGTGCAATATTGCATTAACGATGGCCTGTATGTGATATTAAATATACATTATGATGGCGGATGGTTGCAAAGCAATTGTACCACGGCTGCACAAGCTTCAGTTAATGCTAAACAAAAAGCACTTTGGGAGCAAATTGCCACACAACTGCGTGGTTTTGACCAGCATTTGATGTTTGCCAGCGCGAACGAACCCGATGTAAGCGATGCTACCGGCGAGAGTGTTCTGCTTTCTTATCATCAAACGTTTATTAATGCGGTTAGGTCAACCGGCGGGCACAACAGTTACCGCACTTTGGTTATCCAGGGCCCGGGCACCGATATTACAAAAACAAATAACCTGATGAATACTTTGCCCACCGATGCGGCATCTAGTCGTTTGATGGTGGAAGTACATTACTATACCCCTTATAACTTTTGTTTAATGAACAGCGATGCTTCATGGGGCAAAATGTTTTACTACTGGGGTTCTGGGTATCACACCACCTTCGATCCTACGCGCAATGCTACCTATGGTGAAGAGTCGGACATGAATACATGGTTCGGGCAGATGAAGACTAAGTTCGTTAATAACGGCATCCCGGTAGTAATGGGCGAATTTGGAGCGTGGCGCCGCGGCATTTCGGGAGATTCTTTAACATTCAATGCTGCTTCCGTGGCATATTGGAATAATTATCTTGTACACACTGCTTTGGCTAACGGCATGCTTCCATTTTTATGGGATACCGGTTCAATCATTAACAGGTCCAACTACTCGGTACAAGATCAACAACAGTTAGCGTCCCTCACACAAGGCACACAAAACGGATCGTCCCAAACATTCCAGGTTGGTGGCGTTTACCAAATTCTTAACAGGTACAGCTTTAAGCCTTTAGAGATCTGGGGTTGGGGTACTGCTAACGGCTCGACTGCAGACCAATGGGATTACGCCGCTGGTCAAAATCAGCAGTTCAAAGTCATTAGCGGCAGTAACGGTCACTACCTGTTAATACCTATGCACGCTCAATCCAGGTGTTTGGAAGTATTAAATTGGTCTGGTTCTAACGGTGCTACCGTGGATATCTGGGATTATTCGGGTACAGGCGGTAACAATCAAAACTGGTCAATTCAGGCAACCGATAATGGTTACTATAAGATTCTCAACGCAAATAGCGGAAAGGCTCTTGAAGTTTCACTGGGAAGCAATGCGGCGACTCCGCTCAGAAATGGAACTTCGGTTGATCAATACGATTACAGTGGCGGTAAAAACCAGCAATGGGCATTTGTGAAAATATAGCACAAACCGAAGTAGACTAATTTAAGCTATTTTATAATTCCCGAAAAATTCCTAGTGCCTTATTTTAAAGTGAGGTGTTAGGGATTTTTTAAGTTTCATGCTGATGGCTGAGCGTTACGGTTGATGTAGAGTTTTGCAATAATGCCCTTACAAAGAGTTAGCGGTACCGAAAGCTCATACGAACGTAACAATCAAACCTAAATAGTGCCCCTTATTATATTCCTTTGCAAAGTGTCAACTATTTTCTTTCCGTTAGTTTATCTTTTTCGCGATGAATTTAATTTTTATCAGGTAAGCCACTCGTGATATACATTTTGTTTGAGACTTGCTGATTTTATGGCAATTTGAACATTTCATACTCTATATATTCACTTTTGTACCCGTTCATTCATTTTTCTGATCTATAATTTTGGCGCTTTCAAATAAACCGGGGACATTTCAAAATCGGGCTAAATGAATTTTTATGATCGTGATACAGCCACCTGTAATGAAGATCATTTTTATGAATCAACCTTCGGCCGGGATAAAGAAAAAAATGACCAATAAACTAAATAAACCTGTATTCATGGTAAACAACAAACTAACGTTCAGGTACGGCTTGTCCAAAATTTTAACTGCCGTGCTATTGCTCTTAATTATTAACACTACTGCGGCTATGGCCTCTGTAATATCCTACAAAAAAGAGGCAAACGGATTATTATTAAAATTAGATAAAGGCCTTATGAAGGTTACTGTTTGCAAGGATGATATCATCGAAGTAAAATATACTATTTTTGATAGTTTTACCACCAGGCCGTCCCTTATTGTAAATGCAAAATGGGGCCTCCCTGTTTTTAAGGTTTCAGAAAATAAAAACCAGGTTACTATCATCACCTCAAAGTTGAAGGTGGTAATAAACAAAGCTACTAACAACGTTAGCTATGAAGATGTTTACGGTAAAGAGCTCACCTCCGAAGATAATAAAAGCATTACGCCGGCTGCCATAGCCGGCATAAGCACCTGGAATATAAGCTCCCAATTCAATTCACCCAAAGACGAGGCGCTTTTTGGGTTGGGCTGCCACCCAACCGACACGGGCTCCATTAACTATAAAGGCCGGAACCAGGACCTGGCTATAAAATACCTTACCGGGGCCGTTCCTGTGCTGCTATCCACCCGGGGCTATGGCCTGATGTGGGATAATTATTCGGCGTCAAACTTTTATGGCGCCGAAGCAGGCAATACGAAATTTAAATACGTATCCGAAAGTGGCAGGCAGGTTGATTATTACTTTTTTTACGGCCCGGGTTTCGACCAGATCATCAACCTGTACCGCACCGCCACCGGCAAAGCCCCCATGTTTGCCAAATGGGCATTCGGGCTGTTCCAGTCGCAGGACAGGTATATGAGCCAGGACGAAATTCTCTCGGTAAAAGACAACTACCGGAATAACTACATCCCGGTGGATGTAATTGTACAGGATTGGTATTATTGGGACCCATATCCTATCGGCTCTCATGTGATGAACCCGGCACGCTATCCCGATCCCAAAAAACTGATCGATGAGCTGCATAAAAGTAATATCCATGGCATGATCTCCATATGGCCGCTGTTTGGTAAAGGCACTAAAGACTTTGATACTGTACAAAAAATGGGCGGCTTAACCAGTATTACCTGGGACAACATTGTTACCCATACTTTCGACAGCTATTACGATGCCCACAACCCAAAGGCCCGTGAACTATATTGGGATATGGCCCGTGATAGCCTGATTAAAAGGTATGGCTGGGATGCATGGTGGGTTGATCAGTGCGAACCGGACAATGGCGCTTTATTGGATGAGCGCCGCAAAAGTGATTTCTGGACAGGGAAGGGGATCGACTATTTCAATACTTATTCGCTGGAACATTCAACAGGCATTTACCAGGGCTGGCGACGGGATATCCCAAACAAAAGGGCGTTCTTTTTACTAAGGCAATCCTTTGCGGGTGAGCAGCGCAATGCCGCAGCGCTTTGGTCATCCGATATTTCCTGCACGTTTGAAGCGTTTAAAAGCCAGGTACCCCAGGGTATTAATGCTTGTTCTTCGGGCATTCCTTACTGGACGTCAGATATTGGCGGATACCATTACAACTGGAAAGTTCCTGATTGGTCAAAACCGGATTTCAGGGAACTGTTTACCCGCTGGTTCCAGTTTGGTGCATTTTGCCCTATTATGCGCATCCATGGTAAGGGTGAGCGGGCCATATTTTCAAAAAACTGGGATGAAGGAACAAGGTCAATCCTTTTGAAATATGATAAGTTGCGTTATCGCTTGTTGCCTTATATCTATTCACTGGCGGCAAAAACAACCCTGGATAGCTATACCATGATGCGCTCGCTGGCATTTGATTTCAGGAACGACACCAATGTTTACAAAATACCTGATCAGTATATGTTCGGACCTGCATTTTTGGTTAACCCGGTTACCGAAAAAGGAGCAACAGGAAGAAATGTTTATTTGCCAAAGTCAATTGCCTGGTACGACTTCTGGACGGGAGAAAAGGTAAGCGGGGGTAAAACTATTGACGCAGCTGCTCCGATAGATAAGATGCCTTTATATATAAAAGCCGGTTCTATCATCCCGATGGGCCCCGATGTGGAATATGCTACCCAAAAAACCAACAGAGTTATTGAACTGCGCATTTACCCGGGCGCCGACGGCAAGTTTACCTTTTACGAGGACGAAAACGATAATTACAATTATGAAAAAGGACAGTATGCCACCTTTACATTAACCTGGAACGACCAGCAGAAAAAACTAAGCATATCAGGTACTAAAGGGACGTTTCCGGGTATGTTAAAGCAGCGTACTTTCAATATTGTTGTGGTTAACGGCAAACATGGTTCAGGCTCAGTAGCTACGACGAATATTGACGAAACAGTTAGCTATAAGGGTAAAGCAACCGTGGTAAAATTGTGGTGAGAAACGTTTCGCTATGTGCCGGTAGCTTAGTTGCTGTATTGCTTAATGTAATAAAAGATAGTTTTTAGTTGAAAAACCCTTAATTTATTTGATAAAAGACGGGTTGATGCGCTCCGGGGTGAGATACGGAGCGCATTTTTATATAATAATTCAAGTTTTTAACCAATCAAATAAACTAAAAAAAATGCCAGCCCTATGACGCAAAAATTGCCCGGATGTTTAAATTTTTTTGCTACCTTAGTGTATTGGCTTTAAAAAGTCAACCTGTTAATTTTAGGCTTTTTAAATGATACCCGATGCGCTTAAAATTTTCTTTTCTTTTTCCTTTTGTATTATTTTTCGCATACATAAATGTTTTTGCTCAAAGTAATCAATACCAGTTTTCGCGGCTTAATATAAGCAATGGGTTGTCGCACAACCAGGTTAATTGCATATTTAAAGATTCGCAGGGTTTTATGTGGTTTGGTACGGCTTCGGGGCTTAATCGTTACGACGGGTACACTTTCAAAGTATTCAAACACGATGACAACGACAAAAACTCTATCAATAATGACTTTATAAATGATATTTTTGAGGGGCCGGATAGCAAGCTGTGGGTGTCAACCCGTGGGGGCTGGTGTTATTACGACCCGGAAACAGGGCAGTTCAATGCCGATGTGCCCGCCATGTTCCGCTCTTTAAAACTTCCCGTTTATCCTGCAGTCTCCAAAATAGTGGCTAATGGTAAAGGGGATTTTTGGTTTGTATGTCCTGATTCCGGCCTTTACCACTATAATGCCTTAAACAAAAAGACAATACGTTATCGTCATGATGTCAATTCAAGGTCCGCTTTATGTTCAAATTCTATTTCAGATATCACGCTGGATGTAAAAGGAAATATATGGCTTGCTTATAAAGGCGGTATGGTGGAGATGCTGGATGTTAAACTTGATAAGATAACCTACCGCACGGATATTTTTTATAAAACAAATGATGATAAAAGCCTGGATTATGTTATAACTGTTGACCGGGATAACGATTTGTGGCTTTATTCTTTCAGCGCTGATCAGGGCATATATTATTACAGCCCTTCGGCGGGGATATTCAAGCATATTGATAAGGAGTCGGCCGGGGCAAAATTAAAATCCAATGTCGTTAGTACTATCGTCCAGGCGGACGATGGGCTTATCTGGATCGCCACTGATCATGGCGGGATAAACCTTATTGATAAAAAAGGGTTCAAAATCACTTACTTGCTGAACAGACCAGATGATGCAAAATCATTGGGAGAGAATAGCGTCGGACTTTACAAAGATAACATTGGTATTATGTGGGTCCGTACTTTTAAAGAAGGAGTAAGCTATTATCATAAAAGCATTATCAGGTTCCCGCTTTACAGGCATTTCGCCTCAGATCCGGGCAGCCTGAGTTTTGAAGACGTTGACAAATTTGCGGAAGAAAAAAACGGCAATTTGTGGATTGGAACAAATGGAGGAGGATTAATTTATTTTGACCGCAAAACGGGCAAATTTACACAGTATAAACATGATGCCTCAAATGAAAATAGTCTCAGCAGTGACATTATTGTAGGTTTATGTATCGACCATGAACAAAAATTATGGATCGGGACCTATTTCGGCGGACTGGATTGTTTTGACGGAAAAACTTTCACTCATCATAAACATGATGATAAGGTAGCTACCAGTATTGCCGATGACAGGGTGTGGAGTATTCTCGAAGATTCGTCGAACCGGCTATGGATAGGAACATTTAACGGTGGTCTGGAAATTTTCGACCGTTCAAAAAAGATATTTTATCATCCTTTTAATCAAACCGATATCAGGTGTCCATATGTGTCATCAATAGTTGAAGATAAGCGGAAAAACATATGGATAGGCGGATATTTCGGCGTAGATAAAATATTGAAAAACGAGCGGAGAGTTATACACTACACCAGGTCAAATAACGCCAACAGTTTAATTGGCAATAATGTGAGCAGCATCACCCAGGACAGCCGGGGCCTGATGTGGATGGCAACAGGAGACGGCGTGAGCATACTGAATCCCGAAACAAACCGCTTCACTTCGCTGACGAAAAAAAGGGCCTGCCTGATAACCAGGTTTTAAATATACTGGAGGATAACAAAGGGGCGATGTGGTTAAGTACATCGAACGGGCTGTGCAAGGTAACGTTGATACCCGGGAACAAGTCATATAGTTTTCAGTTGGAAAATTTTGATGAAACAGATGGCCTGCAAGGCAGAGAGTTTAATGTAAATGCGGCTTTAAAAACCCATAAAGGGGAACTGATATTTGGCGGCGCCCACGGCTTTAATATGTTCGACCCCTTAAGTATACATCCAAATATTAATGACCCTAAACTTATTTTTACCGATTTTCAGCTTTTTAATAAAAGCATAGCGGCCAATGAAATATTCAGCGGGCATGTCATCTTATCGAAAGCTATTTCGGCTACCCATGAAATAACGCTGAATCACAGCGAAAATGTGTTTACCATTGAATTTGCATCGTTAAATTATTTAAACCCCAATAAAATAGCCTATCAGTATATGATGGAGGGTTTCGATAAGGGGTGGCGTACTGCGGACAATGCAACGCGGAAAGCCACCTATACCAACCTTGACGGCGGGACTTATATTTTTAAAGTCCGCGCCTTAAACGCAGATGGCGTTGGCCGCCCCGCATACGCCGCTTTTAAAATTAATGTGCTGCCCCCATTCTGGAAAGCCCCACTTGCCTATGTTATTTATTTAATACTGCTGGTTGGTATACTTCTTTTTATTCGCCAGCGCGGAATCCAAAAGATCAGGAAACAATTTGCGGCCGAAAAGGAAAAGCAGGAGTCTCGGTTATTGATCGAACAGGAGCGGCAGGAGGTTAAGCGTATGCACGAGCTGGATCAGTTGAAAATAAAGTTTTTGACAAATGTAAGTCACGAGTTCAGAACGCCACTGTCCTTGATTATAGCACCGGTTGACAAAATGCTTACCCGTGCTGACCAAGAGCAAAAGCAGCAGCTTAACATGATAGGGAAAAATGCTCGGCGATTGTTAAACCTGGTAAATCAACTGCTTGATTTCCGTAAGATGGAAGTTCAGGAGCTGAAACTGCACAGTAAGCCAGGGGATATCGTTAAGTTTATCAAGGAGATAAGCTTGTCGTTTACAGATATTGCCGAAGAAAAAGAGATTGGTTTTATATTTGACACCGCCGTCGATTCCCTGTTTACCAGTTTTGATCATGATAAGATAGAAAGGATATTGTTTAATCTGATATCAAACGCTTTTAAATTTACCCAAGCAGGAGGCCACGTAAGCGTTTTACTAAGTGTGGCAAAGGATAGCCAGCCTGGCAGCGAAGGTTTAATTGAAATTAGGGTGATCGATACAGGCATTGGAATACCCTTTGAAAAACAGGATAAGATTTTCGAACGGTTTTTTCAGAACGATATTCCAGCATCGATGATAAATCAGGGTAGCGGCATAGGTCTTGCGATCACACGTGAGTTTGTAAAGATGCACGGCGGCGAAATAAGCATCGAAAGCGAACCAGACCATGGCAGTTGTTTTATTATCAAACTGCCGTTTGTTATTTACGATACTCCCGGGCAGGGTCTGTCATCCCACGATAATGCTGACATCGAAAAAGAGGACCTGCTTGCCTCCGATGAAATTAAAAATGTGCCCAAACAACAGCACGCCAATAAAAAGCCCACGGTTCTTTTAGTTGAAGACAACGATGATTTTCGCTTTTACCTCAAGGATAATTTAAAAGACATATTTTTTATTATCGAAGCTTCAAACGGAAAAGACGGCTGGCAAAAGGCGCTTTCGCAGCATCCGGACATTATAGTAAGTGATATCAGCATGCCCGAAATGACAGGTATTGAACTTTGCAAAAAACTAAAGAGCGATAAACGTACGTCGCATATCCCGGTTATTTTGCTAACTGCGCTGACGGGTGAGGCCGATCAATTAAAAGGTTTGGAAATCGGCGCCAATGATTATATGACCAAGCCTTTTAATTTCGAGATATTGCTCTCAAAAATCAAGAATCTTCTTGTCCTTCGGGATACCTATAAACGGACCTACAAAAAACAAATGGATGTGCAATTGCAGGAAGCCCCTTTACAAAATGAAGACGAGAAGTTGTTAAGGAGTATTGTTGAGTATATAGAACTCAATATCGTAAATGAAAATCTGTCTGTAGAAGAATTAAGCCGCCAGATGAACATGAGCCGCGGTTCGCTTTATAACAAGGTTTTAATGCTCACCGGTAAATCGCCTGTCGAATTTATCCGTTCCATAAGGCTTAAAAAAGCGGTTTATTTGCTTGAGAACAGCCAGATGACCATAAGCCAAATATGTTACGAAGTAGGCTTTAATACGCCAAAATACTTTACAAAGCTGTTCAAGGATGAGTATAATATACTTCCTTCCGCATATACCAGCTCCATTCGTCAAAAGAAAAACCTAACCGCAAATAAAGAATAACACCCTGATTACTTTCTCATTCAGTTCATGCTTGCCCTTTTCCGGTTATTAGGCAGCTTTGTCATAAATCGTAACAAAAAAGGCTAAATAGCTGCCTTTTAATAGCTTTGTGTAGCATCTATATGTATATAACTTGGTCATTTATAATAGATTAAACGATGTTAAACATTTGGTCTATATTTTTGCTCAACTCTGCCACTTTCCATCTTTTAGATTATCATAGCTTCATCTCCGGAATTTAGTTTCACGGCGAGGTGTTTGAAAGATGCTGCTTTTTTAACAACGTTCCACCAATTATTTATCCATAGACCATATAATTATTTTTTGACTTAGTAAACAGAGTTTGACTGTGTTTAAAGATTTTTTTAAATCAAGTCCCCGGCAGTTGAAAGCAGTGACTGTCAGGAAAGCAGGTTTTAAAGGGTGTTTTGAGGTGCCTATTTATAGTGCGAAATATTAAAAACGATATAAAATATGAGTGAAAATTAAGACTAAGTAATTACTAACCGACAAAACCAATGAACCAATTTTTAAAATACATTAAAATCCCTTTATAAAATGGATAAAAATTTACAAAAAAGAATGAGATACCATATTTCGTTATTTATAGCAAGCATGTTGCTATGTCTTTCAAGCTACGCGCAAACCGTCGGTATCTCCGGAAAGGTAACAGACGCCGACAATGCCGAACCGATGACCGGAGTAAGCATTAAAGTTAAAGGAACAACAACCGGAGCGGTGTCCGATATTAATGGTAATTATAAAATAATGGCAAAGCCGGGCGATGTACTCGTCTTTAGCTTTTTAAGTTATCAACGTCAGGAAATAATTGTAAAAAAAACCAACGTAATTGATGTTAAGCTAAATTCAACATCCAGCGACTTAAATGAAGTGGTTGTTGTTGGATACGGTAAATCGATAAAAAGAAAAGATGTAACGGGTTCGATAAGTTCAATTAAAGGCAATGACCTGCGGCAAACACAACCAACTACTTTTGACCAGGCCCTGCAAGGGAAAGTTGCAGGTGTTGTGGTTCAACAGATCTCGGGGCAACCTGGCGGTGGAGTATCTATTCAAATACGTGGTGTATCGTCAATAAGCGGCTCTAATTCACCAATGTATGTAATCGATGGTGTTATTATTCCTCCTACCAGCGACCCTGGTAATGGTGGCAACCCATTAAATTCTATTAACCCTAACGATGTAGAATCAGTCGATGTTTTAAAAGATGCATCAGCGACTGCTATATATGGTTCGCAGGCAACCAATGGTGTTATTGTTATTACCACAAAAAGAGGCAAGGCAGGGGCGCCGACCATAAGTTACGATGGCTTTGCCGAGCAACAGTTGAGGCCAAAGGAACTCCCTACTATGGACCTGCAGCAGTATGCTACCGTTATAAATGCCCGTTCACAAGTCTGGGGCTTCAGTACCGATGCTGCCGAACTTGCCAATCCACAATATCTGGGTAAAGGCACCGACTGGCAAAAAGCATTATTTCAGAACGCACCGGAGCAAAGCCACACCCTGACCATAAGCGGTGGCGATGTCAAGAACCAATATTTAATATCATCCACTTATTTCAACCAGCAAGGTATTGTGTCCGGGTCTGAATTCACCAGATATTCTGTACGGGTGAACCTCGACAATAAAATGACTGACTGGCTAAAATTGACTACCAGCCTTCAGTTAATACACAGTGGGCAGAATCAAAATGCTACTGCCAACGCTGGAATAAGCAATGCATTGAGCGAGACACCTAATATTCCGGTACAATATCCTGATGGTTCCTATGGTGGAAATACCAACACCGAAGGTTGGGTGAGTTCTGTTGCAAATCCTGTGGCTGTCTCCTTAATTACCACAAATAATCAAACCCGAAATCAGGTGTTTGCCAACCAGTCTATAGATATAACGTTTACTAAAGACCTCTCATTCCGCACGGAATTATCAGGTAATTTCGATTTTAATGCCAACAATAGTTTTAGCCCAAGTTATACTTTTGGTACAGTTGTTAACGGCACCAATGGTGGAGGCCAGGGTGAGTCGCAAGATATTAGCTGGACACTCCGCAATTTTTTAACTTATAACCACAGTTTTAATAAATTTAAAATCAACGCATTAGCGGGGCACGAAGCAAGTTCGGATTGGAATGAAAGTGTTAGTGCCAACCGTACAAATTACCCTTCAAACAATGTAACATCCGTTAGTGCCGGCGATCCTGTCTCGGCTACAAACTCAGGCAATGTTGGCCTTGGTGGCGCAACGGAATCTTATTATAGCCGTCTTAATTTGTCATGGGACGATAGATACCTGATCACCGGTACAGTACGTAACGATGGTTCTTCCAATTTTCCGGCCAACAATCGCTGGGCACTTAGCTATTCTGGTGCATTTGCCTGGAAAATTAGTAACGAAGCTTTTTTGAAAAATGTAAAACAGATAAGTGAATTGAAGCTGAGGCTTAGTTACGGCCTTACCAACAACCAAAACGTACCGGGCAATTCTTATGTGGGTTTGCTTTCAACTCAGGTCAACGGTTTAGGTACTGCAGAGTTTCAAACCCAGTTGCCAAACCCCAAAATAAAGTGGGAACAAACAGATTATTATGATGCCGGAATTGACGGTTCGTTTTTCAACGGGCGTATAAATTTTTCGTTCGATGTTTATGACCGCTTAACAAACGGCCTGTTATTAAGAGAACCGCTTCCCATCTATTCAGGTACTACCACCGGTTATTCGCCAGGTGCTATGGCAGCACCTTATGCCAACGTTGGTAGTATGCGCAATGAAGGGTTTGACTTCCAGATCAGTACTACCAATATTAGTAATAGAAATTTTATCTGGAGAAGTGATTTTACCTTATCGCGCAACGTTAATAAAGTGCTTAGTTTAGGTAACGGCGGATCTGATGCCAGCCTAACCGCATCAGATGGTGGCAGTGGCCAGGTAGCCGAAAAAACGGTTGTAGGCCAGTCAATTGGTGAGTTTTACGGCTATGTTTTTGATGGCGTGTTTGCCACCCCTAAAGATTTTCAAACACATGCCCTGCCGGCTAATCAGGCTGGTGTGCCTTATCCTATTAGTCCAAATTCTGGCGGCATTTGGTACGGCGACCGTATGTTTAAAGATTTGAATGGCGATGGTATTATCGACTCAAAAGATGAAACTTTTTTAGGCTCGCCACTTCCGAAATTCCAATATGGTATCGGCAATACGTTCACATACAAGGGTTTTGATCTGAATATTTTCTTTAGCGGTGACTATGGCAACAAAGTATTCAATGAAGTATCTGTAAGCCATACTGACCCGTCACAAACTACGGCCTGGTTTACATCGGTATTAAATTACTCGCGTTTGGCCTTGGTAAACCCCAATGGCTCTGCATCCGATGTTAACAATGTGTATGTTACCAACCCGCATACAAATATTGTGAGTTTGAGAAATGATAATACCAACGAAAATAACCGCCCTTCTACTATATACATACAAGATGGTTCATTCCTGAAATGTAAAAACATTAAGTTGACTTACCACCTGCCAGAAGGTATTTTGTCGAAAATACACGTGCATTCTGCGCAAATATATGCTAACGTAACTAATGTATTTACAATTACAAAATATGTGGGTATGGATCCGGAAATTGGTTCGTGGAACCCGCTTCAGGCTGGTTGGGACCAGGGTTATTATCCTCAGCCGCGCGGATTTACTATTGGCGCAAACATAACCCTTAACAAATAAAAAAATCATCGATAAAAAAGATATTTATGAAACGAATTAATAAAATTGTAACTATATTGTTATTGGGTGCGGCCGCAGTCGGATGCAAAAAGAGCTTTTTGGACCGCCCCTCTACCACGCTAATCAGCTCTGAGAATTTTTACAAAACCCAGGCTGATTTGCGGCTGGCCACCGCGAACCTTTATGGAGGCTCCCCATGGTGGCAATGGCAGCAACCCTGGTTACTATTAGGCGATGCTTTGCCCGGAACGGCCTTTTATACCTATAATGGCGATATAATGCAGCTTTATTCACGTACAATTACATCGCAAAATGGTGTTGTATTGAGTGGCTGGACAGGTTTGTATAACGTTATTGGCCAGTGTAATATGGTTATTAATGCCATAAACCAGTCAACCTCTGCTTCATTAACGCCAGTAATCAAAAATCAGGCCATTGCCGAAGCCAGGTTTATCCGCGCCATGGCCTATTATCATTTGGCGGTTTATTGGGGTGCTGTGCCTATTGTTACTGATAATACCAAACTGGTAAGTAATGCTTTGCTTTATCGTAATACGGTTTCGGATGTTTATAAATTTATTACCATCGACCTCACTTTTGCAGCGCAAAACCTTCCTCTTAAAGATCAGGCAGGCCGGGTAACCACCTGGTCGGCGCAAGGCTTACTGGGCAAAGTTTATTTAACCATGTCAGGCTGGGGCCACAGCGGCTCGCGAGACCAGGCATTGCTGGATAGTGCCGCCAAATACGCAGGCAATGTGTGTAAAAATAGCGGGTTAGCATTGTTTCCAAGCTATTATGACCTTTTTAAGGTGCAAAACAACAATGCCCCCGAAGATTTATTCTCGCTTCAATGGGCTCCGGGTGTGGGTTACGGATATGGTAACGTGTTAGAAACCTATTATTCGCCCAGTAACAAAATAAATTTCGGGAACAGTGGCGGATGGGAGACCTTACAGCCAACCTGGGATTTATATATGATGTACTCGGCTAAAGATACCGTGCGGCGCAAGGCCACCATTATGCTATCTGGAGATCATTATCCGGAATTGGATCAGGCGGATGGCGGTTTTACCGCAGGCGGAAATTGTATGAAAAAACATATCGTAGGCAACAATGCAGATAACAACTCGCCAACAGCTACGTTGTGGTCATCCCCGGAAGACTTCGCGATGCTTAGGTTGGCCGATGTGTATTTGGTATACGCCGAAGCTATTTTGGGCAACAATGCTTCCACTACCAATGCTGATGCTCTAACTTATTTTAATGCAGTGCGTGCAAGAGCCGGTGTAGACCCTGCCCCAATGTTAACTGCCGACACCATACGTAGGGAAAGAAGGGTTGAATTGGCTTTTGAAGGCCAATATTGGATAGATTTGGTAAGGTGGTCTTATTACCAGCCCGATGCAGCCGTTGCATTTCTTAATGCTCAGGATAGTAATCATAATCGGCAGCCGTTTTCTTATGATCATAAAACGGGTATAGCTACAAGGGATACTACTGCGGCCCCGGCTGCTACTCCGGCAACCATCAATTCATATACAATGCAGATTCCGGCATCAGAGTTATCTACCGACCCGAAATTGGCGCAGCCACCAGTTCCTTATTATTAATTAAAAAATTAAAGTATATAATTATGAAAAAGAAATCATTAATTGGCTTGTGTCTATTGCCGCTCCTCCTCGCGATGGTGGCTTTATTCCCTGCTTGTAAAAAGAACAACGAAGGAGCGCCGTCTATTTCTGATGTAAGGCAATACGTTGCGTCACCAAAGGATACTATTTTGAGTACCGGTAATCCTAGTACAAGTCCGGCATTATATGGAAATGGTGGTAATTATGTGGTTATACAGGGGAGCAATTTGCAAAATCCCATCGAAATTGATTTTGACGGCGTTCCGTCAAGCTTTAACCCTGCTTTAATTACTGCTAACAACGCGGTGGTACCCATACCAACCATTAACTATACAACGGTTGATACTGCCAGGCTTTATAGTATTATTTATAAAACTAAAGCAGGCTCAACAAGTTTTTGGTTTAAATTGGGGCCTGCAAAGCCAACTATTAGTGCTATATCGAACGTGTTTGCCAACCCTGGCGATTCGGTATACCTTTACGGTGCAAATTTAGTTTTGGTTCAACAGTTTTTATATGGGGGCACCAAAATTACATCGTATAAATCAAGCTCAGACGGAAGTTCTCTTGGTTTTTTAATGCCCGCATCAACACCTACCAGCCTCATTACGGTAACTACTAAGTCAGGTACTGTTTTGGATACCATAAAAGCTACGCCAACTATTTCTGGTATTTCCAACGAAAATCCAACCGCTGGCGATTCCGTTTATATTTACGGTACTTATTTAAAAAGCATTCAATCGTTAACGTTTGCTGGTACTGCAATTACCTCCTTTACCGAATCAAAAGATACGAAGTCTGTTAGTTTTGTTATGCCTCAATTATCATCGAATAGCGGGCCGGTATCTGTTACTACAAAGTTTGGCACAGGTACTACTATTTACAAAGTTAATAGTCATACATATTTGCAAGACGGTGTTATAGAAACTATGGATGGTCCTATGTGGACGTTTGGTGGAATGGGCGGATGGTGGGCCGCAGGTTCTGGCGGTATTGATGATGCCGCAAATGATCAATACGGCTGGTTTACACATACCACAGACTTTGATGGCGTATTGGGTAAAGACAAAACTCAGTTTGTCTATTTGAATACCGGACTTGGGAATAGTGGTGACGGGCAATGGTATAATGGTTGGGGTACTGATTTATCAGGTAATCAATGGGTGCCAAAAGCCAACCTTACTGACGACCCAGGCAGTTGGGCCTTAAAGTTAGAAGTAAGTGTCGCAAAAGGCTGGAATGGTGGTGCACTTGATATTTCGCCAGGAGGTGGCTTTATATACAGATGGGAACCATGGAAAACCGGAAAAGCATACAAAACAAAGGGCTGGATTACTTTAACTATTCCGTTGTCATCGTTCCGTGCAAGCGATCCAACGCTTGGCGAGGGTATGGGGGCTTCTTTAGCTAAACTTACCGATATGCTGGACCAATCAGGAAACGCCACTGCTTACATATATGTGCATAATTATGCTACAACTAAAACAACAACAGGTTTTTATGGTGCTTTTGACAATATCCGGGTTGTAAAAATTAAATAAACTACAGCCCCGCAGCCGCATATCGCTGTGGGGCTTTTAAACAAAATTGAATATGAAAATGATGATAAAAAAAATAGGCACGGCGTACAAGATTGCCGGGATATTTATAGCACTGGCGGCTGTTATTTCCTGCAAGAAAAATAATATAAATGCCCCGCAACTTACGCTTAGTAATATTACAGATACTATACCGGCAAGCGGCGGTACTGTAACATTAAATTTTACTGCTAATGCCGCCTGGAGTATTGATACAACTGGTTTTGGATGGCTGCAATTAAGCCAGACAACAGGTGGTAGCGGCGCCGCTACCATTACTTTAACTGGTGCGGCTAATAATAAATCGGGCGCAAGCCGTTCGTTGCTTTTAAATTTAAATGCAAGTAATGGTCAAAGCAGGCGGATTACGGTGTGGCAGGATGTTATTATTTATCCCTCCTATAATACATCGGCCAAAGCAGCCGATGCAACAGGTATGAGTAGTACTGCTTCGCAAATAGCTAATAATATTACCTATGGTTGGAATTTTTATAACACCATGGAAGCCCCGGGTAGCGAAACCGGATGGGGAAACCCGCCAATTACCCAGCAACAGTTTGATTTGCTAAAAGCAAATGGTGTAAATGCCGTAAGGATACCTATTCGTTATGATGGCCATTTCATCAACACGAAAACGCTACAAATAGACCCACTATGGCTTGCCCGTATAAAAGAAGTAATCCAATATGGCATTAACGATGGTATGTATGTGACCATTAATATCCATTATGATCCCGGAAGTACACTTACAGGTGCTCCACAAGATAGTGCTAACGCTAAGCATAGGGCAATTTGGGAGCAAGTAGCTACTTATATGCGCGATTTTGACGAGCATTTAATGTTCGCCAGTCTCAACGAAACCAGCCTTAATAACAGCAATGATGTAACGTCAATGGTTACCACAATGCGTTATCATCAAACCTTTATTAATGCAGTGCGCAGCACCGGAGGAAAAAATGTTTATCGTGTTCTGGTAATTCAGTCGCCTTCTGCATCAACTGATATTCTTAACCAATATCTTGATCCGACCAATGTATATAAAACACCAAAACTGCCTACCGACCCAACGCCTCATAAAATGATGCTTGAGTTCCACTATTATAGCCCGTCGCAGTTTTGCATATTGGGAGGTGGCACTTCTACAACACCTCAAGACGCAAGCTGGGGTAAAGAGCTGTATTTTTGGGGAAACAGGAATACCTATTCTGTAAACGGTACATATACTAATTATCATACAACAAACTCACTCTTCCTGGACCGTAATTGCACATCTGCGAATGAAGAAAGTTATGTCGATTCTATAATGCACACCGTGAAGGTAAGATTTGCTGATAAAGGTATTCCATTGTTTATGGGCGAGTATGCGCCAAATTATCACGCTGCGAGGTTGACAGGCTATCCGGCAGATTCGTTAAAGGCGTTGGCATCTGCTACGCATTTCACTGCTTATGTTGCACAACAAGCTAAAGCAAATGGCGTAATACCGTTTTTATGGGCTGGTATATTTGACAGGCGAGGATTGAACGGGGTTCCGCAAGGGCCTGCAGTTGTGGGAGATCAGGTAACACTGGATTCTGTAAAAGTTGGCGTAAACAGAGGCATAGCTGCATACGGCACAGGCACGAAGTTTCAATAACACGCTGAATGATATAAAACACCTCTAAAAACGCCTTGTGTTTTATTTTATCGCCTCACTTTTAATTCCTCTCCGTAGGATGGGAGTTAAAAGTGGGGCTTTAGAGGTGCCATATAGCAAAAGATCAGCAGATAAGGATGGAATAAATTCATCGTGCGAGTGGTTCTGGATGCAATAGTTTTTATGCATTATTTGAAAAATTGAGGACTAGATGAGTAAAATAAAAAAACAGTATTTTTTTAAAGAGTTAGTATTTCTTATTACAATTTTATTTTTTTTCTCCTGTAAAAAAGCGGCGAAAAATGAGTCGGCGCAGCCAGCGGGTCAACTCTCGGTTAACGTACCTTCTGTAAATTTTACAGCCGACGGAGGAAGCCAGGACATAACTATTACCAGCAATACCGATTGGACGCTCTACAACCCTGCTTCTTCGTGGTTGCAGACAAGCGTAACATCGGGTAAAAGTGGCAGTACCATTGTACATATAACAACAATATCGCAAAATACCACTGGGGCAACCTTGTCGGGCCTTTTGGAAATAAATCCTTCGAATGGTCAGGGCACAAAGCTGATCGTTACCCAGCTAAGCACCATCTACCCAACTTATAATACATCGCCCATAGCGCCTGACATGACTGGTATGACCAACACTGCCGTACAACAGGCATCCTATATGAAACTGGGCATCAACTTAGGCAATACCCTTGAAGCACCCGGCGGCGAGACGGGTTGGGGTAGTCCCGTCATTACGGAGAATATTATAAAATTTATGCAACAAAGCGGTTTTAATTCTATCCGGCTGCCATGCTCCTGGGATTATACCCATATCATAAATAAAGGTACCGAACAAATAGACCCTGCCTGGCTTGCCCGTGTAAAACAAGTAGTTGGGTATTGTGTAAACAACAATATGTATGTTATCCTTAACATCCACTGGGATGGCGGATGGCTGGTTTGCACGCCGGATAAACAAGATTCGGTTAATGCTAAACAAAAGGCATTATGGGAGCAAATAGCCACAGCTATGCGCGATTTTGACGGGCATTTGATGTTCGCCAGCGAAAATGAGCCAACTACAAACGATGCCGGCCAAATGGCCATTTTAGAGTCGTACCACCAAACATTTGTTAATGCTGTCCGTTCGACGGGAGGGCACAATGCCTATCGTATTTTGGTTGTACAAGGGGCGTCACAGCTTATGAACGCATTCCCGGCAGATCCGGCGCCTAACCGGATGATGTTCGAAGAGCATAATTATACGCCATGGCAGTTTACCGAAATGATAGGAGACCAATCATGGGGCAATATGTTTTATTACTGGGGCACAGGTCATCATTCCACAATTGAACCCAGCCGGAATGCTACCTGGGGCGAAGAGAGTGACATGAACACTTATTTCCAGGGAATAAAGCAAAAGTTTGTTGATAAAGGTATTCCGGTTATAATGGGCGAGTACGCTGCCATCAGGCGTTCAGAGCCTCTTGATCAGGTTGCACACCAGGCCTCGGTCGATTATTGGATAACATTTAACACCAAACAGGCATTAGCCAACGGCCTTAAACCATTTTATTGGGATACAGGCGGTGTTTTAAATAGACAAAATTTAACAGTAAATGACCAGCGTACACTTAACGCCATAATAGCAGGAGGCAAATAAAAGCATATTTGCTGAAGTGTTTTTTTACTTTTTATACAGTGGTGATTTAAACAAAATGAAAATCAGGTATTTTTTTATCATATTATTATCTCTTATTACGCTTGCATCTTTTTATTCATTCAAAACGGCTGATAATAGTGCCGGGCCGCGCTCTATTTATCCCTCATACAACACCTCACCAAAGGCGCCTGACTCAACAGGGATGAAAAGTAACGCAGTTCAGCTTGCTGCAAAAATTAAGTTAGGGTGGAACATTGGCAACACCTTTGAGGCTCCCGGTGGCGAAACAGGTTGGGGCAGTCCGGTTATTACAGAAGGTTATATCAAGGCAGTAAAACAGCAGGGGTTCAATGCAATCCGCCTCCCATGTGCCTGGAATCTGACCCATTTAGCTAATAAAAGCGAAGCACGCATAGATCCAAAATGGCTCAACAGGGTTAAAGAAGTAATTGGGTATTGCGTAAAAAATGATATGTATGTTTTACTCAATATACATTGGGACGCGGGATGGCTCGAAAATAACTGCACTGCCCTTAAAAAGGACTCGGTTAACGCGAAACAAAAAGCGCTTTGGGAGCAGATTGCAACCTGCATGCGCGATTTTGATGAGCATTTGATGTTTGCCAGCGCAAACGAGCCTAACGTAGAGAATGCTGATCAGATGGAGGTATTAAATAGCTATCATCAAACCTTCATCAATGCAGTCAGGTCTACCGGTGGCCGAAATAGCTACCGGGTATTGGTAGTTCAGGGGCCGTCGACAGATGTCGATAAAACCAGCAAATTGATGAATCGTCTTCCGATAGACAAGATATACGGACGGATGATGGTAGAGGTCCATTATTATAGCCCCTACCAATTTTGCCTCATGAACGGCGATGCAAACTGGGGTAAAATGTTTTACTACTGGGGAAAAGCACTTCATTCGGCTATTGAACCTGAACGTAATGCCACCTGGGCAGAAGAAAATTATGTAAAAAAGTCCTTCGGTAAAATGAAGGCAAGCTTTTTCGACAAAGGAATTCCGATTGTTGTTGGCGAATATGGCGCCTATCGGAGAAATGAGGGCGAACATGCCCCCAAAGAGTTAGCACTGCATAACGATGCTGTTGACTACTGGTTAACATACATTACAAAACAGGCGAAAGCAAACGGGATGTTACCATTTTTTTGGGACACAGGCGGCGCTTTGGACAGGCAAAATTACACAGTGAGAGATCAGCGGACTATTAATGCTATCGTCGCCGGGGGGAAATAGAAGATTGCTACGTTCAAGCCGTAAATTATTTAAAGGCTAATGGATACCGGCAGGATTCGGGGAAAGTGTATCTAAGATGCAAAATATTATATGAAAAGAGGTTTAATAATTGGTACTATTTTATTGTTTTCGTTAAATCTCTTTGGGCAGTTGCCCTATCAGAACCCTAAGTTGACTTCTGAAGAGAGGGCTAAGGATTTAATATCCCGCCTGTCATTACAAGAGAAAGCTGCGCTGATGTGCGATCAGTCAGAAGCTATCCCCCGGTTGGGAATAAAAAAGTTCAATTGGTGGAGCGAGGCTTTGCATGGCCTCGCACAAAGCAATGATGTTACTGTCTTTCCTGAGCCGATTGGGATGGCTGCTTCATTTGATGATAAACTTGTTTACAATGTGTTTGATGCTGTTTCCGACGAATTTCGTGCCAAATACAACCAGGCAAGGAAAAATGGCGAAGAAAACCGTGCGTTTCTGAACCTTTCGGTTTGGACACCCAATATAAATATATTCCGCGACCCGCGTTGGGGCCGCGGACAGGAGACCTATGGCGAAGACCCTTATTTAACCTCGCGCATGGGCATTTCGGTGGTCAACGGCCTGCAGGGCCCTTCCGATTCAAGGTATAAAAAGTTGCTTGCTTGTGCCAAGCATTTTGCTGTTCATTCAGGCCCCGAATGGAGCCGGCATACGTTGAACCTCAATAATATAAGTCCCCGCGATTTATGGGAAACCTATTTGCCGGCGTTCAAATCGTTAGTACAGGAAGCTGATGTACGCGAAGTGATGTGTGCCTACCAGCGTTTGGACGATGAACCTTGCTGTGGCAGCAACCGCTTGCTGGAAAAAATACTTCGGGATGATTGGGGCTTTAAATATTTAGTTGTTTCCGACTGCGGCGCGATAGCCGATTTTTATAACAATCATAAAGTCTCATCCGATGATGTCCATGCTGCTTCCAAAGCTGTTTTGGCGGGTACCGATGTTGAATGCGGGTTTGGATACGCATTTGGTAAACTTCCACAGGCGGTTCAAAAAGGGTTGATTACAGAGGATGAAATAAACAAGCATTTGACGCGGGTTTTGGTTGGCCGTTTCGACCTTGGCGAAATGGACAGCGATTCACTGGTTTCCTGGTCAAAAATTCCCATGTCGGTCGTGAATTCCAAAGATCATCAGAAACTGGCGCTTCAAATGGCGCAGGAATCAATGACTTTGCTGCAGAACAAAAACAATATTCTGCCCTTGTCCAGATCAGTAAAAAAAATTGCGGTTATTGGCCCGAATGCCGATGAAAAACCGGTGATGTTGGGCAACTACAACGGCTATCCGGCAAATACTGTTACTGTGCTTGATGGAATTAAATCCAAACTCCCGGCCGGCGCGATATTTTACGACAAGGGCTGCGATATTACTGAGGATATGATCACCGAAAGTTTTGTTGGAAACTCCTCGTTTGATGGTAAAAAAGGGATAAAGGCAACCTATTGGAACAACAAGGATTTCAAGGGTGACGTGGCGGCACATGATCAGATCACCAACCCCATACAGTTAACAACGGCTGGCCAGCATCAATTTAGCACTGGGATAAACCTCAAGGGATTTTCAGGCAAATATGAAGCGGTTTATAAAGCTTTACGATCAGAAATGCTGGTTTTTAAATTGGAGTATGCCGGAAGATGCCAAATAGTAGTTAACGGCGACACGTTACTAAATAAGGATTCGTACCAGGCTGTACCTTTCAGAATTCCCTTTAAGGTAGAATCCGGAAAGGAATACAAAATTGAAATCAGGTATTCGGCGGTTTTTGACTGGGTAAACGCCAGTTTAAAACTGAATTTTGGCCGGGAAATACCTGTAAATTATGATGATCTGATCAACAAATTGAAAGGAATAGACGAAGTGGTGTTTGTTGGCGGAATTTCTTCCAAATTAGAAGGTGAAGAAATGCCGTTAGAAATCCCCGGGTTTAAAGGCGGGGACCGCACGGACATTAACCTTCCTGCATCACAGCGTAAATATTTGCAGGCCCTGAAAAAAGCTGGTAAAAAAGTTGTATTTGTAAACTGTTCCGGTTCTGCTATTGCTTTGACGCCCGAAACTGAAAGTTGCGATGCCATACTGCAGGCATGGTACGGCGGCCAATCGGGCGGACAGGCTGTTGCCGATGTATTATTTGGCGATTACAATCCATCAGGAAAGCTACCCGTCACATTCTATAAAAATTCAGAGCAGTTGGGCAATTTTGAAGATTATTCCATGAAAGGCCGCACTTACAGGTTTATGAACAATGCCCTTTTTCCCTTCGGCTATGGCTTGAGTTATACGACGTTCAACATTGGCGCAGCCCGGTTGAGTAAAACAGCAATCGGAACCAACGAAACTATTCAGTTAACCGTGCCGGTAACAAATGCCGGACTGCGCGATGGTGTTGAGGTTGTGCAGGTTTATGTTCGTAAAATGAATGACGTTGAAGGTCCGTTAAAAACACTACGGGGATTTAAACGCGTGGAAATTCCCGCAGGAAAAAGCCAACAAGTTTCCATTAACCTGAATCCTTCCTCCTTTGAGTTTTTCGATTTGAGGCAACAAAAAATGACGGTTACCCCGGGAGAATATGAGGTTTATTATGGGAGTAGTTCCGATTCCAAAGATTTAAAAACAGCCATAATTTCAATTTTGCAATAAAATCGTTTATGAAATATATAATCACATGCGCAATGCTTTTTCTGTTTGTCAGCGTTTTTGCACAAACTAAAAATGAAACAGATCTTCAGATAAAAATCAATAGTATAGTTAAAAAAATGACCCTTGAAGAAAAAATCGCAATGCTTCATGGCAATGCTTTGTTTTCTTCAGCAGGTGTACCGCGTTTAGGTATTCCCGAATTAACTTGCGACGATGGCCCGCTGGGTGTGCGCGAGGAGATCAAACGTTTCGACTGGGCGTCAGCCAACTGGACCACCGATTCCGCCACATTTTTACCAAATGGTTCGGCAATTGCAGCAACATGGAACCCAGTAATGGCAAATAAATACGGTGTAGTCATAGGGGAGGAGGCCAATGCCCGAAACAAGAATATCATGCTTGCACCGGCATTCAATATTTGCAGAATGCCGCTTTGTGGCCGTACTTACGAGTATTATTCCGAAGATCCCTATTTGAACAGTCAGCTGGCTATTCAGTCAGTAAAAGGGATTCAAAGTCAGCATGTGGCTGCCTGCGTGAAACATTTTGCTGCTAATAACCAGGAATTTCATCGCGACAGCGTAAACACAATAGTTGATGAAAGAGCGCTGCGCGAAATTTATTTGCCGGCGTTTAAAGCCGCTGTGCAGCAAGGGGATGCTTACGCCGTTATGTCGGCTTATAATAAAGTGAATGGCTACTGGTGTTCTGAGAATGATTTTTTATTGAACAAAGTACTAAAAAAGGAGTGGGGGTTTAAAGGCCTCGTGATGTCAGATTGGAGCGGCGTGCACCATACCGTTGCTGCCGCAAACAATGAGCTTGATATTGAAATGGGATCAAGCGGGCCGTATGATCAATGGTATTTTGCTAAACCATTGCTTGCGGCAGTAAAAGCGGGCCAGGTTTCGGTAAAAACAATCGATGATAAAGTGAGAAGAATTTTATGGCTGATCTATCATACATCCATGAGTGCAAATCACCCTGAAGGGGCCATTGCTACACCTGCCCACACCAAAAGCGCATACGATATTGCGTCGGAATCTATCGTTTTATTGAAAAATGATGCTAATTTACTGCCGTTGAACGCAGGTAAAATTAAAAGCATTGCGGTAATAGGCGATAATGCTACCCGTACATTTGCTTTGGGTGGGTATGGCGCCGGCGTAAAAGCAAGGCATGAGGTAACAGCATTAGAAGGTATAAAATCAAGATTTGGCAAAACAGCCAGCATCAGTTTTGCCCAGGGTTACAAGGCTGAATATTCGGCAAACAATACTGACGCCCAGAATAGCGGCTATGATCAACCCGACAAAAACCTTATCGGCCAGGCCGTAGCGCTTGCAAAAACAACCGATATTGCCATTTTGTGCATCGGCTCAAATCGCGAGTATGAAAGCGAAGGTCATGACCGCAAAAACCTGGAGCTGCCTTTCGGAGAGCAGGCATTGGTTGACGCAGTCACTGCAGCCAACCCCAATACAATTATTGTTATCATGGCTGGCGCTCCGTACAACCTGAATGAAATTAAAAAATCAAACCATACCATTGTTTGGTCGTGGTTTAACGGCTCGGAGGCCGGGAATGCATTGGCCGATGTTTTAAAAGGCATAGTGAATCCATCCGGCAGGTTGCCGTTTACTTTCCCTGTCTCATTAAACGACTCACCGGCTTTTGCCTTAAATACTTATCCGGGTAAAAACCTCACGGCTGATTATAAAGAAGGCATACTGGTTGGCTATCGCTGGTATGATACTAAGAATATTAATCCTTTATACTGTTTTGGTTACGGCTTGTCTTACACCAATTTTACCTATACCGATTTAACTACCAACAAGACAAACTACCAACCTGGTGACAAAATAACGGTATCGCTAAAAGTTAAGAACACGGGCAGCGTTGCCGGTAAAGAGGTTATTCAGCTTTACGTCAGTAAATTAAATCCTTCGGTTTTAAGGCCTGCGAAAGAACTAAAGGCATTTAAAAAGATGATGATAGCGCCGGCAACCACCGCTGCTGTTTCCATAAATATAAATGCGGGCGATCTCGCCTATTTTGACAGCAAGTTAAGTACGTGGGTTGTTGAACCTGGTCAATATAAAATAATGGCAGCTTCTTCATCGAAAGATATCAGGCAAATAGTTACTATTATTGTCAGGTAAGTTAAAACTGTAATATTAACAGGTCTCCTGCAAAATTGGGGGCGCATATTTATAAAATGAAAAGGAAATATTTATTACTTGTTTTGGCGAGCTTACTTTTTGGTAATGTTTTTGCCCAAAGTAACAGCCGTGAGAAGGCAGCAAAAGCTGAAAGAATAATCAGCGTTGACTTAAAAAAAGAAAAAGGGCCTTTGAATACTTCATTTAAAGCGTGTGTAGGTGCTGGCCGTGCAAATGAAGGGTTACGAGCCGACTGGCAGCAGCAGTTGGCTATTGCCAGGAAAGAATGTGGTTTTAAATATATCCGGATGCACGGATTGCTTACCGATGATATGGCTGTTTACAGCGAAGACAATAAAGGCAACCCGCTATATAATTACCAGTATGTTGATGCTTTGTATGACTACATTATCAGCATCGGCATGAAGCCATTCGTAGAATTGGGATTTATGCCGGGCGCACTTGCCAGCGGCAGTAAAACCATTTTCTGGTGGCGGGGCAATGTAACGCCGCCCAAAGATTATGACAAATGGGAGGGGCTAATCCGTAACCTGACACAACATTTTACAGCGCGATACGGAACCGATGAAGTGAAGACCTGGTATTTTGAAGTTTGGAACGAGCCGAATTTGAAAGATGGTTTCTGGACGGGTTCCCAGGCCGACTATTTCAAACTGTACCAGTATAGTGCCAGGGCTATTAAAAGCGTAAATCCGGCATATAAAGTGGGTGGCCCGGCAACTGCAGGAGCGGCGTGGGTGCCTGAAATGATAGCTTTTTGTAAAAATAATTCGGTGCCTATCGATTTTGTCAGCACACACTCTTACGGCGTAAAGCAAGGATTTTTGGATGAGCACGGCTGGGCGGGGACAGTCCTCGACAAAAACGAATGGAGCGTTAGTGGCGACGTTTTGAATTCGCGCAAGCAAATCCAAAGTTCAGCTATCCCCGGACTGGAATTGCATTATACAGAATGGAGCTCGTCTTATACACCTGCTGACCCTCTTCATGACAGTTATCACGAAGCGGCATATATCCTTAAAAAATTAAAACAAGTGGGAACCGAGGCCAACTCAATGTCATACTGGACGTTTACCGATATTTTTGAAGAGTCCGGCCCTCGCTTTACTCCTTTTCACGGCGGGTTTGGTTTAATGAACATTGAAGGGATCAAAAAGCCTGCATTTTTTGCCTATTCTTTTTTAAACAAACTGGGTGAAACTGAATTGGCCAATCGCGACAGCTCTTCATGGGCCTGCAAAAATCACAAGGGAAATGTTCAGGTATTGTTATGGGATTATACCTATACGCTGCCCGATTCAGTAAACAACCAGGCATATTATATTAAGGATCTGCCCGCCAAAACAAAAGGTAAAGTAAAAGTAAATTTATCGCATATGCCGGCTGGAAAGTACACGATGGAAATTTATAAAGTAGGTTACAGAGTGAACGATGCCTACACCGGCTATGTGGATATGGGCAGACCGGGACAGCTAAACTTGCAGCAGGTTAAAAAGTTAAAGGAACAGAATGGTGCTCCCGTGGAAATACGGCAAATTGAAATAAAACCAGGCGCCGTTCTTTCCAGCGATTTTGATATAAGGGAAAATGATGTTATCCTGATCAACCTGGTTAAACATTAACCGGCACAGTAAGCAACAATAAACAAAAGAGATATATAGCTAAACACCTTGCAAATAAATCCAATGATAAAAATAATTAATAAATATTTTTTGATGTTTTCCATGCTTTTGCTGACCGGCTTGTCAGTTAAGGCTCAAACATTATATGTCGGTTCCAATTATCATCCGCATGATAATAAGGATATTGAAAAAATTAAGAATGACATAGAGTTGATGAAAGCTGCCGGTTTTACGTCCGTTCGTATGGGCCATTTGGCCTGGGATAGTTATGAACCGTCTGAAGGCAAGTTCGATTTTGACTGGTTCGATAAGGTGATGGACCTGTTGAACCAAGCCGGGATCAAGGTGATCCTTGATATCGCTATCCGTCCGGCGCCCATCTGGCTGCACCATAAATACCCCTCAATGGATGTTACAAGTCCGGGTGGCAATGTGCAGTATCCCAACCATCGCTACATGGTTGACGTAGGCGATCCGATGTACCAGAAATATGCCCTGCGCTTTGCGGACACACTTACAAAACATTATGCCAAACACCCGGCACTATTGGCTTTTGGTATTGATAATGAGTCTGGTGATGGCCCTATTTCATATTCAGAAACAGTAAGAAAAAGGTTTGTTATTTGGTTGACGAAGAAATACTCGACCCTCGATAACTTCAACAAAGCCTGGGCTACACAACGCTGGTCAAGAAGAATTAACGATTTTGATGAAGTTGGACTGCCTGCAACCGGCGAAAAAAACGGCGCCCCCGAGAAAATATTAGATTTCAGGCGTTTTATCTCTGATGAGGTTAATCAGTTGCTTTTTAAAGTACTTAACGTGGTTAATTCAAACGCGCCAAATGCTTTAACCAATACCAACGCATGGTATTACAGCGATATGAAATATTTCGATTATTCAGAGATAGCTTATTCAGGCAAATTGACACGTGAAGGTGCAGGCTTTTATCCGGGAGGGTCTTTAATAACGAATTGGGGTGTGATGAATGCTTTGTTTGGAATTGCACGTATCCAGTTTGAAAGTCCAACCCCTTTCTGGTGCAGCGAGTTTACCACAATGACCGCGGTACCTAATTCGATCAGAAAATCGGCCTATGCCACGCTGATGTACGGCAATCAAATGGTTTGCGGGTGGACATGGCAAAGCATGTGGTCGGGCGAGGAACAATACCTGGAAGGTATGCTTGATTGGGACGGAGTTCCCAACCGTAAATATGACGAATACAAAAAGATAGCTACTGAGTTTAAAAAGATCGAAAAATTCCTTCCTTACAAGCCCAGCCCTGAAGTTGGCCTGGCATTTTCCTTTCCAAGTCAGATAGCGAGCCGTGTTTTCCCCGAGACGCAGGACCAGCAATTACAGGCCTGCTGGAATTTGTTTTATTCCCGCAATATGGACGCCCCCGTTGTTGAGATCAGCAAGAGCTCATTAAACTATAAATTACTTTTTGTGCCCGGTGTAACGGTAATGGACCAAACCACTGCCAATAAAATCCGGAACTTTGTAAAAAATGGCGGAACGGTAATTATGACCAGTAATTCTGCCGTGGTTGACGAAACCGGGAAAGTATTTGCATCCACCCACCCGGGCCGTTTAAACGACGTGTTCGGAATACGGGTTGCAGGTTATGAAGAAACAGAGCCGATGAACGAAATATCCCGCGCATCGCTTACAGGCAAAAGAATTCAATTAAATTATCAGGGGAAAACTATTGGAACTGAATCAACCCGGTTTGATGTTATCGAATCAAAAGGCGCCGAAATTGTCGGTAATATAACCAGCTTAGATAAAGATTATCCGATTATTACATCTAACAAATACGGCAAAGGCAGGGCTATTTACGTTGGGTTGCCTGCAAGCGGCGAGGTACTGGGCCCATTGCTTGATAAACTGATAGATGAACTTGGCATAAAAAAAGGGCCGCAGGTACCCGATGGTGTAATGGCCAGGCAAATTGACAAAAATCATATTCTGTATCTTAACATAGGCCGCACTCCGGCTGAAATTCGGGTAAAAGGCACCTTTAAAGGTATACTGACAGGTAAAACCTTTGTGGATAGTTTTACACTGCCGTCTGAAGAGCCTGAACTAATTGAAATTAAGTAATGAGATCCTGTAACCATATTGTGCGTGAAGAAATTATATAGATAAATGTTTAAAAGGTTAGTAAAATATTGTGTCATCTGCTTTTTTTTATTGCTGTCCGCGATAAAAGGAATGTCGCAAAATGCGAAGCAAACGGGTCTTTCCAAAAGAACCAAAGAGTGTTTTGATTTTAACTGGCATTTCCATAAAGGGGATATCGCCATAAAACGCGCAGTAAAAGCTGCCGGTTATGGTGGTTTAACGGATATCAACGTCAAAGTTGAAACAAATAAAGAAGCCGTTATTGCTTATACCGACGTGGATAAAGCATCCACTTTTAAACCCGAAGACTGGCGAGAAGTAGACCTGCCCCACGATTGGTGTGTGGAAGGGACTTTTGTTAATGATAAATCAATCGGGAGCGCGCCTGCTGTTAGCGGGTATTTGCCTGGTGGGATAGGCTTTTACAGAAAAGAATTCGAAATACCGGAATCCGATAAAGGGAAAAAAATATCGATAGAATTTGACGGGATTTTCAGGAATAGTACCGTTTGGGTGAATGGTCAGTTGATGGGTAGCCACCAAAGCGGCTACACCCCTTCAAACTACGATTTGACAGATATTTTGCGTTACGGTAACGAAGGTAAAAATGTTATTTTGGTAAAGGTTGACGCGACCGAATACGAAGGCTGGTGGTACGAAGGCTGCGGAATTTACCGGCATGTTTGGCTCAATAAAACTGACAAACTCCATGTTGACCGCTTTGGTACTTATGTTACAACGCCTGTAGTTTCGCCGGATGAAGCTGCTGTAAACATAAAAACCAGTATTAAAAACGAATACGGAGCAATTAAAAATATTACACTGATCTCTAAGATTGTCGATAATAAAGGAGTCGTTCTTGCCACTAAGACTTCAACCCAGGCAATTGAGCCATTTGGCACAACGGAGGTTTCACAAAAAGGCGCTATTCAAAAGCCCCTGCTTTGGTCGCCCGAAACCCCCAATCTTTATAAAATATTAACCGAAGTTGCTGAAAACGGGAATATCATTGACAATTACGAAACCACTTTTGGGGTAAGGACCATCGAAATATCCCGGAATGGGGTATTTCTGAATGGAAAACTTTATCCTGTAAAGGGCACCTGCAACCACCAGGATTTTGCTGGTATTGGCGTGGCCCTTCCTGATAAAATAAACGAATACAAATTAAAGCTGCTCAAAGAAGTAGGTTGTAATGCTTATCGTTGTTCCCATCATCCCCCTACACCGGAGCTGCTTGACATGTGTGACAGGATGGGTTTGCTGGTACTGGACGAAAATCGCATGTTGTCAAGTTCTGAAGAGGGGATAAAAGATTTAACAACCATGTTATCCCGGGATCGCAACCACCCGTCCATATTTATGTGGAGTATGGAAAATGAAGAATGGATCCAGGGCACGGTTACCGGGGCGAGGATACTTAAAACAATGGTTGACATTACCCATAAAATTGATCCTACCCGGCCGGTGACGGCCGCCATGAATCATGGACGGAACGAAGGTGGCTACAGCGATGTGCTGGACGTTGTGGGCTATAACTATGGTGACAAAGGATTGGCTTATGTAAAAGACCATGAAAAATATCCTAACCGGATCGAATTTTGTACAGAAGCCACCAGTTTTATTTCAACCCGCGGGGAGTATCAGAACGATTGGGGAAAGGGTTATGTTTCGAACCTCGGGCTATGGCAACCCGGCTGGGGACCGCTGCCAGGCGAAGATTGGGCGGATATTGTTAAATATCCCTATCTCGGAGGCTTGTTTGTCTGGACTGGCTTTGACTATCGAGGGGAGCCTACACCATACCAATGGCCCTGTGTTACGTCCCATTTCGGGTTTATGGATATTTGCGGTTTCCCCAAAGACGGGTACTATGCCTACAAAGCGGCCTGGACAAATGAACCGGTAGTCCACATTTTTCCGCATTGGAACTGGCCAGGGAAAGTTGGGGACAGCATACAGGTACATTGTTACACTAATTGCGATGAGGTGGAGTTACTCCTTAACGGCAAAAGAATAGGCACCCAAAAAGCCATTCCTTATACCAAACTGATCTGGAAGCTTATTTACAAGCCGGGTAAGCTAGAAGCCAGGGGCTATAAAGGAGGGAAGCTGGTAACAACTGACATTGTTGAAACAACAAGCGATCCGGCACAGGTGGCATTGAAAAGCGACTGCAGCGTACTTAAGGCCGATGGTTGCGATGTGGCGGTCATCCGGGTCGTCATAAAAGACAAACAAGGCAGGGTAGTACCCGTGGCTGACAATCTGGTCACATTTTCAATTGACGGACCAGGGAGAATTATTGGCACGGGCAACGGCAACCCCAGCAGCCACGAACCAGATAAAGCCAGCCAGCGGATGGCATTCAACGGATATTGTTTGGTGCTGGTTCAATCAAATAAACAGGCCGGGGAAATCCGGTTAAAAGCCGCTTCCGGAACACTCAAAGGAGACGAGGTTGTCTTAAAAGTTCAATAAAGTTGAAGTACTTACATGTCGCTTCTTCAAAAAATAGATTATTATGAAACAACAGCGTATTAATAACAAAGTATATCGCCTAAAAACAATAATTATAGCCTGCCTGCTTTTGGCTGGCAATATGGTATGCCATGCTCAAACTCCCGGGAAAATTGAGCGAAAACAACTATTCGATTATAGTTGGAAATTTTTTCAGGGAGATACAGCATTAGCAAAATCAAAGGATTTTGACGATATGAGTTGGCGGAGCCTTGATTTGCCACACGATTGGAGTATTGAAGGGAAAATAAGTCCTGAAAACTCAACCGGCGGCGAAGGGGGCTATTTTCCGGCAGGTATTGGTTGGTACCGAAAGTCTTTCAAAGCGCCGGGTGAATGGAAAGGCAAAAAAATTTCTATTTATTTTGAAGGCGTTTATATGAATTCTGAAGTCTTCATTAACGGAAAATCGCTTGGAACTTATCCCTATGGTTATTCATCATTTAGTTATGACCTTTCGCCTTACCTGGATTTTGATAGCGAAAATGTGATTGCGGTAAGAGTAGATAATTCCCAACAGCTGAACAGCAGGTGGTACAGTGGTTCCGGTATCTATCGCCATGTTTGGTTGATGGTTACTGACGCCGTACATATTGCTGACTGGGGTGTTGCGATCACCACTCCCGATGTTTCTTCAAAAAAAGCAACCGTTCAAATTAAAACGTTGGTAAAGAACCAAACAGGCTCTGCTCAAAGTGTGCTTATCAGCACCCGTTTAGCAGATGGAAATTATAAAAATGCAGGTCATAGTCAAAAAAAGGTTGAACTGGCTGCCAATAGTGAGCAGGAAATCGCTCAAACCATAACGGTGACTGATCCGCTGCTCTGGACACCGGAAATTCCCCATTTATATAATGCCCGGATTCAGTTAGTGCAAAATAACAATATTGTTGACGAAACAAAAACCAATTTTGGCATACGTTCCATAAAATTTACAGCCCAAAATGGTTTCCAGCTGAATGGCAAGGTGGTGAAACTTAATGGCGGCTGCATGCACCATGATAATGGTTGCCTGGGCGCAGCTGCTTTTGACCGTGCTGAAGAACGTAAAGTCGAGTTGCTTAAAGAAGCCGGATTTAACGCTGTAAGAACTTCTCATAATCCCCCATCCGAAGCGTTTTTAAATGCTTGCGATAGATTGGGCCTTTTAGTGGTTGATGAATCATTTGACTGCTGGCGGTCGGGGAAAAAGAAATATGACTACGCGCAGTATTTTGATCGTTGGTGGAAACGTGATTTAGATGCGATGGTTTTGCGCGACCGTAACCATCCTTCAATTGTGATGTGGAGTATTGGCAATGAAATAGTGGAGCGGGGGAGCCCCGAAGCTGTTGAAACAGCCAGGATGCTTGCCAATGCTGTAAAAGAAATAGATACTACCCGCCCTGTTACATCTGCTATTGTGGAAGCTGGCAAGGATTGGCCGGCCCTTGATCCCCTGATGGCTGCCCATGACGTTGGTGGCTATAATTATCATTTGTGGAGTGCACCTTCGGACCATCAAAGGGTTCCTTCGCGGATAATTTTTCAAACAGAGTCATACCCGAAGGACGCCTTTGCCAATTGGAAGCTGGTGCAAAACAACAATTATGTTATCGGAGATTTTGTTTGGACAGCCGTAGATTATCTCGGAGAATCAGGGATAGGTCGTTGGTATTATTCAGGTGACGTACCCGGTGAGCACTGGGAGCATGATCTTTTCCCCTGGCATGGCGCTTATTGTGGTGACATAGATATAACAGGCTGGAGAAAGCCCATATCACATTATAGAAGCATGTTGTATGATAACACTGAAAAACTTTTCATGGCTGTTCGTGAGCCTGAACCGGCCCCTTTGGAAATTAAGAACACATGGTGGTCGGTGTGGCCGACCTGGGAAAGCTGGACCTGGCCAGGGTATGAAGGAAAGGACGTTCAGGTAGAGATTTATTCAAAATACCCCAAAGTGAGACTCTACCTTAACAATAAACTTATTGGCGAGAAGCAAACGACCGATGAACAGGAACATAAAGCGCTATTTACTATAGCCTATTTGCCTGGTCAACTTAAGGCAATAGGGGTGGAGAACGGTAGGGAAATGGAATCGAAGATTCTGCAAACTTCCGGCGATGCTGCGAAAATTCAATTAAGTGCTGATCGTAAAGAAATTGTAGCAAATGGACAGGACTTGTCTTTTGTCACTATTGAGATAACTGACAAAGACGGTATATTACAACCAAATGCAGTAAACCTTCTGCACTTTAAAATTGAAGGCCCCGGTACAATTGCAGGTGTAGCAAATGCGGATATGAAAGACACCGACTCTTATACCGGAAATACGCGCAAAGCATGGCACGGGCATGCATTGGTCGTAATCAGAAGTACTCATGGAGCGGGCGACATTAAACTTGATGTGAGTTCACAAGGCATGCCCGGGGCCGCTTTAATTATCAGGTCATTTCTAAAAAAATAAATTAACTTCAGGATAAAAGACGATCTTACATTCTGAAGCGCTCAAGGCTCAGAAAAAGCCAGTATCAAAATTAAAAAGTAAAAAATTGAAAACTCCTAAAATTGTCAAAGCCTGTTTATTTACGGCCGTTTTCTTCCTTTGTTGTTATAGCAGCCGTGCGCAAAAAAATGCGCCTGCCCCATTCGGACCTGTCCCTTCTGAAAATCAAATGAGATGGCAGGAAATGGAATACTATGCCTTTGTGCATTTTTCTTTGAACACTTATACTGACCAATCCTGGGGATTCGGTAACGAAGATATTAACCTCTTCAACCCAACCGCTTTGGATTGCCGCCAATGGGCGCGTATCTGTAAAAATGCAGGGATGAAGGGAATTATTATTACCGCCAAGCACCATTGCGGTTTCTGCCTCTGGCCTTCCAAATACACAGATTACTCGGTGAAAAATGCCCCCTGGAAAAACGGCAAAGGAGATGTAGTGAGGGAGATGGCAGATGCCTGCAAAGAATATGGCTTGAAGCTGGGTATCTACCTGTCACCCTGGGACAGAAACCGGGCTGACTATGGCAAGCCGGAATACATTACCTATTTCCGCAACCAGCTTACTGAGCTACTTACCAACTACGGCCCTATTTTCGAGATCTGGTTTGACGGCGCCAACGGCGGCTCTGGCTATTATGGCGGGGCCAATGAAACCCGTATAATTGATCGTAAAACATATTATGATTGGGCCAATACCTATAAACTTGTGCGCAAACTGCAGCCTCATATTGTGATCTGGAATGACGGGGGAGAACGTGCTGACCTCAGGTGGGTGGGAACTGAAGGCGGATCTGTTGGCGAGACAAATTGGAGCCTGCTGAATTCCACCGGCGACGTACCCTACAATATGTTGCATTTTGGTGTTGAGGACGGCAATGCATGGGTGCCCGCAGAAGTAAATACCTCAATCAGGCCTGAATGGTTTTACCACCCCAGCGAAGACAAGAAAGTAAAGTCCTTGCCGCAACTGATGGATCTCTATTACAATTCCATCGGCCATAACGGTAGTTTGCTGCTCAATTTCCCCATTATGCCTAACGGGCTGATCCATCCGACAGATGAAAAAAATGCATTGGCTTTTGGCAAAGCCGTAAAAGCTGCATTCTCGGTAAACCTGGCCCAAAACAAGCCGGCGACAGCCTCCAATGTGCGTGCGGGAAGCAAAGCTTTTAGCGCCGGCAACGCCACTGATGATAATAATAATACCTACTGGGCCACGGATGACGGCGTTAAGGCGGCTTCGCTTACCATTGATTTGGGTAAACCAACCCGATTTAACCGCTTTTTGGCGCAGGAATACATTCAATTAGGACAGCGTGTAAAAGCGTTTAGTATTGAAGCGTTGGTGAACGGCCAATGGCAGGAACTGGCAAAAGGAACAACTATCGGCTATAAGCGTATAGTAAGCTTCCCCACGGTAAAGGCTACCAGGGTGCGGCTGCATATTACGGATGCCAAGGCATGCCTGGTTATTTCCAACGCCGGTGTTTATTACGCACCGCAAATACTTGCCGCCCCCGCGGTTACCCGGAACCAGGCAGGGATAATAACCATAACGCCGGTTGATAAGGAATCGGCAATTTACTACACCACAGACGGCAGCATGCCCACCTCTGCGTCGAAAAAGTATAACGGCCCCTTCCTGTCGGAGGGAAAACCAGAGATTCGCGCCATCGTTTACGATCCTTCTACCCAAAAAAGCAGTCCGGAAACACACGAGAAATTTGATATTTCAAGAAAGGACTGGAAAATAGTTGGCATTGAGGATGAAAAGGCCAATGCAGTTTTGGACGGCGATCCCACTACCGTATGGCACCAGGGCAAAGACAAAAAAATGCCGGTTGATTTGGTGATCGACCTGGGAAAAGAAGAAAGCCTGTCCGGCTTCAGGTATCTGCCTGACCAGGGCCAGTGGGGCCCCGGTATTATTGCCGGCTACGAATTCTATGTTTCAGAAAATAATGCAGACTGGACCCTTGCGAGTAAGGGCGAATTTCCTAATATTAAAAACAACCCTTTATGGCAAACCGTAAAGTTTGCCGCAAAAAAAGCCCGGTATATCAAACTAAGGGCGGTAAAAAACACCGAGAACAACGATGAGACCGGCTATGCAGAAGTAGATATAATTACAGAATAACAGCATTTTGTTCTTACAACCTGTTCCAATGGAATTTAAGGAGCAGGGGTGGAGTTTTGTTGCGTTGCGCAACACGTGCACACCCTGTAACAAAGTGCAAAATCTCTGATAATTAATGACTTAGCTACTGACAAGATTTTGTCACTGACAGAATCTTGTCAGCACTTTTTCTGTTTTCGGGCGAATTTTTTATGATAGATTTATGAGTAAACTTAAAATATTCCTGGTGATTGCGGTCGGCCTGTTTTTCCCGGTGCGATCGTTTTCGCAGACAAACTTTTTCATCTCAACCCTTGGGAAGGATACCAATCCGGGTACCGGAGCAAAACCTTTTCATTCTATTTCAAGGGCGGTAACAGAGGCGCGTACCCATAGCGGCAAAATTAACCTGTACCTGATGGAGGGAATATACCGCTTAAACAAGCCCGTTGTTTTTACCAGCCGGGATTCAAGGCAAAATGGCAGCACGCTAACGATCACCAGCTACAACAAGCAAAAGGTAATTATCAGCGGCGGGGCGGTTCTTCACCTAAAGTGGGCGCCTTATAAAGATGGTATTTGGAAAGCCAGGGTAGAACAAAATGTTCAGTTTGACGAACTGTTCGTCAATGGGCAGCTGCAGCATATGGCACGTTATCCAAATTATCATCCTGCAGCCCATTATTTGAATGGTACTGCAGAAGATGTGCTATCGCCGGAGCGCGTTGCCCGCTGGAAATCGCCGGAGGGCGGGTACATACACGCTTTGCATCCCTCCCAATGGGGTGACGTCCATTACAGGATCACCGGTAAAAACGATAAAGGCGAACCTGTGCTGGAAGGAGGGTGGCAAAACAACCGCCGCATGGGTATGAGTGAAAAATACCGCTTTGTGGAGAATGTTTTTGAAGAGCTCGATACAGTGAACGAATGGTACTTTGATAAGCAGGCCAAAACGTTGTATTATTTTCCACCTGCCGGCCTTAACCTGCGCACCGCTACATTTGAGTCGCCGCAACCTGCCAGCCTCTTCGAGTTTCGCGGCGGGGAAACAGCGCCGGTCAGGAATATTACTATATCCGGCCTGGTTTTAACGCAAACTGCGAGGACTTTTATGCAGAATATGGAGCCTTTGCTGCGAAGCGACTGGACCATTTACCGGGGCGGCGCCGTGACCTGCGAAGGAGCGGTAAATTGCAAACTGGTAAATTGTACCGTGATTAATGTTGGGGGCAATGCTGTATTTTTCAGTAAATATAACCGCAATTGCGGGGTGTCTGGATGTCAGATTTCGGAAGTGGGGGCAAGCGGAATTTGTTTCGTCGGCGATCCCGGCGCTGCCCGTTCGCCGAGTTTTGAATATAACCAGTTTGTGCCGATAGCGCAAATGGACCGGACGCCGGGGCCCAAAACAAATAATTATCCGAAAGACTGCCGCATTTACGACAACCTGATGTTTAACCTGGGGCTGGTAGAAAAACAATCAGCAGGCGTAGAGCTCTCCATGTGCCAGGATATCACCGTCAGCCACAATACCATCTATGATGTTCCCCGCGCAGGCATCAATGTCAGCGAAGGGACATGGGGCGGTCATGTTATTGAGTATAACGATGTTTTTAATACCGTTAAGGAAACCGGCGACCATGGATCATTCAACTCCTGGGGGCGTGATCGTTACTGGCATCCCGATAAAAAGATAATGGATTCCATTGTGGCGGAATATCCTGATTTGGCCCTGCTGGACGTAACCCGGCCAATCATTTTGCGCAACAACAGGTTTCGTTGCGACCATGGCTGGGATATTGACCTGGATGATGGGTCAAGCAATTACATCATCAGCAATAACCTTTGTTTAAACGGCGGTATTAAGCTAAGGGAAGGAGTGAACCGTGTTGTTGAAAACAATATCATGGTGAATAATACTTTTCACCCTCACGTGTGGTTTAAAAACAGCAATGACATCTTCAGGCACAACATCGTAGGTGCGGGATATCTGCCGATAGGGATTTCCGTATGGGGGAAAGAAGTTGACTACAACGTATTTCCCGATGCTGCCTCCTTATCCGAAGCACAGGCAAGGGGAACTGATATGCATTCAGTATCCATGCCGCAGGTTTTCGAAAACCCCGCTGAGGGAGATTTTCGGCTTAAACCCGGCGCTATTGCATTTTCTGTCGGCTTCAAAAACATTGAACTGGATAGTTTTGGAGTCGTTTCCCCGCAGTTAAAGGCCCGGGCAAAGAAAGTGAATTTCCCGATGGTTACAGCGCCAGCCCAGGTAGCCGAAAGTGAAACAATTGATTTTATGGGCGCAAAAGTAAAAAAACTGACCACCCTGGGAGAACGATCTGCAACAGGAATGGATGATATCCGGGGTGTTTTGGTGAAATCAATACTGCCGGGCCAAGCCAGTGCTTTTTTTCAGGCAAATGATGTAATCCTATCGCTGAACGGTGTACCAACCAACAGCCTGAGGGATTTGCAGAAAGCGAGGATGTCGGTTATCGGGGCCTCTGCAGAAATTGTCATTTTCCGTAACCAGCACGCGTTTACTAAACGAGTGGAATTTGACGGCCATAAATAAAGCCCGGCTTTGGAATTATCCGCAGGAACAGGCAGGTGGCAAAACATAAAGACGGGATTTCCCGTGATTTTGCGATGACTTAATATGGTTTATACCGTAATGTGCTGATAGTTATCTTATTATAGTATTTTCCGAATTATAAAGAAATTTTCGTGCCCGTCCAATGAACCTGAACCGGCCCGGTATTCGCCTCAACTAACCCCTCCCTCCAAAGGAGAGCGTGCTTAAAAAGCCGGAATTTAACCACTTTGGAATCGAATTTCTCTCTCTCCTTTGGGGAAGATGAGCGAGGGCTTCGCTGTATAGGTGAGGCGAAACGGCGGAGCCGGAATAAAAAAACATGTAAAGCTGACGTTAATTAAATTGTTTGATCCGAATATAACCGCCTTATTCATACATTCCTGCTGTTTTTTACACATTTGGTGCCCTATTTTTATTCATTTATACCCCCTCGCTTTTTTTTAGTTACCATAGTTTCACATTCGGAATAAGGCTTCAGTGCGGTAAGTTTAAAATACTGCTTTAGAATAATGTTCCACCAATTATCAATTGAACCACCAATTAATTTATTTTTTTGATTTAGCAGACGCTAACTGTATTTAAAGTTTTTAATGATATGTTAAAAAATTTACTACTGAACAGTGATAAGGTATTTGTCCGCGATGTTTCGCAATCGATTGCAAGAGCAAGGCCAACAAATAGTTCCTCTATGCTTATCCTTAATATCCATTAATAAATAATCAACCAATTATGTTACTTAAATTTTAAATTCATGAAAAGAAAACTACTAACACAATTCCTCATTTTTGCCGGGATGACCTTATCACTTCTGGTGATAAGTCTACCGGGCTATTCGCAAATGAGAAAAATTACCGGCAAGGTGTTGGGCTCGGATGATGGACTCCCCCTGCCAGGCGTAACCATTAAAGTAAAAGGCACAACGGATGCCACGAGTACCAATATAGACGGGCTCTATTCCATCAATGCTGCTCAGGGAAGTACATTGGTTTTCTCTTTTATTGGTTACGATCAAAAAGAGATTGCCGTTCCGGCTTCAGGCGCCGTTGACGTAACTTTAGCGAAAAGTACTAACAGCCTGAACGAGGTTGTAGTAATAGGATACGGTAGTGCCCGCAGGAAAGACCTGGTAGGCGCCGTTGATGTGGTAAACGCCAAAGATGCAGGAGCAAATACATCATTAAGCCCTGCGCAATTACTGATAGGCAAGGCACCCGGCGTACAGGTAGTGCAAACAAGTGGCGTACCGGGCGCAGGCGCTCAAATTATTGTACGTGGTGTAGGTTCTTTCACTGATGTTAGCCCGCTGTATGTTATTGATGGCATACAGGGTAGTGAAGGCTTGTTCAATCAGATCAGCCCGCAGGATATTGACAATATTACCATATTAAAAGACGCAGCTTCTACAGCAATATATGGTGTTGCCGGTGCTAACGGCGTTGTTATTATTACAACAAAAAAGGCTAAAGCAGGCGCCACTCAAATAGCATTTACATCGCAGGTTGGTTTTTCAAGGATACCGAAAAAACTCGATCTGTTAAAAGCTGCCGATTATGTTAAGCTCCTTACTGATATTGATGTTACCAACAATAACCCTACACCGGTAAAACTTACCACGCCGTTTGCTTTGGTTGACAGAAACGACTGGCAAGACCAAATTTTTAAAACAGCTTTATCAACTCAAAATGATTTAACAATTAGCGGCGGCGGCGACAAGGTTACCTATAATATGTCGGCAGGATATGTAACCCAGCAAGCAACCGTTAAGGATTATCAGCTTAAAAGGTTTACTAACAGGTTTACGTTAGAAGAAAAATTAGGCCGTTTTCGGTTCGGGCAAACCTTTAATTTGAGGTACACCAAAACTGAGGGCGAGGCAGTAAGCTTAGGTAACGCGCTTCAATATGCGCCTTATCAACCCATTTTTGATTCTTCAATTCAGGGCGGTTACTCCATCCTTACCAATATTGATGATGACAGCAATGCTGTAAATCCATTAGTGGACTTAGGCGTGAAAACACAAAGCAGCCATGAACTGGTATTATTTCCGCAGGTATTTGGCGAAGTAAAAATTATCGAGGGTTTAACCTTCAGGTCACAAGCGTCAATGCAATATGGCAGCAGTGTGAGTGATTCGTATAATATACCCTACGTAATTTCCAATAAACTGTTTTTCGACCGGCAAGCAAACCGTAGTTTTAACAACTACTATAATTACAACATCGACAATTATTTTTCCTATAACCGTACCTTTGGTAAACATAATATTTCGCTAACCGCTGGTACAAGTTACATTGATCCGGGTAGCAGCAGGTTTGTTAGTCTGGCAGGTACCGGTATGCTAAACGATCAGGTAAAGGACATATCCGTTGCCACAACTATCACCGCCGCCAGTTCTTCAGGTTATGCCAATGGAACTGGTATTGAACAATCTTATTACGGGCGTTTGATTTATTCTTACGACGATAAGTATATTCTTTCAGCCAGTTTAAGGCGCGATGGATCTTCCAACTTTCCTCCGGCAAGCCGTTACGGTAATTTTCCGGGAGGGGGCTTCGCATGGCGCTTCAGTCAGGAAGATTTCATTAAAGCAGCCCTTCCATTTGTCAGTGATGGTAAACTTCGCGTAGGATGGGGACGTACCGGTAACAACAGAATCTCTCTTACCGCGAGCGATGTGTATACCTTTAATGGATCGACTGCGGGAAACCTGGTGTATTCTTTCGGCAGGAATGAGCAATTTAATAGTGGCACAACACTTACTACCATCGGAAACGGGTTATTACACTGGGAAACAACAGACCAAACCGATGCAGGCATCGACCTGGGTTTTCTCAACAACCGGATAACACTTAATGCCGATTACTACAATAGAAAAAGCTCAGGGTTATTAGTTCAAATACCTGTACCGCCAAGTTTAGGTATAGGGATAAATACGGGCGGCAGCAGCCAGACAGTTAACGCGGCTGATGCACAAAACAAAGGTTTTGAATTTCAGTTAGGTTACCATTCTCCGGTATCAAAAGATTTTAGCTATAACGTAAGTGTTAACGGCGCTTTTAACACAAATAAAACAATATCCTTAGGTACCCAATCGCCAACGCCAATAGTAGGCGGAACGGGTGTTGCTGAGACATTAACCAAGCCGGGTACTCCTATAGGGGCATATTATGGCTATATGGTTGAACATGTTGCCAAAGACCAGGCTGAAATTGATGCATTAAATGTAATAGCACAGCAGAAAACCGGCAATACGAATGCCGTTTACCAGGCTGGATTGAAACCGGGCGACTTTATATTTAAGGATCTGAACGGTGATGGAACCGTTGATTCAAAAGACCAGAAATTTTTGGGCAGTCCAATTCCTAAGTTTATGTATGGCATTAACATAGGCGCTACCTACCACAACTTTGATCTTAATGTAGTATTGTCAGGTGTTCAGGGCGTACAAATAGGAAATGATCTGAGATCCACTTTGCAGTTCGCAGGAACAGGGCATAATGCCTCAACCGCTATATTAAACAGGTGGGAAAAACCGGGTGATAATGCTCTTCTGCCAAGAGCAGGGCAGGATGACAACGGATCTGGTAACTTAAGGCCATCGAATTTCTTTATAGATAACGGCGCCTATTTAAAGGCCCGTAACGTCACCCTTGGCTATACTTTTACTAAAGCCACTTTACAATCGTTTTCGGGCAATGTGTTAAGTAAACTGCGCATCTATATTGCTGCGGAAAATTTATTTACCATAACGGGCTATAAAGGGTACGACCCCGAAATAGGCTCGGACGGTGGCGATCTTATTTTTAACCGCAATATTGACCATGGCCAGCTACCGCAGCCGCGTACTATTTTATTCGGATTACAAGCAGGATTTTAAGTAACACTTATTAAAAATATAATTATGAAAAAATATATAAAATTCCTTATGACGGGCGGGCTGTTGGCTCTCTCAATAGGGTGTAAAAAAGATTTAAGTTTGATTAATAAAGGTGCGTACACTTCTGATACGTATTTTACCAGCGATGTTGCCTTAAACCAGGCCGTTGTGGCAACATATGCAGGTTTGCTGCATACCGGGATGTGGGCACGAGAGTGGTATTTTACGTTTGATTTGCTTGGCTATGATGCCAAAAACAATCAGCCCCTGGGAGGTGATCTGCTGCAATTGGCCCAGTATAATTTTGGCCCGGATCAGAACCAGGTGGGAGAAACTTGGGCAGCATTGTACCAGATAATAGCGCGCGCCAATGTAGTTATTGATCGTGCCCAGGTATGGAAGCCCGATCCCTCTAAACCTACAGAGGCAACTGACCAAACTCAATATATTGCCGAATGCAAATTCCTGCGGGCTTACGCTTATTTTCAGTTAGTTAATTTGTACGGCCGGGTACCACTCCGCACCCACTATATAACGCTGCCAACGCCTGCAGATATTAACGCACCGAGATCACCTGTCGCTGACATATGGGCATTTATTGAACAGGATTTAAAAGATGCTGAGGCAGGCCTTCCTGTTACATACAGTGATGCCAATTACGGACGTGCTACGCAAGGCGCTGCAGTGGCGCTTTTGGGTAAATCATATTTATATGAGAAAAAATGGGCATCAGCACAAACCGAACTTACTAAATTAACCCAGGCGCCTTTCACTTATTCGCTGGCGCCCGTTTATAACGATCTGTTTGATGACCCGAACCAGGATGACGGCACTAAAAATCCGGAAACCATTTTTCAGGTAATGAATCAGAAATGGACTGATTGGGGTATAGGTAACCAGTACTACGTTTTTGGTGGCCAGGAAACCTGGGGCGGAAAGGCAACGCACTCAGACCGTGCACAGGAATACGGCTTTAATGATTGGAACAATGTACATATAACTACAACCGCTGTTAAAGCTTTCACCTATCCTAACCCGCAAAATCCTTCGGCGAATTATATAGATCCCCGCGCAGCTTTCACGTTTTATGGCGATGCGGCAAGTGGCGGCCAGACACAATATTGCCAGCAATGTTCTACAGGGCCTGTGGATTTTCCTTTCGCCTCAAAAGGGTACGAGTGGCTTAAATATGAATATTATAACAAGGTGGCATCTTTTGGCGGACCGCAAAGTGGTATAAACGGCCAGGTAATACGCTACGCAGATGTGTTGTTGATGCTGGCAGAAAGCTATATACAACAGGGCAATACCGGCGCTGTGCCACTGGGTTTAATTAACCAGGTGCGCAGCAGGCCAAGCGTTAATGCTCCGCTTTATACTTCTTTGGGGACGCAAACTGATGCTATGGCCATCCTGATGCGCGAAAGGCAGTTAGAACTAACCGGCGAACAAAGCCGTTATTTTGACTTAATACGTTGGGGTATTGCGAAACAAACAATAAATGCTGAAATGCAAATTGAAAACGGTACGCAGCCATTTCAAGATAAAAATGTGCTGTTCCCAATACCTTTAGCCGAGAAGAATGCCAACAGTGCTGTTGCTAAAGATATTTCAGGCGACTGGAATTAATTAGTTTTAGTTTATAATTTTATAAGAGCCTGCAACAGTGACTGGTGCAGGCTCTTTTTTTAGTTCAATATTAGTATTTCAATTTCTAATATCAATAAAAAAGAGGCTTTCTCAAAAGTCTCTCCATGTAAAAAGTAAGCAAATTATATTTTGAACCGTTAGGTTTTTGTGGCCATAGTGTTCTTTCTTCGTGTCTTTTGTGGTAAAAAAACAAACCACGAAGGGCACAAAGTACTCACTAAGAACACTAAGTCTAAATTTTATTTCGTTTGCTTTTTAGTTCATAAACTTTTGATACAGCCTCTTCTCTATTATTTATTGAAAAACGCCTCTTAAGGTCCTTTTTTGCGAATCGCCTCCAAATGCCTTTCCAAACTATAATCGTCGGAGAATAAAACATCGCGGGCTTTGCTGCCTTCGAATGGCCCGACTATGCCGGCTCTTTCTAATTGATCGATGATGTGTCCCGAACGGTTGTAACCCAATTTCATTTTATGCCGGATGAGCGAGGTTGATCCCTGTTGGTGCAGAACGATTAGACTTGCAGCTTCATCAAACATCGGGTCAAGGTTGTCCGGGTCAAACTCCTTGGCGCTTGTGTAATGATTTCCATAGGCCGGCAACAGCATTGCGGACGGATAACCGCGCTGGAGCCCGATAAAGTCGCAGACGCTTTCAACTTCCCGGCCGGTTAACAGCGCGCCTTGCAGGCGCATTATTTCCACGCCGTTTGAGTGGAGCATGTGGCCTTGTCCCTGAAGCAGGTCTGCACCCTGCACATCAAGAATTGTCCTGGAATCTGTTGAGGATACCAGCCGGAAGGCCAGCCTGGAGGAGAAATTAGCCTTAATGGAGCCGGTTGTGATGTTTTTACGGAAGGTCTTTGGGTAGAAATGATCAGGTGAATGCCGATTGGACGGCATCTTTGAGCGAGCGAGGCGATCAGTTGTTCTTTGGATTTAAGCAAATCAGCAAATTCATAATCACAACAACGATATGGGGCAGGTAACGGTGCTTTTCGGGATTACCGATTTTTCGCTTTGCAAATTTTTCGTTGTACTCTTTTATATGGCGCACTTGCGCGTCCTTTAACAATTCAAACCGCTGGTCGGCTTCACGGCATAAGGAACTAAGCGTGTCTGTTACATCGCGTGGCGCTGTGATTACCGCATCAGTATCGCGGCAAAAAATAGTGTTATTTGGATGTAATAACATGTAAAAGATGATTTTTAGCTTGGCGCCAGGATCTGTTTCCAGCCGTCTTCGCACCGGTGCCGGGCGAAATGGCGGTCGCGATGAAAACTTGCCAGGCCGGTATGGGTTAATTTAAGCCTGGATTTAATGCCTTTATCAAATAATTCGAACGTCACTTCCGAATAGTGCTTTGTAAACTTTTTCTATTTCAAAAGGTAATTAAAAAGAAATCGCAGATTTATAAGGCATAAACAAAATAATCCCTTTTCATCTGGCGCGACCTGCTTTTGCAACTATTGTGACATTATTCAATTTTAATTCTCTTAATGTCTTTAATAAACCGCTATTTATGCAGCGAATTGGCCATTTTTTGCTAACAGAAAAATAACAAAGATACACTGACGTTTATAATAGCTTAACAGAAATATCATATCTTTTAAAAAAATAATTATTATTGTGCTGAAAATCCGGGTGTTAAATGAAGGGTTTTATTTATGGTGGCTTATAACTCACTTTCTGATCATGAATTGACCGGCTTGTTAAAGACAGGCGACAGGGCTGCATTTACAGAAATATACCAGCGATATAAGTGGGTATTATTTCTTCATGCATTGAAAAGGATCAGGGACAGGGAGCAAGCCAAAGATATTATACAGGAACTTTTCACGACGCTATGGGACAGGCGCAATGACCTGGAACTGAGAACGCATTTGTCAGGATACCTGTATACTTCCGTCCGCAACCGCATCATCAAATCATTTGCCCATCAGCAAGTGGAATCAGACTATATCAATTCACTGGTGGCGTCTGTGAACGAAGACAACTGTATTACCGATCATAAGGTAAGGCAAAGCAACCTGGCGGCATTGATTGAAAAGGAAATTAATGAACTGCCTGAAAAAATGCGTGAAGTATTTTTATTAAGCAGAAAACAAAATCTCAGCCACAAGGAAATCGCCTTTCAATTGGGAATAGAGGAGTCCACTGTTAAAAGACAGATAAGCAACGCATTGAAAATACTTCGTGTTAAACTGGGGCTTTTAGCCTGGCTTGCCTTGCTTTTTAAATTTTTATAACCTTATTTACAGATACTTGCAGATTTATTTAAGCGTCATCTGCATCCTCCCGGCCTGCTAAGGGTCTATATCTGTATAAAGCCGAAGAATTAAGGTTTTTATAAGATATGAATAAGCAGGACCTCATAGAATTATTGAAGCGATATGATCAGGGTTTATGTTCAGACCAGGAAAAAGCCTGGGTTGAAACCTGGTACCTGAACTACGAGCCGCAGCCTCTGGATACTTCTATAGAAGTATTAAGTGCAGATCTGGATGAGGTTGAGCAAAAGCTTATTGAACACACTACCTTCCGGCGGATACCTTTGTGGCCGCGAATCGCTGCGGCAGCCTCCATAGTAATATTCCTTTCCATTGGGGGGTATTTCTTATTGCACAAACCTGCACCTGTTCAAACCGCACAAAATCAGATGCATAATGACGTTGCTCCGGGAGGAAATAAAGCGATCATAACGCTTTCGAACGGTAAAAAGATAAGCCTGACGGACGCCAGCAAAGGCACAATAACCAAAGAAGGTAACACCATCATCAAAAAAACAAATGATGGCACGGTAAGCTATGAAGGCAGCGCCCCAACCGGAACAACCGGGCAATTAGCTTATAATACGATTGCTATACCCAGGGGCGGACAATGGACAGTGATATTACCCGACGGAACAAAAGCCATGCTCGATGCCGCCTCCAGTATTAAATATCCCGTTTCTTTTCCAGGAAATGAACGTAAAGTAGAGATTACCGGCCAGGTTTATTTTGAGGTAGTACATAATGCCGCCAAGCCATTCCGCGTAGTTACTAAAGAGCAGGTTATCGAAGATATCGGCACAAAATTCAATATCAATGCCTATGATGATGAACCGGCAGTAAAAACAACCCTGGTAGAAGGGGCGGTGAGGGTCTCCAGTCCGGGAGCGCATTCTGTTTTGGAAACAGCCGGGGTTATCCTTAAACCGGGGGAACAAAGTGTAGTGCAAAATAATAAATTAACGGTATCCGCTGCCAATATTGAAGAAACCCTTGCCTGGAAAAATGGCTATTTTAAGTTTAATGACGATAGCGTTGAAAGTATCATGCGCAAGCTCTCGCGGTGGTATGATATAGAGGTTGAATATAAGGGTGATTTACCTGATATAAAATTTGATGGTGAAATTCCGCGTAACACAGGGCTTTCACAGGTGTTAAAAGTATTGGAATTGGCCAATGTTCATTTTACTATCCAGGGAAAAAAATTAACCGTTACACCCTGATACACGTTACCCGGTTAAAACGGGGCACGCGAATAAACGATAAACGAGGTTTCTTAACCTGATTGTATTTATAGCTTAAAAATTAAAAAATGAAAAGAATACTCCTTCTTACGGCACTTGTTTTGCCCTTATTTTTGTCTGCCCAGCAAAAATACATCATCAGGGGCAACATTGGCGCCGTTAATGCGCCTGCAAAAGTATTTCTGTCTTACACTGAAAATAACAAGGCAATAACCGATTCTACAGCTATAAAAGACGGGGTTTTTGAATTTTCCGGCCAGGTAGATGGTATTGTTATCGCAGCCTTAACATTAGATCATAAAGGAGGCGGGCTGCAAAGCCTTAATGCAGTCAATCCTGACAGGACGACGCTTTTTTTGCTGGAGGGCACTACGATTATATCGGGCGGCGATTCATTGTCAAAAGCTACCATGAGTGGCGTAAAAGAGAATGAAGATTACATGCGCTTTAAAGTATTGCTGAAACCCGCTGTTGACGCCTCTAAAGCTTTACAGGCAGAATATTATTCGGCTCCCAGCGAAAAAAGAAGTTCCCCACAGTTTATCGGGTATCTTCAAAACAAACAGAAAGCCGTTGACCAGCAGGAAAAAGAACTGACAGAAAAGTTTATTGCAGAGTATCCGGATGCCTATATCGGCTTCCAGTTATTGATGGATAGAATTAATAATGAGTCATATCCCGACGCAACTTATTTGCAGGCTCAATTTTTAAAGCTTTCCAAAAATCTTCGTGAAAGCAAAGCCGGAGTAGCTTTTCAGCAACGCCTCGATGTGCTAAATGCAGTTGTGGTAGGCGCCATAGCACCTGATTTTACCCAGCCGGACACTACCGGAACGCTGGTGAAATTGTCATCGTTCAGAGGAAAATACGTATTGCTTGATTTTTGGGCATCATGGTGCGGCCCATGCCGTAATGAAAACCCCAATCTGGTAAAGGCTTATAACAACTTTAAGGAAAAGAAATTCACCATATTAAGCGTATCTCTTGATCAGCCGGGAAAAAAGGACAGTTGGCTGAATGCCATCCATGCCGATGGCCTTAAATGGAACCACGTATCCGACCTGAAATTCTGGAGCAATGACGCGGCGGTGTTGTATGGAGTGCGGGCTATCCCGCAAAATCTGTTGATTGATCCGGACGGAAATATTGTTGCCAAAAACATTTTCGGCGAGGAGCTGCAAAACAAACTGAAGGAGATTCTCGGCGGTATGTAACCTGGTTAAGCGGGCTGGCTGACAACTGGAATTTGATATACTTTTTATTGGAAAAGAAATGGAGTGATCTTTATTCTGAAGCACAGATAGAGCTTACCGTGAGATGATTTACCTTTTTTTACCTGATTAATTTAACTGAACTAATTGATTTAAACTAAAAAACCAAAATGCATATGAAAATTTTTAGACTCTTATTGTTTTTAATTTGTCAGCTCACGACTGTTTCGCTGCTTGCACAGCATATGAGGTTGGGGGTACAGGAGCAGCCACAACCGGCTACTATAACGCTGTCCTTGAAAAATGTGCCGCTTGAAACTGTTTTATCCCAAATCAAAAAACAGGCAGGGATCCGCTTTGTCTACACTAAGGATATATTAAAAATAGCCGGAAAGGTCTCCGTTCAGGCGGAAAAAGCAGATCTGGAAACCGTATTAAAACAGCTCTTTCATAATACCTCAATTAACTTTACCGTGTTCGGGAATACAGTAGAATTATCCACCAAAAAAAACGCGAACGTTAGTGGTAATGTACAACCCGATAATAGTTTTTTTTCAAAAGGCATTGCGCACGGTTTTGTATATACAACCGGGGGCGTAAGACTAAATGGCGCCGGTGTCATTATCAAGCGCTCTCATTCGGGAACGGTCACAAATACCAAACGCCTTGCCATGGTTGAGATCAGCCAGGTCAACGCTAAATATATTGAGCGGCAGCCCGTATCAAACCCCTTGTTGGCTTTGAAAGGTATCGTTCACGGGGTGCTGATACTCCCCGCAAGTGGTTATAGCAATGTCCCGGTAAAAGTAGAAATACGGGGAAGAAACTCAATTGACCCTGCATCAGCCTCCGATCCCTTATATATTATTGATGGTGTACCCCTCATCCAGGCAAACATTGGTGGGGTTCCGTCTTCAAACCACCGGGGAGGTTCCACCGGGCGTCAACAGGCCGGTATTTCCTTTCCGGGTGGAATATGGGAAAAGAAATGGAGTGATCTTTATGCTGAAGCGTAGATAGCGCTTGCCCGGAGATGATTTGTCTGTTTTTTACCTGGTTAATTTAACTGAACTAATTGATTTAAACTAAAAACCCTTGGTGCGTATGAAAATTTTTAGACTCTTATTATTTTTAATTTGCCTGCTAACAACCGGATCTCTGTTTGCGCAGCAACAGCAACAACCGATTACGCTGTCGTTGAAAAATGTGCCGCTTGAAACGGTATTGACACAAATAAAAAAGCAAACCGGCATTTCATTTTTTTACAGTAAAGAAATATTAATCAAAGCCGGTAAGGTATCTGTGCAGGTTGATAAAAAGGATTTGCAAACCACATTAACTACCTGCCTTCAAAATACGCCGGTTACGTATATGGTCGTCGGGAACATTATTGTGCTGGTTGATAAACATGCAAAAAAAAACGCCGATGGCACGCTGGAATTAAATGAAAATATGTTTTCCCAGGTCGCTGTGCATGGGTTTGTTTACAATCTGGCCGGGACGGGGCTCAACGGCGCCAGCGTAGTTATTAAACGCACGCACCTGGGAACCACGACCAACGCGAACGGCGAATTCTCACTTGGAGAAGTGCGCACCAATGATACTATCCGGGTAAGCTTTATTGGTTATGATGCCCAGGATGTGGCGGTTGCACAAGGTGAATTTAACATTAAGTTGAAGGAGACAAAAAACGAGCTGGATGCAGTGGAAGTTCAGGCTTACGGTACCACTACCAAACGCCTTGCCATGGGCGAGATCAGCCAGGTAAATGCCGCAGACATTGAGCGGCAGCCTGTATCAAACCCGCTCCTGGCCTTAAAAAGCATAGTACCCGGCTTATTGATAACGCCTACAACTGGTTTTGGCAACTCCCCCGTACGGGTGGAGATCCGGGGAAGAAATTCCATCGATCCTTCATCCATGTCTGATCCTTTGTATATCATTGACGGTATCCCCCTGGTCCAGACCTCCGCAGGCTTGGTAAACACGGGCTACCAAACCGGCGCCAATCTTCAGCAGGCGGGCATATCCTCGGGAATGAGCCCCTTTGCGGCCCTTAATCCCAACGATATCGAAAGTATTACGGTTCTTAAGGATGCCACAGCAACGGCCATGTATGGTTCCCGGGCCGGAAACGGGGTGATCATCATCACCACCAAAAGGGGTAAAGCCGGTAAGACGGTGGTTGATGTGACGGCCAGCCATGAGATCAACAGGACCATCGGGCACTATGATATGTTAAACACTACCCAATATTTGCAGATGCGCCGCGAGGCACTCAGGAATGACGGGCTTACCGCTTCCACAGCGACCGCACCTGATCTCACCTTATGGGACACTACCCGCAACGTCGACTGGCAAAAACAGCTCTGGAAGTCAACAAGCGGCTCCACCGTCAGGGCAACCATATCCGGCGGTAATGAACTCAGCACCTTCAGGGTCAGCGGCTCCTACCAGTCGTTACAGGATATATCACCTTTAACAAATCAAAATACCGACGCGAAGTCGAACATTGCCTTTAACTTCAGTCATCATAGCCCGGATCAGAAATTAACTGTCGACGTTTCCACCATATTCGGACATAATAAAATTAACCAAATATCCATCGGCGGGGCAACAACTATGGCACCTGATCTGCCGCCCATATTTGATAAAAACGGAAATCTGAATTATACTGACTGGAACGCCGCCGGAATTGGTTCATCATTCCCTTTCGGCTCCCTGCTTCAACCTTTTGTGACCAGTTCAGATCTGTTAAACGGCAGCCTCCGCCTGGGTTATCAGATTATCAAAGGGTTGAACGCAAATATTTCGGTAGGGTACAATCTTGGCCTAATGGATAACAGGGTTACCAATACCATCGCCTCTCAGAATCCGCTGTATAACCCTACCGCGTTGAGCGTATTTGGTAATAGCAGAACAGATGGATGGAACATTACCCCGCAGATAGACTACACGCGCTATATTGGCAAGGGAAAACTGACCGTGCTGGCCGGCGCTAACCTGAATAGTTCATCGGCGAGCGGTTTAAGTACTTACGCGTATGGGTATACGAGTGATGAGCTGATAAAATCTGTCAATAATGCACCTTTCGTCCAAAGTCAGCAGGGATATGCACAAAGCAAGTATGTTGATGTGCATGGCAGCCTCAATTATAACTGGGAAGGAAAATATATCGCCGAAGTTTCGGGCAACCGCGACGGTTCATCAAATTTTGGACCTGGCAGGGAGTTTGGATCATTCGGCGTAGCGGGGGTGAGTTGGGTGGCCTCGGAAGAACAGTGGCTTAAAAAATCATTGCCCTCATGGGTGAGCCTGCTAAAATTGAAGGTATCCTACGGAACCACCGGCAATTACCCGGGAGTGGCATATCAGTACCTTTCGCAATGGGCTAATAGCAGCTTCAGCGGAGGCAGCCCTTTATATACTTACAACGGCATAGTGCCGCAGGTGCCAATCCACGCCGTCAATCAGGACTACCGCTGGGAAACCGATAAAGAATTGAATACCGGTCTGGATATCGGCTTACTGGACGATAGGATCAGCCTGCATGCCGCCCTTTACCGCAAACGGACCAACGATCAGCTGGCTATGATTCCAACCCCTGCCTTTACCGGTTTTAACAATGTGGAGGGCAACTCGCAGGCAGAGGTTCAAAACAGCGGCGTAGAAATAGCGTTAAATGCCAGGATCGTGGATACCAAGGACTTTACCTGGTCTTCGGCCCTGAATTTCAGTCATAACGAAAATAAACTGCTCGCCTTCCCGGGAATACAGTACACCTCCTATTATACCACCCAAAAAGTGGGGTACTCCGTTAATGAGGTGTTCCTGTTACATTATCTGGGAGTTGATCCGCAAACAGGGCAGCGCAGCTACCAGGATTTAGGTGGTGGTGGCTACGTATCCTTAGGTGGCACCACGCCCCCCGGAGGACGTGGGGACAGCCGGAGTGTGGCTATTGACCTGAGCCCGAAATTTGAGACATCATGGGTGAATCGTTTTGCTTATAAAGGTTTTAGGCTTGATTTGCAATTTGCCTACCGCAAAATGATGGCGATGGAGCCGTATGCGTATCTTTTTCCCGGCTCATTTAATAATAACATACCCTTATCGATCTATAACAATCACTGGCAAAAACCAGGCGACATTAGCACCAATCCGCGCTTGACTACATTATATAGCGCAAATAGCGACAATGATTTTGCGCAATCTGACGGTGCTTATACCGATGGGTCTTACCTGCGTTTGCAAAATGTTGCCCTAAGTTATGCCCTGCCAGACAGACTGGCCAAAAAGATGGGCGTGCAGGGAATAAGTTTGATGGTCAGCATGGAGAATGTATTTACGATTACCAAATACCCTGGAATTGATCCGGAGCTGCCCTTTGGCAACCAGCCGCAAGCCAAGACTTTTAATGGCCAACTCACTTTAACTTTTTAAAAATCAAACGATGACAATAGATAGCTTAAAAACCAAAGTAATTTGTCTCCTCTGCTTTTTTGCCCTTACCGCACAAATGGCATGTAAAAAGCTGATAGAGGTTGATGAACCGATTAACACACTGACCACCACGGAGATCTTTTCTACCGATGCTACCGCCACTTCTGCGATGGCCGGCGTGTATTCGGCTATGATCAATGGTACCACCAGCGGGAGCGCGTCGGGTGGATTCCAGGAATTCAGCGCATGCCTTTCCACCCAGCTGGCAGGAATGTCCTCCGATGAGTTTAATACGACGAACGTGTTCGGATACAATTCCATGGCCAACTATAATACGAATCATTTGACGGCAGAAGATGCGGGATCATCTACAAGCTTATGGACTTCTGCCTATGATATTATTTACAAATCGAACTCGGTTATAGAGGGGGTGGCAGCATCGACGTCCGCTTCGCTGCATGATAACGTAAGAAAGGAGCTCACCGCCGAAGCAAAATTTGTCAGGGCTTTCTGCTATTTCTACCTGACTAACTTTTTTGGCGACGTCCCGATGGTGCTCACGGTCGATTTTAATAAAACAGAGAATTTGCCCAGAATGCCCCAGCAGCAGGTTTACCAGCAGATCATCTCAGATTTGACCGATGCGCAGGCCGTTATAGCTACGGACTACTCGGCCGGTAATGGTGAAAGGATCATACCCAATAAATGGGCAGCTACGCTGCTGCTGGCCCGCGTCTACCTGTACACCGGTAATTATTCCGGTGCATTCACTCAGAGTTCCGCTGTTATTAATAATTCTTTGTTCGGCTTGGAGCCTGATTTGAATAACGTGTTTTCGACTAACAGCAGGGAAGCCGTATGGCAGCTGAAGCAAACCATCACCGACTTATCATTAAAAAATGCAACGCCTGAAGGTTACACAACAGACTATACCCTTACAGCACAATTATCAGCCGCCTTTGAACCCGGCGATCAGCGCAAAGTTAAATGGGTGGACAGCACCGGCCTGGCATATTCCTCTTACCCCATACCCAATTCATACTATCCTCACAAATATATCATAGGCCAGTATAACGCCGATGCCAGCCAGCCTCCCCCGCAGTATTATATGGTGTTGCGTCTGGCAGAAGCCTATTTGATACGAGCAGAAGCAGAGGCTAATGGTGCAACCGGCGGCGCTGCATCAGCTATAGCAGATTTGAACGTGATACGGAACCGGGCCGGACTGCCGGATTTAAACAACAATTTAGCGCAGCAGCCGCTGAAAGACGCTGTAGCCAGGGAGCGTCAGGTGGAGCTATTTGCAGAATGGGGGCACCGCTGGTTCGACCTGAGAAGGACAGGGCAAGCGCACAGTGTATTGTCATCTATACCCGCCAAGCAACCCTGGGCCGGCGACTATCAACTGCTGTATCCGATCCCTTTGACTGAGATTAAATTCGATCATAACCTATCGCAAAATACTGGTTATTAACTTGTTGTAAAATTAAAAGGGACTGCAGGCAAAATAATGAAACACAACCACTTTAGTGCTAAAGGCTAGCGGGTGGCAGAAAGAATGACAACAATCTAAAATTTAAAGAATATGTGGAAAATATATTTTAATCTTTTTTCAATACTGGGGCTTTCACTGGTATTGGCTTCCTGCAAAAAGGAATTAACGAACCTTGGAAGCGGAACGTCATCGCTCACCATAGTTAACGCCGTTGTTGGCAATGACTATTTGCTGACAGATTTTAAGCGGGGTCAGTCAACTGGTAATTATCTCCCCCCAATGAATGGTATCCACTATGGCACCGCAACCTATTTTAACAGCTACAGCGGCCAGCAGCCACTGGCCCTATACCACTTACCGGATACAACTGCTACCAGCGCCCCGGTGTTCAAGCTTACGCTGGATTTACCAGTGAACACGATTCATACCCTGTTCCTGATGGGCACTCAAGGTGATCCGGATCAGTTATTGACCACCGACCAATTGCCGTACCACCCGGATTCGGATTCCACCATGGGAATCCGGTTCATCAATATTTCCAAGACCAGTCACCCGGTCAGCGTAAATATAGCGGGGCAGGCCAACGGCTCCGAGGCGACGGGCCTGGCTTATAAAAGCGTTACCCCATTTAAAAATTACAATGCAGGTTCGGCAATAAAAAGCTATACGTTCGAATTCCGCGACCAGGCTACCGGTGAATTGTTGGGCAGTTGCATTGTCGACGGGGTAAATAATGACGGTTCTTCGAGCTCGCCTAATATCCGGCGCTACAAAAACTTTACTATCGCATTGCTGGGAGCTCCCGGGGGAAATGCGCCTAACAGTGCCCTCATTATAAGCGAGGACATAGCTTTCTAATCAGGAAATGGCGCAGGTGAAAAAGGATTTTAACTCTTAGCAGCCCCGGAGCCCGAATATAGATGAATTTGGTTTTGGCCGTCTGCAGTTCGGGCGTTCCGGGGAATTTATTGCCAGTACAATAACAGTATATTTTAAATAATCAACGATAATGAACAGCATTTTAAAAATCGAACAGCTTTCGCACAAATACACCAGTAGCTGGGCCATACGCGATATCAATATGGAAATAGCCCAAAATGGTATCGTGGGTTTACTGGGGTCAAACGGGGCCGGAAAATCGACCACCATGAATATTATTTGCGGCGTATTGAACCACACCGAGGGGGACGTATATATCAATGGCTTTGATATCAGGACCCAGGCCGAATCAGCCAAAAAAGAGATCGGTTTTTTGCCACAGATTCCGCCCTTGTATACCGATCTCACCGTAGATGAATACCTGAGGTATTGCGCCGAATTGCGGTTTATTGAAAACGGTAAGATAAAAAGTGCGGTAGAAGAAGTAAAAGAACGCTGCGGCATAGCCCATTTCAGCAACCGGCTCATCCGCAATCTTTCGGGCGGTTACCGCCAGCGCGTAGGTATAGCGCAGGCCATTATCCATAAACCAAAACTGGTGGTGATGGACGAGCCAACCAACGGGCTTGACCCCAATCAACTGATAGAAGTGAGAAAACTGATCAAAGAAATTGCCCTTGATCATGCGGTGTTGTTATCCTCTCACATTTTATCAGAGATACATATCCTCTGTAAAGAGATCATCATGATTGAAGGCGGCAGGCTGGTGTTTGCTGATACCATGGATGCTTTTGATAATTATATGCCGTCGAACAGTTTAATGATGCGTATGGAAAACCCGCCGCCAATAGGCGATATCTTAAATATACAGGGGGTTACCCGGGCGGAATTGCTTACCGATAAACAGGTCAGGGTATATTTTGAAGGCGGTGAGGAAATAACGGAACGACTGGTAGTTGCAGGCGTACAGCAAAATTGGCAGCTTCGCGAGATCAGCCTTGAAAAGGGCCAGCTTGACGACATTTTCAAAACTTTATCGTCCCCCCAACCTAACTCATAAACTTAAAACAATGAAGATCATACTCAAAATCGCAAAAAACGAACTCCGAAACCTTTTTTACTCGCCGGTAGCCTGGTTTTTGGCTATTGCTTTGTTAGTGCAGTGCGCTATTTTTTATACGTCGATTGTTCATCAGGTTGCCGCCTGGCAAGATATACACTTGGCTAATAACCCGAGATTTAAAGATTTTAGAGTTGACACTACTTTTACAAAGGCCTTTTTCATAGCAGGGGACAGCATTTTTAATAGCGTATTGCAAAATTTGACCCTGTTTATTCCATTGCTTACGATGGGCCTGATTGGCCGCGAAGTGAATAACGGCACCATCAAGTTATTATATTCCTCGCCTATAAAGCTGCGTGCCATAGTTTTGGGGAAATACCTGGCTATAGTGATCTATAACCTGCTAATGGTAGCAATAGTCGGCATATTTATTGTATTGGGAGCGTTTAATATCCGATCGGCGGATATTGCATTGTTATTATCGGCCGAGCTGGCTTTTTTCCTGATGATATGTGCTTACGGGGCCATTGGTCTGTTTATGTCGAGCCTCACCACTTACCAGATCGTATCGGCCATGGGGACTTTTCTGTTCCTTTTTTATTCGCCCGTATTGGCGCCTTATGGCAGAAATATGATTTTATACGCGACCTTACCTGGTTTTTATCGATATCCGGACGAACCTCAAGAATGGTATTGGGGCTGATCACTACCAAAGACGTGTTCTACTTTTTACTCATTATTTTTATGTTCCTGAGCTTTACGCTTTTTAAACTAAAAGGCGAAAAGGAGTCAAAACCATGGTCGGCGAAAGCCCTGAGGTATATCACCGTAATTGTGGTATCCCTGTTGCTCGGTTATATTACCTCGCGCCCTGCCCTCGTAGGGTACTGGGATACAACAGCCCATAAAGAGAATACCATTGATCCGCGTATTCAAAATATGCTGAAGCAAATGGGTAATGAACCCCTGGAGGTAACACTTTATACCAACTTATTGGGTGCGCACGCCGGGCCTGGCTTGCCCGAAGGGCGCAATCCTTATTTAGACGCGCTATGGGAGCCATATCTGCGTTTTAAACCGGACATTACGTTTAAATACGTTTATTATTATGATTACGATGGGGCTTTGGACAATAATAATTTGTACAAAACTTATCCAAACAAAACAGAAAAGGAAGTAGCCGGGATAATGGCCGACTTGCTGGGGACAGATGTATCCATGTTTATGGGGCCCGACGAGATCCACAAAATAATTAACCCCGCCGCTGAACGTGCCCAGCTTTTTATGGCGGTTAAGTATAAGGGCCGTGTAGTTCATCTCCGTACCTTTGATGATGACGAATTTTGGCCTAATCAATCAGAAGTAGCTGCAGGCTTAAAACAGCTTATAAAAGGGGATAACCCAAAAGTTTACTACCTTACAGGCAACCTGGAGCGCAGTATTTATAAAACCGGCGAGCGGGAATATGAATTCCTTACTACAGCCCAACGCGTCCGCGAAGCATTGGTCAACAACGGGTTTGACCAGGATACGCTATCATTGGAAAATCATGATATTCCTGCTGATATTTCGGAGCTGGTGATTGCCGACCCTAAAACTGATTTAAGCCCTAAAACCCTGGGTAAGGTGCAGCAATATATCAACAACGGAGGTAATTTGCTGATTATCGGCGAACCCGGCAAGCAGGCTATGCTCAATCCGGTATTAAAACCGCTGGGCGTTCAGTTAAGGAGCGGTACACTGGTTGAGCTCAGCAAAAACGAAACACCCGATAAGATACAGCCGTATGCCACTGATGATGCCTTTGATCTGGGAGATATTAGGGTACTGCACCAGTTAAAACAAGAGCGAAAAGAGAAAAATTTTGACGATACATTGCCAATCATGATGCCGGGGGCGGCAGCTATTGCTTACGCTGCCAATGGCCCCTTTAAAGTTACCCCGTTGTATACAACTGTTAAACAACGAGACTGGCTTAAGGCAGGGCGGTTGGTAATTGACTCAGTGCCCCCGGTATTTAGCCCTCAGGAGGGAGATATCAAAGACTCCACCTTCGCTACCGTTGTTCAATTAACCAGGCAACTGAACCATAAACAACAGCGGATCATCGTATGCGGGGATGCAGATTTCTTAAGTAATATCAGGTATGACTCGTTCCATACCGTGCTATATAGCTGGCTGGACTACGGAAAATATCCGGTATACATTAATGCTCCTTATTACCACGATAACAAACTCACCATTACGGAGCCAACGGCGGCGTTTGAAAGAATATTTTTGTATGGATATTGCCTGGTGTGTTGATATTATTAGCCGCTATATTATTAATCAGACGCAAAAGAAAATAGAACCTATGTTTTTAAGTACAGACGAACAAACGATAGAAGACCTGGGGCTTTTTGGCAACCGTAATAACGGCGGGATCTATGATATTTACAATGCAGCAAATACAAGGGGCGGCGAAGCCATATTAAAAGATATGTTCCGCAACCCATTGTCTGACAGGGATGCGATCAATCAGCGCAGCAGCATTATTGAACATTTTGCCCGGATGAACATGGCCTTCCCATTCTCTGCCAGCTCATTTGACATGGCAGAGAAATATTTACTGGATAATGTAGAGCAATCAAAAGGGACCAACCAGCAAACCAGTATGCTCAGCGAAAAAGAGATGCTTAACGGGGTATCCGCCGTGATCGACATCTTGTGGACCGCAAAGACATTTATAGAAAACAGGGACGTGGCAAGTGTATTTGCCTATAAAACGGAACGCGACAGCATTGTCATGTTGCTCCGCGATGCTGCCTTTACACCGGCACTCAGGGAAAAGCCCCAGGGCAAATTGCCTTATTCAGCCATAACGGCTTATGATATTTTATTCAGGGTACGTGAGTACGACAAGATCAAAAAGCTGTTAAAACATATTTATACGCTGGATGTGTATTTGTCAGTAGCAAAAGTGGCCGTTAAAAGGAACTTCGTATTCCCCAGCGCCCTTGAAAAAGGCTCGTGTGAATTGGCCCTGGAAGATGTTTATCAACCCGAACTTAAAAAACCCGTTGGTAACTCCGTTTTCATAAGCCCACGGCAAAATATCATATTTTTAACCGGGGCCAATATGGCGGGCAAATCCACCTTTTTGCGTGCGGTAAGCACCGCGGTGTATGTGGCGCACATGGGCTTCCCGGTAGCAGCCAGGTCAATGGCGTTTTCAGTAATGGACGGCGTTTATACCACCATCAATTTACCCGATAAATTAGGCATCGGGGCCAGTCACTTCTATGTCGAGGTGCTGCGGGTGCGAAAAATGGCCACAGAGCTGAGCCATGGAAAATCATTGTTTATCGTATTTGATGAGCTATTCAGGGGCACCAATGTTAAAGACGCCCATGAAGCCACGGTTGCCGTTACCAATGCTTTTGCCGGAAAGAAAACCAGTATGTTCATTATTTCCTCGCATATCGTGGAGGCGGCCGAGCAGCTAAAACTAAAAAGCAATATCGGATTTCAATACCTCCCCACCATTATGAATGGTACCGTCCCTGAGTATACTTACACCCTGAGACAAGGCGTAACCGACGACCGGCACGGGATGATCATCATCAGGAATGAGGGAATACTGGACATCTTAAAAAACGGTCTTAAGAAAAAGGTGAAGCACTTAGATACAGTCAGCTAATCATTCAGCACATATTAGACAAAAACGAGGTAACAATTATGAGTTTTGGTATAGATAAACAAACCCTGGATGAACTTAACCTGCTGGGGAAATTCCGCAGCGGATCGGTTTACAGCCTGTTCAACCAGGTAAAGACAAGGGGCGGCGAACAGCTGCTTGACAGAATGTTTCGTACACCGCTGGAAGATGCACAAATAATCAATGAACGTACAGCCGTCTTCCGGTTTTTCCAGAAGGAGCAGCTCAGTTTTCCTGTTGATGCACAGCAGGTAAATTTGATGAGGGAGTATCTTGATTCCGGCGCAGGAAAAAATATAATAACGGTATTTACCGGTACGATTTTAACAAGAGTACTTTCCAGTTTAACACGCGATGAGCGGTACAAAAAAAACATCCAGGGTTTGCAGGCAGTGATTGTTGTAATGAACAGGTGCCACACCTTTTTAGAAGCGATGCCGCCGATTCCGGGGCCGTATTCCAACAGGATAATGGCTGTAAAAGAAATATTGGCGGATAAGCGGATAGAAAGGTTAAGGAGTATTGATATTTATAAATCATTGTCGCTTAGGACACTGATTTTTTATAATCACCTGATAAAAAGCAGTCTTTATAAAAAAGTAGAAGATCTATTATCCTTTATTTATGAACTTGATGTAAATATTAACGTCAGCGCGGTGGCAAGCAGCAAAGGCTTTGTATTTGCAAAGGCGCTGCAACCCGAAAAAAATGCACTATCAGCCACTGATCTTCGCCACCCCTGCGTAGAAAAGGCGATAGGTAACACCCTGCTGCTGGCAGAAGGAAGCAATGTGCTTTTTTTAACCGGGGCAAACATGGCCGGCAAATCCACCTTCATGAAATCCGTGGGTATCGGTTTCTACCTGGCCCATATTGGGTTCCCGGTGGCGGCGGCCAGTATGGAGTTTTCGGTCAGGGAAGGGCTTTATTCTTCGATCAACGTAGCGGACAATATTAACCTTGGCTACAGCCATTTTTACGCGGAGGTGGTAAGGGTAAAACAGGCCGCGGAGGCCGCCGCCAGCGGCAAACGGCTTTTGCTGATGTTCGACGAACTATTCAAGGGCACCAATGTGAAAGACGCCTACGACGGAACGCTTGCAGTAACAGAAGGCTTTGCCGAATACACCGATTGTCTGTTCATCGTTTCCACCCATATCATCGAAGTTGGCGAGGCATTAAAAAGCCGGGACAATATCAAATTTGGCTACATGCCGACGGTGATGGACGGATCGAGGCCCCGCTATACTTATAAGATGCAGGAAGGGATTACAGAAGACCGCCAGGGAATGATGATCATCCGGAACGAAGGTATTCTGGAGCTGATAGGTGACTGAAGAAGTGTTTTTTTAATAGTGCAGCGCCATAACAATTAATAATAATTAATTAACCCAAAAAATTATAATATGAGAAAGAATATATTAGAAACCATAGTTAAACTCAGTGCATTGATGATCATTTGTTTATTGACTTCAATGCGTTTGATCGAAAAAAAACCGGATTATTCCGGTACATGGAAACTTAATACAGCAAATACTAAGCTCGGCGGGTTACCTTCGACCGGAGTTGGTAAGCAATTGACCATAAAACAATATTCAGATAAATTGATCATCAAACGCTTGCTGGAGGTAAGGGGGCATAACGATTCAGGTGCAATTGACACGTTTAAATTTGATGCCAAAAAGGAGTCGGTTTCAGACATGTTTAAGCATCATATCGCTTATACAGGATGGTCCGACGATGGCAAGCAATTAGCAAAAATTCAATTTATTAAAACCAATATTAAAACTGAAAAGGGTGAAAATATAGCATCTGAACAAAAAGTAATGGTAACCTGGAGTCTATCTAAAGATGGCAAAACCTTAATTATTGATCAGGAAATTACACTTGGTAATTTAGCACGCTTTATAGTAAAGTTGGTTTACGACAAGCAATAAAACGGCAGCAGCATTTCAGAAAGGTATTAACTAACAGACAAATAAAAAAAGTTTAATTCGTGAATACTTCGCAGGCAGGATTTATTAATCAGTTTAAGCCCGGATTAGCTAACCGGAACTTAAAACCGCAGTGGATATCATTAGTATAATACCGGGAAAATTTCTTTAATCCATTACATTCTTAGTTATTATGAATAAATACCTGTTGTTTATTTGCGGGGCGTCCTATGCCTGGTTTTTGCCAGGTACAATACACGGTATCGCCGCCGGAAACCATTCAGAACACAAAGGTATCAATTAATAAATGACCACAATTTAACCATCAGATCAATAATGAACCTTATAAAACCATTCAAAATACTGCTGCTCTTTGCAGCATTGCCACTCGGCGTATTTGCACAAAACATTATCCCGCTCGACCCGGACGTGCGTACCGGTAAACTGCCTAACGGTTTTACTTATTTTATCCGCCACAATGAAGAGCCAAAGAACCGGGTACTGATGTACCTGGTTAATAAGGCCGGGTCCATACTGGAAGACGAGGATCAGCGTGGCCTGGCGCATTTTACGGAGCACATGAGCTTTAACGGCACAAAACATTTTCCGCACAACCAATTGGTAGATTACCTGCAAAAAGCAGGTGTCCGCTTTGGCGCCGACATCAATGCGTATACCAGTTTCGATGAAACTGTTTATCAGTTGCCGATCCCCTCTGATAATCCCAAGTTATTAAAAGGCGGCCTGGAGATCATGCGCGACTGGGCGCAGGAAGCACTGCTCGACCCCGCAGAAATTGATAAGGAACGCGGTGTGGTGCTGGAAGAAAAACGCCTCGGAAAAGGTGCGGGCGAACGAATGCGGACGGTATATTGGCCGGTCATCCTGCAGCAGTCCCGGTACGCAACGCGAATGCCGATAGGTTTAGATACCGTTTTGAATAACTTCAAGCGCCCGGTCATAGCACGTTTTTATCATGACTGGTACCGGCCCGATTTGCAGGCATTAATTATCGTCGGCGACATCGACGTTAACCAGGTAGAACAGTCTGTAAAAGCACAATTTTCAAACCTTAAAAACCCTGAGCACGAAAAAGCAAGACCCCAATTTACTGTACCGTTGACCGGGAAAAACCAATTTGTGGCCGTGACCGACAAGGAAATGACCTCTACGGTTATGGAAGTGATTATAAAGCACAAAGCGCCGCAGCTAAAAACGACAGATGATTTCCGCAATAACGTTATACAACTGCTATTTATGGAAATGTTAGGTGCACGTTACCTTGAACTATCGCGGTTGGCCGATCCGCCATTTGTTAATGGGGGAGCAGGCATTTCCGATTTTATCGGCGGCCTTGATTGCTATGATGCCAGTGTGGTAGCCAAACCAGGTGAGCTGGAAAAGGGCTTTAAAGCTGTCTGGCGCGAAACCGAAAGGGTGAAACGTTTCGGATTTACCGCAACTGAGCTCCAAAGGGCAAAAGCGGGCTTATTGACCAGCGTTGAATCATCCTATAAGGAACAAAACAAAACCAATTCTGAGTTTTATGTAAAACAGTACCAGGAATATTTTTTAAAGAATACCCCTGCACTGGGGATAGCCGCCAGTTACAAACTGGTCAAAAATTACCTGCCAGGGATCACATTAGCCGAGGTAAACAGGCTGACAGCTGAATATATTAGGGATACAGACCAGGATGTATTGATCGAGGCGCCTGATAAGGATAAAAACAGTCTCCCTGACGAAACTATTGTTAAGGCATGGCTAACCTCGGTAGCCAATGAAAAGCTGGAACCCTACAAAGACGAAGTAAGCACCCAGCCCTTGCTGGCGAACCAACCGCTTGCCGGTAAGATTGTGTCAACCGAAAGAAATAACGACCTTAAGTTTACGACAATTACCCTGAGCAATGGCGTTAAAGTCATCTTAAAACCAACCGATTTCAAAAACAATGAAATAATGTTTAATGCGTTTGCGCCGGGAGGTACCTCAATTTATGACGATGCGGATTTCGAAAGCGCCGCCGCCGCCGTCGGGCTGATTACTGCCGGGGGCGTGGGCAACTACGATGCCAACCAATTGCAAAAGTTTATGGCCGATAAGGAATCCGCAGTCAGCCCCTTTATTTCGGATCGCTCCCAGGGGATCAGCGGGAACACCACGCCAAAAGACCTGGAAACTGCATTGGCACTTACTTATGCCTATTTCACTGAACCGAGGAAGGATACGGCCATATTTAAAGGCATCATCGGGAAGAGCAGGGCGAATCTTGCCAACAGGTCGGACGATCCGGGGAGTGTTTTCAGTGACACCGTGAGCGCGGTGCTGAGTAACTATAACGTAAGGCGAACAGGCCCAACAATTGAAAAATTGAATCAGGTGAACCTGGACCGGGCTTATTCAATCTTTAAGGAACGGTTCTCCGACGCGGGTAATTTTACTTTTACCTTTGTCGGCAGTATTGATACCAATACCATTAAACCGCTATTAGAAAAATACCTCGGTTCCCTGCCATCAAGGGGCCTTCATGAACAGGCTAGAGACCTTGGTATCCATATTCCTCCGGGAAAAATCGAGAAAACCGTTTACAAGGGAAGTGAACCTCAGGCGAGCGTTATGCTGGTTTTTTCCGGAAAATATGATTATAGCCCTGAAAGCAATGTTTGCATGGATGCCTTAAAGGAGGCACTGGAGATACGCTTGCTGCAAAGATTGCGCGAGGACGAAAGCGGGGTATACACTCCCAGTGTTTCTAACGTGATCAGTAAATTTCCGCAATCCCGTTATGCATTTATGATCAGGTTCGGCTGTGCCCCGCAGAACGTGGATAAATTGGTGGCCTCCACCCTCGATGAGATCAATAAGCTCCGCACAGAAGGTCCGTTAAAAGAAAATGTTGACAAATGGAGGGCAGAGAGTAAAACAAGTATTGAACCGAATTTAAAGACCAACGGTTTCTGGCTTGGTTACATCAACGCCCAACTACAAAACCAGGACGATTTGGGGATCATTAACCATTACAGTGCTATACTGGATGAGGTAGGCCCGGGTGATGTAAAAACAATGGCCTTAAAATATTTAAGCGGCGATAATTTCATCAAAATTGAATTAAAGCCTGAAGCCGATAACAACACCCGCGGCAAATAGGGCCCTCAATAAATGGAAAAAAAAGAAATCAGCCTCGTGATTGGCTCCAACGGACAAATCGGAAAAGTACTGACTCCGGAATTGCGAAAAAGATATGGGGAAGAGGCCGTTCTTGCTGCTGATTTAGCAGCGTGCAATCCTGAATATTTAAAATCCGGGCCTTACTTTCAGTTGGATGTCATGGAAAAACTGGCCATTGTGGATTTAGTGACCCGCAACAAAATAACCACCATATACCATCTGGGAGAAATTCCCTTTGCCGGTGGTGAACGGAGTGTTGGAAATACCCTGAATTTTAATATATCCGGATTGGTAAATGTTTTGGATGTAGCGAAAATATTTAGTTTGAAGGTGTTTTGGCCAAGCAGCGTTGATGTATTTGGGCCAACCTCGCCAAAACAATCCTGCCCGCAGCATACTATTATCGAGCCAGCCACTTTATATGGAATTACTAAGGTTGCCGGAGAGCATCTTTGTAACTATTATTACGAGCAATACGGCGTAGATGTAAGAAGCCTTCGCTTTCCGGGGTTGATAAGCCACACTGGAAAGCAGGGCGGCAGAACAACTGATTATGCAATAGAAATGTATTACCATGCCTTAAAAAACGAGACATATAACTGTTTCCTAAAAAAGGAAACAACGTTGCCAATGATGTATATGCCTGATGCAATCCGGGCCATTTTGGAATTGATGGATGCAATGCCGGAGCAAGTAAAAATCAGAACAGCTTATAATGTTTCGGCTATGAGTTTTAGCCCTGACAATCTGATAGCAGCTATCACCGGCTATCTGCCCGGTTTTACTGTCAAATTTACACCCGATTACCGGCAAAGGCTCGCTGATAGGTGGCCGGCCAGCATAGATCACAAAGAGGCAGTTAACGATTGGGGCTGGCAGCCAAAATATGATCTGAAAGCAATGACCGAGGATGTGTTGTATATTATTGGCCAAAAAAATACTTATAATAAGTAATGAATACTGCGTCTGCTGTGTGTATTATTATATAGATATATAGATGTTTTTGAATTTGGTTCAATATTAGAAGACCATTAATAATGGTTATTTAAGTCCTTGATCCCTCCGTTCTTTATCTGTTTTTTTAAGTAGTTAATAAAAGAACAGTTAGTAGTTATACCCAAAAGACTTACCTCTTGAGGAAAGGTAAGCTTTTAAGTTTAATAATATGAATTTGTTAATTCAACGTGAAAGCCAGCCGTTTACCAGACGGCTGCTTTTTTTAAACATTACAGCTTAGATTATTTTTCATGGAGGGAAGGTAAAGTAACGGAATAGGGTAGAATATACATTGAGTTCGTTTATGGTTAAAACAGTTGCCCCGGAGACACCCGCGCGGGTAATAGCGGAAGTATTATAAAAATATGGAGTTTACGGATAGGTAAAGGCGTACCACCGTGAACGGTTATTGTGGGATATGAAAAAGGTATATAGACATAAGCAGTGACCAACGAACTGCGGCGGATCGTCATTGCCAGAAAATATATTGCCTAAATAAATTGGTAAAGTTCCGTAATGAGACGTATTGACAATTTAATAACAATTATATAACAAAGGCGGGCTGGGAAGTCAGCCATCTCCCCGATATGAAATACTTGTTTATTATGATATTACTTATAGAAGTTTCAAACGCTGCGATTGCCCAGTCTGCTATAACGCTTAAGGGCTTAATAACAGGGTCAGAAACAAAAAAAACTTTACCGAAAGCAAGCCTTCAGCTGGACCAAAATGGGCGGCGCCTGCTTAATACTGTAAGCAATGACACCGGTCGTTTCGCATTTAATGGCCTTCGGCCTGGAAAATACCAGGTAATCACGTCGTATTTAGGTTTCAAAAGCGATACCCAAAGTGTTGTCATTAAAAGGGATACCCAGGTTTTTATTTGCCTGCAAAGTGAAAGTAAACAATTAGGCGAGGTAAAGATCAAAGCGCCTATAACGCCAATGCGGATAAACGGGGATACTGTAAACTACAATGCACTGGCATTCCCGACGAAGCCTTACGCCACGGTTGAAGATCTGCTTAAAATATTGCCCGGTGTTGAAGTGGATAATGACGGGAATGTTACAGTTAATGGGCAGCGGGTAGAAAAGATTATGATTGGCGGCAGGGCGTTTTATATTGACGACCTGCGCAAAGGGACGCAGTCGTTGCCGGCGGATATTATAGCCCACGTCCAGGTGTTTGATAGCCAGAGTGATATAGCCAGGTTAACCGGGGTAAAAGATCTTAACCATACAAAAACGATCAACCTGGAACTGAAAGACGACAAAAAGAACGGATTCGCAGGTAAAGTTTATGGCGGCGCCGGGAATGATGGCGGCTATGCCGCCGGTGGTGACATTAACGGCATAAGCCCGTCCAGGTTGCTTTTTCTGGGAGCATCAGCTAATAATATCAATAACCAGTTTAACGGAACTGAAAATAATTTAAGGGGTGGCATTGCTGGCAAACAACAGTCGGCAGATCTTAACTTTAATTTCAGAGATGACTTTAATAAAAAGCTTACCCTGCAATTAACTGGTATGTATTCTGATGATCAAATCAACCAGTTGAATAGCTCAGATCAGCAGAATTTCTTAACAGATTCTTCGCAGTTGCAACAGCAGATTAATCAAACGAAAAGTAACCGGGCCATGCTCAATATCGGGATGAACCTTACCTATAAACCCAATGAGCATAATTACATCGTTTATAATTTTTACTACTTACCCACCAGGAGTTCGCAAAATAGCCAGAATTCCTCCGGGGTCACAACGCAAAAAGCGGATACTGCCTATACGGCAAGCCGCGGTAATAACGGCAATAGCAGTGTTTATAATGGGTATAGTGTTAATAATTCATTGATGATAATACATCAATTTTCGAAGACGGGCGGGTCGCTTACCCTGTCTTTTAACCAATCATCAGGTGTAAATAACCAGCAAACCCATATTGATAACCTGATTTATACGTTTAACCCGGCTATGACGGAAGTGACCGACCAAAAGCAATTTGACCCCGTCCGCAATGAAAATTATAATGCCTTAATACAATACTCGAAACCTTTGAGCAAGACCACTGGTTTCAATATTAACTATAACTGGAACGATGACGTCAATATGTCCAATCAGCGGGCTTATGGCTATAATCCTCAAAATGGTCTTTATGATATACCGGATACATTAACCACGAATAATTTTATGAATAAGACAAGCCGGCAGCAGTTAGTGGTGGGATTGGGGGGCGGTTCTTCAAAGTCTGGCTCAGTATTAAACTATACTGTCAGCTTAGCAGCCTTGGAGGCCAGTCAGCAGGATGACAACCTGGCTACCGGGGTGTCCTTGAACCGTACTTATATGAATTGGAACCCTCAGGCAACTTTCGCGTACCAGAATAAAGGCAGAATGTTAAGAATAACGTATTCGGGCCAAAGTAATTCGCCAACCATTCAACAGTTGAAGCCGCTTCCTGATTTAAGCAATCCCTATTTAGTTAATATAGGCAACCCGGCTCTCGGTCAGTCTTTCGATCATAATGTCAATGGCGAATATTTATTTGTAAACGCGGGCAATGCCACAAATTTTCAATTTGACTGGAACGCCGACCTGACCCAACACGCCATCACCGCATCTACTACTACCTTGCCCGGAGGCATCCGGCAGGTTACCTTTGTTAACATCAATGGGGTTTATCACATCAATGCCGGAGCAAGCTATGGTTTTCCGCTACTTAGCCCGGATAATGGCACCGCGAGTATTAAGGCTAACCTATTATACGGGCATGACAAGAGTATTTTGAATGGCGATGCGAACACTACGCAGCAGACTGGCGTCAACGGAGAGTTTAAAATAAACTACCACGCCGGGAAATGGCTGTTTATCGAAAGCGAGGCCTCTTTGAACTACACTGGCAATCATTATTCACTGCCAAATGTGGCTGCCAGTAAAACTTTACAGCAAAATTACGGCCTTGACATTAATGGTACATTGCCGTGGACGATAATGACCGGTTTGAAATTAAGCAGGCAATTTGACCACACCAAAGGCTTGCCTGATCAACAAAATAACCTGCTGACTGCATTTATTTCGAAAGGAATATTCAGGGGCGGTGCCGGACAACTGCGCTTATCAGGCCTTAACCTGCTTAATGCCAAGGCGGCGATCAATGAAGCTATCGGCTCTAATTATATCCTGATTTCCAGGACCAACATCCCTCAGCGGTTGCTATTGCTCAGCCTGGTTTATAATTTTAGTGAATTCTTTAAAGGCAAAGCATAGCACCAAACCTTTTATCCGGGAAACAAAATAACTTAAGAACGCCTATATGCTCAATGCAGCGGATATCAATTTCTATTTGTCTGTTTTTAGGTGGCTTGACCTTAAAGATATGATGGACCTGGCCAGGCTGGCCCATACCAAAGAACTTAAAGCAGGCGAGATTTATATTCAACCAGGTTCCACATCACAAAAACTGGCTTATATCAAAACCGGTCTTATCCGGACCTATAGCCTGAAGGAAAACGGCGATGAGGTGACGCTGATGTTACGCTGGGAAAACCAGTTTGTGGCCTCATTCGACAGTGTTATTCTGGCAAAACCATCGCGTTTTATTTACCAGGCGCTGGAGGCTACCACGCTGGTGGAAGTGGATTACCATAAGGCAAAACACATTATCGGTCAAAGCCCTGAGCTATCGGCTGCCAGCCATACATTTCTGCTGCATATGCTGGGCGACGCCATGGACAGGTTAGAAGGCTTTGTTTTGCTATCGCCCGAAGAGCGGTATTTAAAGCTGGTTCACGAAAAGCCGGATATCAACAACCGGGTACCAGATAAATACCTGGCCACCCTGTTAGGAATTGCTCCGGGTTCGCTCAGCCGCATTCGTAAAAGAATTGCGTTGCAACATAAGCGTTAATTAACCATTGTTAATTTTTGGGGTCGGGCAGTAGTTTAATTTTGTACCGTTAAACAAATCAAAGATCATATGCAGCAATCATCCGAAATATTTTTCCGCATTTTAGGAATCTCAACGCTCAGGTATTTTATCTTAGCCGGGATCCCTTTCATCGTATATTACCATTTAATCACTAAAAGAAAACACGCGGCGAAGATCCAGTACAGGCATGCTTCCCGGGGGGATTTTGCCAGGGAGATACTGCATTCGATGCAAACAACAATTGTTTTTACAGCAATTCTTTATCTTGTTGTCTATACACCGCTGAAGAAATTCACCCTTTTTTACGACGGTATTACAGACTATCCGTTATGGTGGTTGCTGGCGGGGCCAGTGCTGGCACTCCTGATACATGATACTTATTTTTACTGGATGCACAGGCTGCTCCATCACCGCAGGTTGTTTCGCTTTGCCCATTTGCTGCACCACAAGTCCACTAATCCATCACCATGGACATCTTATTCGTTCCACTTTATTGAAGCTTGTACCGAAGGAGCTGTTTTTCTGCTCATAGTGGTGGTCGTACCAATGCACCTTGTCAGTGTCACGATATTTGTCATCACAGCTTTCGTGATCAATGTTTATGGACATTTGGGTTACGAGATTGCCCCGCTATGGTTAAGGAATACTTTTGTTTTTGAAATTGTGAATACATCCGTATACCATAACATGCACCACAGTAAGTTCAAAGGAAACTACGGCTTGTATTTCAGGTTATGGGACAGGCTGATGGGAACCGAACACCCGGACTATGTAAAGGAATATGATGCCATTCAGCAAAGAAGACTAAATAATGACCCTGCTAATGAATAAATGATGCAGGTAATTTACCTGACATCAAATCTGGTTTCGCATTTTCCTTCCGACATGACAAAAAAGGTTTCAAAATGGGGTTTGCCAGGCAGCCTGGCAAGTTTTTTCATTAATATGCTGCTGTATTCAGCCATGTCATTAATGGCAACGCGCAACAGGAAGTCATAGGCGCCTGACATGTGGTAGCATTCTTTTACTTCGCCAAGTTTAATTGCCTCGGACATGAAACTAGTTAAACATTCCTCCGTGTGCTCTCCAAGCTTGGCCTGCACATAGCCGATGAGGCCGTATCCAACTTTTTTTGCATCGAGGATAGCTGTAAACCGTTTGATGTAACCATCTTCAACCATATGCTGTATACGCAGTTGTACAGGCGTTTCGGACAGACCTATTTGCGTGCCTATTTTTCTGCAGGATGTACGGCAATCATTTTGCAAGGCATTGAGGATGCCGATATCAAATTTGTCAAGTTTCTTTTTCATAGAAAATTAAAGTAGTAGAAAGATAGCCCCTGGCAGCACGATTCACTTCCCGGTTGACTTTGCTGGCCGTGATACCGGGGTCTCTCCGCAGTCTTAAAAGTTGACCTTTTGCATAGGGAGGAGTCAGCTTGTTTCTCAATTACAGGCTGATCCGATATTTTGAGGGATTTCAATATCTTAGTGTATTTAATACAATTTATTATGATTTTAAATGGTAGCACGAATTTACATATAAAATGCACAAAATATGAAAGAAGAAAAGGATTTTGCTGAAAAAAATAACACAAAAACCGATCTTGATAGTGTATCGAAATTGGTTATTTACCTGCGATTGCCATGTAATATCAGGTAAAATGGGTATTTCACCTGATATTTTGATTTTTTTTAGGCGAAAACACTAAATATATGATGCGGTATAGGCAATTATTCTAAAACATTGAACCTTTACAGTAGGTAGAATTACAAATTTTAGAGATGAAGAATTTGCATAAACACAATTTTGGAGCGGGCCCCTGTATCCTGCCGGAGGAGGTATTGGACAATGCCGCTGAGGCCGTAAAAAACTGGAGGCCTACGGGGCTGTCTATCCTTGAGATTTCCCATCGGTCGGCGGCATTTGAGGAAGTGGTAAAGGAAACGGAAAAGCTTGTGCGGGACTTGTTGCAGGTTCCGCATAATTATAGTATCCTTTTTTTACAGGGGGGCGCGAGCCTGCAGTTTTGCATGGTTGCGTTTAATTTTTTACACAACAGCGGCAAAGATGCTGTTTACCTGGATGCAGGATATTTTGGGCAGAAAGCAATCAAAGAAGCGCTGTTCTTTGGCCCTGTTAACGTGGCGGCATCTTCAAGGGGAGCCGGTTATACCCATATTCCAAAAGAATACAGTATTTCTGCTGATGCGGCCTATTTTCATTGTACGAGCAACAATACGATTGAGGGAACGGAAATGTTCAGGTTCCCTGAAACAGAAGTACCGGTAATCTGTGATATGTCGTCGGATATTTTCAGCAGGCCGATTGATATCAGCCAGTTCGATTTGATTTATGCGGGTGCCCAGAAAAACACCGGACCTGCGGGAATGACACTGGTTATAGCAAAAAACGATCTCCTTGACTCCGTAAAACATCCACTGCCTTCTATGCTGGATTATCGTGTTTACCGGGATAACGGTTCGATGTATAATACACCGCCGGTGTTTGCCATTTATGCAGCGATGCTCAATTTGCAATGGTTGAAAAACAAGGGCGGGTTAAAAACGATATCGCTGGAAAACAGAGCTAAAGCACAATTGCTTTACGATGAAATTGACCTCAATCCGCTGTTTTACGGAGCAGCCGAACGCTATGACCGTTCGCTGATGAATGTCACCTTCCGGATGCACGATCCCGGCAGGGAAGCGGATTTCCTTGCTTTCGCCGAACAAAATGGTATGGTTGGTATAAAGGGGTATCGTACAGTAGGCGGTTTTCGCGCATCGCTCTATAACGCACTGCCTTATGAAAGCGTGAGGGAACTGGTGAATTGTATGAAAGTTTATGCGGAAAAATACCATCGGCCGGCAATCCTGGTTTAATAAAACTTTATCTATGGCGATAATTAAACCCTTTAAACCGATCCGTCCCAATCCATTTTTTGTGGACCAGTTGGTATTTACAAAGCCTCAGGCAGAGTCTGTGTCGGGACACAGGGTACTACCATTAAAGACCCTTCTGGAAGAAAATGCAAGATTGAGGCCGGAGACCCCGGAAGGGCAGGAGCAGGCCTACCAGGATATCCGGGAGAACCTAAGGCTATTGCTGGCAGGTGGCCAGCTATGGGAGGAAAAAACGGCGGGATACTATGTCTACGAAGTGGTCCACAGGGGTTACCTGCAAACCGGTATCTGGGCGCTGACTGCCCTGACAACAGATGCTGTGCAGAACATCCGCCTGCATGAACTGACATTTGCCGATAGCGTGCGCCGGATCAGGAACTACAGGGAGCATACGGGCCTGGAGGGGAGCCCGATTTTGTTGGCTTATCCGGCTGTTCAGCATGTCAATGCGATGATAGAGCAGGTAAAAGCTGAACAGCCAAAATCCAGCCTGGGTAACCAGCATGGTCTTCACCGTCTGTGGAAGATTGAAGAGACGGGGATGCAACAAGCACTGGCAGACGCCTTCTCGAAAATCCCAACCGTATATCTTGCTGATGGACATCACCGGCTGGAAGCGGCTGCTTTATCGCCATTTAAACATATCTCGTCGCTGTATATGGGCTATGACCAGCTGAGGATTGAACCTTACGATCGCATTGTGATCCCCGACAGGGCTGTGAGTATTGTAGAGCTTTTCGGTTTTTTAAGAAACGATTTTTACCTGCAGGAAGTAACGGGGAATCTGCCGGTGCGCCCCCGCCATCCCGGCAATTTCGGGATGTGCATAAACGGCGAGTGGTATCATCTGAAGGCCAGAGATCATTCGGCTTTTGCTGACGCAGCAATATTGCAGGAGCGTGTGCTGGCTCCATTTTTTGGTATCAGTGACCCGAAAACAGACAGCCGTTTGAAATGCGCCGGTGGTGAAAAAGCGCTGGAGGAAATTGGTGCAATCTTCCAGGCGCACCCCGGGGCAATTGCTTTCACGCTTTGCCCATTATCGGTTGCCGAACTGGTCAGGGCAGCTGATGCAGGTCGGGTGTTGCCGCCAAAATCCACCTGGATCGTGCCAAAAATCCCTTATGGTTTGTTGATACATAACATTGAAAAAATATGAAAAAAGACAAAATACTGGTCATCGGCGCCTGCGGACAGATTGGCACCGAGTTGGTTGCCGCTCTTAGATACCAACATGGAAATGATAAAGTCATAGCAGCTGACAAGGCTACGGAGGCAGATATGGTACTTGATGTTTTAGAACATCAGGCACTCGAAACCGCCGTGAAAGAAAACAGTGTAACACAAATTTACCTGCTTGCGGCAATGCTATCTGCAAACGGTGAACAGAACGCAGACGGCGCCTGGAAATTGAATGTACAAAGCTTACTGTCCGTCTTAAAAATCGCCAGGGAACAAAAGCTTGATAAGGTGTTTTGGCCAAGCAGTATCGCCGTATTCGGCCCCGGGGCGCCAAAATACCATTGCCCCCAACACACACGAATTGAACCCAACACGGTTTATGGTATCAGCAAACGCGCGGGAGAATACTGGTGCAATTATTATTTTGAGAAGCATGGCGTCGATGTCCGGAGCATTCGCTTTCCGGGCCTGATCTCCTATACTGCTCCACCGGGTGGCGGGACAACGGACTACGCTGTGGATATATTCCATAAAGCGCTTGAAAAGCAGCGTTATACTTGTTTTTTGACAGAAGATAACTGCCTTCCAATGCTGTATATGCCCGATGCGATAAGGGCAACCCTGCAATTGATGGCAACACCGGCTGAGCAACTTACGATCAGGACCTCGTACAATATTGCCGGAATGAGTTTCGCACCGTGTGACCTGGCCGCAGCGATAAAAAAGCATATTCCTGAATTCAAGATCAGCTATGAACCCGATTACAGGAACGCCATTGCAAACAGCTGGCCGGCAAGTATCAGGGATGACCAGGCGAGAAAAGACTGGGGTTGGGAACCGCAATATGACATGGCAGGGATGGCAAAAGATATGCTGGAACAATTAAGAAGGATAAAAAAGACGGTCCAGTCGACGGTTATTGCTGCGCCGGTAAACTTCCCGGATTTTGTCGGCTGAACTGCCGGACAGTGAATGTTCTTCAGAAGAACCGAGCAAAGTGATCCTCCATTTATTTTTACTGAACGCAGGCAGGGACGACTCGGCTAGCGGGTTTCACCAGATCTGTTAAATATTTTATTAATGATGAGAAACCTTCAAATTACGCAGGCAATTACCAACCGGGAAAATAAATCTGTTGAATTTTATTTTACTGAGATTAGCAAGGAAGAATTAATAACAGCACAGGAAGAGGTTGTACTGGCACAAAAAATACGGAATGGTGACACGGCGGCGCTGGAAAAGCTGGTTAAAAGCAACCTTCGTTTCGTGGTTTCTGTTGCTAAAAAATACCAATATCAGGGATTGCCTCTTAGCGACCTGATCAATGAAGGTAATCTCGGCCTGATAAAAGCTGCCCATCGTTTTGACGAAACCAGAGGGTTCAAATTTATTTCTTTCGCCGTCTGGTGGATCAGGCAAAGTATTGTATTTGCTATTGCTGAAAATGCGCGTATGATCCGCTTGCCGTTGAATAAAGTTGGGGATATTACAAAAGTTAACAAAGCGATATCGAGGATCGAACAGGAAACACTAAGGGAACCTACCATTGAACAAATCGCCGGCTACCTCGGTGTGAAAGCCGACAAAGTCAGGGATGCGCTGTATTATGCGCCCTGGACGAGCTCAATTGACGCCACTTTTTGCGAGGAAGATGAATATTCGCTTTTGGATAAGCTACCCCTCGAAACAGATGCAGCAGATCACGTGCTTGTAGCGGAATCTGTTCAATATGAAATTGACCGTTTGCTTTGTGGACTAACGTCTAGAGAACGGGAAATTATTGAAATGACCTACGGTATGAAAGGCGGATTCGCCATGTCACCCATAGATATTTCAAAGAACATTGGGATGTGCGCCGAACGAATCCGCCAGATTAGGAACGCCGCCCTTGACAAACTTCGTAACAACGCAACTGTTTCAGCAAGATAACCGGCATTAGGATTTGTTCATTTAACGTGATTTGTATAAGAAAAAATCTTCTTCCCTTATTCCGAACTCAGGTTATTTAAGTTGTTTGAAGAAATCGAGATTCGTAAAAATGAAAAATACTGATATTGGGAAGCACTGTGCCATATGGTTGAAGTCCGATCCTTCTTGGATTCAAGGCGAACCCCAATCGGACTAAACTCGAACCGCTTGGCTAAAAGTATGAGAGTTTCGTCCGTAATTATCTAACGGGTTCGAGCCAGTTCTGGAGAGCCAGAGTGGGCAAGCACTTAAAACGGTCGCGTGCCCTTGTTTTTTTATCACGTAACTCATTGTTCATCATATAAATAAAAGAGTATAATTCAGACACAAAAGCGGTTCGATGGTGCAATTCTTCAAAAGTGATTTTTTTGGGGTACATCGAATCAATTATTTCTATTTTATTCTAAATTATTGATTGTGAGTAGATTACATCAAGTCGGGTCAATCGTTCGATTGCTTTAACCACAATTGGAACAATATCTTCTTTCTGCCTTTTCGCATTGATCGTTTCAGCAAGCTTTACTTCCAAAACTTCTAATTTATGCTCGTTTTCAGACTTGATGGTTTTGTAGTCACTCGCATCAATATCGCCATTGAGAAATAACTCCCGTGCCCTTGACAATTTTTCATTAAGCTTGTTGATCTCTTTTAATAACTCAGCGCGGCTATCCATTTGGCTGTTCTGATTATTGTAAGTGTCAGTTATAACCCTTGTAAACAGCTCCGCATGTTCGGGGGCTAATGATAAACTGTTTTAACTGATCTTCAAATACTTTGTTAACCTCTTCGGCTGTATACCTACAGCCACTGGCAGATGAACAATGGTAATAATAGTAATACCCTTTCCGGTCTTTTGAAGCAGGCCGCATAGCGTACGACTGTATTTAGAACAGCGTATAAAGCCCCTTAAAGGCAACATATCCGGCGATAGAACCTTTGTCTTAACTTCTTTCTCGTTGCCGTTTAAAACGTCCTGAACATCGTAAAACAAAGACTCTGAAATCAACGGTTCGGGTAAACCTTTCACCGTACGGACATCTTCATCCTTTTATTTTACGATCAATATTTTACCGCAATAAACAGGATTACGTATTGCGCAAAGGAAATTATTTCGCTTACTTTTCAGACCCATTTTGGCAGCCTTGTAAAATACTTCCGAGGAAGAATATAATCCTTTAGCCAGTTCCTAAAAAGCCCATTCCATAATTGTGGCCTGTGGGGAATTTAATGCGATATATTTCTAACCGGTTTCATCATGCCGGTTAAGGTAACCAAACGGGGGCCTGTGATATCCAGCGGCCTTCCTTTCCTGCTCTGAGTAAGCCATAAAAAGTCGGCTCAAAGGACTCGACCCTCTAAAGCGATACAAGTTAACAGAGGTTAATCTTTATCCCGGAAAATCGTGCGGTGTCAGTTTGCAAAGTGTCTATTCAGCCGATTTTTTGATGAAAGTTGGCTTTAATCCAGAAGTTGACACCGATCATACCAGTGTTGTTATTACCCTTCATGCCCTTGAGTAAGATTGATCTTTATGATTTAAGGATTACACAAATGTTTACTTATAATACCCAGCATTTTATATCCACTAAGTAACCAGTCTTGAAAAAAGTTCAACGAATATTTCTAAAAATATCCAATTAAAGGCCGGATCTAACTAAGTACTGCTTAAAATCAGTGAACCAGGCTCAAAGCTTGCCTTTTCCCGCCGTTGTGAAACCTCTTTAATCGTCTCAGCAATTCGCAAATAAGAGAAATAAACAAGGATTGTTTATAACAAACCTTGTTTATAAATTGCAACAATTCTCTAACAATTTGTATCCTTGTAAATTATATCTGAATAAAGATTCATTTCAGACGGACCTAATTTAATTTTGAGCTTATGAAAAAAAAATTACCCAAGTGGGCACTTTTTAAGTTCGGGGTGTTTTCTGTTGAAAATAATATATTTCCTTTCCCGGTATTAATCTTATCTTTTTCAATGGATTCTTTTCCTTTAAATGATTCGGTATAGGTATATATGTTGAATTACAACTTATATACCGACGATGAACTTGCATCTTTGCTAAAGGAGGATGATCAGGCAGCTTTTACCGAAATTTATAAGAGGTACTGGAAGAAGATGCTTTTAATAGCATGGAACCATAGCAATGATAAAGACGCATCAAAGGATATTGTTCATGAGATTTTTATTTCCTTGTGGGAACGGCGTCATCAGGTAGAAGTATTAAATCTTGCAGCTTTTTTAGTCACGTCGGTTAAATTCAGCATTTTTAAATACTACCAGCGCGAAAATCGCCGGGCGGAGCTTGCACGGCAGAATTACGAATTTAATGAGTTAACCAGCGATGAAGAGAAACTTGATGCCCTTTTCCTCCAGGAATATATTAACGGCATAGTAGAGGAAATGCCGGAGAAATGCCGGTTGGTTTTCCGTTATAGCCGCGAAATGGGAATGAAAAACAATGAGATTGCCAGCAAGATAAACATTACAGAAAAAGGCGTAGAGGCCAACCTCACAAGGGCCTTGAAAATTATCCGCTCCGAGCTTAAAAACTATGGCTGGATGATACTGATAATTCTTCAAATAGTTTATTTTCTTCTTTAACGGGCATATTTCCGTGTTCGTTTACCCCAATATTGTCATTATTCACAGTTTATCATACACTTTATTTATAAGTAATCATAAACTTTTTGATGACGATAATCTTGGGTGTCCAGTCCGTTTTTAAATAAAAAAGCAGAACTTCATTGAAATCCTGCTTACAGATAGGATATTGAGTTTAAGATCAATCCTTAGTCGAAGAAAGCATCACTGCCAGGGAATCCATGTAATCGCGCCAATGAACAATTTTCCGGTCATGAATGGTAATAATAGAGCAAAAGCGGTTGTCATAGAACTTTCCGGTGGAAGGTACAATGCCATGGACTTCGTACTCCAATATGATAACATTTTCCGGCCGCTGCACTTTGTACACGCCCAAATGATCCGCCGAATGCAGGACATTACTATATCCGCTGAACCAGTCCATATAGGCCCCGCGGCCCTCTATCTTGTTGGTAAAGCCCGGGAAATTGTACCGGAACTCAAATACGGCATCTTCGGCAACCGCGTCCCAAAAATGCGGACCATCCACCTCCCCTTGAAGGCCTTCCATAATAATGCTGAAAAACGGTTCAGCATTTTGGTTAATTAGTTTCTTTTCCATATACATAAATGCTTATTTTAATGCGTTTCTTAATTCTGCGGCAGCCTGCAGCACGGACGATTTTGTTGCAGCGAGGTGAGCGGGCGGGTTGCCATTAATAGTGTTTAATGTAAGTACTGAAATAAAAATGAATTGATTAGCTTTAATGATTTTATGCGTTTCATGATCGTTCGTTTTAAAAAATATACTTTATTAAGCAGCGCGGTATGCCGGAGCGAACACATTCTCGGCGAATAACTCTGCACTCGTCGGTGATGAATTCCAAGCAGTTCGCCGCTGGTAGTTCATGATGCCGTTTTTCAGGGATGTCTCCATGTTAACAATATCTTCGGCCACGTTTTCGGAGATGCCCTGGCTGATCATTCCCGCCTTGGCTTGTTCAACCGGAAATTGTACCAGCTGCAAATCCAGCTTCCCGATCGATCTGCCAATGATGCCGGTGATCTCGTTAAAAGAATAGTTCCTGTCACCGAGAATGGGCCTTACCACTTTGCCCTCAAAATCCAGGTTGGCCAGTTCCTTCGCGGCAACAACAGCGACATCGCTGGTTGCTACCATAGGTATCTGGTGATCTGTATCTGCCGTGGTACCATTGATTCCCATTTTTTTGATCAGGTTGATATTGAGCAATGCATTATCAAGGAAATAAGCCGAACGTAGGTGCATGACATTGACGTCCTTCAATTGATTCAGCTTCACTTCCTGTTCGGCAAGGCCGGCAATAATGCCGTTGCCTTCATGCAATTGCGCACCCGTGCTGCTCAGATTCACTACATATTGAATACCTGATCTTTTGATCGCCTCAATAGTAGCGTCGCCAACTTCCCTTTGGAACTCCCTGTAGTTGACCGCAGTAAAATTGGGTGGCAGTAATATAAAGGCGCTGTGGGCACCTTGAAATGCAGCAGTCAATAGATCAACATCGGTGATATCACCCGCAAGTAGTTCCGCCCTGGTCCCGCCGAACCTTTTTTCGAGGTCTTCCGACCTGGCAATTAATTTAACATAGTGTCCTTCCTTAATAAGGAGGTCTGCGATCTTACCGCCAACTTTGCCGGTAGCACCTAATACAACAATTGTCTTTTTCATGATTTTTTTTCTTTTTGTTGAGGCCAAATTTCTATATTTGATTTCATAATAACCAGTATATACTTATTTGTACTATAGTATCTAAAAAGAAAGTAATGAGAAAAACAACGTCAACTAACTTTTCTAACGAAGAAGCGCTGGCTGCTATTTGCCCCATGCACAATGTGATGCGGGTATTGGGTGGGCGCTGGAAGATCGCTCTATTGTACTTTATCCATCAGGGTCATCACCGGTTTGGTTTATTGCAAAAGAAAATGCCATTTATCACCACGAAAATGCTCAGCGCCCAGTTAAAAGAACTGGAGCGGGACGAACTGGTGAACCGTAAGATATATGCAGAAATGCCGCCACGGGTGGAATATTCATTGACCGAGAAAGGGCAAACCTTATTACCAGTATTGGAAGACCTTTATAGTTGGGGAGAGCAATACATCCCGGCCCAGGCATAAGAATCGCACAGCAATAAGACTACAGACGTGTATGATCAACTATGAATTTTAACAAATATTTAAAAAATATTCTAACAACCATGTAGGGTTAAGCCTTTCCTGTGGTACTCACCTGTATAAACCAACACCAATTGGACCAGGAACGTATTTACATCTTAATTCAGAAGTATCGGGATAATACTGCATCTGAAGCTGAAAAAGAGGAATTGTTAAAATGGTATCGCCTGACGGCATACCAGGATGCTGAATTTCCTGAAAGTGAGGACGCCGCAGGCGATTTTATGCTGTCTCGCCTTCATCGTGAAATAAATGCAACTGCCGGAAGTACCCACTACAAGAAGTGGTTAGCCGCCGCGGCTGTCCTGTTAATCGGCGGCGCATCATGGTTATTTGTTTCAAAATTTTCTGGTGGCGCAGACAAAACCAGCATTGCTTCAATACAGAAAAATGATATTGCCCCCGGTGGCAATAAGGCCATATTAACGCTTGCTGACGGTTCAAAAATATCATTAACCGATGCCGGGAAGGGAAAAATTGCAAGTCAGAGTGGTATTCAGATCACTAAATCAGCTAATGGCGAGTTGATCTATACCATAAAAGTATCCGGAAGCACCAATGCCATACCTGCCACGCCGGGCTTAAATCAACCAATCGCGTTTAATACGATTGAAACACCAAAGGGAGGACAATTCCAGGTGACTTTGCCTGATGGCTCAAAAGTGTGGCTCAACGCACTCTCATCTATTAAATTCCCGGTAAACTTTAATGCTGCGAAGGAACGCCGTGTTGAGTTAAAAGGAGAAGCATATTTTGAAGTTGTGCATAAGGCGATGCTTCCATTCAGGGTAGTAAGCGACAAACAGGTTGTGGAGGATATCGGAACACACTTTAACGTAAACGCTTACGGGGATGAATCAAACATAAAAACCAGCTTGTTGCAGGGCAAAGTTCGCATAACAACTGAAGGTAAAACTGCCGTCTTGATTCCGGGGCAGCAGGCCACTATCGCAAATGGCATCAAAGTTACCGAGGTAAATACCGATGAGGTAATCGCCTGGAAAAACGGCTATTTCAATTTTGATGATGAAAAATTGGAGAACATCATGAAGAGCGTAGCAAGATGGTATAATGTTGATGTTGTTTTTGAAGACGAAAGTTTAAAAAGAGAAACATTTGGTGCAATTACAACCCGTTTCGCCAATATTTCAACATTACTAAAAATTATGGAACAAACCGGCGACGCCAGGTTTAGTATCGAAGGGTCGACTATTAAAATAAGCAGGAGAAAATCACATCAGTCCCTCTGATTAAAAATCAATAATTAAACCAAATTAAACCCAATTAAATGATGAGAAACAGAGCAACCCCACCTTAGAAGATTGAGAAGAGGTTTATTTATAAAGCAGAGCAGGAGCACTCGCGATGCCCCTACTCTAATGGCTTATTTAAACCCAAATGCAATTGTCATAACATTTTTTACTTAAAAACAGCCTTAACAAATGTATAAAATTTTTACTATAAACATTTGTAAGCCTTCGGGCTACGCAAAGAAATTTCTTCGTATCATGAAGATTGCCACGTTTATCCTCTTTCTTGCCTTTATGCACGCAAGCGGAACAGTTTTTTCTCAGAAGATAACGTACAAAGCAGATGATGTCTCCTTAAAAAAGGTATTAACTGAAATTAATAAACAAACCGGGTATAACGTTTTCTGGTCGCCAAAAAGCATAGAAAACACGCACAAATTAAATGTAGATTTTCAAAACAACTCAGTCGAAGAGGCCCTGAATATCTGTTTAAAAGATTTCAAACTTACTTATACCATTGAAGGAAAAACCATCATTATTAAAGATGCATCAATTACCAATACCCCTGCAAATATCCCTTTAGCTTCAATTATAGCTGATATTACGATTACCGGAACAGTAAGAGACAATAAAGGTGCAACGATGCAGGGTGTAACTATTTCGGTAGTTGATAATCCTAAAGTGGGCACAGTCACCGATAATAACGGCAAGTTCATCTTAGACGTTAAAGACGGTGCGGTGATCAGGGTTTCTTTTATTGGCTTTTTTCCACAAACCTTTACGGTAAGCAAGGAGAATAAGCTATTTAATATTGTTTTGCTGGAAGATGTTAAACAGACGGAAGAAGTAGTGATCTCGGCCTATGGCAGAAAGCAGCGCAAGGAGGCTGTAGTCGGATCGGTAACAACGATAAGCCCCGCTGAATTGAAAATTCCGGCAAGTAACCTTACCAACGCCATAGCCGGGCAAGTTGCAGGTGTTATTGCCTACCAGCCAAGCGGCCAGCCGGGACAGGATAATGCACACTTTTTTATAAGGGGCGTAACCACATTTGGTTACAATAACACGCCGCTGATATTAATTGATAACGTTGAGCTTTCAACAGACGACCTGGCTCGTTTACAGGTAGATGACATTGCCAGTTTCTCGATATTGAAAGATGCCAGCGCTACTGCACTTTACGGGGCGAGGGGCGCTAACGGTGTTATCCTGGTTACCACCAAAGAAGGTAAAATCGGTAAAACCACTTTGAATTTCAGGTATGAGAATTCCATATCGCAATCAGCTCAAACATTAAAGCTGGCCGACCCTATTACCTACATGCGCCTTTTTAACGAGGCTACCACAACCCGCGACCCATTGGCACAGTTGCCTTTCTCACAAAACAAGATCGACAATACCATAGCTACGCTGGCAAATGCACCGGGTAGTAATCCCTACGTATATCCTGCAGTTGATTGGCTGAATATGCTGTTTAAAAAATCAACCGTCACACAAAGGGCGGATTTGAGCGTTAGCGGCGGAAATGAACTTGCGAGGTATTATGTTTCAGGGTCATACAGTATTGATCATGGTTTGTTAAGAGAAAACATACAGAATAATGTTGACAATAATGTAAATTTCAGGAACTACCAGATCCGTTCAAATGTTAATGTTAACCTTACCAAAACAACGGAGCTTATTGTTCGCCTGGAAGGCATGTTTAATGAGTATAACGGGCCCATCACTTCGGATGGTTCATTTCAAACTGATTTGTACAACATTGCAGTTCACACCAGCCCCGTATTATTCCCTGCGTACTTTCCGGCTGATTCGACCAACCGGCTAACCAAACATATTTTGTTCGGCAATTCCAGCGGCCCCGGAGGCAGTGCCAGTAATGATATACAGGATAATAACCCATACGCGGCCCTGTTGCGCGGACATAAAAATTCTTCCGAGTCCAGGCTGTCCGCTCAATTGGAACTTAATCAGAATTTAAGGTTCGTAACAGATGGCCTCGCGTTTCATGCTTTATTCCATATCAACAGGTTTTCGTATTGGGAGTCATCCGCTTCCTATTCGCCTTATTACTATAACGTAGCAAGTTACGACAAGACCAGCAATCAATACACGCTTGCCTGGTTAAACCCGCAAACTACCGGTAATAATATTGCAAGGGAATACTTATTATTGTCGCGCGACCCAAACACGGATAACCTTAACTCATTTGCTTTTTTACAGGGTATATTGAATTATGATAAGAAATTCGGGAATCACAGCGTCAGTGCGTCATTAATTTCTACCCAGCAGCAAACAACCTATTCCCAGGTTTCTGATCTCGAAGCTTCATTACCCTACCGTAATTTAACTGTCGCGGGCCGTGCTACCTACTCGTATAAGAGCCGCTATTTCCTTGAGTTTAACTTCGGATATAACGGAACGGAACGTTTCTCGGCGCAGCACAGGTTTGGCTTTTTCCCAACAATAGGCGGAGCATGGGTTATATCAAATGAAAAATGGTGGGATAACGCGTTAAGCAATGTGCTTCAACGGTTAAAATTGCGGGCAAGCTATGGTACTGTCGGGAATGACAATATCGGTTCACAACGATTTTATTATCAATCTAACGTAAATCTAAATGGCGGTAACCCGGCTACTTTTGGTACCAATAATGGATACACACGTAATGGCGTAACCATTTTAAATTATGCCAACCCGGATATTACCTGGGAAACATCGCGCCAGCTTAACCTGGGCCTTGAGTTCACTACTTTAAAGGATTTGAATATAGTAGCGGAGGTATATAAATACCATCGGTATAACATTTTACAAACACGTACATCAATACCGGCAACTATGGGCCTTGAGTCTAATATCGCAGCCAACCTTGGGACTGCAGATACAAAAGGTATTGATATACAAATGGATTATAAACACTCATTCGGCAAGAATTTTTGGTTACAGGGGCGCGGCAGCTTTACCTACGCCGAAAGTGTTTATGGCAATTATGAAGAGCCGCAATATAATGAGGCCTACCGTTATGAAACCGGGCAGCCAATTGGTCGCCAGTACGGATATGTTGCGGAGCGTTTGTTTGTTGATGATAATGAGGCCAGAAATTCACCAACTCAAATATTTTCAACAGGAGGCATCGCGCCGCAGGGCGGAGACATTAAATACCGCGATTTAAACGGCGATGGTAAGATTGATGGTGCAGATGAAACGTTTATCGGGTATCCAACGATTCCTGAAATTGTTTATGGGTATGGAGTATCTGCCGGGTATAAAAATTTCGACCTGTCTGCATATTTCCAGGGGCAGGCAAGGGTGTCATTCTTTATTGACCCTAACAGAGTTAGTCCATTTATCCAAAGCCCCGACCCTTATATTATTGGCAATACACAATTATTACAGGCATTTGCTGATAATCATTGGTCGGAAGATAATCAAAACCTTTACGCCGAGTACCCACGCCTTGGCGTAACCGGCAACCAGATAGAGAATAACCGCCAGAATAGCACCTGGTGGATGCGCGACGGAAGTTTTCTTCGCCTGAAATCATTGGAGGTTGGTTATACTTTGCCGAAGCTGATATCACAAAAATTGAATATCACAAAATGCCGCATCTATTTTAACGGATTGAACCTGTATACCTGGGCTCCCTTTAAATTATGGGACCCCGAGCTTGGGGGTAACGGATTTGCTTACCCCATACAGAAGGTCTTCAATATCGGCATAAACGCAACTTTATAGATTATTTTAATTAATAAAATCATGAGAAAATTTAAAAGTTTACTACTGGTTCTCCTGCTATTTTCAGGCGTATCGTGTAAAAAATACCTGAATGTTATTCCTGATGATACCGGGACGTTGGAATATGCTTTCCGTAACCGTAATGAAGCGGAGAATTATCTTTTTACCTGTTATACAACGTTACAACAGTTGTATGACCCGACAACGAATGCCGGATTTACCACCTCGGCCGAGATTATTTACCCTAATAACTTAACCCAGCATCCGATACAGGAAGAAGGTTTTGATTTGATTCGCGGAACGCAGACCAGCGCCAATGTGGGCCTTAATTATTGGGATGGCGAAAACGGCGGGGAATCTCTTTGGCGATCGATCCGCAGGTGTAACACTATGCTTGATAATATCAACCAACCGGTAGACCTTTCAGCCGCCGAAAAACAACGGTGGATAGCTGAAGTAAAGTTTTTGAAAGCCTATTACCATTATTACCTTTTGCGCTTATACGGACCAATCCCAATTGTTAAAACCAACCTTGATATAACCGCCAGTACTGACCAGGTTAGGGTTGCGCGTGCACCGGTTGATTCGGTATTCAGTTATATTGTTCAGTTGCTTGATGAGGCAGCGCCAAATCTGCCGCCGGTGATCACAAACAAGGCACAGGAACTGGGCCGTATAACTTCAGTTATAGCGCTGTCGGTTAAAGCCGAAGTTTTGGCAACGCAGGCCAGCCCGTTATTTAACGGCAATCCGGATTATGCCGGCGTAAAAAACAAGGACGGAACCTCACTGTTTTCAAGTACCTATGATGCTACCAAATGGCAAAAAGCAGCCGATGCTGCTAAAGTTGCCATCGACGCCTGCGCAGCAAACGGATTAAAGCTATATACCTTTAATGCCCCGGGAACTTTAGGCACGTTACCAGATTCATTGGTCAAAGTTTTAACTATACAAAACGCGGTAACTGAAAAATGGGATCAAAATGCTGAGCTGATATGGGCATTAAACGGGCCTTTCCCTGATCAGGGATATGCTACACCGAGGCTCACCCAAAAATCAGCTATTAATATATTCTCAAATCCGTCAACCTTTGCCGTACCGTTAAATACAGCAGAGCTTTTTTACACTGATAAAGGCGTCCCGCTTAACGAAGATAACACCTTTGATTATGCAGGCAGGTACGGTTTGCGGATTGGAGATAATGCCAGCCAGTTTTATGTTGCAAAGGGATACACAACTATCAACGAGCACTTTAATCGTGAGCCCAGGTTTTATGCAAACATCGCCTTTGATGGCGGTATTTGGTTTGGAAACGGAAAGACTACGATAAATGATATGTATCATGTTGAGGCTCGTGGTAATTCAGCATTGGCAGGTCCCAAAGATTTAAATACATTAAATATAACCGGCTACTGGCCCAAAAAATTAGCCAACTACCTTTCCGTTTATGACGACGGATTTGCACCGATTGATTATCACCTGCCCGTAATGCGGTTGGCTGGCTTGTATCTGTTATATGCCGAAGCGTTAAACGAAGTTAACGGACCTACTCCGGAAGCGATAGGGTACATCGACCAGGTAAGAGCACGTGCCGGATTGGGAGGCGTGGTTAGTTCATGGGCAACCTATTCAAAAAATCCGACGAAGCCTTCAACCAAAGATGGACTCAGAGCCATCATCCACCAGGAAAGACGAATAGAACTTTGTTTTGAAGCCCAAAGCGGATGGGACCTGCGCAGATGGAAAGAAATGCAGGGCGTATTAAGCACCCCACAGCAGGGCTGGAATATTTACCAGGCTGACCCGGGCAATTATTATACACCCCGTACAGTGGTAATACCAGTGTTCGGCCTTCAAAACTATCTGTGGCCTATTAAAGATAATGATCTGATCATTGATAATAACCTGGTTCAAAACCCTTATTGGTAGTAGCCAGGGAAGTCCGATTCATAAATTTTTAATAATTACAATGATGATGAAAATAAAAAGATATTTAAAACAGCTGTTACCGGTAATTCTGGTAATAATGATAGGGTTATTTGGTTCCTGTAAAAGAAACGACGGATTTAATGTACCTGTTTCTAACGACAAAACAAAACCGGATGTGGTTACTAATATAAAAGTTAAAAACCTTAACGGCGCGGCATATATAACTTATACGTTGCCTAATTCGCCTAACCTTTTATATGTTTTGGCACAATACAACATCAATGGCAAAACAGTTCGCCAAACCAAATCCAGCTATTATAACGATACTGTACTGGTAGAGGGTTTTGCCAAGAGCCAGGATTACCAGGTTACACTATGGTCAGTATCCCGTGCCAACATACAGTCCGACCCCATTACGGTAACTGTGCACCCCGATACTCCTTATTATTTACTTGCAAAACCTACTATTCAATTAGCTCCCGACTTTGGCGGAATTAATGTTAAAGGTATAGATCGCGGGAAAAAGGATTTGGGATTTATCCTGATAGCGTTCGATAATTCCACACAGGCACTTGAAGTTCAAGATCAGCATTACACAAATGCAGATACGATAAACTATTCGGTTAGGGGCTTTGCGGCAAATCCGAGAAAATTTGGCGTGTATGTTACCGATCAATTCGGCAATATTTCTGACACTACGGTAGTCAATCTTACACCAATATTTGAAACACTGCTTGATAAAAGCCAGTTCTCTATTTATAAACTACCAACCGACAGCCCTACTGCTTATGGTTGGGAAGTTCCCTATTTGTGGGACAATAAAACAGATGATTATTCCCCTGGCTGGCATACTGCTCCCGGCGGGCCGGCACCAATACAGTGTACGTTTAATTTAGGGGTATCGGCGCAGCTGAGTCGGTTTATCATGTGGGAGAGGCCGGATGAATATGCTTATTCTCATGGGAATCCAAAAGATTTCAGTATTTGGGGATCTGATAAGCCAGCTCCCCAGGATGCCTTGCTACCACAACTGGCGTCAGCCGGAACCGTCGTTGGTGATTGGGTGAATTTGGGTAATTATCACTATCCGGACCCGCCGTCAGGCCTTACGCCGGGCTTTACAAATGCAGCAGATAACACGTTTGTAAAGGCAGGAGTTAATTTTGATATCACCCCTGGTTCGCCTAAAGTACATTTCTTCCGTCTGCTGGTTCATGATACCTGGTCGGGCGGCGATTTTGCACACGTCATGGAATTTTCTATTTATGGAAACCCGCAATAACATTTATTAATGTTTAAATCAAGAAATATGAAAGTAGTTTTCAAAATATCGACTGTACTGGTGCTGATTGCGGCATTCGTCAGCTGCGTAAAAAGAGATACCGAGTTTAAGAATTTTTTAAACGGGAAAGAACTCGTATATCCCGGAGTCGTAAATAATCCAAATTACAAACCAGGTAATCTGCGGGCAGAATTGTTATGGAACCCGAGCCCCGACCCCAGTATAGTGAAGTATGTTATTTACTGGAATAACAAGGCTGATTCGCTTACTTACACATCATCAGACCATAATCCGGCTGACACTTTAAAGGTAATTATTCCAAATCTTAATGAGTATACCTATTCATTTACCGTATTCTCTTTTGATGCAAACGGTAATAAGTCTATCCCTAAAACTATTAATAATGTAAAAGTATATGGGCCAAACTATCAATCAGGTCTTGTAAACAGGCCATATAAGGTATCCAATCCTTATACCGTTGATGCGAGCGGAAATGTGACACTTAATTTTTACAAACTTGACACTGCAAGTGAGTCATTAAGTTTTGCCCACAATACTTCAACTACCATCAGGTACACAAACAGAAGTGGGCAGGCCACACAAAAAACATTTTACAGAGATAGCAGCGTTACTATAACAGATTTTAAAGGTGGGTCAGTTCTTGATTACCGATCAGCCTATGTACCGGTTGTTGGCGCTATTGATACCTTTAGTGTCAATAATTACACAGTTTTTCCGCAGATATTTGGTTATGCGCCTTGCGATAAATCAATATTCGCGAAAGTCAAACTTCCTAATGACATGAACCCGTACGAATGGGATACGGACATTGACAGATTATGGGACGGCAGCGTTGGCCCGCAAGGGTTTCCGAATATTTTCCACAGTGATGGCGCACATTCCTTACCACAAACCCTAACTTTTGATATGGGTAAAATTTATAATAGTGTAACCCAGATAGAAGAAACCGGGCGTAATTGCTGCCATAACCCTGATGATTTTGAAGTGTGGGGCATTGCTGACATTACCAACGCAGCAACCACGCTACAGCCAAACGATCCGGGTTGGACCAACGAAGCCATTTCAAAAGGGTGGAAACTGCTTAAAGAATGTAAAAGAACCGATGACGGACAAGCCGCACTTAAATTTAACCTGGATAATGTCAACATCCCGGTACGTTATATACGCATCAGGGTTATACACAACGCCGATGGAGAAGGCAGTTATACCAATATGAGTGAAATTACCATGTTTTATAATGTGCTTAATTAATTGATAAATAATTACAACTAAACCTTGTTATCAAGATACCAATAAGTCATTCTATTTGAATGGCTTGTTGGTTGTCTTTTGGGTTTCGGGCATTTTTACTTCAGGCATCATCCATAATGGATCGTCTGAGATGGTTTGCCTATTTTTATTGGAATAAATATTTAATTAAATGTCAAAAATCAAACAGGTTGTTTTTGCAGTATCAGTTACGTTTAGTTTTTTATTGGTTAAGGCGCAGGAAAAGCCGCAATCCGGTTTATGGAAAGGTTTTGAAAAAATAGCAGTTTCAATAGATGGTCATAATGCTTACTACGTAAAACCTGCTCATGCTTTGCCGGGAAACCCATGGGTTTGGAGAGCATCATTCCCCGACTGGCACACAGATATGGATAGCATTTTATTGACCAGGGGCTTTTATATTGCCTATATAAACGTTGACAACCAATACGGAAGCCCGCAATCATTACAGGTTTGGGATAAGTTTTATAATTATTTAATTACTAAAATGTCGTTTGCTCCAAAGGTCGCACTTGAGGCGGTAAGTAGGGGCGGGCTATATGCCTATGGCTGGGCAAAAAGAAATCCTGACAAAGTTAGCTGTGTTTATGCGGAAACGCCTGTATGCGATATTAAAAGCTGGCCTGGAGGCAAGGAAAAAGGTTTAGGAGATGCAGCTTTATGGAGCCAGATGAAAGCAGTATATCATTTTACAGAGGCACAGGCGATGGCCTATAACGATAACCCGGTTGATAACCTGGAAGGGCTGGCATCTTTCAGGGTACCTGTATTACATGTCATCGGGTTAAATGACAAACTGGCTCCACCTGCTGAAAATACTTACCTTTTTGCGCAGCGATATATAACCGCCGGGGGGCCGGTGAGCATTTACCCGGTCACCATCGGTCCGCAGGAATTGCAGGGCCATCATTTCCCGATTGACAGGCCTGCTTATTATGCCGACTTCATTATAAATAATTCTTTCCCGGTAAAAAAGGTATTGCCCTATGGTGACTACTATGAGAAAGCCGGCGCGCTGCCTAACTTTTATAAAGCTGTAACGACCCGTAAACAAGCTACTGTCACTTTTCTTGGCGGTTCTATTACCTATAACCCCGGCTGGCGGCAAAAGGTATGCCGGTATTTGGAAGAGCGTTTCCCTGATGTGAAGTTTCATTTTATTGCCGCCGGGATACCGTCGTTGGGAAGTCTTCCGCATGCTTTCAGGTTACAGCGCGATGTGCTGGATTCGGGTAAAACAGATCTAATGTTTGTGGAGGCCGCAGTAAATGACAGGGCAAACGGCACAGACAGCACTACCCAGGCACGTGCATTGGAAGGGATCATCAGGCATGCCAAAAAAAGCAACCCACAAATGGATATAGTGATGATGGCTTTTGCCGATCCTGATAAAACCAATGACTACAACAACAACGTCAAACCGGCCGAGATTAAAAATCACGAATTGTTAGCCCATTATTATAATCTTCCATTTATAAACCTCGCTAAAGAAGTAAGGGACAAAATGAACAATAAAGAGTTTACCTGGGCCGACGATTTTAAGGACCTTCATCCGGCTGTTTTCGGGCAGGAACTCTATTTTGCGACGATTAAAAGCTTGCTTCAGGATTGTTTTGATCACCAGGATATTGATGTAACCGGTCTTAAAACATCTTTACCCAAACCTTTGGATAAAGCAAGTTTTCAAAACGGGGAATATTACAATATTAAGAATGCGGTATATAAAAATGGATGGACGATTACTGACAGGTGGCAACCTTCGGATGGGCTGCCTACCCGCGAAGGCTTTGTAAATATCCCCGTACTAAGTTCAGGCACGCCGGGGGCTGAACTTTCATTGCCTTTCAGGGGAACAGCTATTGGAATAGCCATTGTCTCAGGTTCCGACGCAGGAATTATATCCTTTGCTATTGATAACCGGGAATTCAAAAGTATTGACCTGTATACACAATGGAGCGGCATGCTTCACTTGCCATGGTATTTGTTGCTTGGTAGTGATTTAAAAAAGGGGAATCACACCTTGAAGGTCAGGATAAGCGCACAAAAAAATACGGCAAGTAAAGGCAATGCCTGTAGGATAGTTAACTTTTTAGTTAACGAATAATCGATAAACTTTAATCACATAAATAAAAAATATGACCAGGAGATTTTTTCCATCACTAATAACATTATTATTTTTAACTAACCTATGCCTCGCGCAGCAGCAACCATTAAAATTATGGTATGACAAACCTGCACAGGTTTGGGAGGAGACTTTACCGTTGGGTAATGGCCGCCTTGGAATGATGCCCGACGGAGGCGTTACTAATGAGAATATTGTACTCAATGATATCACATTGTGGTCTGGCGCGCCGCAAGATGCCAATAATTACGATGCTTATAAAGCCTTGCCACAGATCCGCAAGCTGCTTGTTGAAGGGAAGAATGACGAAGCGCAGCAACTGATCAATAAAGACTTTGTTTGCAAAGGAAAAGGCGGCGGCAGTGTGCCGTTTGGATGTTACCAGGTGTTGGGTAACCTGAGCATAAATTTTAAATATAATGGTAGTGACAGCGCCGGGGTGAATTTTAAGAATTACGAACGCGAATTATCCTTAAATAAAGCAATTGCAAAATGCACCTACCAGGTAAATGGGGTGACTTTTACCCGAGAATATTTTACAAGTTTTGGCAATGATGTAAGTATTATAAAACTCACGGCAGACAAACCGGGGCAACTCAATTGTAATATTTCAATCAGCAGGCCGGAAAGAGGAACAGCTACCGTTAACGGCGACGAACTGGAATTGAGCGGTCAACTGGATAATGGTTTTGACGGAAAGGGGATGCAATACCTGGCAAGGGTAAAAGCAAAATTAAAAGGCGGAACTTTCAGTACATCCAGCAATACATTGGGAATAAAAGGAGCGACGGAAGCCATTATTTATATTTCGGCAGGTACAGATTTCAAGGAGAAATCATTTAAACAAAAAACTACTGCAATACTAAATGCTGCATTAAAAACCCCCTACGCTACAGAAAAACAACATCATATCACCAATTATCAAAAATTATTCAACAGAGTTAACCTCAGCCTCGGGACTACAAATAACATAAAGGAAACAACCGATAAAAGGCTTGTATCCTTCCATAAAGATCCATCTGCTGACAATGGTTTAGCAGTTTTATTTTTTCAATATGGGCGATATTTAAGCATTTGCAGTACCCGGGTGGGTTTGTTGCCGCCCAACCTGCAGGGACTATGGGCTAACCAGATCCAAACTCCCTGGAACGGCGATTACCATTTGGATATAAATGTGCAGATGAACCACTGGCCGCTGGAAGTTGCAAATCTTTCGGAGCTTAATTTGCCGCTGGTTGAACTGGTAAGGGGAATGATAAAGAACGGAGAAAAAACGGCCAAGGCTTATTACAACGCCGATGGCTGGGTGGCGCATGTAATCACCAATCCATGGCATTTTACCGAGCCGGGCGAAGAGGCATCATGGGGGATCTCTAAATCAGGATCAGGGTGGTTATGTAATAATATCTGGGAGCATTACACTTTTACCAATGATAAAAAATATCTGCTGAGTATCTATCCGATACTTAAAGGTTCGGCAGCGTTTTACAACAGTATTTTGGTAAAAGATCCGAAAACAGGCTGGCAGGTAACTTCACCGTCATCATCCCCGGAAAATTCATTTTACATGCCGAATGGGAAAACTTCAGCCATATGCATGGGGGCAACAGTTGATAACCAAATCATCAGGGAATTATTTAATAATTTGATCACCGCCTCAAAAATATTGGGCAAAGATGAAGCATTCAGGAACGAATTAAGTTCGAAATTGAAAGAACTACCTCCCGCCGGTGTTGTATCAAAAGACGGCCGCATCCAGGAATGGCTGGAAGATTACAGGGAAACAGAACTGCAGCATCGGCACATTGCACATTTATATGGCTTATATCCGGCGCCATTAATCACGCCGGATAAAACGCCGGCTCTGGCTGAAGCCGCGAAGAAAACTTTAGACGTGCGCGGTGATGATGGCCCGGGCTGGTCGATAGCCTATAAAATATTATTTTGGGCAAGGCTGCATGATGGTAACAGGGCATATAAACTCTACACCGATTTAATGAAGCCAACACTGCGAACTGATATTAACTATGGTTCGGGAGGCGGAATTTATGCCAACCTGCTTGATGCAGGCCCTCCGTTCCAGATTGATGGCAACTTTGGAGGAGCAGCCGGCATTTGTGAAATGCTGATTCAAAGCCATGAAGGTTATATTGATTTACTCCCGGCAATTCCTGACGCCTGGAAATCTCACGGGCTCGTGAAGGGGTTAAGAGCACGGGGAAACTTCACTGTTGATATGCAATGGAAAAATGGTAAAATAACAAGCTACAGGGTTACTTCTTCATCGCCCCGTAAAGTAAAAATAATGATTAATGGTGTACTAAAGGAAATAATGGCCATTAAGGCATAAACTACCTAAAAATAAAATCTTAAAATCGACGTGTTTTATGTTTAAATACTGCAGTTTATTTATCGCGGTGCTGTGTTTTATTGCCGTAGTGCCTGCTTACGCCCAAAAAAATAATGATAGACTTCACATTCCTTTTGGTAAAAATGGCTTAATCGTTTACAGTCTGAAAACGGGTCTGATAACTGTCTATAAAAACGATGTTCCCGTTTTCTCTAACGTGTATGCACAGGTTAAGGTTAATGATAAGCTCATTTCGTCAGAAAATTATGCAAACAGAATTTATACAAAAACAACCATAAATAATGGTTTTGGCAAAGGTGAGAAATACCTGGTTAAATTAACCGACCCTAATCTTCCTGAAATGGACCTGGTTTTTTATACTTATGCCAACAGGGAATATTTCCTTACGGAAACAATGGTAAAAGGACATAATTTGAAAACCAATTATATGGCGCCTTTTTGCGGCGACTTTTCTGGTATTACAGGTGATGCCAGAACCTTATTTGTTCCTTTTGACAATGATACCTTTATAAGTTACAATGCCAGGCCATTCAAGGATAAACTAAAAAATGTAAGTGCTGAAGTTGGTGCAGTTTATAATAACGCCAGCAGAAAGGGTTTTGTCGTAGGTTCAGTTGAACATGGCATATGGAAGACAGGAGTGCTTACAACCACACAAAAAGATAGTGCTAATTCAATAAGCGCCTGGGGCGGATATTCATCCGCGGAAGTTACCAGGGATAGCATTCCACACGGCATGCTCAATGGCGAATCATTAAAATCGCCGCTGGTATTTGTAGGTTGTTTTGACGATTGGAGGCAGGGACTTGAAGATTACGGTAAAGCAAACCGGATAGCAGACCCACCTTATATTTTTAACTGGACGGCTCCGACACCGGTTGGCTGGAATAGCTGGGGGGTGATACAGGACAAATTAACGTTTGAAAAGGCCACAAAAGTGGTTGATTTTTTTGCGGACAGCCTGGCCGCCTTCCGAACCGGGAACACCGCTTTTATTGATCTTGACTCCTATTGGGACAGCATGGTAAGCGGTGGAATGAAGGGCGACTTTTCAAAATTAAAAGAGTTTGCCGATTACTGTAAGAAGAGGGGCTTGCAGCCGGGTGTCTACTGGGCACCATTTACTGATTGGGGCTACAAGGGCGGAGGCGACCGGATTGCGGATGGAACCGATTATAAGTTTGGAGATATGTGGACAAAAGTAGCCGGAGGTTATCACGATCTTGATGGGGCGCGGGCCCTTGACCCTACACACCCGGGTACAAAAGCGCGAATCGCCAATATGATAAAAAAATTCAGGGAATGTGGTTTTAAGATGATAAAGATTGACTTTTTAGGGCATGCAGCCGTTGAATCAAGCCATTTTTATGACACAACGGTAACTACGGGTATGCAGGCTTATCGTAAAGGGATGGAGTTTTTGTTGGATCAGATGGATAACCAAATGCTGGTTTATGCGGCTATATCGCCCAGTCTGGCAACAGGAAGGTATGCCCATATGAGGAGGATTGCGTGTGATGCTTTCAAAAGTATAAATGATACGAAATACACGTTGAATAGCCTGAATTACGGCTGGTGGCAAACTTATTTATACAATTATATGGATGCTGATCAGGTGGTTTTATCTACAGAAAAAATTGGTGTAAACAGGGCCAGAATATTATCAGCCATAATAACGGGGACATTCATGACAGGAGATGATTTCTCTACAAACGGACATTGGTCTTCCGTGGCAAAATCGCTATATCAAAACCAGGAGCTACTTAAAATAATAAAACATGGTAAGGCGTTTGAACCTATAGAAGGCAATACAGGTACCAGCGCAACCGAAATGTTTGCAAGCAGAATTGGCAAAGATTTTTATCTGGCTGTTTTCAATTATTCAGATAAACCAAAGAAGTTTTTAATTGATCTTAAAAGATTAGGACTTCTGGTAAAACGGCAATACATCGTCAGTGAAATATTTAGGAATAATAAATCAGCAACAGGCTTGGATGTTGAGGCCGGAGATGCGGCATTATTTAAGTTTACATATCAAACCAGGACAAGTAAAATTCATAAACGAAATCCTCCCTTCTAAGGTATAAGGGTCGTAATATTTTTTTGAATGAATTTGGTCAAAAGCTATCCGGCTTGATTCATCTAATTTCAATTCTATTATTTAAATATTGTAGTCGAGGTTTAAAATAATATCCGACCGACCTTTTGCTTGAATTTCGTCACATTTAACCCTATTTCCAAAAAGAGACTATAATATTAAAAAAGGAGGCAAATGATAGGATTTCTCACTTTATTCAAATGACAAATAAAACACGCTACTAATTGGAGAATAGGGAGGCATTGACCATCTTATTCCGAAATGTCAGACTGGTTATTCCGTTACACTTTGAGCATGTTAACCTATTGAAGGTTAATTTGATCTATTTTTACAGTCGACACGATTCGGTGCTCAAGAGCGAACGGAATAGGCTGGTCAAGGCATCCGGAATATTCTACCTTATCGCTTACTTATGCCAGATAAATTGAATTTGATAAACTCACAAACACCAGGTACCCCGAAGGCAAAGAAATAAATCACACATTTGAGAAAGAATTTTAATTTTCAGATATACTCCAGTTTGCTCAACAAGCCTTTAATATCCTGCATTAGTTTCTCCCTGAACTCCTCCAGGTCTTCTTTGGTAATGATTTGTACTGCCATCATGTTTAATGCAGGACAAAGGTCGACAAAACATTTTTTAAAAGGGGTGGCTTTTGGGGTGCCACCCTCAAATTTTCAGGCGCTTTCTGCCAGCCTGATCCGGCCGTTGGTCTCAAAAATCCGATTCCCCAGCGCGCGCATATTGTTGCTGATCTTCCTTTTCGTCATGGCGGCTGGTATTATTATTACAAATGTAATGGCCGGGGCCATAATAGTATCAGCGCAAAAAAAGCACATGAGCAGTTCCTCGGGGCTTGTGAGTTGATGAGCTCGACAGCTAACGAGGTAGGAAAAAACCGTCGAAGGTATTGAACGTCACCACGCGGAGGGTCAGCGCATGTTAAAGGAAAAGAAGGCGCAGCTGGATAATTTGCAGGAGAAGCTATTTGCGGTAGAAGTGAAGTGGATCCATGATCAGATTTCGAAAGATACTTATGACCGCTGGTGCGGTAATTATAATGGGGAGATCAACTCTTTGAATGCAGAGATATTACGGCTTGGCAAGCAGGAAACGCATCTTTTCAACCTGCTTGACCGTAACCTTTCGTTGGCGACTGATATCAGGGCTATGTTTGAAAAAGCGGATACTGTCGCTAAACAGGAGTTCGTAAAATTGGGGTTCGATAACAATTTGTACTATGAGGAAGGGTATTTATCGAACCCCCCTACTATGCTGGGTATTTTGTCGCGTAATCACTTGAAAATGAGGAAAAAGGGCCTGCTTGCTTTCGAAAAAAAAGGGATTTCCAATCGGAAATCCCTTCAAGTGGAGCCGGAGGGATTCGAACCCTCGTCCAAACATGGTATAAGGTAAGCTTTCTACATGCTTAGCGCTGTTTAATTGTAGGGAAGGGGAAGGTCAGTTGCACACCTGTACCGTCTTCCTTAGGTGCTTTGTTTCGCCCGCTACGCGCACCTTAAGCGGGCTAGTTTCATCTTTCGATGCCCCGGTTGCCGGCCCGATGAAACGGAAAACCGGCGGGACAAAAGCTGGGTAATTCTAAATTAAGCAGCTAAGGCGTAGTTATTTTCGCCATTTGTGGTTTTGAGTGTTCAGATTATAGCGCTAATTCACCCAACGCGCTGCATGCTTACCTACTTATCTCCATCCTGTCAATTCCGGTCGACCCCATTTTGGTTAAGTCTAAAGTCTTGAGTCAAGAGTCTTAAGTCAAAACAAAGATACAAAAATTATACCGACTCATGACTACCTGCTAAAGACTTTGCACTTACCGTCCTGCCCGGGTATACCTTCAACCCTTCATCCAGGCAGATCATCGCTTTTTCGATATCATCAATATTTAAAACATATGCCAATCTAACTTCGTCAGTTCCCGCGCCCGGTGTGCTGTAAAAACCGGTAGCCGGCGCCATCATTACCGTTTGGTTGTTATAGCTGAAACTTTCCAGCATCCACTGGCAAAACTTATCGGCATCGTCAATAGGTAATTTGGCTACCACATAAAAGGCGCCGCCGGGGTTAGGGCAAAAAACGCCTTCCATATGATTAAGCGCTTCAACAATAGCATTGCGGCGATTTGTATATTCCTTGTTTACTTTCTCGAAATATTCATCAGGGGTATCCACTGCGGCTTCTCCTGCAATTTGTTCCACCATACCCGGGCTAAGCCTGGCCTGTGCAAACTTGAGGGCAGTCGCAATAACCGCTTTGTTTTTGGTGATCAGGCAGCCAAGGCGGGCGCCACAGGCACTGTACCGTTTGCTTACAGTGTCAAGCACGATCACATTTTCATCAAGCCCATCAAGGTGCATCGGCGAGGTGAAGCTGCGCCCGTCATAACAAAACTCACGATAGGCTTCGTCTGAATATAAGTACAGATCGTGCTTTAATGCCAAATCTTTCAATGCTTCCAGCTCTTCTTTTGAATAGAGATACCCTGTTGGGTTATTCGGGCTGCAGATCATGATCGCTTTTGTATTTGGGCCGATCAGTTTCTCAAATTCAGCGATAGGGGGCAGCGCAAAGCCGTTTTCTATATGCGACAAAATAGGTTTCACCTCGATGCCACCCTGGCAGGCAAAACCATTGTAATTGGCATAAAATGGCTCCGGGATGATCACCTCGTCGCCCGGATCGAGGCAGGACATCATGGCGATGGTGATTGCTTCAGATCCGCCGGTGGTCACAATTATATTTTCAGGGCTTATATTATAGCCCAGCTTATTGTAGTATTCAACTAATTTTTTGCGGTAGGATAAAGTACCTTCAGACGCAGTATAGGCCCAAACTTTAAAGTCGATACGCTTTATCGCGTTCAGCATACCTTCAGGCGTTGCAATATCCGGTTGCCCGATATTTAAGTGAAAAACCTTTTTACCATGCATCTTTGCCTTGTCGGCATATGGCGTTAACTTGCGTATTGGCGAAGCGGGCATTTGTTGACCTTTGTGCGAAATTTTTGGCATGGGGCAAAATTAGGTATTTTAGTCCGAAAGTTGGAAAAGTCCTGAAGTCTGTAATAAAAATGACACAAAACAAAAAAAAGACACAGTAAACCGTGTCTTTCAAAATATCTTTTAAAGTTTTCCCTGCCGGGGCAGGCGAGCCGTATTATTTACTTCCGCTGGCGGTAGCTGCCTTGGCAACAACTTCACCCACAATTATTAAATTTTTTACAGGTGTTTTTGAGTTTGAAGTGACCACGATAGTTTTGGTAAATGGCGCTGCATAGGCTGCATTATAGGTGATTTTGATGAACCCTGATTCGTTGTTTTTTACAGGGGTTTTGGTGTAATCAGCTATGGTACAACCGCATGTTGGCCTAACGTCAGTTAAGATCAAAGGTTCCTGGCCGATATTGGTGTAAGTAAAAACGGTAGTCACCGGTGTTCCCTGCGGAACTTTTCCGAAATCGTGTTTTTCTTCGTTGAATTTAAATTCAGCTTTTTGACTATCTTGTGCGCATGCAACAGAAGTTGTAAAGGCAAAGCCGATTACAACTGCGCAAATCATTAATATTTTTTTCATATGACTCATTTGATTTATACAAATATAAAAGGTTTAATGCAAACCAGAAAACTATTCGTTAATCTGAATGTTTTATATGTAGAATTGCCAATTACAAAATAGAATTGTATAATTTTACCGCATCAAAAAATTAAATATGCCCGAAACTGCTTTACATGCAAACAGCAAGGTTATTAATGCTGAGCTCAGTTTTGAAGATTTTAAAAAGATCGTTATCAACGATTACCGTATTGGCTTTGAAAGCCGCCAGGCCAGTTTAATTGGCCGCCGGGAGGTACTTACGGGCAAGGCCAAATTTGGCATATTCGGCGACGGCAAAGAAGTTGCCCAGTTGGCTATGGCTAAAGCTTTTAAAAAAGGCGACTGGCGGGCCGGTTACTATCGCGATCAGACATTTATGTTTGCTACAGGAATGAGCAACCTGCTGGAGTTTTTCGCCCAGTTGTATGCTTACCCTGATGTTGAAAAGGATCCTGCATCAGCCGGGAGACAAATGAATTGTCATTATGCCACACGCTTTGTAAATCCCGACGGCAGCTGGGTTAACCAGGCCGAAACCATGAACTGTTCTGCTGATATCTCCACTACCGGCGGTCATATGCCAAGGTTGCTCGGGTTAGCCTACGCATCCAAACTTTACAGGCAGAATAAAGATCTGGAGTATCTGAAAATGTTTTCCGTTAACGGGAATGAAGTAGCCTTTGGCACAATTGGCAATGGCTCCACCTCCGAAGGATTGTTTTTCGAAGCGTTTAATGCTGCAGGTGTCCTCCAGGTTCCGATGGCTATTTCTGTTTGGGATGATGCTTTTGCCATATCAGTACCGGCGAAACTGCAAACTACAAAGGAAGATATCTCTGAAATTTTGAAAGGATTTCAGCGGGAAGCGGATACCAACGGCTACGAAATATTTAAAGTTCGCGGCTGGGATTATGTTGCCCTTTGCGAAACCTATGAACGCGCCATAACAATTTGCAGGAATGACCATGTGCCCGTACTGATCCACGTTACCGAAATGACGCAGCCCCAGGGCCATTCAACCTCAGGCTCGCACGAAAGGTATAAAACCAAAGAACGGCTTGCCTGGGAAGATGAACATGATTGTTTGTTACAGATGCGGAAATGGATGATTGCTTCGGCAATTACTACTGAACCCGAAATGGACAATCTGGAAGCAAATGCCAAAAAATACGTAAGAGATTGCCAGCGCCAGGTTTGGAATGAGTTGTGTGACGGTATCCGTGCTGAGTTAAATGATGCAGCCCGGTTAATTGATAAACTTGCTGAACATTCGGCGGTGCAGGCAGCGTTAAATGATCTTGTTGCTGAGTTGCGCGAATGTGTTGATCCGGGACGAAGAGATGTTGTTGCGGCAATCCGCAAGGCACTCCGGCTTACCATAAAGGAAAACAGCCTGCAAAAACAACAGTTGGTCAACTGGCTTGAAGAAGAAAATGTTAAAAATGCGGCGCGCTACAATTCAAAGCTTTTCGGCGGGTCGCAATATTCGCCGCTGAACGTGGAGCACATTCCGGCACGTTATTATGAAGATTCAAAACATATTGATGGCCGCGAGGTTTTAAATGCTTGTTTCGAAGCCAATTTTGATCGTGATAAAACCATTGTTGCCTTTGGAGAGGATGTGGGCGCTATTGGTGATGTAAACCAGGGTTTTGCCGGCTTGCAGGGTAAATTCGGCGATTTACGGATAACCGATACTGGCATCCGCGAAGCTACAATTATAGGACAGGGGATAGGGTTGGCCATGAGGGGACTAAAACCGATTGCCGAGATTCAGTACCTCGATTACCTGCTGTATTCCATAAATGTTTTGAGCGATGACCTTGCAACGTTAAGCTACCGCACCTTCGGCGGGCAAAAGGCGCCGTTGATAGTACGCACACGCGGGCACCGCCTGGAGGGAATCTGGCACTCAGGATCGCCTTTAGGGCTTATCCTTAATTCAATGCGCGGGCTGCATATTTGCGTACCACGCGATATGACGCAGGCTGCCGGCATGTACAATGTGCTGCTACGCGGTGATGAACCGGCCCTGATGATCGAATGCCTGAACGGGTATCGTTTAAAGGAAAGACTTCCTGCAAATGTGGGCGAGTTTACCGTGCCACTGGGTAAGGCAGAGATATTGAAGCATGGAACCGATATCACTGTTATTTCATACGGATCAACCCTTAGGATAGTGATGGAGGCAGCAGGAGAGCTTGAGAAATTGGGTATTAATATTGAAGTGATTGACCCCCAGACTTTGTATCCTTTTGATTTAGATAATACTTGTGGTACTTCTTTAAAGAAAACAAGTAAGCTGCTTATTGTTGATGAAGACCTGCCGGGTGCGGCATCGGCATATATTTTGCAACGGGTACTTGAAGCGCAAAAGGGCTATTATTCGCTTGATGCGCAACCCCGTACCCTTTGCTCAAGGGAGCACCGCCCGCCATACGGATCGGATGGTGATTATTTTAGCAAGCCATCGTTGGATGATATCATTGAAGCAGTTTACACGCTGATGAATGAGTCGGACCCGCAAAAATATCCAACCATTTATTAACTGCAATCCTATTGAAATGAGTAACTAACCTGGTTATTTTATAAAAACAGAACAGCGTCCCGGTTTTTAACCGGGATTTTTTTTTGGATTATAATTGCTTTGAGATATTTTTCTTAGAAGTAAAAGTCAATGAATTGAAAATTTTAGACTTTTAAATATAATAATTCTCTTTTTTAAAAGTTATTAACATAACGATTTGTCATATTAAATAAAAGTAACTTTTAATAAGTTATATTTTATATTTCAAATTAAAAATTTAATTAAAAATAAATAGCTTCAAATTTCTAAAATTTAAATTTTAGGTGCGAACAGTGGAACCCTAATTCTACAAGTAACGTAAAAATGAATACTATTTAAAACTATTGATTTAACCCCCTATAAAAAATGAAAAAACATTTCGTTGGCTTGCTATGTATTTTATTGGTAATTGCAATTACATCTATAAGCTGGAAGCCGGCCAGCGCGTTTAAGGCGAAGAGCTATTCAGGAAAATATTCCGCCAAAACCTTTTCTGCAAGCGAATTGCTCGAAAAATATGTGGATAACATTTATGAATCGGCCGGCTTGGAAGAGTCAGGTTTAGCTTTCAACGTTTTTAAAAAGGCAATTACAGGTTTCCTTGATTTAAAGGCAACTGATAAGCTCCCTCAACAAAGTTCAGTGCTGACAGTGGTTGATTTTACCAAATCCAGCTGCGATAAACGGATGTGGATAATTGATGTAGTAAACAAGGCACTGATATTGCATACCTGGGTTGCGCATGGCACACGGAGCGGAGATGATATACCCAACCGCTTCTCTGACAGGATAGACTCAAAACAAAGCAGCTTAGGTTTTTTTGTAACAGATGATATTTATTATGGGCGTCATGGCCGCTCGCTAAAATTAGATGGCATGGACGCAGGGTTTAATTCAAATGCACGCACCAGGGAAATTGTGGTTCACGGTGCTGAATATGTAAACCCCGGAATTATTGAACATAAAGGCAGGCTTGGCCGCAGTTTTGGCTGCCCCGCTGTTTCAACCGATGTGATCGACCAGGTGATTGACACCATACAGGGCAAAACAGTATTGTTTATAAATGGTGACAGCAAAAAATATAGTTCGCGCTATCTTGATGAGCAAATGGCCGCCAGTTATATTTCATCAGATGCTGCAGGTAATATAATGGCAAGCCTTTAGCCGGTATTTTAAGAATATATAATAGAAAAAAATCCTGTAGCCCGGTTTAATGTGAACCTGGTTGCAGGATTTTTTGTAAATGGTCATATAATACAATATCCAGGCCATAAACATCATTCCTGAATTGTAGTTTACCATCTTCATCAGCCCAGCAGGTTACATAAGTTATATATACAGGCGTTTTTTTAGGCAGGTATATAGTAGTTGGGTCTGGGTTGTCCTGCCCCATATCATCAGATATTGTTTTAAATTGGTCGCCGTCTCCAAATAAATTTTGAGCAAGCCCTTTAGGATCACCCAAACGGATGCATCCATGGCTTATGGCCCTCATTTTTCTGTAAAATGCCGATTTTACGGGTGTATCATGGAGGTAAACATTACTTTTATTATTAAAAATAAACTTTATCAGGCCCAATGAATTGGATGAACCGGGTTTCTGTTTAAAATCATAAGGTAAATTTTCCTTTGTAATGTTAGTCCAGTCAATATCTTCCGGGTTATCTACCAGTTTATCGTCCTTGTAAACATCAATATTGTTGTTTTCAAGGTAAAATTTATCTTTGGCGGCCTGAACTATTATTTCCTTATTCGCAATGCTGCGGGGGATATTCCAAACCGGGTTTACTTCAACGCCATAAATTAAACTGTTTAGCAAAGGCGTTTCATGGTCGCCTGGTTTGTCCACCTTGCAGGTATCATCATAGGCTAACAGGGTGTTTTTGTTGTCAACGTTGCGGCCCTGCCCAACACAAACTTTCATTTTTAATACCGATTTTCCGCTGTCAGCTACGGTCAGCATGTAATCTGGTATATTTACTATTACGTATTTATCTTCAGAAGGCTTATTTCTCCAGCGCAACCTTTCCAGGTTAACCAGTATCATCCGTTTGCATTCTTCACCCGGGAAACCATTTTCCTCGTAGTTGTTTTTCAACGCCTTTTGGAGAGCGATATATTGCGGGTCTTTTGGCTGAACGGCCTCCAGGTAACTGTGCATATCGCCTATATGAAATACAGCCGACATCGTTGAATAATCAGGTCTTTTGGTTGCTGTATAATAGCGTTGGTAAATATACTTTGGGTTTATAACTCCATATTGTAATGCATTGGAGTAGTCTATCAATGAGTTGGCCGCGGATAGTTCCAGCGTCGCTATATCGCGATATGCTTCATCTATCGTTTTTACCTGGTTTTTGTTATCGAGTTTTTCAATAGCTGATTTGAGCTCATCTGCATGGAAAATTTCCGGGCTAAGGCCGTGTTCAGCAGCGTGCATCAAATAATCATCATATGCTTTTGAAAGGTCGCCATTAAATAAATGATTTAACACGAAAACCGGCTCATAATGATTACTGCCATACCAGCCGGAAATTACGCCTGCATGCGTAAGCTTTTGCTTTTCGGCATTAAATACCTGTTTAAAAACTACCTGGTAATCTTCCGGGGTGAAATCCTTGTATACTTTGTTATGTGTAATTTTATAAAGGATGTTAGCTGTTTCTGAACGCTTCTTTTTGCAACTCTGAAAAGTGATGATAAAGGCAAATAGCGCAGATAATATAAGAGGAGCGGCAACTTTCCTGGCCGCAAAAAATTTAATCATAATAGTTAATCGCGGTAAATATACGGCAATCCTGTTTTTCTTTTGCTATTACATCAAAATAGATTTTGCTACTTTTGAAAACATTACAGTCTCCTGATTTTTGAACATTTACCATATGAAGCTAAATAAGATTACAACAAAAAGGTTTTTAACTTTTGTTTTTGTGACAATATTGTTACCCTTTACTTGTGCCTTTGCACAAAAATATTCCCCTGTAAATCCATCCGCTTCAGACGGGGTGAAAAAAACACTGAAACTTTTGTACGATATAAAAGGTAAGTACATCCTGTCCGGACAACAGAATTACAACAGCGATCCCGATACATTTTCCGATAGTGCAAAAGCTATTACAGGAAAATATCCTGCAATCTGGGGTTCTGATTTTATCAATTGGGGCGATAAGGACCTGGGCCCGAAGATAGTTGAAGAGGCGATAAATAAATCTAAGGAGGGCTATTTGATCACCCTGATGTGGCACGAAGGAAAACCTACCGATAACCCGCCCTACGAGTTTTCGAAAAACGTAATTGCTAAAATGAGTGATGAGGATTGGAACCAGCTGGTTACACCGGGTACCGACTTAAATAAAAAATGGCTTGCCCAGATTGATGTAATAGCCGGCTATTTAAAGCAGTTGCGCGATGCAGGCGTTACCGTTTTATGGCGCCCGTATCACGAAATGAATGGTGTTTGGTTTTGGTGGGGTAATAAAAAAGGAGAGAACGGTATCACAAGGTTGTGGAAGATGATGTACGACAGGTATACCAATTATCACCATTTAAATAACCTGTTATGGGTTTGGGGAGCAAATGGGTTAAGAGATATTCCGTTTGATGAAGCCTACGATTACAAGGACTATTACCCCGGTGCTAAATATGTGGACGTTTTAGGCGCAGATGTTTATCATTTCGATTATGAACAAAGGGATTATAACGACTTGCTGCAACTGGCTAACGGAAAACCCATTGCGCTTACGGAAACCGGCGAATTGCCCAAACCCGAAATCTTAGGAGTTCAGCCACAATGGACATGGTTTATGGTGTGGACGAGCTGGCTTTGGACCGATAATACACGCGACAGGGTTAAACAAGTTTATAATATGCCGCGTACCCTTAGCCACGATGAACTGAAAGTAAAACTCGACTCATTAAAAATAAAAAAATGAGTGCAGCACCCGAGGTATGGCTGCGCGGTCCTTTAAATGATGTACCGGCTTTATTGCAGCCTGTTGCACACGCGCTACTTCAGGCAAGGGATGAAATTAACCAGTTAATGCATGGTTTCCCGGATAAGTTACTGTGGGAAAGACCAGTTGGGCTTGCCTCGCCTGGTTTTCACTTGCAGCATTTAACAGGTGTGCTCGACAGGCTTTTTACTTATGCAAAACAAGAGCAGCTTAGCCAAAGCCAATTGGCCTACCTGCAAGCAGAAGGAAAGCCCGTTGATAACTTAATTTATACTGATGACCTGGTAACTGCATTTAACGGGCAGGTTAATAAAGCCATTACGCAGCTGGAAAATACAACTGAAATTACGCTAACCGAAGCAAGAGGAGTGGGGAGGGCGATGCTGCCATCAACAGTGATAGGTCTGTACGTTCATGCTGCGGAGCATACCATGCGGCATACCGGCCAGTTGCTGGTTACAGTGAAAATCCTTCTGGAAAGAAGCTAATCAGTAAAGAACGTCCAGCACTTCTTTTAAACTAAAGGATTTAAAAGTTACGCTCGCTTCCGGATGTTTGTTTTCAGGATCGTATAAAAATGTTTCAATCCCGAGTTCTGTAGCAGCCCTGATCTCTGATTCGGGGTCATCGCCAATTACCAGTACTTCGCTTGTACTTAAATGATGCCTTTTTAAAATATCGGCAAAAACGTCTTTTTTAGTTTGGGTTGATAATTCGGGGTCAACAATGTGGATCTCGGCAAAATCTTGTTCAATATCCAGCATTTTAACTTTACTCCATTGCAGTTTTGTAAATCCGGTGGTCACCAGGAATTTTATTAATGGTGATGACCTGATCTGCGCATAGTCATCAAAGGGTTGCATGGGCAGCTCATAGGCTATTTCTTTTAACAAATCGTTGCCTTTATCCTTCAATGCATCACCGAAGTTATATTTATTTGCGACCAAATGATAGGGGCGGCGTGTCAGTTCATCCTTCGCGTCCAGTTTTACCTGTTCAGTTAAATGATCTGCTACATCTATTAAGTTAAATATTTCGCCAAAAAGGTTTCCCTGGATGGAACTAACGGGATATATCGTATTATCGAGGTCTAAAATTAAAGCTTTTTTCATTTGAGAGGTACAAACCTGACGAAGATACAACTTGTTCCTGATTTTCTTTTAACGCGTTGTTTGCATTTGATCCATTGACTAAAACGGGAAATACTAATGATACCTGAATATATAAAAGCCCGGTAAACTTTATCTACCGGGCAAATGCTATCTTATAATTGATGATTTTTAAAATGCGATAATCAGGATTCTTTAAAAGAATTAATAAACTTATTTATCCTGATTTTAAAGTGAACCTTGTACAAATACGCCGATAATAAAAAGATCATAAAATGGTTTCAGTTATTTAGTTAAACAAGCCTCGTGTTTTACACAAAATTCAATAGTTTTCCTTCGCGAATTTATTTTTAGTTACTGATCTGATAATATCAAACATGGCATGTATGGTAGCGCCGATCTCCCTGCCAAGGCTTCTTTTTGCCAATTGTTTATCGCAAATACTTTCATCCCATGGTTTTATAAAATGGTTTAAATAGTATTCATCCTGCGGGTTTACCAGGATCTCAATTTCGTCTTTCCACTCATAGTTTACGGTAAGTATGCCGGCATGTGTACGTTCCAGTATTTTAAATCCGATGGATGTTTTAGGCAGGTAGTAAAGAAAAACTTCGCCAAAATCCATCCATGGAGTAAACTTTAAAACTTCCTTATCATACAATACCAATTTGTCGTCAATGTCCTGTATTACCCAGCGGTGCGACTCTTTAGGTGCAATGTATTCCCCTAAAAGCGATGGGGTTTCCATATAACCCATTTTGGCCACGCGGGCTTGTTCTTTCACAAACTGGATAGGATCGTCCACGTGCTCCAATACGTGGCGGCAGATTACGTAATCAAATTCTTTATCTTTAAATGGCAGGTGCTCACCGTCTGCCTGTATGAATTTTTGTTTTTTATACAATTGAAGATCTCCTGAACGATGCGTATTATCATCAACATATTTATCTACAACGATATGGGCTCTTTTATCGGGATGGTTGCCGCCGCCTACTTCCAAAACATTATAACTCCTCTTAATAAGAAGGTCATCCATTGTTTTTGGGGTTCTGATCTTCATGTTATTTTATTGCTTTTCTAAAATTATTTAAGGGGGTTAAATTTTAAGAATGCACTCCCCGGCACTTTTATTTTTGTCCTTTAATGTTTTATACGGTAATTTTATAAATAAGATACAAATAACATGCAAAAATACTGGCGCATTGGGTTTTTCTAATGCAGCCCTAATCTTGTGCGTATGAGTAAAGAAGACGTTTGCGACCTGGTAAAGTTTATGCTGCCCTATCCTGACCATGTAAAGGCGGCCGCGTTATGGTTAAGAGACTTTGTTTGGGAGCTTTACCCGGATACTAACGAACTGATTTACGACAATTATAACGCAGTGGCATTTGGCTGGTCACCAACAGATAAGGCTGGTGATGTTTTTTGCAGCATAGCTATTTTTAAAGACCATGTTAACTTTGGCTTCAATCGCGGTTCCGAAATCCCGGATCGCAAAAAAATACTATCCGGCGATGCCAGCCTTTACCGCTATATTAAGGTGAAAAATAAAGATGATTTTCCGGAAGAAGATATTAAACAACTGCTGGCAATGGCTTATGAAAACGCCATTTCGCGCTTGAAACCTCAGAAAAAGGTTATAAAAGGCGAAACTATTGTGAAATCTATTTCGCCGGTAAAACGTCGTCCTGAGATTTTTTAAAACTATATTAGCAGGATGAAACCTTTACTATTCCTTTTTGGTTCCTTTTTCATTTCTTCATGGACATTTGCGCAAATCAGCCTGGATATTAATGGGAGAAATATCGCATTCTTTCGCCAGCTGGAAACCAATGCCAAAGGTGAATTGGTAAAGACCGATGTTGACTATGTAAGTGCTGACGGGACAGGGCAACCGGTCATCTATAAACGGATACAAAATGGTCTTCCGGACCTTTGGGTTTATTACTTCCCGTTAAAAAAAGATTCGTTGATTTCCTATGTCTTGTATGAGTGGCAAGACAAAGATGCAAAGGCACTTCCTTTGGAGGAATTGAAGCCCTATCTTTCAAAATACACTGAATTGCTTGGCATTGTAACTGCTAAATATGGAAAAAGCTTAAGTAAAGGCAATCTTGACGACCTGGCATTAATTGATACAAAAGGATTAACACGCAATGACACCTGGCGGGGTAATGACTATGATATTGAAATGTATATTACATTATCTAATTTGCATGTAGTACATGGAAATGTAAGCATAACTCCGACACATACAATCCGGCTGTATGTTCGTCGGCCAGGAATAAAATCGGAAACACCAGGGTTGACAAAAGAGAAAATAGCCAAACTGGATTCGCTTACCAAATTATTTTTGGCTGATGTATGCAGCGGAAAATGGGAGGATTCAAGAGTGTTTCTTAGCCCGCTGATAATTGGCCAGGTAAAAGATGAAAAATTGATAGCTTTAAAAGCCGCGATAAAAGATGATAAATGGGAGTTAAATATGTCAGGAGCGCAGTTAGCGTCTTCGGGTAAGGCCTATTCTAATTTACGATATGCAAGGCAGGGCGACACCAACACCCCGCCATTAGAATGGTTAAGCATAGTTTTTGACGATGATAATAAAATTATTGCGGTGCAGCCATTAACCAGGAGTGCTCGTCAATAATCTGTATAAAATTTTATATCTATCCTTACTATTAATTTTCTGCTGCATCCGGATATGGACATCGAATTCAATAAGAACGAAGACATCAACAAGCAATTGGTTTACGACCTGAACCTGCGCCTGAAAAAAATCTACCTGGGCGGTGGTGAAAAAGCAATCGCCAAACATAAAGAAAAAGGGAAGATGCTTGCGCGTGAGCGGGTAAATTATTTAATTGATGCCGGCAAACCATGGTTGGAGATGGGCGCTTTTGCCGGTGACGGCTTGTATGCCGAACATGGCGGCTGCCCATCCGGCGGCGTTGTTTGCGGCATCGGTTATGTATCAGGCAGGCAATGTGTTATTATAGCCAATGATGCCACCGTAAAAGCGGGCGCCTGGTTCCCCATCACTGCGAAAAAGAACCTGCGGGCCCAGGAAATAGCCATGGAAAACCGCCTGCCTGTGATTTATTTGGTCGATTCAGCCGGGGTTTATTTGCCTTTACAGGATGAGATTTTCCCGGATAAAGAACACTTTGGCCGCATTTTTCGCAATAATGCCATCATGAGTAGTATGGGCATCATCCAGATCTCGGCGATCATGGGGCCCTGCGTTGCAGGCGGCGCTTATTTGCCTATTATGAGCGATGAAGCGATGATCGTTGAAGGGACAGGTTCGGTGTTTTTAGCAGGTTCATATTTAGTAAAATCGGCGATTGGCGAGGATGTGGACAATGAAACTCTGGGCGGTGCAACTACGCAATGCGAAATCTCCGGCGTTACCGATTATAAACATCCGAATGATAAAGCCTGCCTTGATTCCATCAAAAATATTATGGGTATGGTGGGCGACTTTGTTAAAGCCGGGTTCGACCGCGTTAAACCTGCTGCACCGAAGCTCGACCCGAAAGATATTTATGGGCTTTTGCCGGATAACCGCGAGAAAGCTTATGATATGATGGAAATATTATTGCGCCTGCTGGATAATTCAGAATTTGAGGAATATAAAGCAGGGTATGGGCAATCAATCATTTGCGGCCTGGGCCGTGTGGATGGCTGGGCCGTAGGCATAGTAGCTAATGAACGCAAAGTGATCAAATCAAAAAAAGGCGAAATGCAGTTTGGCGGGGTCATCTATTCAGATTCGGCGGATAAAGCCACCCGGTTTATCATGAATTGTAACCAAAAGAAGATCCCGCTGGTTTTTTTACAGGATGTAACCGGTTTTATGGTGGGCAGCCGTGCCGAACATGGCGGCATTATAAAAGACGGCGCCAAAATGGTGAACGCAGTAGCCAATTCAGTGGTGCCTAAATTTACTTTTGTTATTGGCAACTCCTATGGCGCCGGTAATTATGCCATGTGCGGCAAGGCCTATGATCCCCGTTTAATCTACGCCTGGCCAAGTGCAAAAATAGCTGTAATGGGCGGCGGCTCCGCAGCAAAAACATTGGTGCAGATCCAGGCAGCGGGCTTAAAAGCCAGGGGCGAGGAAGTTGATGCCGCAAAAGAGGCACAGCTATTAAAGGAAACCACAGATAGATATAACAGCCAAACCACGCCTTTTTATGCGGCCGCCAGGCTTTGGGTAGATGGTATCATCGATCCGCTGGAAACGCGTAAGGTGATCTCGATGGGCATTGAAGCCGCCAACCATGCGCCGATTGAGAAGGCATTTAATGTGGGGATTATACAAACGTAGGGTGATGTGCGGATGTGCAGATTTCAGATGTGCAGATGTTGAAATAGATGTTGTAGAGACGCGATGACTCGCGTCTGCCCCATCATGTTGACTGAGATGAGGTACGAATTGTGACGTTTTATATTTCGTAAACCAAGGTCGTAGACGCGAAGCATCGCGTCTCTACACGACCCCAATAAAAAATCAGCGAAATCAAAAAAATCAATTTTAATCTGTGATTTTTATTTTCCTATCTTCAACTCATGAAAAGGGAGCTTGTTAGGTAAATCGCGAGTTGGTAAATGTTTTGTCTGAAGTACAAGTGCGATTTTACTCAAATGTTATCTAAATTTATTACGATGTCAAATGAAATTTTGGATCTACTAATTGCCGGTCTTGCAGGAATCGCACTAATAGCGTTCGGGAATTATAAACGCATCCAACGCACCCGGCTTATTGCTTCGGGTATCCGTACACAAGGCACTGTCTTAAGGTTAGAAGAATCTTTTCACGATCAAATAGCCACTTTTTATCCCGTTATCAGCTATACGACGTTGCAAAATGAAATTATAATTAAAACGTATGGCATCGGTGTTAGTAATAAAATATATAAGCCCGGAGACAGTATTAGCATAATTTATGATGCCGATAATAACAACGAATTTATAATTGACAATCAAATTGGTAAATTATTGGGCCCCGTGACGATTGCTGTCGGCGCAGCCATCATATTACTGACTTTGATTCAATATTTTTTGCACCCATTTATTTTGGTATAAAAAATGATATCTGCACTTCTGTTTAGCATTAAAATCAGCGAAATCAAAAAAATCAATTTTAATCTGTGATTTTTATTTTCCTATCTTCAACTCATGAAAAAACTCCTGCTGCTTCTGCCACTGCTGCTAATTCTAAAGGCTAACGCACAAACCCCAATGGAAATCCACCAGCGGGCTATTTTGGTAGATACCCATAACGATGTGCTCTCCAATGAACTGATCACTAAACTGGATGCAGGTAAATTACAAACTACCGGAAATTTTGATCTGGTGCGCGCCAAAGAGGGCGGCCTTGATGCCCAGGTGTTTTCCATCTGGTGCGGGCCGCAATATGGTAAGGGCACCGCCTTTAAATTTGCCAACCGCGAAATCGATTCGCTTTATGCGCTCATTTCCCGCTATCCCGGCAAAATAACATTGGTACGAAATTCAGCACAGCTATTGCAGGCGGTGAAAGAAAACAAAATGGCTGCGTTAATCGGTGTTGAAGGCGGCCACATGATAGAAGACCGGATGGATTATATCGACAGCCTTGCCAAACGGGGTATGTGCTATTTAACACTTACCTGGAATAACAGCACCTCATGGGCAAGTTCTGCAGCCGACGAAACTACCAACCGGGCGGGTTTGAAACATGTGGGCCTTACCGCCTATGGCAAACAGATCATCCATCATTTAAACGACCTGGGCGTAATGATCGACCTTTCGCACCCGGGCGAACAAACGTTTTATGACGTGCTGGCCACCACCACCAAACCGGTTATCGCCTCGCATAGCTGCTCCTACACGCTTGATCCTTTCAGGCGTAACTTAAAAGATGCGCAACTAAAGGCGCTGGCAAAAAATGGTGGCGTCGTGTTTGTAAACTTTTTCAGCGGCTTTGTTGACAGTACGTTTTTCGGAAAAAATGATGCGTTCCTGAAAAAATATAAAATTCAACTGGACTCCCTCACTAAAATATATCATGATGAAGATCTAGCAACAGATCAGCTTTTCGCCATGCACAAAACTGAATCTGACGCACTGCGTCCGCCCTTAAGTCTGCTGATCAAACACATCGATTACATTGCCAAATTGATCGGCGTTGACCACGTAGGCATAGGCTCTGATTTTGACGGCGCGCCATCCTACCCATTAGGGATGGATGATGTTCGGGATTATCCTAAGATCACCGCCGAACTTTTAAAGCTGGGGTATGCTGAAAGCGATGTTGATAAGATCCTTGGCGGTAATTTTTTGAGAGTATTGAAGGCAAATAAGGGAGAATAGTTATATTTACAGCGCCCTATTGCAATTCGCATGTCAAAGCTTTTCTTCGTATTATTTCTGTTAGTATTTGCTTCTTTTTTTGCTGAGGCCCAGCCGGGCAGGGTCTATCTTACCGGAAGCGGCGAAATAACTACCAATAAGCAACTTGCCACATCCTATGCTGAAATTACTCAATTAACCGGCGATTCCGCATGGATGGTAAAGCAATTTGATTTAAAGGGCGGTCCCTTGAGTGTGGGTTATTATAAGGATGCCCAAATGAGCATACCGCACGGTAAGTTTACTTATTATCATAGAGTAGCCAGCGGACCCGGATTTACATTTAATGGTAAACTGGTTGTTGATAGTGTCAATTGTGTGATGAGCTCGGGTTACTATATCAACGGCGCAAAAACAGGCGCCTGGTTGGATTATTTTAATAATGGCCCCAAAAAAACGCTTCGAACGTTCAAAGACAATCTGCTGGACGGGTTATATCAAACTTACAATGAGTCGGGCAATGTCGTAGTTGAGGGGTATTATGTGAATAATAAACGGGAAGGGGACTGGTGTATGCTTGCTTCAGATAGCACCGCTGTGTATACTGATATTTATAAACACGATAAGGTTTTAAAACACATTGAATACATGAACACAGTTGCCTATGAGAAATTGAACAAGAGTGCTACACCCAAATTCGATTTTGAAAAGTATATTTCACACATTGCGGGTTCCTATACTTACCAGATCAGCACCGGGCAATTAACGGTTTCTTTTACGGTGACCAAAGAAGGAGTGGCAATTAACCCCAAGGTAGTTACATCTTATGAACCCCGTTTTGATTATTTGATTTCCCAGGCGATCTTAAATTCACCAAAATGGACGCCGGCGCTGGTAAAAGGGCAACCCGTAGACCAGGTGCAATTTTATACCATCCATATTGTTAATTCAGCTATGCGGTTGGAATTGGACAATACCTATCACCTTCACAAAAATACAACCCGGCGTTAGGGGTATATACCTATCAATAATGTTTACTAATTTCTGACGTTATTACGGGGTTCTTTCGTAAATTTGCAATTTATTAATCCCCGATGTCTCAACCAAACGAACACGTTAAATGCCTCATTATAGGCTCAGGGCCGGCAGGTTATACTGCGGCCATTTATGCCTCACGCGCTGATCTGCACCCGGTAATGTATACCGGTTTAATTGCAGGTGGCCAGCTTACTCAAACTACTGAAGTAGAAAACTACCCCGGCTACCCCGATGGCGTTATGGGTGTAGAAATGATGGAAGATTTTCGCAAACAGGCCGAACGCCTGGGGACCGACATCCGCTATGGCTATGTAAGCTCAGTAGATTTTTCGAGTCTGCCGCATAAAGTGGTAGTTGACGAGACTAAAACTATTCTGGCTGACACCGTGATTATTTCAACCGGCGCTTCTGCCAAATGGCTGGGGCTTGATTCAGAACAAAAATACAGCGGCTTCGGTGTTTCGGCTTGCGCCGTTTGCGATGGTTTCTTTTTTAAGGGGCAGGATGTAGCCATCGTTGGCGCAGGAGATACCGCTGCAGAAGAAGCGACTTACCTGGCAAAACTGTGCCGTAAGGTGTATATGCTGGTACGCCGCGATGAATTCAGAGCCTCGAAAGCAATGGTGCACCGCGTTTTAAATACGCCTAATATTGAGCTTTTATACAATACCGAAACCAAAGAAATTATGGGCGACGGGCAAAGCGTGACCGGCGTAAACGTTTTCAATAACAAGACCAACGAAGAACGAACTTTAGATATCACCGGCTTTTTCGTGGCGATTGGTCATCAGCCTAATACCGAAATTTTCAGAGGCTGGATTCACATGGATGAAACCGGATATATTAAGACAAATCCCGGATCAACTACCACTAACGTTGAAGGTGTGTTTTGCTGCGGCGATGCCCAGGATCATATTTACCGCCAGGCGGTAACAGCTGCCGGTACAGGTTGTATGGCTGCTATTGACGCGGAACGTTACCTGGCGGCTAAAGAGCATGTGGTGACAGCGTAATTGGTTGATTAGTTGGATTGGGTTGGATAGGTTGATTACGGTGATTATACCTACTTACACTATTACAACCACTACAACAATTACAACCCGAAAACGCAAAAATAACTTTCGGTCTTCCGGACTTTGCTGACTTTCGGACTTTTTTTCGTATCATTGATAAAATACTATATATTCAATCATACTACCATGGGAAAAGGAGATAAAAAAACTAAAAAAGGCAAAATCGCAATGGGATCATACGGTAAAACCAGGCCCCACGATTTTAAAAAGGCAAAACCAGCTGCACCTGCCGTTGAAGAAGCGAAATAATAAAACAAGCCGTTCCGCAATTCCGGAGCGGCTTGTTTTATTATTGAACAGATTTTTTACAACCAAGCCTGTTAACTTTTCTGCAAAAATCTGTTAACTTCACCTCCTTATATTTTAACAGGTTCAATTGGTATCATGCTTAAAAAAACGTTTTTACTGCTTTGTTTAATAACAGCGGCATCTGCCGCTATAGTAAATGCCCAGGACAGTAACCCAAACCTCGGGATAATCCCTTCCCCGGTTTCCCTTAAAAAATCATCAGGCACTTTTGAAATCAATCAACGAACGCTGATCCTGGCCGATAGCCTCGATAATAAAGCGGTTCTATTCTTAACTGATTACCTGCAAAATAAAGCAATGCTGCATGTTCAGCTAAAGCATAATAATGGAGCCGCTACATCCAATAGCATAGTTCTTACCGCTGCAGGAACCGGTAATTTACCTTCCGATGGGTACCGTTTGACCATCACGCCACAACAAATAATTATTGCAGGAAAGGGCGCCGGTTTGTTTTACGGTATACAAACCCTGATTCAATTAATGCCTGAAGATAAGGCTGCGACATCCAAAATACCGTGTGCGCAGATTGAAGACTATCCCCGTTTTGCCTATCGGGGTATGATGCTGGATGTTTGCCGCCACTTCTTTTCGGTTGAATTTGTTAAAAAATATATCGACCTGATGGCGGCCTATAAACTCAATAACTTCCATTGGCATTTAACTGACGACCAGGGCTGGCGCATCGAAATAAAAAAATATCCCGGATTGACTCAAATCGCCAGCCAAAGAGCACAAACGGTTATCGGCAATTACCATGATCGTACCCCGCAACAATTTGACAATACGCCTTATGGCGGGTATTATACCCAGGACCAGATCCGCGAGGTAGTTAAATATGCCGCCGACAGGTATATCAATATCGTTCCTGAAATTGAAATGCCCGGACACTCTGAAGCGGCATTGGCTGCATATCCTGAATTAAGCTGTGATCCATCTTTGACTTATAAAGTGGCCGAAACCTGGGGCGTTTTTCATGACATCTATTGCCCTTCGGATAAGACCTTCAATTTTTTGCAGGATGTGCTGACCGAAGTAATGGACCTTTTCCCCGGCAAATACATTCATATTGGCGGTGACGAGGCGCCGAAGGACGTCTGGAAGAAATCGGAATATTGCCAGAAGCTTATGAAGCAGCTTGGTTTAAAAACTGAAGATGAACTGCAAAGCTACTTTATCCAGCGGATTGAAAAATTTGTAAACTCAAAAGGCCGAAGCATTATCGGCTGGGACGAAATACTGGAAGGCGGACTATCACCAAATGCCACCGTAATGAGCTGGCGCGGAGAAGAGGGGGGCATAAAAGCCGCCCAGCAGCACCATAACGTGATCATGACGCCCGGCAGCGGCGGGTTATATATCGACCAGCAGCAAAGCAAACAGAATTTGGAACCGCTAAGCATTGGCGGTTATGATCCTTTGAGTAAAATATACAGCTATAACCCAACACCAAATGAATTAACGGCCGATCAGCAGAAATTTATTATGGGTGTACAGGCTAATTTGTGGACGGAGTACATCCCCTATGAAATTAAGGCCGATTATATGATCCTGCCAAGATTGTTTGCCTTATCAGAAGTAGCCTGGAGCCCGCTTGCCAATAAAAACTTTAACGATTTCGCCAACACACGGCTGCCATCGCACCTGGCTAAGCTTGAAGCTGGTAAATTTGATTACCGGGTGCCAACAGCCATTGGTGGGCGTGATACCATTGTTTTTGGCACAAAACTGAATGTGAATTTAAAGCCATCTGTTGCAGGCGCTAAAGTATATTACACCATAGATGGCTATGACCCGCGCGAAACGGATATAGCCTATACCGCGCCGATGGCCTATGATGTTCCGCCTGATCAATACCGCGAGCTGAAAACAATTGTGATCACGCCAACGGGAAAAAGGAGCATCATTACGCGTGAAACTATGTACAACAAAATGCCACTTCCGGCCGTTAACTTTACAGGAACTGCCAAAGGGATGAAGTATACATTATTGACGGGTGAGTTTACAGCAATCGACCAGTTAAAAGGAGCGCCGGTAATAGATACCGGTAATGTTTTAACTTTCAATACTTCAGCATTCAAAAAAAACATAAAAGGATTTGGCGTTATTTATGAGGGCTTTATCCGGGTAGATGCGGATGGGGTATATGGTTTTTCACTGGTATCAGCAAACGGATCGCAATTAATGATAGATAACCAGCCAGTGGCAGATAACGACGGCAAACACAGCGTTTTTGAACAGGCTGGGGCCGTACCGTTATTAAAAGGTTTTCACCGGGTCACCGTTAAGTACTTTGACAGTGCAAATTCAGGCCTTTTAAGGGTAATGATGACCATTCCCGGAAAACCAAAAGGTGAAATATCACCGGATATGATGTTTAACTGACCAGGCAATGAAAAATACATGGCTTATTAATCTTACAAGTTTTGCCTGCTTAATTGTTAGCGGAATTTTAATATCTGGTTGCAACAATCAACCAAAACCAGCAATCGTAACCAATGCTACCCCGCCAAAGCCGGTTTTAATGGATCCGTTCCGTTACCATAAACTAATTGAAGTTTCTCCGGGCGAGGATTATGATATCTTGAGCTGGGGCAGGGGATCTTCAAAAGTGGGCGCATTCGAAATATTACATTCCGATTCGGCGGGTAACAAATACTCCACTACAACGGGAGACCTTGACGGCGCCATTGTTGATGTTTTTAATACAGATATGGACCTGGATGGCAATCCGGAGATCCTGATCCAGACAAAAACCAATGATACGCTGTATAATACCCATGTCTTTGCCTTTGAATTTACAAATGGAAAGGCGGATAAATTAGATTTTCCGAAGCTAACCGAACAACAAAAGCAAGGGTATAGGGGTAACGACAGCTTTTACGTTAAGGATGGCAAACTTGAACGGGAATTTCCTTTATACACAGGCAGCGGAAAATTGGCTAAGCCTACCGGTCAAAAACGGCAGCTGGAATACGGTATGCGCAATAACCAATTCAACGTGCATACGTTAAGCAAAGATTCCACGAAAGTAAGTCCTGTTGTTAAACCGGTGGTGAAACCACAAAGCACTGCTTCAAAACCAGTGAAACATACGACAGAGAAGAAGAAAAAGAAGAAACACAGAAGGCATCATAGTGATGAAGGGTAAGAAATTTACTATTTAGGGAATGTTAGGGGATAGATGACCATCTAACTTTACATGATGACGCAATTGTTCTTCCCAAATCAGCGAAATTCAAAAATCAACTTAAATCAGTGATCTAAAATTCGCACATTTGCACATCAATATGCATTTTCTATATCCTGCCTTTCTTTTTGCATTGTTAACGCTGGCTATCCCTGTATTGATCCATCTGTTCAATTTTCGCAGGTATCAAAAGGTATATTTCAGCAATGTGCAATTTCTGAAAGAGATCCAGGAGCAGCAATCCTCCCGCAGAAATCTGAAAGAGCGCCTGGTATTGGCAACCCGGCTGCTGGCATTAACTTTTTTGGTGCTGGCATTTGCAAAACCCTACATCCCCGGTGCCAACAACGCCGGTGCAGGTAAACAAAAAGCGATCAGTATTTTTGTGGATAATTCCTATTCAATGGAAACCCTAAACAGGGACGGCTCTTTGCTTGACGAGGCCAAAAAACGTGCAAAAGAAATTGCTTCAGCGTACAGTATAAATGATCGTTTTCAGTTGCTTACCCAGGATTTTGAAGGCAGGCACCAGCGTTTGTTAAGCCGCGATGAATTTAATGACGCTGTTGATACCGTAAAAATCAGCCCCCGAAGCCGCAGCTTTCAGCAGATTGTAAACAGGCAGCAAAGCCTTTTAGCTATGCACAAAGATAATCCCGGCATTTTGTTCGTTATATCCGATTTTCAAAAGAACATGTCAAATGGCAACGTTGTCAAAACAGATACCGGCTTAAGTGTTAACATGGTGCAGTTAAAGGCGAGTTCATTGCCAAACGTTGCAGTAGATTCGGTAGCCTTGTTAAGCGCCATCCACCGCCCCGGCGAAAGCGAAAAGCTGGTGGTACGGCTGCATAACTATGCGGCAGAAGCGGCTGCAAAGGTGCCTTTAAAGTTATTGATCAACGGCGCCCAAAAAGCGTTGGGTAGCTATAGTATAGCAGCACATGCAGTGCAATATGATACACTGGTTTTTTCGGGATTAAACGCCGGATGGCAACGGGCTGAAATATCATTACAGGATAACCCGGTTACCTTTGATAATCAGTTCTACTTTACTTTCGGCGTGAAACAGCAGATGCCTGTTTTACTGATAGACGGCGGTACTCCAAATCCGTTTTTAAAGGCTGTTTTTGCTGCTGATCCTTTTTTTAACGCAAAACGGGTGGCTGATGGAAATGTTGATTATGCATCCCTCGCTGATTATTCACTAATTATCTTAAGCGACATTAATGCAATTTCCACGGGTTTATCGCAGCAGTTAAAGGCTTTTGTGAATAAAGGTGGAACGTTATTGGTTTTTCCGTCAGTTGAGGCCGACCTGGCGAACTATAAAGATTTTCTTGAAAAGGTAAGTGCTGCTTATCCCGAAAAATTAATAACCGGCGATGCCAGGGTAAGCGGCCTCAACCTGAGCAACCAGGTTTTTAAAAACATTTTTGAAAATTTCCCGCAAAACCCCGATCTGCCTGGCGTAAAAAAATATTACCAGTTGAGTTCATCAGGTAACGCCCCTGAAAACTTAATGACCATGCCAGGCAAACAATCCTTCTGGTGTGGTTATACAAGTGGCAAGGGCAAGGTTTATGTTTCTGCAGTGGCGTTAAACGAAGATTTCAGCAATTTGCCGCGCCATGCTTTATTTGTGCCGGTAATGTTCAGGATTGCCCTGCTTAGCGGCCATGATCAGCCTTTGTTTTACACCCTTGGCAGGGATGAAATGATTGAAATTCCGCCGTTTCAAACCAACGAAAAACAAATGCTGAAATTGTTTAAAGCAAACCAAAGCATTATTCCTGAAACCAAACAAACAGAAGGGAGTACTTTGCTTTACATGGCCGACCAGTTACAGCAAACAGGAATATATGACCTGAATAAGCAGGACAGTACCGTAGCCGTACTCGCCTTCAATGATAACCGGAGTGAATCGGATTTAAGCTATTTGACCTCAGCAGAACTGGTAAAATTGGTGCCGCGGGCTAACCCGGTTTTGGAAGCCGGTAACGGGTCGTTAAAAAGTACATTAACAGAAACAAATTTCGGCTTACAATTATGGAAACTTTGTATAATTTTGGCATTGATTTTTCTGGGGCTCGAAATACTGCTGATCAGGTATTTTAAAACTGATAAGCCTCCTGTTTCACAACCGGTTTAATTGAATAAAACCCACCTTTTAAAATAGCGCAAATGAATTTGCTTATTAAATCCGCAACTATAATTGATCCCAACTCACCTTTTAATCAAAAAATTGCCGATGTTTTAATTGAAAAAGGCATTATAACACAGATAGCGCCTGAAATTGAAACCGACACCGAGATATTTGAAGCAGAGGGTAAATATATTTCTCCCGGTTTTTTTGACCTGAACTGTAACATTGGTGAGCCCGGCCTCGAAACCAAGGAAGATCTTTATACAGGTACAGAGGCGGCTGCGGCAGGTGGTTTTACGGGCATTGCTTTAATGCCGAATACGGTTCCACCAGTGCATTCAAAATCCGAGATCGAATATATTTTAAACCGGTCGAAGAAGAATTTGGTGGATGTGTACCCTTTGGGCGCTATCTCGCACAAAAGAGAAGGTAAGGACCTGGCCGAAATGTATGATATGTATCTCAGCGGCGCCAAAGCATTCAGCGATGGTAACAGGCCGGTACAGGATGCAGGATTAATGGAGCGCGCGTTATTGTACGCGCAGGGATTTGATGCGCTGATCTTCTCTTATCCCGAAGATACCGCCATAGCCGGCAAAGCCAAAGTGAACGAAGGGGAAGTGAGTACGTTGTTGGGCATGAAAGGCATACCCTCACTGGCCGAAGAGCTGATGATAGCACGTGACCTTTATTTGGCAGAATACACGGTTTCCAGGATTCACTTTAGCACCGTATCCACCACGCGTTCTGTTGAGCTGATCAGGGAAGCCAAACGCAGAGGGCTTGAAGTAACCTGCGACGTGGCAGCGCATCATTTGGTGCTTACTGATGAGGCTTTATTAGGTTTCGACAGCCAGTATAAGGTGAAGCCGCCTTTGCGTACCCGGGATGATGTGGATGCCTTGATTGCAGGCCTTAAAGACGGCACTATAGATGCTATTGTATCGCAACATACCCCGCACGAGGTAGAGTTTAAAAACGTTGAGCTGGAAGTGGCCGAATTTGGCAGCATTGGTTTGCAAACCGCGTTGCCGCTTGCTTTGAAGGCCGGACTCGACATCAGCCTTATCGTTGAAAAGATGGCTGTTAACCCGCGGAAGATTTTAAATGTAGATATACCCATTATCGCCGTGGGCAAAGAAGCCAATTTTGTACTTTTTGATGCAGATGAGGTTTGGGAATACAACAAAAAGAATAACAGGTCGAGATCATATAATTCTCCTTTTATTGGTCACAACTTAATAGGTAAAGTATTGTTAACCTGTAATAACAATCAAAGTTTTAAATAACATCGACCCATGACAGATCCAAAAGTAAAAATTGCAATAGAAGCGGCTTTGAACGCTTTTTCGAAATATAACAGTTTTGAGGCCACGCCTTTTACCACTGTTTTTTATGAAGTATTCGCATCCGACAAAGATTTTTTGACCAAATCCGGTATGCTCGACGAGGTATTTGACGATTACCCGCAGCTGGAGTCCCTCAGGGAAGTTTTTTTCGACCTGTTGCTGATCAATTTCTTTAGTGCGGACGTGATCAAGCTGGAAGAAGATTACCTTGATTCGCCCGAGTGGGAAGATATTGAAGAGCAAACGCTTGACAGGGGCACCGAATTGCTTAACCTGCTGCTATATTTAAATGAATGCCGTGATGAAGATATTGAGCCCGAACTGGAAGACTATCTGAAAGAGTTTTTACTGGTAGACGAAGATGAGTTCCAGGATGAATACCGTATTTACGAACCGGTGATCGCCAACCAGATATTGATTGAAAGCCCGGTAACGGAGATCAGTAAAGTTGCGATGGAATTGCCGGAAGATTCGGAACTAAAAGAAATGTTTTACCCGATGATGTGCTTTTTTCAAAATACCAACCCGTCAGTCGAAGAAAAGAACAACATTGCAGCCAATGCCGTGAACAAAGACTTTGACATGGCCGTATTGGAAATATTAACCTGTTTTGCTGAATAATAAAGAAGGTAGTGGACATTAATCTTGAACGCAAAATAAAGCTCAACGGTGTTAAAAACGGGCTGTTGCTTGGCATAGTTTATTCGGCGATAGAAATATTTTACTTTTATTATATCACAAAAATTGCCGGATCGGCTTTATTGCTGATTAGCGGCCGCGTGATTTTTCCTTTAGTATTACCAATTTTAGGTGTTATTTACTTTTGCCTTAAAAGCCGTAAACAGGCCGGCGGTTTCTGGACATTTAAACAGGCTACTACCGGAATATTCATTATGCTGTGCGTGGCCTATGTGGTTTATACACTGGGTGTAAGCCTGCTTTTTAATAAGGTTATTGAGCCAAATAATATTCAAAAAACGGAGGCAGCTGTTATTGAAAAGAAGATTGCTATTATGAAACAGGGCGGGGCGGCGCAAAAGGATATTGATGCCGCAATAGCTGATACAAAAAAAGACTTTGGGGAAGATAAACCGGCAAGCCTGTTTTATATCATCTTTGAAAATGCCATGGCTATCCTTTTCCTGTTCGTTTTCGCTATCCTGTTTGCTTCAATGATCCGGAATGCGGAGTATGTATCTGTCACTGATCCAAACCATACCCGGGCGGGTTGATTTTTAAGGTTGTGCGTTGCGCAGTTTGTCGAAATAATTCATGCAGAATATACATTAGTTGAATAAATAATATTTAACTTTATTTCACACTAAAACCAATTTCATAATGGAAAATTCAAAACCAAAACCGTTTGATATTGCTGTCAAATGGGCGGCGATTTACGTAATAGCTTCTATTGTACTTACTTACACCTGGCAGCTTTTAAATATCGACCCAAATACATCCGTAAAATACATCGGCTTTGTAATTTTTATAGTTTTTTTAATACTTACGCAAAAAGAGCAACGAGACAAGCAAGGTGGCTTTGTCACTTTCGGGGAGTCATTTGTTGCCGGCCTGCTTTATTCGATTGTTAGTGCTGTGGTCATTTCTGTTTTTACGTATTTGTATTTTGCCGTGTTAAGCCCGCAGATGTATGAAAAGGTATTGGATACTACAAAAGCAGGCCTGGTGGCAAAAGGGCTATCCAGCGACCAGATTGATCAAACTATGAGTATAATGAGTAAATACGGCGTTTTATTAGCAGCAGTTGGTAGCCTGTTTCTTATGGCTATTTTTGGAATCATTGTTTCCCTGATTGGTGCAGCGATTTTCAAAAAAGAACGTACTATTTTGGATATTGAACAAAGTTCAGATTCTTTTACCGACCCCGCTGTTTAGCCGATGGATCGATATCAAACAAAGCAGGCCGTTCATTTGAGCGGCCTGTTTTGTTTAATAGCTATCCTTTTTCTATTTGGTTAAACTCCAGTCGTTCCTTATCCGGCCCGAGGATGTTAAAGTATTTGCAGCCATGTTTCCAGAAGGGGAGGGACACCGGGGCATCTTCCAGTACCTTGATATGGCCATCGGCTTTTAGGGTTTTAAAAACAGCTTCAATATCATCCACATCAAAAGCGATATGGTCGATATGTCCGTCGTTGCGGCTTCTTATTCCATCAATTTGTTTGGCGGGCATCTGGTAAAGTTCAATGACGATCTCTTTATAACGTATCATGATACAGGTGCCTGTGCCCCCTTCAAAAGCAAATGGCGACTGCATTACATTCTCAAAACCAAAACGACTGTAAAACTTTTCGGATACAGCAATATCAGTTACCAGTATGCCCACGTGCTGCAATTTGTTAATAGTGATGTTTAAGCGTTCTTTCATTACGGGTTTATTTATGAAGGTAAAACTAAACTTTCCTTCATAAAAAAAGGCACGGATCATTCAGTGCCTTTTATTTTATAGGTTTAAGCTTTCGCCTTTTACCTTTAAGCTTTCACCTCCAACCTCAATGATTCTTCATCACTTGCTTCACAATATCATTCCCGAAAACAAAAACCATCAGCGAGATCAAAATCACAAAACCGACGATCTGGGCGCGTTCCAGGAATTTATCACTTAAGGGCTTGCCTTTTATCATTTCAATCACTAAAAATAAAGCATGGCCACCATCAAGCGCAGGGATGGGGAGTAAATTGGTTAAAGCCAATACCATCGATAAGAAGCCCACCAGGCTCCAAAAACGCAGCCAATCAATAGTTTGGCCAAAAAGGGTGGCTATTTTTACAGGCCCGCTTACAGCTTTGCTGAATTTAACATCGCCATTAAATACTTTTCCAATCCCTTTGGCATTATCACTGAACATACCGTAGGCTTTTGTAGCCCCAACCGGTAATGCGCCGAAGAACCCAAAGGTTAATTTTTTCTCTTTTGGAATATCAAGGTTCGGAATAAAACCTAAAATCCCATCCTTGTCTATTTGCGCGGGTTTTTGAATTAAGTTGCCATCCCGCTTGATTGACACCAGTACCTGTTTATTTTTATTTTGTGCAAGTTGTGCCTGCATTTCATCAAAAAAGGCGGTCTTATTATTGTTAATTGCTACAATGCTGTCGTTTTTTAACAATCCGGCTTTTTGCGCACCGCTACCAGGCGCAATAGATTCAACAGCGAATTTGGCGCGCGGTAATTTGCTGATAAACTGATCGATACCATCCGTCAGGTCGTTTAAAATAGAAGCAGGTACTCTTACATGTAATACCTGGCTTCCGCGTTGTACCGTAAGGTCGCTGTTTCCCAATATCACTTCGGTACTGGTCAGTTCGTCAAAACGGACAACTTTTCTTCCATTTATGGCGGTCACCTGATCGCCGGGCCTAAGCCCTATTTTCACGCCGATCTTACCCGGTACAATACCATATTTCAGGTCGGAATTAGGGATATATGACTCGCCATATTTAATGGTTAATATCCAGAAAATAAAAATACCAAGGATGATGTTTACTGTAACCCCGCCAAGCATAACAATTAAGCGCTGCCAGGCCGGTTTTGAACGGAATTCCCAGGGTTGCGGAGGGCCTGCTAATTGATCAGTATCCATCGATTCATCAATCATGCCTGCAATTTTAACATAACCACCCAGGGGCAGCCATCCTACGCCATATTCAACACCCTTGTAATTGAACTTAAAAAGGCTGAAACCCCAGGCGTCAAAAAATAAATAAAACTTTTCTACTTTGATGCCAAAAGCGCGGGCTGCAATAAAATGCCCGAATTCATGAAGAATTACCAGAATTGAAAGGCCAAGAATTAGTTGACCTACCATTATCACTATACCCATTAGTTATGTTATGTTAAAACTGTTGTGCCCTTTAACGGCATTTTTTTTATTAAATTTTGTGCAAAGATGCGTGTTTCTTTATCAGTATTCAAATAGTCTTCCAAAACAGGTCGTGCCACGAAGTTAATTTGTTGCATGCATTGTTCAATAACTTCGCTCATGCCTAAAAAACTGATCGTTTCACCTAAAAAACCGGCTACCGCTATTTCGTTTGCAGCGTTAATAATGCAGGGCATATTGCCGCCCTTCTTTAATGCAGCAAACGCTAAAGCTAAATTACGGAAAGTTTCAAGATCGGGTTTCTCAAATGTGAGTTCACTATAATTAATAAAGTCGAAACGTTTAAAATTGTTTTTTAATCTTGTTGGATAGGAGAGTGCGTACTGGATCGGCAATTTCATATCTGGTAAGCCCATCTGGGCCATGATAGCACCATCGTGAAATTGTACCATGGAATGAATGATCGACTGCGGATGAACGATTACATCGATCTGATCTGCATCAATATTAAACAACCACTTAGCTTCAATAACTTCCAGCCCCTTGTTCATTAATGAAGCTGAATCAATAGTGATTTTTGCCCCCATTACCCAATTAGGATGTTTTAGTGCATCGGCCCTTGATACATTATTTAAAAAGTCATGGGACTTACCCCTGAAAGGCCCTCCGGAAGCTGTCAGGATGATCTTTTCAACAGTGCTTGCCTGTTCTCCGGCAAGACATTGAAATATCGCGGAATGCTCCGAATCAACCGGTAATATCTTAACGCTATGTTTTTTAGCCAGCCCGGTTACCAGTTCGCCGGCAACCACCAGGGTTTCCTTATTTGCTAACGCGATGTCTTTGCCGGCTTTAATCGCAGCTATGGTGGGCTCCAGGCCAGCAAAACCAACCATTGCGGTTAATACAATATCAATATCAGGATGGGTTACGGTGTCATTAATGGCTTCGATGCCTGCCAATACTTTTACGTTTGTATTAATTAAAGCGTCCTTTACGTACTTGTATTTTGTTTTATCGCAAATGATCGCATACTCCGGCGCAAACTCAAGCGCCTGTTTAATCAGCAGGTCGGCATTGGAATTGGCTGTAAGCAAGAAAACGCCAAATAAGTCCGTATTCTCCCTAATCACATCTAGAGTTTGTGTCCCGATACTTCCGGTGCTGCCTAATATGGCTATTACCTTTTTATTGTCGTATTGTTTTATTGTTGTATTGTTTGTCAAGGTGATTTTGTTTTTTGCGTACAATTACCGTGATTATATTCGCAAACTATATCTTCAGGTGGTCATCAGTAAACTTAATTAATTGATGAATATCTCTCGGCAATTTTTCCATCAGCTCATTTAGCTCCGCAAAGAGTTGTTCTGAAACCAAATTTCTAATTTTTGCTTTATTAAGCCAATCGGTGCATTCCTTAACTGATCCTAAACTGTAATAGTAAAATTTAATCTTATCTTTTTTATGATACCGGCCAAATCCTTCAGCAATATTTGCAGAAATAGAATCAGCAGCGTTTACAAATTGTTTACCAATAGTATCTCTGGCAAAGTAATCCCATTTTATTACAATATCCCAAACTTTATTTGCAAATGAAAAACCAGAGTTATAGGAAGTCAGATCGTTTAATTGTAGAAATTTCTTTTCCATATTTTAAATTGTCAAAACAAAACAACAATATAACAATTTAGCAATCAAACAATATATTCCTTTAATTCTTCCGCTATTTTCCTGTCATTCGCTAACCTGGGCACCTTATTCTGCCCGCCCAGTTTTCCCTGCGAACGCATATAATTGATAAAGGTATCCTTTTTCAGGCTTTGGATAACCAAAGGTTGCAAAATGTTACCCTCTATCAGGTCAAAATAATAAATATTTTTCTTTTGTAGGGCTTTGTCCACCTTTGAAGCAAATACTACCAGGTTATCAGGGGCCTTGCCAAACTCTATAAACCACTCGTGATAGGGTAATTCTCCTTTTGGCGGGTTAACCTGCGGGGCAACGGTAAATTCAATCACATCCACTCCCTCTTCGTTAGCAACGCCCATTAACGCCTGTTCTACCTCTTCGCCGATGACATGCTCGCCAAATGCTGAGATGTAATGTTTGATGCGCCCGCTCACCACAATTTTATAAGGGTTTTTGGAAACGAACTTAACCGTATCTCCCAAACTATAACCCCACAACCCGGCGCTGGTGTTTAATATTAATGCGTAATTTCTGTCAAGTTCAATATCTTTCAGGCTGATTCGGGTGGGATTTTCATTAAAGAATTCATCGGCCGGGATAAATTCATAAAATATGCCTGAATCCACCATCAGCAATAAGCCTTTTTCCTTTTGCCTGTCCTGGAAAGCAATAAAACCTTCGGATGCCGGGTAGGTTTCTATCGTATCTATGCCGAAGCCTATACTTTCTTCCATCCGGCCGCGGTAGGGCTCATAATTTACGCCGCCATGTACGTACAGTTTGAAATTTGGGAAAATGTCTTTGATCTTTTTGTCGCCGCAAACGGCAGAGAGCCGGTCGAAATACATCTGGCACCAGGGCGGGATCCCCGAGATGAGGCGCATGTCCTCATTTCTTGTTTCAGCCACAATGGCATCAACCTTTTGCTCCCAGTCGTCCATACAATTTACTTCGTAACTGGGCAGGCGGTTTTTTTGCAGGTAGCCGGGTACATGGTGCGCCACTATGCCTGATAAGCGACCAACAGAGATGCCTGCTTTCTTCTCCAATACAGGGCTGCCCTGCAGGAAGATCATTTTACCGTCAACAAAATCCGCTTTACCTGTTTCGTAAATATAGCTCAGCAAAGCATTACGCGCAGCTTTAATATGCTCGGGCATGCTTTCTTTGGAGATGGGGATATATTTTACGCCTGATGTAGTGCCTGAAGTTTTTGCAAGGTATTCAGGCTTGCCGGGCCAAAGCACATTGGGTTCGCCCCTGGTTACGCGGTCAATGTAGGGGCGAAGATCTTCATAGTCATGTACGGGCACGTTTTTTTTAAAATCCTCGTAACTTTTGATAGATGCAAACTGATGGGCTTTGCCAAATTCGGTTATTTTTGCCTGTGTAACCAGGTACTCAAACGTTTTTTGCTGTAGTTCGACGGCATTAAAGCGAAGTTTGTTTAACCGGCGATTGATAAGCGCGGCAAAAGGTTTGCTGAGTGCAGCTTTTAGTCCCATAGGTTAAACGGCTTCGGTAACATCATCATCCACATCAAGGTGGCTAAAAACCAACTTGCGATAGGTAACCATAATAATTACCTGCACGATGGGGAATGCAATTACAAACCAAATATAAAAGGAAATTTTGAACAGAAAATCGAGATTATCTTTATTGGGTTTAAACAGGCTGAGTATCGAGACGATTGGAATTAAGGTTAATATCATAATGCCAACAATAATGACCCCGATAAATAATGTTTTGAAAAAATTATCTTTTGTGATGCCAAAGCTTTGTTTTAATGATTCAAATGGCTGGGAATCATCATCAACAATAAAACAAACACAGAATATTGACCTCACCAATAAAAACAGCACTAAAATCATCTCTAAAGTTTGTGCCAGGAATAAAAGGCCCTCGTAGTTTTCCAGGGGCCTGTTTACAAAAAACAGGATGACAACGAGCACCGTATAGGCGAAGGCAATGACCACAAAATTAAAAGTCATTTTAATGGATGGCAGGATGTCCTTCAGCGAAAATTCATAAAACTCCTTGTCCATTAACGTTAAAATCAATTTATAAAAACTTAATGCCAGGTAGGATTGTGTGATCATTTGTAAAAAAAACAGGATCAAAAGGTTGAGCAAGCTGTCTTCAACAGTAAGGAAAAGGGTAATGAAGTTAATAAACCCATACACAAATAAAGAAAGCACCGAATATATAATAAGAGTGACGAAGTTTTTCCTGAGAACCCCCCATGAAGCCTTTAAAGTATCAGCAATAGAAAAAGGATGGTACATTATGATATTTTTAATATTACCCGCTTGCAAAAATCCTGCATAAATCCAAATCCGTAGGCAATCAATAAGGTAAATGAAGCGATGATACTCAAAAATGCGATTTTAATTGATTTATTTTTCCACCAGGCATGAAAAAATACTAACAAAATATAACAGGCTAATATAAGGTTACTTAGCAGCCCTAAAGGGCGGTAAACAATGTTAGCCACTATTGTAAAAGCGAGGAAAAGGGTAAATGCCGCGGGAAAAAAATGAACCAGTTTTAAGCCCTTCGGGAAAAATTTGTAAACGTTGATCCTGGCCCTGCCAAAAAAATGCAGTTGTTTATAGAATTTTAAAAAGTTAGTACGGCGTTTATGGTAAACTTTCGCTTCAGGGATCAGTCCGATCTTAAAGCCCTGTGAATGAATGCGGATGCTGTATTCAATATCCTCGCCAAGGCGGGTAATGATAAAACCGCCTGCCTTTTCCCAAACCTGCCGGGATATGCCCATATTAAAGCTACGTGGATGGAATTGCCCTATGCTTTTTTTACTGCCGCGGGTACCGCCGGTGGTAAAAGGGGAGGTCATGGCATAACTGATAGCTTTTTGGATTGGGGTAAAGGAATGATGTGAATCATCGGGGCCGCCGTAGGCATCCAGGTAGTTTTTTGCCAGTGAATCGTTTACAATTTGCAGGTAGTCTTCGGGGATCAGGCAATCTGAGTCAAAAATTACAAAATAGTCGCCCTTAGCCCGTTCAAAACCAAAATTCCGGGTAAAGCCCTGGCCCTCGTTCTTCTTTACAAAATACTTAATGTTCAGCTGATCCGAAAAGCTTTTTACAATTTCCCCGGCATCCTCAATTGAACCATCCTCAATTACCAAAACCTCAAACTGCTTATAGGTTTGTTGGGTAAGTGTTTCCAGCAGTTCTTTGATCTCCTGCGGGCGGTTGTATAGAGGGATGATGATGGAAAAAAACATTTTTGTTTAGACGTGAGATGTGAGATATGAGATATGAGACATAACAAAAACGTGAGAATCAAGACTCAACATTAACCAGGCTTTTTTGCTAACAAAATTCAATTCAAATATTTTAAATCTCATATCTCAAATCTCACGTCTCATATCTAAATTAAATCACCTCTTCCACCTGGTACTTGTTTCTTTCGGGCGCGCTGCGTGAAACCAGTTCGGCAACAAAACCGGTTAAAAATAGCTGCGAGCCTAATATAATAGCCACCAGGGCTAAATAGAATAAGGGCTGTGCAGTTACATCACGCGTAACTTTTATGCCATGTGCTATGGCGTATAATTTATCCCAGATGATCCAGCATACCATTACCGTTCCTGCTAAAAAGCTTAAGGTACCCATAGTACCAAAAAAGTGCATCGGGCGTTTGCCGAATTTGCCGACAAAAAATATCGACATTAAATCAAGCAGCCCGTTGATGAAGCGGCTGATGCCGAATTTGGTTTTACCATATTTACGCGGCCGGTGCTCAACTATCTGTTCGCCTATTTTCACAAAACCGGCCCATTTGGCTATTACCGGGATATAACGGTGCATTTCGCCGTAAACCTCAATATTCTTCACCACCGCCTTGCGATAGGCTTTCAGCCCGCAGTTAAAATCGTGCAGGTTATGGATGCCGCTCATGCGGCGGGTGGCTGCGTTGTATATTTTTGTGGGGATAGTTTTGCTTAAAGGATCGTGCCGTTTTGCTTTCCAGCCTGAAATTAAATCATATTTTTCTTCAGTAATACGCCTGTAAAGTTCAGGGATCTCATCGGGGCTGTCCTGGAGGTCGGCGTCCATGGTAATCACTACCTCGCCTTCGGCAGCTTCAAACCCAACATTTAAAGCAGCTGATTTACCGTAGTTGCGCCTGAATTTGATGCCTTTTATAAAGGGATTGTTTTTATGCAACTTGCGGATCATTTCCCAGGAGCCATCGCTGCTGCCATCGTCAACCAGGATGATCTCATAGGTAAAACGGTTATTATCCATCACGCCACTTATCCATGAGGTAAGCTCGGGTAACGATTCTATTTCATCGTAAAGCGGTACTACAACTGATATGTCCATTGCTGCGCAAAAGTATAAAAAAGTTGATTAGGTTTATCGCGTTGATTAAGTTGAAATGTCATTTAGCCATTGTTCGCCAGAAATGGTCAGTGGGTTTAACGGTTTAAAGAGCAGCATTATTTTAATTATCCTTTTTACTGTAACGTTTTTATTTTTACTTCGTCAAAACAAATATTTATCTGTAGTATTATATATTTTGTTAAAAAAAATCAACCAGCCCTAATAACTTATTCAAACACAATCAACAAAATCCCTATCTTGCCTTTAAATTATCAAAAAATCCAACTATGAAATTTTTTAAAGTAAGCCTGTCACTTTTTTTATGCGCAGGTATTTTTACAGCAAATGCGCAAACTGACCAGGCGCCAACTAAATATGATCAGCACAAAGTATTTTCCCCTTTGTTTTACCCGGGTAATGGCAACGAGTTTAGAGAAGCTTCGGGCACCCCTGGGCCCAAATACTGGCAAAACCGTGCAGATTACAAACTAAACGTCACCCTGGATACCGCCAAACACCAGGTGAGCGGCACGGCACGGATTACTTATACCAATAACAGCCCCGACCCGCTGGGTTTTTTATGGCTGCAGGTAGAGCAAAATATTTATCGTGAAGATTCGCGCGGAGAAGCTACCAGCCCCGTTGAAGGTGGCCGCTTTAATAACAAAGTGTTTACCGACGGCGACCAGATCAAAGGCGTTTATGTGATCAAAAATGGTAAAGCTGAAAAAGTAGATTATGTAATTACGGATACCCGTATGCAGATCAAGCTAAATGACACGCTGCGTGCCGGTGGCAGCAAAATCGACCTGAAAATTGATTATGCTTTTGATGTACCGGAATATGGTACCGACCGCATGGGCCGCAAGCTCTATAAAAATGGCTGGGTGTATGAAATTGCCCAGTGGTACCCGCGTATGGAAGTTTATGACGATGTTACCGGCTGGAATGTGATCCCTTATATGGGCGCATCGGAGTTTTACCTGGAGTATGGTAATTTTGACTATACCGTAACTGCACCCGCCAGTATGGTGGTGGTAGGTTCAGGTGAATTACTTAACCCTGCTGAAGTTTTAACGCCAAAAATGATTGGCCGCCTGGCTGTTGCAAAGGGCAGCGACAAAACGGTAATGATAAAGGATTCCGTTGATTTGGCCAGCAAAGATTCATATCCTGCAAAAGCGAGCCTTACCTGGCATTTTTTCTGTAAAAACTCCCGCGATGTTAGCTGGGCCGCTTCGAAAGCATTTTTATGGGATGCCGCCAGGATCAACCTGCCAAGCGGGAAAAAAGCGTTGGCGCAATCAGTTTACCCTATTGAAAGCAAAGGCGAAAAAGCCTGGAGCCGGTCTACCGAATATGTAAAAGGCGCTATTGAATTATATTCAACCGAATGGTACGAATATACTTACCCGGTGGCAACCAACGTTGGCGGCATCGTTGGCGGTATGGAATACCCCGGTATTGTTTTTTGTTCGTCTGAGAGCCAGACAGGCGGGTTGTGGGAAGTAACCAACCACGAATTTGGCCATAACTGGTTCCCGATGATTGTTGGGTCGAACGAACGCAAATATGCGTGGATGGATGAAGGTTTTAACACCTTTATTAATAAGGTTGATACTAAAGTGTTTAATAAAGGCGAATATTATGACCCGCAGGACGCGCAAAAATTAGCGCAGGCCATGTTTAGCCCTGACGCCGACCCGATAATGAGCACGCCTGACGTGATACAGCCTAACTACCTTGGTTTTGCCGCTTATGAAAAACCTGCAATGGGTTTAACCATTTTGCGTGAACAGATCTTAGGCGAAGAGCGTTTTGATTATGCATTCCGTACCTATATAAAACGCTGGGCATTTAAACATCCTACCCCATGGGACTTTTTCCACTCGATGGATAATGCCGCGGGCGAAGACCTGAGCTGGTTCTGGAACGAGTGGTTTTTGACTACATCGAAACTGGATCAGTCGTTAAAAGCGATTGATTATGTGGGCAATGATCCTTCAAAAGGGGCATTGATCACCATTGAAAATCTTGAAGGCATGGCATTGCCGGTAACCATTTTTGTACAGGAAGATAACGGCAAAACCGGGACAGTGAAACTGCCTGCAGAGATCTGGCAGCGCGGCGGCACCTGGACCTTTGCCTATAAATCAACTTCGAAAATAACTTATGCGACGATAGACCCGGATCATGTTTTACCGGATGTTAATCCTGATAACAATTCGCTGGCGGGAAGCCCGATGCCCAAAGGCATAACAGCGGCTGCGGTTGTTAAAACGTACATAGACGCTATCGGCGGCGAGGAAAGAATAAAAGATATTAAAGACCTCACAACAAATTCAGAAGGAGTGATCCAGGGATTTCATATCCTGAGGGTAAATAAATATAAAACCCCTGGCAAGTTTTTACAGGATGTAACTGTGCCTGCGTTCAATAACTTTAATGCGGCCCATATCGTTATCATGGGTGATAGCGTGTCGCTCCAGCTTAACGGCCGTAAATCGCCATTGAGCAGCAAGTCTGAAAAAGGCGCTGTTATGGCACGGTATAAACTTTTCCCCGAACTGGATTTTAACAAACCGGGCTATACCTTGCAGCTGGATTCAGCTATAAAAGTTATTAACGGGCAGTTAGCTTATCTTATAACAGTTACCAACCCCGATGGCATCAGGGTTAAATATTATTACGACCAGAAAACTGGATTAAAAGTAAAACAGTTTACTGACGTGGTGAACAGCACCCGGATGGAATTTAAAGATTACCGCAACATTAATACCGGTGTTAAAATACCATTTGATGAAACCAGCAGCATTAACGGCGAGCCGATTGATTATAAACTATCAAGCGCTACTGCGAATACTGGTTTAGGAGATGATATATTTAAGTAGGCTTATGGTTCATGGATCATAGTTCATGAAAAGCATAATAAAAAACAGCCCGGCGCAAATGTGCCGGGTTGTTTGTTTTCCAGGCTATATGTTTTTTATACTTGGTTAATAATTTATAAAAGACGATAGTTATCTTCACCGGATAATTTATAATCCATGTTAAAACCTGCCTTTGCCGCATTTTTGTTCCTGTTTTTGTTTAATACAACTTTTGCACAAAAAAGGGACACGCTTATGTATGCCCTGAAATATCCAAATCAATTGGTTTCTACTAAAGACAGCGCCGATTTTTTCAGAATGTTGCTGCCTCCGGACACGACGGTCGATAAGAACCTGTATGTTGTACAGGAGTTTTATAAAAATGGAAAGCTCAAGTTAATAGGTGGGTCGTATACCAATGCAATGAATATGGTTTACCATAGGGGCATTATTTCTTATTTTCAAAACGGGCACAAAAAAATGATTGAAAACTATGAAGACGGAGAAAAATCCGGGTCGGAGGTGGCGTATTACCCAAACGGAAAAGTATATACTATTGAAATTTACACACCGGGTAAGGCGCCTATTTTGCAGCAATGCAATGATTCTACGGGTAAGGTGTTAACTGAAAATGGGAATGGAAAATGGATAGATTATTTCGATGATGAATTTAAAAAGAATTATGTTGAGGGCATGGTAAAGAATGGCCAAAAAGATGGCCGCTGGAATGGTGTGGTTAGGGATTCAGTGCCCTTTGTGTTTGTTTATAAGTTTAACAATGTGATTTCTTCGACTATGCCGACCAAAACAGGCGTTACTCACGTTGAAGTCGACGGACAATTTCCAGGTGGCCCGCAATCTTTTCACAGATTTATTAATCATTTCAAGCAATATCCTGAAGGCGCTAAAGAAGCTGGTATTAAAGGTGCTGTTAAAATTGGTTTTATTGTTGAAGGTGACGGCAGTCTCAGCAATTTCAGAGTGTTAGAAAGTTTGGGATATGGATGTGACGAAGAAGCCATAAGGGTTATAAAATCATCGCCCAAATGGAGACCGTATCAGTATGATGGAATGTTTTTGCGACACAATTATGTCGTATCGGTTGATTTTGGGCCAGAGGGTAACTAATCATTTTGGTATTTCTTCGACTCATTAACGTTAAACAAAAAAGTATATTTACCTTAACGCAAATTTTAAAAGTTCATGTTAAAACCGTTCCTTATTATAATAGTATATTTGCTTTTATTTAACACGGTAGTTGCACAAAAAAAAGACACAGCCGTATACTTTATAAAAAAATCCGGGTATCTTCAAAAAAATGCCCCCGGTGCTGATTTTATAATTATGATATCACCCCCTGATACCAGCGTTAATAAAAACCTGTATATGGTTAACACGTATTATCCAAGTGGGAAGATCAGGTACATCAGCAGTGCCACATCAAAAAAATTACAGCCGATCGATCCGAAATCACCCGGTTATGTGAAGCCTTTATTGCAGGGTCAATTTATTTCTTTTTTCAAAACGGGCATAAAATGCAGATCGCAAACTATGAAAACGGGGATTTGAGTGGCGATGAAACCGACTATTACCCCAATGGAAAGGTCTATTGTACAAAAACGCATATCAGCGATAAAAAAACAATATTTAATTCATGCCTGGATTCTACCGGGAAGGTTTTAGTTGAAAATGGCAATGGGAAATGGTTAAGTTTTGAAGATGAAAATTTTAAAAACTATTTTACAGGCGATGTTATTAATGGTTTGCCGGAGGGCGACTGGCAAGGCAAACGTAATGATACAATAAATACATTTGAGAAGTTTCAAAATGGCAAACTAAAATGTGCCGGAAGTATTGAAAGTTCGGGTCGCAGGGTATATTATAAAGTTGATGTCAATCCTGAATATCCTGGCGGCCTGGAGGGATTTTATAGGTTTTTGGGGACAACTATTCGATACCCTCCTGATGCACGTGATATGAATATCCAGGGCACCGTAGTTATAACCTTTATCGTTGATGAAAACGGTGTACTGGGTGGTCTTTTTGTCGCAAAAAGCCTTAGCCCGGATATAGATCAGGAGGCAATACGGGTTATATCACTTTCGCCAAAATGGAAGCCAGGAGTGTATGAGGGTAAGGCCGTGCCAGTTATGTATAGTGTCCCCATTGGCTTTACACTATCGAAAGAAAGATAAAACGAACTCAATTTCTAAACGCGCAGGTGTTTTTTATTAAATCAAGCACCCAAATGTTAAACGGTTTGTTTAAATGGCGTTTATTTTTGTTCATTTTAAACGGGAAGAGTATCTTAACCAAAATTTAAACTCCATGCTAAAACCTGCCTTTGTTGCACTGATTTGCTTTTTCCTTATAGATGCTGCATTAGCGCAAAAACGGGATACCACGGTTTATTATCTAAAGGCTGATGGCCGTCCTACTTCTATTGTTGATAGTGCCGATGTCATTATTACCTTTTTGTCTCCCGATACAAGTATCAACAAGGACCTGTTCATCGTTCAGGCCTATTATCCAAACGGAAAGATCAAGTATATCGCTAATTCCGAAACCAATAAACTAAAGCCGATTGATTCTGCAATACCCTATTATTTTAAGCCGAATCTTCAGGGGCAATATATCGCGTACTTCCAAAATGGGCATAAGAAACAAATAGCAACCTTTGAAAATGGTGAACAGGTGGGGGATGAAATATCCTATTATCCCAATGGAAAGTTCTTTTGTATGAAGCGTTGCATGAAAAATAACTATTTGTTAAAGAGTTGTGCAGATTCAACAGGCGCCGTTTTATCCGGGGATGGCAAGGGGAAATGGATTGATTTTAGCGATGATAGTTTCATGCATTACATGGCCGGAGATATTAAAGATGGATTTCGTGAAGGAAAATGGTTGGGTGTAAATAGTGACCTGGTGAAAGTGTTTTGCAATTATGTTGATAACAGGATAACGTCGTCGGGATATTACGATGAATCCGGGGCCGAAATATACAACCATGCTGAAGTCGCCCCTGAATTTCCCGGCGGCCAGCCTCAGTTGTTTGCGTATTTAGGAGGTATTATATTAAAGGCAGAACAGGCGCAGGGGTATCATGTGCGTGGCCGGGTTATTGTCAATTTTATCGTGGACGAATTAGGCAAACTCAATCATATTGCGGTTAAAGGGAAATTCGGCAGCGAAATTAGCGATGAATTAGCCACCCGGATACAGCGCTCGCCGAAATGGAAACCCGGAGCAATGAACGGCAAGCCCGTAAAGGTAAATTTCACTGTTGACTTTACTTTTAACGGCACCATGATTAACTGATAACAGAGGTAATATTTAAAGAATGATTAAAAAAATAGGACTTGTTGTACTATGTGTTTGCTTATGGTTCGTGGCTTCGGCGCAAAAACCAGATACCACAGTTTATTACCTTACAAACGATGGTCGTTTTGTGCCAGCGTTAAGTGACGCAGATTTTTTACTGCTGGTTTTGCCGCCAGATACTAATGTTGACAAGCATTTATTTGTTTTGCAGGAATATTATAAAAACGGAAAGCTGCGGATGATGGGCTATTCAAAAACAAAAACAATGGACCTGATGCCTGAAGGTTCACAAATAAGTTATTTCCCCAATGGACACCGGATGGTTATTAGCAATTATACAAACGGCGAACCCGTTGGCGATGTATTAGAGTACTACCCCAATGGAAAAATATATAACATAAAGAGTTATAAAAAGAGCGAGCGGCCTTTTTTGAAACAATGCTTTGATTCAACAGGAGTGATGCTGGCAGATTCAGGGAACGGGAAATGGATGAAATTTTCAAGCGAGGGATTTGGTAAAAACTATGTGGAAGGCCCGGTTAATAATGGAATAGACAGGCGAGTGGCGCGGGACAGAGAGTGATTCTTTATCAGTTGTTGAACAGTTCAAGGATGGAGTTATTGTTTCGTTAAAAACCTTCGATCGTTTTGGCAAAGAAATAATTTCACCTAAGATTTTTACTGTTGTTGAACAAATGCCTGAATTCCCGGGAGGGGCTGGCAATTTTGGTTTGTTTTTAAGTCGAAATATTCGTTACCCCATCTCCGCAAGGGATGGAAATTCGCAGGGTAAGGTAATCGTTGGATTTGTTATCGAAGTGGATGGTTCGTTATCAGATTTGAGGATTATTCAAGGAGCCGGAACAGATTTAAATGAGGAAGCTTTGCGGGTAATGAAATTAAGTCCCAAATGGCTTCCGGGCATGCAAAGCGGCCGTCCTGTCAGAGTTGCTTATAGTGTGCCGATAAATTTTACTTTAAGCAGAGAATAAGACTTCATGCAGAACGAAAAAGGCTTAACCAAAACGGTTAAGCCCTTATAATGTCAGCCTAATTCAAGCCTTAAATCACATTCGTGTCATAAAGCACCTGGTTCATATTCCGAACCGCTCCTGCGCTCTTATCAAATTCAGCCTGTTCAGCATCGCTTAGTTTGTATTCAACGATCCTTTCGAAGCCATTTTTGCCGAGGATAACCGGAACAACCAGCGAAATATCGCTTTGTCCGTATTCGCCGTCAAGGGCAACACCGCACGAAAGCAGTTTTTTCTGGTCGCGTACAATGGCCTCTACCATAAAAGCTGTACCTGCGCCTGGTGCGTACCATGCAGAGGTGCCGATCAGTTTGGTTAAGGTAGCGCCGCCAACCATTGTTGCTGCAACTATTTTATCTTGTTGTTCTTTGCTTAATAACTGCGTAACCGGTACACTGTTCCAGGTAGCGTGGTTGATCAACGGGATCATGGTGGTATCACCGTGACCGCCGATAACTACCGCGTTAAGGTCGGCAGGTGAGCAGCCTAATTCCTGGCTCAGGTAATATTTAAACCTTGCTGAATCCAGCGCACCGCCCATGCCTAAAATACGGTTTTTTGGCAGGCCCGAAGTTTTCAGGGTAAGGTAGTTCATGGTATCCATAGGGTTGGATACTACGATAATAATAGTGTTTGGCGAATACTTAAGGATATTTTCAGTAACGCTTTTTACAATGCCGGCATTGGTGCCGATCAGTTCTTCGCGTGTCATGCCGGGTTTACGCGGCAGGCCTGATGTAATTACCACTACTTCTGAGTCGGCTGTGGCAGCATAATCATTGGTAACACCTTTAATTTTGGTATCAAACTCCAACAGGGCAGCAGTCTGCATCATGTCGATCGCTTTACCTTCGGCAAAACCCTCGCGGATATCTAATAAGATCAATTCTTCGGCCAATTCTTTCCTGGCGATATTATCCGCACAGGTAGCGCCAACAGCCCCGGCGCCAACAACAGTTATCTTCATTTCAATTTATGGTTTGCAGATGGAAAATTAAACAGGCCCGAAGATAGAAATTTATATTTTTTTATATGTAAAAAATATGCAATAAGTGAGGGCGATCCTGGCTTTACGACCTGCGATTTCGGATTTGACAGCGAATTGAGCATCGCAAGTAAAAGTTTATGGCTGTTGTTTTTTATTGCAAACAGTTTTGGCGAAACAGGGATTGGAAATATTGTTTTTTTGAAATGATGTTAAATGAATTGTTCAGCTTTTCTTTTTTGGATTATTTTTTAAACATTAGTTATCATTATAATGTGTTATTTGCAATTTAATAGCCAATATTGTATCATAAACCAACGGAATTAAAAAAAATCATAAAATTTTCAACAAAATGTAATGAAATTTATAAAAATAATTTAAATTCGCCTCAATATTTTAAGATAACGGTTAAAAAAACAAAGATTAAACCAAAAATTATAAAATCATTAAACAATGGCAACTAAACTCGAGTACATTTGGCTTGATGGCTACAAACCCACACAAAGCCTGCGCAGCAAAACAAAAATAGTAAGTGATTTCGGCGGAACACTGGAAGAATGCCCTGATTGGAGCTTCGACGGTTCATCAACCGAGCAGGCACCAGGTGGTTCATCAGATTGCGTGTTGAGGCCTGTTTTTATTTGTAAAGATCCGGGAAGACTTGATGCTTACCTTGTAATGTGCGAAGTGCTTGATTCAACCGGCGTTGCTCATGAGTCAAATGGCCGTGCTACTATCCAGGATGACGATAACGATTTTTGGTTTGGATTTGAGCAGGAATATTTCCTTTGGGATCCTGAAACCAACAAGCCGCTTGGTTTCCCTGCCGGCGGTTACCCCGCGCCGCAAGGCCCTTACTACTGTTCGGTTGGCGCTAATAACGCATACGGCCGTGAAATCGTTGAAGAGCATCTGGACCTTTGCCTTGAAGCTGGCTTAAACGTTGAAGGTATCAACGCTGAAGTTGCTGCCGGACAATGGGAATTCCAGATCTTTGCTAAAGGCGCTAAAGAAGCGGGCGACCAGATTTGGGTTGCACGTTACCTGTTGGAAAGAGTTGGCGAAGCACATGGTGTTTCAATTAACTGGCATTGCAAACCATTAGGTCAGTTAGACTGGAATGGTTCAGGCATGCACGCTAACTTCTCAAACACTACTTTAAGAACTTGCGGCAGCAAAGACATTTACGACAAAATTTGCGAAGCTTTCCGTCCGGCGGTTGCTGAATGTATCGCTGTATATGGTGCTGATAATGATCAGCGTTTAACCGGTAAGCACGAAACTGCTTCCATCCATGATTATAGCTATGGCGTTTCTGACCGCGGTGCTTCTATCCGTATTCCTTTGTACACCGTACAAAAAGGCTGGAAAGGCTACCTGGAAGATCGTCGCCCTAACTCAGCTGCCGATCCGTACAAAGTTGCTGCGGTTATCATCAAAACTGTAAAGTCAGCTAAACTTTAAATTCCTAACTAAACTAATATGATTATGATTTCCCCCGGATGCAAATCCGGGGGTTTTTTGTTTGCAGGAAGAGATTTTATCAGCGACAATAAAATGGTGAAATCCTTTCACAAACACAAAAACCCCGGCAGCTTGCCAGGGTTTTGCGCTTTTAATAAGCATACTTTAATTCAGCTTTTATTGTTATGAGCCGGCATCAGTGTTTAATAATTATCTGTTGTTCAATAACCTCTGAGCCCTGTTTTACATGCAGGTAATACGTTCCATTACTAACATCGGCAGTATTTAATACAATATTTTTGCCTCCGCCCGTATTTTGGCCAGTTTTAATTATGGCTCCTTTAGCATTGTACAATTCAACCGAAAAAGCTGGCGTCGCCTGGATGTTGGCGATTGTGCCATCGGCCAAAGTTGCCATGGCTGGCGTATTGTTTTGAATAGTAAGCTGGTTAGATGCCGGGTTAGGGTAGGCCACTATGGCCGCGGGCGCCTTTCCACAGGGGCTATAAATAGTTACACCATCCGTGTGCGAGGTTTCGCCGCATTGGTCAGTGTAGGTTACAGCGATTCCGCCGCCGCCCGTTACCGAAACATAGGTACTTTGCGAGTAGGGGCTTTGGATGTTTATAACACCGTTTGGCGTGCCGTTAACCGTCCAATGCCAGTTGGTTGCCCCAGCCATGTTGGGTGTGGCAGATACGTACCAGGTTTGGTAATAGTTGCTGCAGGGGCCGCTCATCGTAGCCGAAATGGCGGTGCAGGCCGGATAGGTAGTGACAGCATAATTGGCTGTTAACGTGCCGGCATTACCGCCGGTAATTGTTGCAGTTACTGTAGCCCATCCCTGGCTTACTTTTGATATCGTAATGCTGCTGCCCGAAGTTGGAACGTTAACAACTCCGGTAGGGGAAACGGTCCATGCAACCGTAGCGCCGGTTGGTACAGGCGATACGGTCAATACAGATGTGTTACAAAACGCACTCACCCCGCTGATAACCGGCATCGAGGCTTGAATTGCAGCATAAGCATTTAACCTGCCCGATCCGAAATCTACGGTGCTCCCCATGGAGTAAGCGCTGTTGATAATATCGGTTCTAACCTGGGTTTCGGTTAAATTGGGGTTTATTTTTAACATTAAAGCCGCTACGCCGGCAGCCTGGGGACAAGCTGCAGAGGTGCCTCCGAAATTTGTCATGTAATTGGTTGTATTGAAACCATTGGCCCCCATCCTGTCAATGGTGTATACATCGCCGGTTAAATTAATATTTCCGCTCGGCGCTACCAAAGACGGGGAGTTAGGGCTGTAATTCCAGCGATTGCCGCTTTTATCAATTGCGCCAACGGCTATAACGCCACTTACGCTTGCGGGGTAGGCAACAGGAACGTTATTGGGTATATAATTTCCTGCAGCAAAAACGACTACCGAGCCTTTACCACCTCTGCCGCTTGTGCGTGCACTTGTAATAGCGCTGGTTATAACGTCTGCCGGAGCGCCACCGCCCCATGAACAGCTCAATACGTCGGCATTTCCCTGGGTTGCGGTCCATGCCCAATTGATACCGCTTGCAATATTACTTGATGTTTCGCCACCCACAAATATGTTAACAGGGATGATCAGAGCGGTTGGACAAATCCCCGCTATACCAATTGCATTGTCTTTTGTCGCGGCGATAATCCCGGCGCAAGCTTCACCGTGCCCGGCAGTTGAAGAGGCCGGCGCACCCAGGGACCCGGTTCCGGCTGCAATTAAAGGGGTGTATCCTGCCTGTACACGTGTACCTAAATCTTCGTGTGCCTCAACGCCATCATCAATTACGGCTACCCTGATTGTAGTATTCCCTGTAGGGATAGCCCAGGCGGGTTCAACATTAATATCTACGCCTGATGTTCCGCCTGTTTGCCCTGTATTTTTAAGGTAATATTGATTTGCATAATTAGGGTCGTTGGTTGATTGTTCCAGCTTTTCAATAAAATCAGGATGCGCCCATTCAACGAGGCCGCTTTCATACAATTTATTGGCCAGTGCAAAAACCTTTTTTAAATGAACCGGTGTAATATAGGTGACACCATATTGATCTGTGAAGTGTTTTTCCACTTCGCCTTTTCCGAAAAAGGTAATGATATTTTCCCTGGTTATTCCCGGTTTAAGCCGGCAAAGGATCACACCATTTGGTACAAACGGCACTTTTCCATAATTATAGGCGTATATTAATTCGTCAACTTTTATATTGTTTTTTAAAAACGAAGCGGACACATCGGTCAGGCTCATCTTTTTTGGGTACTTTACAAATAAGCGAACTGAATCAAAGTGATGCGCCGGGATAGCGGCGCCCGGTATTGTCTTAATAAAATTTATCGCTTTTACTTTGTCGTTGGCTACCGTGGTTTTAAGAACCACCGTGGACGAATCAACTGTCAGCAGGTTTTTTTTATTGGATGACCAATAATAATCATTTTGGCAATAAGCCTTAAAGCCAAATAATAAGATTAAAAGGAGAACAGAGATTTTACGCATGATGAATTTAGGTTAAAGGTTAAACAAAATTTAGGTTAATAGTTTGGTAAGATTCAGGTGTTATTACCGGGGTATCGTTTTATAAAGGTAAAAAAATATTGAAAATAAAAATATAATATTTGTTTTTTTTGGTTTGATAGTTGTTAACCATTAGGAATTTATTTATTTCAACGTAATTATTGGTTAACCTTGGATGGCTTTATTGTTTTCCAGCATAAGTTTATGCTTAATCAAAAAGAAATACCGGGATTAAAGCCGGCGCTTTTAACTTATTTTAGAAATTCAGAATGTATATCGTCCCGATATTATTTGTTTGAGTTCATTAATGGGTAGGTTGAAAAGATAACTCCAGCATTTGATGGTCGTTTTGGCAGTTTCTACCTCAATCAACTCCCTTACAAATAAATTAGGCTGCTGTTCATTTTCTCCAAATCCCTCGTATTCGTCCAGTATGTCAAGGGTCTCCTCTGGGGCATTCAATATAAAAATATCGCCATAAACAAACCACGCTTCATTTGGTTGGTAAATAGCGCCCGGATATTCGCCAAGATCATAGAGTTTGCCTTTAAATCTCCCCTTGCTATGGAAGACGCAGTTGTTTGAAAGATGGCGACCATATTTATTTTCGGTATCCAGCAATGTGCCGTAAACAAATAAAAAAGAGATGTTACCTTTCATTTAAATAAAATATTCTCAACAAATATAAAAGTTGCCCGTTTAAAAACTGGATAAGGCGCCAGGGGGCGGCCCGTTTTTAAGGTTGAATTTTTTATTATTTGATGCAATACATTTATCTTGCTTAAATTGCCGCCGGTTATTACGATAAAATACCATGAACGAAGACCAGATTATAGCCTATCTTAAAGAAAACGACATTCAAAAAATAAAATTCGCTTTTGCTGATATTGATGGCGTTTTGCGCGGTAAGGTGATCCATCATAAAAAGTTTATCGACGGCCTGCAACAGGGCTACGGTTTTTGTGATGTGGTTTTTGGCTGGGACAGCAGCGATACCTGTTATGATAATGTGCAGCTTACCGGCTGGCACACGGGTTACCCTGACAGGCCCTGCCGGATTGATTTGGATACCTTCAGAACGATCCCCTGGAATGAGGATATTCCATTTTTTCTGGGCGATTTTAAACAGGAAAACGGTGAAGATCTTCCGGCCTGCAGCCGCAGTTTGTTAAAAAAAATTGCTAAACAATGTGATGAAATGGGCCTTCACCCGGAGTTTGCGCAGGAATTTGAGTGGTTTAATTTTCGCGAAACGCCACAAAGCGTACAGGATAAAGGTTTTGCAGCTATGGAAACCCTTACCCCGGGGATGTTCGGCTATTCTATTTTACGGACGTCGATGGAGGATGATTTTTATAACGACCTGTTTAACCTGCTGATGGAATTCAACGTTCCGCTGGAAGGGCTGCATACAGAAACGGGGCCTGGCGTTTATGAAGCTGCCCTGATGCACGATCATGTACTTGCCGCGGCTGACAAAGCGGTATTGTTTAAAACCGCAACAAAGGAAATTGCCTACAAACACGGCATCATGGCCACGTTTATGGCAAAATGGAATGAAAACCTGCCGGGATGCAGCGGACATATTCATCAAAGTCTTTGGGATAAGGATCAAAATAAAAATCTTTTTTACAGTGCTGATGGTGAGCATAATATGAGCGAATTACACAGGCAGTATCTTGCCGGTCAGCTGTATTGCCTGCCTTATATCTTGCCCATGTACGCCCCAACTATAAATAGTTATAAACGCCTGGTTGAAGGCGCCTGGGCGCCAACCACGGTTTCATGGGGTGTAGATAACCGTACCACCGCACTGAGGGTTTTGCACCCATCTGAAGGATATACCCGGCTGGAGACACGCATCCCCGGCGCTGATACCAATCCATACCTGGCGATGGCGGCGGCATTGGCATCGGGCTTATATGGCATTAAACATCAACTCGAATTAAAAATACCTGCAACAAAAGGAAACGGCTATAAGGACAAAAGCAACGGCAGCCTTTCATCAAACCTTTTTGATGCCACAACTTTAATGAAGGATTCGGCATTACCAAAAGAACTCTTCGGCGAAGCGTTTGTTGAACATTTTACCCAAACCCGTTTTTGGGAATGCCGGCAATATGCCAAAAGCGTTACCGATTGGGAGTTGAAACGGTATTTTGAAATTATTTGATTATTGTGAACAAACTTATCGCTATAGAACCAGAAAATCCGATAAATCCACAGTTCCCTGTACGGGCCTCAAAGGTTCATACAAAAGTGGATTATAATTCAATCATCAAAAAAGCCTGGGAAGGTTATGATGATTCAAAAACGATAAAAGAAATTGTGGATATCAGCGCCATGGTGTCTACCAATCATGTTTTCCGCATTACATTTACGGATGACGATATTGTAATAGCCAAATTAAGCTATTTCGGGCATTACGAGCATTTTAAGGAAGATCACCGGATCATTCACAGTTTATCCAATAACCTGCTTTATCCCTTTGAAAACCTGCTGGCCAAATCGTTGCTAAAAAATAACCGGGTTTATATTTACCGGTACAAACAAGGTAAAACCGATGCCTGGGTGGTTTTTTATAACCCGACACGTATATTGGACCGCTTGCCGCGCAGGCTGGAAAATCATCACATCATAAAATTGGGACAGCAGGTAGGTAAGTTTCATAAGGCTTGCTCAAGAGTGAAAAATGTATTGCCAAAATCGTCCAAAACTTTAAGGACGGACATTGCGGCCCTGCAATACCAGCTGGAGGTAAACGAAAAAAATTTTGGCTCGGCCATGCAGGTTGATTTCCTGAAATACCATTGCGACCTGTTCTTCAAAAACCGGTCGAATTATAACATGAAATCGTTTGAGATCATTCCGGTTTTTATCGACTGGAATATCGGCAACTTCTCCGTAACCCCAAATCTTGAATTGTATTCCCGCTGGGATTATGACTGGTTCAGGATGAGTTACCGCGTGCTGGATTTTTATTTTTTCAGCAGGGTGGTGTCAGACGCAGGCGACCGTACAGTGTTCAGCTATTATATCAATACCATGAACGAGGACAGGTTTATCCTGTTTTTAAAAGAATACCATAAAGTTAACCCGCTTACTGCCGGTGAGATCAGGTTCTTAAAAGAGGCTTATCGTTTTTTTATATTAAATTACGTGATAAAAGACGGTAAGTATTTTTTTAATGAACAGTACGCCACAAAATTACAGTCCGAAGCTTTTGAAATATACCTGCCATCAGTAGACAGGGATTTTGATGCCGAACGAATAATTGAGGAATTAGGCTTGGGGTAGTGGTTAATTGAGTTGATCGGGTTAAGTGGTTGATTGAGTTAAGTATTCGAATCACCCTGATGTAATAACCTTTCAACAATTCTAAATTGTGTTAACTTAATCAACCTGATCAACTCAATCCAACTTAATCAACTAATAACTAACGCATGCACCGCATTGAAAACTTTAAGTCGATAATTGATAAATACGATATCATCTTTTTTGATGCTTTCGGGGTGATCAAAACCTACCAGGGGCTGGTGCCCGGCATCGAAAAGACGTTTGAATATCTTGAAGCTAAGGGCAAAGAATACTATATTGTAACGAATGATGCTTCGCGCAGTCCGGCACAACTGGCGGAAAGCTATCATCGTAACGGCCTTACCGCAATAACTCCGGAAAGGATCGTGTCATCAGGAATGCTCACTAAAGAATACTTAGACCTGAAAGTGCTCGACGGAATTGTCGCCTACCTTGGCACTGTAGATTCTGCACATTACATCGAATCGACAGGTTTGCACACTTTACCTGTAAGCGAAATCAATAACACCAACATCGATAAAGTGAATGCACTTATATTTCTGGATGATGAGGGTTTCCACTGGCAAACCGAACTCAACAAAGCAGTGAATATTCTCCGCAGAAGGACGATCCCTGTCATCGTTGCCAATACAGACCGTGCCTATCCACTATCGATAAACGAAGTTTCCATCGCAATAGGCGGTATTGCGTCTATGATAGAAAGCGTTGTTGGTAAGCAGTTTATCCGTTTCGGGAAGCCGGATTCGCAGATGTTTATGTTCGCTTATGACCTGATCCGCGAATACCGGCAGATCAGTAAAAAACAAATCGTGATGGTAGGGGATACCCTGCAAACGGATATTTTGGGCGGTAACAAATTTGGTTTAGACACCGTTTTGGTATTAACAGGTAATACCCTGGCTAAGGATGTGGATGCACGGATCACCTCAACGGGCATCATGCCCACCTATATTTGTGAAAATGCTGTGGTGAATTTGGGTGGCCTTGGGTTTTAAATAAATTATATTCAATTTTAAATTAATGTAATAGTTACATTTATTTTTCACACTTTTGAAATAACCAATTCATCGTTATTATAAACTGCCTGTTCATGCGATTGAAAAATTTAATACCTCTTTGCTTGTTATTTTTGACGATTTCCGTCATTTCGAACGCTCAAACTACAAACGGATCGGGGCTGACTGTTTGGTCGCCCGAAAAAGCCAACGCATGGTATGCGCGGCATAAATGGATCAATGGCGCTAATTTTACACCAAGTACTGCCATTAATCAACTGGAAATGTGGCAGGCAGATACCTTTGATCCGCAAACCATAGACAAGGAACTCGGCTACGCCGAAAATATTGGTTTTAACGCCATGCGGGTATTTTTACACAGCTTAGCCTGGAAAGAGGACCCCAAAGGATTTAAGCAGCGGGTTAACAAATATTTGACCATTGCCGATAAACATCACATCCAAACTATTTTTGTGTTTTTTGATGATTGCTGGAATGCGAACGCCAAACCCGGCAAACAACCTGAACCAAAACCCGGCATCCATAATTCAGGCTGGATGCAGGACCCGGGCAGGCCATTGGTTAAACCTGCCGACTATCTTGCATTAAAAGCTTATGTGGATGATATTTTAATCACTTTTAAACATGATAACCGCGTTTTATTGTGGGACCTTTACAATGAGCCGGGCAACAGCAATAAAAACTTTAAATCGGCGGTGTTGCTGACCAAAGTATTTGCCTGGGCACATGCGGTTAACCCGGATCAACCGGTAAGTTCAGGAATGTGGGACTGGAGTTTAGAAGACCTCAATAAAATTCAGTTTAAAAGTTCAGATGTGATCACTTATCACTGCTATGACAGTCCTGAAAGTCACCAACGGGTAATACAACTCTTAAAAATCAGCAACCGCCCAGTAATTTGCACCGAGTACATGGCCCGTTTACGGAACAGCACTTTTGAAAACACGATGCCCATATTGAAAAAGGAAAATGTTGGCGCCATAAACTGGGGCTTGGTGAGTGGTAAAACGAATACCATTTACGCCTGGGATACCCCAATGCCGGATGGATCGGAACCCAAAATATGGTTTCACGATGTTTTCAGAAGAGACGGGACGCCATTTAATCAAAAGGAGACAGACCTGATCAAACAACTTAACGGAAAATAATATTTTAACCTTAAAACCAATGAAAATGATATTTAAAAGCCATTTGTTACTCTTTTTACCTGTTTGTATTTTATCTTTGGCAGCTTGTAATCAACCGGCAAAACAATCTTCTACATCAACCATGACGGACAGCACAACCCAGGCAACCTTACCCGCAGCAAAAGGATTTGAACAAACAATAGACGGCAAACAAGCACATTATTATATTCTGAAAAATAAAAACGGTGTTCAGGCTTCGTTTACAAACTACGGCGCCCACCTGGTGGGGCTGCTTGTGCCTGATAAAGCAGGAAAGTTAACCGATGTGGTGGTTGGCTTTGATAGTATAGCAGGGTATAAAACATCCTTGTCTGCTTATTATGGTGCAACTATCGGCCGTTACGGTAACCGGATAGCCAAAGGGCATTTTGTGCTGGATGGCCGCCGGTACGATCTTTTTATCAACAATAAACCCAATACCCTGCATGGTGGCCAAAAAGGCTTTAACGATGTGGTATGGGATACCAAACAGGTTAGCGACACAGCCATTACCTTTAGCTATCTATCAAAAGATGGCGAAGAAGGTTATCCCGGTAACCTGGATTGTAAGGTTACTTTTGAGCTGACCAAAGACAATGCGATTAAAATCAGCTACGAAGCCACTACGGATAAAAATACCATCGTTAATTTAACCAACCATTCCTATTTTAACCTGAATGGGGCAGGCAGCGGTACAATTCTGGATCATATCGTACAGATGGATGCTTCCAATTACACACCAATTGACGCCACATCTATCCCGACAGGAAAAATTGAACCGGTTGCAGGTACACCTTTTGATTTTACCAAACCGGCAACCATCGGCAGCCGGATCAATGATAATAACGAACAGTTAAAAAACGGAACCGGGTACGATCATAATTTTGTTTTAGATAAACATGACCTGACTACCCCCATCGCTACAGCAACAGGTGATAAAAGCGGGATTGAGATGCAGGTATTTACTACCGAACCGGGTTTGCAGTTTTACAGCGGCAACTTTATGAAAGGCGGTAACACCATGCACGGCGGCGCGAAGGATGAACTCCGTACAGCTTTTGCCATGGAAACACAACATTATCCTGATTCTCCAAACAAACCGCAGTTCCCTTCAACAGAACTGAAGCCCGGAGAAACTTATAAAACGGTTACGATTTATAAGTTTTCGGCGAAATAATCTTGTTTAACCCTCTTCAAAATGGAGAGGGTTTTTTATATTACAGCTTAAGATAAAGTATGCCTCACTTATATATCATAGCAGGATGTAACGGCGCGGGCAAAACAACGGCAAGCTATACCATTTTACCCGAAATATTGGATTGCAGTGAATTTGTTAACGCCGATAATATCGCCGCAGGTATTTCGCCTTTTAATCCTGAGGGTGTGGCTATTGAGGCAGGAAGGATCATGCTGAAGCGGATTGACGAACTGTTAAATGAAGGGGTTGATTTTGCTTTTGAAACGACGCTTGCCACCAGAAGCTATGCCCCGTTCGTTAAAAAAGCACAGCGGCTGGGTTATGAAGTTACGTTAGTTTACTTTTGGCTCGATTCACCTCAAACAGCATATAACAGAGTTGCACAACGGGTAAGTGAAGGTGGGCATGATATACCCATAGATGTAATTAGGCGAAGGTATTATAGGGGAATTAAGAACTTGATTGAATTATATATTCCAATTTGCGATAAGTGGCTGGTGATGAATAATGTCGGCGTGCCGACTGAAGTTATTGCCAAGAACCACGAATTGGGAGTATCAATAATTAATAACGATATTTGGCAAACAATTTTAGAACAAAGCAATGATAGCTCAAACTAAAAATTCCGATTGGGACGAATTGTCTTTGAAAATAGTAACAGGTGTGAATAAAGCCCTACGTAAGATGGCTGAAAAATCGGCTGCAAATGATGGGAATCTGGTGATCAGCGATGGAAAAGGCAACGTTCAATCTGTTCCTGCTAAAGATGTTCTAAAAAATCTGCCTAAATAAACTCATTCCCGGTTTAGCTGCTCAAAATCTTCTATCGTATCAATATCCACACTTCCCAGCGGGAATAAAATTTTTATCACCTTATCAGGATACTTGCGGATTACCTTTTTTGCTCCTTCGGCGCCCTTCAGCAATAACAGTTCATTGAAATAAACGGCGTCGAATAACACGGGAGGTCCTGTAGTATTATTGTAACTACACGCCGTTATGCCTTGTTCTTCGTTAGCCATTATCAGGTGGTTAAGCAGGTAGGTATCGGTAAATGGCTGGTCGCAAAGCATCAGGATAACCGATTGGATATTTGGTTCGATTTTTAACAGACCTGATATTCCTGTGCGAATGGCGGAAGACATGCCTTCATCCCATTCAGGGTTATGAATAATGTTTATATCATAATTTTTTATGGTAGGTTCAATCACTGCAGCATTCCCGCCTAAAATAACCATAACAGGTTCGCAAACGGACGCGATGGCAGTTTCGATAGCCCGCTGCAACAGGGTTTTGCCTTTAAAAATAAGGTTTTGTTTTGGCTTTCCCAACCGGCTGGATGAACCTGCGGCGAGTATGATAATACCTGTCATTTAATTTTATCGGAAAGAATGATGATGTTTGGCAAAGATAAGATTGTAAAAAGAATGATAATGTGATAAAAAGTACAATTAAAAAACAATCTGCTAAATGTTAATATTTATTTTTACATAATAAATAAGCTTCGCCGGTAAATTCCGGTGGTTTGGATTAAAAGGGGGAATATTTGATAACGGATAATCACGGAAGAAAAGTAAACTATTTGCGGCTTGCCGTAACCGACAGGTGCAACTTGCGCTGTTTTTATTGTATGCCTGAGGAAGGATTGAACTGGCTGTCGCGCAGCGAACTCATGACTTACGAGGAAATGCTCCAAATATGTACTTTACTGGTTAAAATGGGTATCGAAAAGATCCGGATTACCGGTGGCGAACCTTTTGTACGTAAAGATATCATGAAGTTTTTGACTTCACTTTCAAAGTTAAAAGGGTTAAATGAACTTACTATAACAACTAACGGTGTATTAACCGCACCATATGTGCCCGAATTAAAAAAACTGGGTGTAAAGTCGGTTAACCTGAGCCTGGATACCCTTGATGCCGGCCGTTTTTTTGCCATTACCGGCAGGGATGAGTTTGCAAACGTGATGCAAACCATGGAGGAGTTGCTGAAATACGGTATTGAAGTAAAGTTGAATACCGTTGTAATGGAAGGTAAAAACATACAGGATATAATCCCGCTGGTTGAATTGACGAAAGAGTTGCCGGTAAGCGTCCGTTTTATTGAGGAAATGCCGTTTAACGGAGACGGGCATATTTACACTGGTTTAAAATGGAATTATGTGAGGATATTGGAAGAAATAAGCGGGGGCTTCCCGGGAATCAAAAAAGTGCCTGATCCTTTATATTCAACATCTTATAATTATCAAATTCCCGGTCACAAAGGCAATGCCGGCATTATTGCTGCTTACTCGCGCACTTTTTGCGGCACCTGCAACCGGGTTAGGATAACGCCTGTAGGCGAGTTGAAAACCTGTTTATATGATGACGGGCTTTTAAACATTAAGGACCTAATAAGGCAGCAAGCCGGCGAAAATGAAATAAAAGAAACCCTTTTTAATGTTTTTAATTCACGGGCAAAGGATGGTTGGGAAGCGGAACGGCTAAGGGTGGTGCATAAAGGGGTCCACGAATCTATGGCAACCATAGGGGGTTAATAATTTAATTACTGTTATATGATTACGGTAGAAGAAGCTGCAAAAATAGTTCTGGAACAGGCAACAGGTTACGGTGTTGAAATAGTTCCGTTTGAGCAATCCTTAGGCCGGGTTTTGGCCGAAGATATTAAGGCCGACCGGGATCTGCCGCCCTATAACCGGGTAACCATGGATGGTATTGCGATTAGTTTTGAGGCCATTGAAAACGGCATAAGTACTTTCCGGATTAAAGCTACCCAGGCTGCGGGCGATGAACCTGTGGATATTGAAGACCATGCCGAATGTGTTGAAATAATGACAGGTGCCATGCTGCCGGTGTCTACCGACACCGTGGTCAGGTATGAAGATCTTGAATTAAGAGCAGGCCTGGCCACCCTGGTTACCAATGGTATCCGTAAAGGGCAGAATATTCATTACAAAGGAAAAGATAAAAAGCAGGACGACCTTGTTGCCCAAACCGGCGCCATAGTTACGCCGGCCATCATCAGTTTAATAGCTTCAGTAGGTGAGAGCGAACTGAGGGTGAAGAAATTGCCGCGAGTAGTAATTCTTTCATCCGGTAACGAACTTGTTGACGTCGACCAGTCGCCGGGGCCGTTCCAGATCAGGAGATCAAATAACTATACCGTCCGGGCTGTGTTAAAGCAACATGGATTAGACGCGCAATTGCTGCACCTGCCGGATGACGAGGAGATCATAAAAAAACAATTAGCCATTTGCCTTGAAAATTATGATGTAATTATCCTGAGTGGCGGAGTGTCCATGGGGAAATTTGATCATATTCCCCGTGCTTTGGAAGCATTGAAAGTAAAACAACTTTTTCATAATGTAAAGCAGCGGCCCGGCAAGCCTTTTTGGTTTGGCAAGCACGAAAACGGTCAGTTGGTATTCGCATTCCCGGGAAATCCTGTCGCAACTTTTATGTGCCTGCACCGGTATTTTTTACCCTGGCTGCATAAGTCAGTCGGCGCTAAAGAAAAGCCGCAATTGCATGCCGTACTAAGCAACCGCGTGAGCTTTCACTTTCCCCTCAAGTATTTTTTACAGGTAAAACTGCATTATAATGAATATTGCCAGTTAATGGCCACGCCTGTAGAGGGGAACGGCTCCGGTGATTTTGCTAACCTGGCGGATACAGATGCATTTATGGAACTTCCGCTGGAAAAGAATGAGTTTAAAAGAGGGGAAGTGTTTAGTGTGTGGCCCTTCTGATTGTCTGAACTCGAATTTTATGAATTTTTAGAATTAATGGAATTTCAAGGGTCTGATAAAGATCAATCACACAATTCAGTAAATTCAATTAATTCGTGTAATTCGAGTTCTAACAATAAGCGGTGGAATAAAAAAAATCAGTAAAATCCAAAAAATAAATGCTCAGTCATATCGATACAAACGGTAATCCTACGATGGTAGACGTAACGGCCAAACAGGTTTCGCACCGAACCGCAACGGCGCGGAGCATAGTTTCTTTGCCGGATGAGGTGTTGGTACATTTAACCAACGGCGATCTTCAAACCAAAAAAGGTTCAGTATTTCAAACCGCGATCATCGCTGGGATAATGGCGGCAAAAAAAACCGGCGATTTGATCCCGCTTTGCCATCCGCTGGGTTTGGATAACTGTAATATCAGTATTAATGTAAATGAGGTTAATGAGGTAGTGATAGATTGCACTGCAAGTATTACCGCCAAAACCGGGGTTGAAATGGAAGCCCTGGTAGGCGCATCCATTGCAGCATTAACAGTTTATGATATGTGTAAGGCAATGAGCCATGATATCGTTATAAAAGAAACAAAACTGCTTGCGAAAACAGGAGGTAAACGTGATTTCAGAAGAGCATAACAAGGAGGGTAAAAAACACCAGAAACATGCGAAACTGGTAAGGCCGGCTTTTGGCAACTATGGCCGTAATGAATGGGCCATTGTTGGCGGGCCATGCACCACCATTAAGTTTTTGGCCGACCAGGTGATCAGCGCACTATCTCCTGATTACAAATGCGCCTATATTGATACTACCCACAACGACGATGTTACCCTAATGCCTGCTAAACTGGCAAATGGCGCCTTTTTTGAATACAACGACCAGGTTAACTATACCCAGCTCAATTATAATGGGCCATTTAACTCATTTAAGTTGCGGGAAACCTTTGCCGCGGCTGATTTGGTGCTGGCCAACGGTAACCATAACCCGGCGAAGGCACAGGTGGTGATCATTTATGAAAATAAAAAGGCCTCGCTTCAAAAAAGGGTTGAGCAGTTGAGTAATGTACAAATGATCCTGCTGGCAGATAACGCCGCAGAGCTATTTGATTTTATAAAAGAGGCAGTGCCTTATTGGAATGAATTGCCGGTTTACCGTTTGGATGAAACAGAAAAGATCGTTGATTTTTTTAGAAAACAACTGCATAAAGCAAAGCCAAAACTAAACGGACTGGTACTGGCCGGCGGTAAAAGCGAACGGATGGGATTTGATAAGGGATCGGTTAACTGGCATGGCAAGGAGCAGCGCTACCATATGGCAGATTTACTGAACCCTTTTTGCGAAGAGGTGTTTATATCCTGCCGCCCTGATCAGCAATTTGGCATTGTACCCCCATACTTAAGCCTGCCGGATACCTTTTTGGACCTTGGGCCATATGGTGCGATATTGTCTGCTTTCCGGGAAAGACCTGACGAAGCCTGGCTGGTGGTTGCGTGCGACCTGCCTTTATTGACGGAGAAATCATTAGGGCATTTGGTGGAAAACCGCAATGTTGCTACCAATGCCACGGCTTACCAGAGTAGTTTTAATGATTTTCCGGAACCATTGATCACCATTTGGGAGCCCAAAAGCTACCCCGTATTGCTGTCGTTCCTGGCGCAGGGGTATTCGTGTCCGCGTAAAGTTTTAATCAATAGTGATATCACCCTGTTAAATGCACCGGACCCGGAAGAGTTGACAAATGTAAATACCCCGGAAGAACTGGAAAAAGCAAAGCTTGCTTTGCAATAAATTGAGTGCGTTATGGAATTAGAATTTTTACGTTACAGTTGCCAGATAGCCCTGCCGGGCTTTTCTGAAGCTACACAGCTACGTTTACAGCATGCAAGGGTGCTGGTAGTTGGCGCCGGTGGATTGGGCTGCCCTGCGGCGCAGTACCTCGCCGCATCGGGTATCGGCACTTTAGGGATTGCTGATTTTGACGTGGTTTCAGTAAGTAACCTGCACCGGCAAATCTTGTTCGCGCCGGCTGATGCCGGCAAAAAGAAAGCGCCTTTAGCATGCGAACGTTTGCAGGCCCAAAACCCGGGAATTACTGTAATTGCACATGATATGCGGGTGACATCGCAAAATGTGATGGAACTGGTGAGCCAATATGACGTTATTGTTGACGGTACCGATAATTTTGACACGCGTTATTTATTGAATGACGCAGGCGTTTTGGCCGGTAAGCCCGTTGTGTACGGTGCTATTTACCAGTTTGAAGGGCAGGTTGCCGTTTGGAATATAAAAAACCAGAAAGGTACCCGGAGCCCTAATTACCGCGACCTTTTCCCCGAAGTGGATTCAACCCAAATACCCAATTGTGCCGAGGGAGGGGTAATACCAACGCTCGCCGGTATTATCGGTTGTATGCAGGCAAACGAGGTGATCAAATATATCACCGAAACAGGCGAACTGCTTGCCGGTAAAGTATTGATATTTGACGCGCAAACTATGCAGAGCCGCATCATTAAAATAGGGGAAGTTACCCATACCGCTATAAACAGGTTGAAAGAAACTATTTTTATTCCGACAGTATCGGTTGATGAACTAAAAAGTCAGATCGCCGCAAAATCAGTCAGGTTGGTGGATGTACGCACTGAACGGGAGCGTGACGAGTTTGATATTGGCGGAGAACATATTCCGCTGGACGAATTAGATGGTTATATAGATGGGGGGGATGAGACGGTGAATACCGTGTTTTATTGCGGTACCGGGAAAAGGAGCGGGGAGGCGGTAAAAGACATTATGAAAAAATACCCTGGCGCCCGTGTTTTTTCGCTGGATGGCGGGCTAAAGGCCTGGATAGAACAATGGGACTAATCAAACAGCCGCAGCCAACCGGCGGCCGCCCATCAATTTTGTGCTCAATACGAACAGCCATAAATTATACGGCAAAAATATAAATCGCTCAAACAGGCCGGGCCAATGGTGATAGGTAACGGCCAGCATGAACAGCGCCTTCAGCGCCATCGTCATACACGCGGCTACCAGCGAATAAACGATCCATCCCTTCCAGCTATTGGTTTTGTAAAACTGCCATGCAAACAGAAACAAAACGGCCAGTACCGAAATAAATACCATGATATTGCAAATTTGATGAAGTGGTTCATGTATAAATATCGCCAGGCCAATTAAACCGGTGCCCATAAGCAATTGAAATAAAACGATGTACCGCGCATTGGCGCTTTTAATGAGTTCTTTTGAGAGCCCGATGGTAAACAGCACGACCAAGACACCATACAGCAAAAAATTAACCTGTTGAAACCATCCGTTTTTTACCAGCTCCAGGCTGCTGATGGTATTGCGGAGCGCATCGAAGCCCTGGGTTAAAAATCCAAATACGGTATAAATCAATATAAATAAAATGCCCGAAAAGCCGCAGCAAAGCAACGCGACCTGTGTTAATGATTTTTTAAATGGCAGACCTTGGCTCATGTCGGTTTATATTCAGGTTTTGGCGATTTAAATATAAACATAAGATGGCTGAGAACGGAAAAAGTTACAGATAAGTCCGGAAGTCCGTAAAGTCCGGAAGTCCGAAAGAAGCTGTGCCTGATGTTTCGTAAAAAATACCTAAGCTATGTAGACGTTCATGGTTCATATGTCATGGCAGGAAGGTGGTGGCTTGTACCGGTCTTCCCAATCTCTAATCTCCAATTAACCAATCTCTAACTACGGATGCGCGGCTACCCAAACTTCGCCGTCTTCAAAAATCTCTTTTTTCCAGATCGGGACGGTTTGCTTAAGGGTATCGATGATATAGCGGCAGGCATCAAAGGCTGCGGCGCGGTGTGCGGCAGATACGGCAATAATGACCGGTACTTCGCCAACTTCAAGCACTCCGGTGCGGTGGTGGATAAGGGCTTTCTGTATGGGCCATTGCGCCGCGGCCTGTTTAATGATCTTTTCCATTTCGGCGATAGCCATAGGTTCATAAGCTTCAAACTCCAGCCGGATCACCCGCTTGCCTTTGGTGGCATTTCGTACGGTACCAATAAACACATCTATCCCGCCGCTCTCCGGCGACATTATCCAGTCGATACATGACTGGATGTTTAGTGGGGTGGGGGATATTTGGATTTGGGTGGACAATGAAAATGTTTTTTAATGACTACTGGCCAAATATAAAGTTTTAGTACAAGGCGCGCATGATGTTTATTGAAAATTAAACTGGAAGTTATGAGCCTCACAACAAAGTATAATTTTTTAATTAAATCATATTAAATTAAAAATCAAAAATATATGCCGATTATATCCATAAACACTTTATCATGTAAACTTTTAACCAACTTTACCATGTACTACAAAGTGCATTAATCAAATCATTCAAACAAAAGGAAAAAAGCTGGAAAAAAGAACCCGCTACTCTTAAGCCCCGCTGTATGTGTCGTCACCTACAGCTAGCTTCAAGGGAGCCGCGTGCTATCAGAAGGCGCGGGTACAAACTGCCTTAAAAGGCTATGCAAGTAGTTTGTGGGGACACAAACTACGGGAGGGTTTCATCCCCCGCTCACCGGCGGTATCACCGCAATCTCGTCGCGTTCGTGTATGGTGTCGCCGGGCAGGGCGTATTCATTATTAACGGCCAGCATGTAGGACTTTAATTGCTGCAGCTTTGGGTATTGCTGCTCAAGCAGGTATTGTAAATTATAAACGGTTGAATCGTTTGCCAGTTCGAGTGAGACAGAAGACCCTCCAAAAATATCCTTCGCAATGCCAAACGCCAGTACTTTAATCTTCATGATACTGCAAAATTAGGGCAAAAATGTTAATTACAGCTAATTTAAAACAACATTATGGGTTAAATGGTTAATTAAACTGGTTGGGTTGGGCAAGTTGAGTTGGAGCGGATTAAACTTCATCAACTATGCGACCCGATGAACTTTTAACCAAATTTCAATTATATTTGAATATGACCACCAAGTCTATCAAGCGGTTTAATATTACAAAAGTTAGCGGAGGCGCTGTCGCCGATACTTCGGACGCACTGGCTATTGAAGAGCCCCTGGAAATCAGGCTGGAATACGGCGAGGCGGAAAACAGGACTGTTAAAAACGTCTCCGTCACCATGCGTACGCCGGGCAACGATGCCGAACTTGCTGCCGGTTTCCTGTTTACCGAAGGGATTATTTCGTCCGGAGATGCTGTTTTGAATATCGAGCATTCCTTTATTTCATGCGCCGAAAACAAAGAGAATGTAGTGGTTGTGAAATTGAACGAAGGTGTCATTCCCAACCTCAATAACTCCGAACGTAATTTTTATACCAGCTCCAGTTGCGGCGTTTGTGGCAAAGGGTCAATTGATGCCATCAGAACCGTTAGTGGTTTTGTAAATAAAAAGGGCATCCCAAATACCATTGAGGCAGAAATGCTTTTTCGCCTGCCTGATGTTTTACGGTACTACCAGGATGCCTTTGCCAGCACCGGCGGGATCCACGCCTCGGGTTTGTTTAATTTGCAGGGTGAGTTAATGCTGTTACGCGAGGACGTGGGCAGGCACAATGCATTGGATAAGCTGATCGGCGCTGCCATTAATCAAAACTGGCTGCCGCTGGATAAACATATTTTACTTTTAAGCGGCAGGGCAAGTTTTGAGCTGGTGCAAAAGGCGGCTATGGCGGGGATAGCAATTATTGCTGCGGTTGGCGCACCCTCCAGCCTGGCCGTTGAACTGGCTGAAGAATTTAACATTACGCTTGCAGGTTTTTTACGAAACCAGCGTTTTAATATTTATACCGCGGCCCACCGCGTTTTACTACCCGCAAATGAAAATACGTATTAATGGCAATTCGGTCAGGTTCAGGCTTACCCGGTCGGATGTAAAACAACTGGCAGTTACGGGCAGGCTTGAAGAAAAAGTGAATTTTGGAGGAGCCCTGCTGTGCTACGCAATAAAACTGGGAAGCGGCAATGAATTAACGTCATCTTTTCAGAACAGTACCATTATCCTTTATATGCCTGAGCGCATGGTCGGCGAATTGGCGGATACTGACAAAGTAGGTTTCGAAAACCGCAACGGCGAATTGTATTTATTGGTTGAAAAGGACTTTACCTGCCTGGATAGTGTTTCGGAAGATCAGAGCGATAATTATCCCAATCCCTTAGCAAAGAATTTTTATGAAGAAGGAGACTGATTATATCTTTAACCTCTTTACGGCTTGCCGTAGAAACAGGGAAATCGCTTTTAAAATAAAGCAACCGGGAGGAGGCTCCCATGGAGCCATAATTTTCAATTTTATTTTTCTATAAACACGGGACTCCTCCGGAGTCTGATAGGTACGTTATTATGAGCTCCGGAGGAGCGGCCTGTTGATAGAAATTTGGAATCGTTTTTACGGCTCCATAGGAGCCTCCTCTTTAAAAGTGATTTCCCTGGCCATAGGGAGCGTTGAAGAGGTTTTTGATTATTAATTGTTATATACTCTCATTTATTTATGAGCAAAGCGATTGAACTTACCGCGGCAGAAAACCCGGAAGAGTTATTAAAACTAAAAGTTACTGAACCCAAAACCTGGGCGGCCGGCATTCCGGCTGTTTATGAAGCCGGGAAAGATGTGTTGAAAGAAGATGGGGTGATCCGCGGGTTGACGGCCTTGTTCCACATGAATAAAAAAGGCGGCTTTGATTGCTCCAGCTGTGCCTGGCCCGATCCGGATGACGACCGCAGCCCTATTGCGGAGTATTGTGAGAACGGCGCAAAAGCCCTGGCTGAAGAAGCTACTACCAAAAAATTGACTGCGGAATTTTTCGCTGCAAATTCTGTTGCTGACCTGGCTAAATTAAATGACTACGAGATCGGCAAAAAAGGCAGGATAGCCCAGCCGGTATATTTACCGAAGGGTGGTACGCATTACCAGGCGATTAGCTGGGAGGATGCTTTTAAGAAAATAGCGGCGCATTTAAATACACTGGAAACACCTGATGAGGCAGCTTTTTATACTTCAGGCCGCACCAGTAACGAGGCTTCGTTTATATACCAGCTGTTTGTGCGGGAGTACGGTACCAATAACCTGCCCGATTGCTCCAACATGTGCCACGAATCATCCGGCACGGCATTAAATGAAGTTATCGGTATTGGAAAAGGTACCGTAACACTCAATGATTTTTACGATACGGATGTGATCATCATCATGGGGCAAAACCCAGGTACCAATCACCCCAGGATGCTTACCGCGCTGGAAAAGGCGAAAAAGAACGGGGCAAAGATCATCGCCATTAACCCGCTGCGCGAAGCGGGGTTAATTGAATTTAAAAATCCGCAAACGGTAAAAGGCTTTTTGGGTTTCGGTACTACACTGGCAGATTTGTACCTGCAGGTAAAAATCAACGGCGACATGGCACTGGTAAAAGCGATTGAGAAATTGCTGTATGAAATGGAACTGGAAGAGCCGGGTAAAGTATTCGATCAAGCCTTTATCAAAAATACCACCTCTGGTTACGACGCGTTTATTGAACACCTGAAAAACTATGATACTGAAGAGCTTGCCGAACAAGCCGGAATTCCGTTACCACAGGTTAAGGAAGCAGCAGAAATGCTCAAAAATAAAAGCCGCATTATTATCTGCTGGGCCATGGGCATCACGCAGCATATAAACGGGGTAGATACCATCAAAGAGATGGTTAACCTTGTATTGCTTAAAGGCAGTATCGGCAAACCGGGGGCGGGGTTATGCCCGGTACGCGGGCATAGCAATGTGCAGGGCAACCGTACGATGCTGATATACGATAAACCAAACAAGAAACAACTGGATAAAATTAAGGAGGTTTTTGGTTTTGAACCACCCCGGCAAAATGGACTTGATGTTGTGGAATCCATTAAGGCCATGCACGAGGGCAAACTGAAGGTGTTTTTTGCAATGGGCGGTAATTTTTTATCGGCTACTCCGGATACTACTTACACGGCCGAAGCTCTGCGGAAAATGAAGTTAACGGTTCAGGTGTCAACCAAATTAAACCGCAGCCATTTTGTTCATGGTGAGGAGGCACTCATTTTGCCCACCTTATCCCGCAGTGATAAGGATATGGTGAATGGTGAAGCGCAATTTATCAGCTGCGAAAACTCGATGGGGGTAGTGCAGATGTCAAAAGGGATATTGGAACCCATATCCAGCGATCTTTTAAACGAAACACAAATTGTTTGCAAATTGGCAAAAGCCACCTTGGGCAGCAGAGCTGTGGTTGATTGGGATAAATATGCCAATAGCTATCACGAAGTGCGTAATGCCATCGAAAAGGTGATACCCGGCTTTGAGGATTATAATAGTAAGGTGGTAAAGCCCGGCGGCTTTTATTTACCTAATGCGCCCCGCGAAGGAAAGTTTGAAACAAGTAAAAACGACGGGAAAGCCATATTCTCCATCACAAATTTACCTGTGCATCAACTGGCAAATGATGAATACATAATGACCAGCATCCGCAGCCACGACCAGTTTAATACCACCATTTATGGGCTGGACGACAGGTACCGTGGTATCCACAACGAGCGGCGGGTTATCTTTATGAATGAGAACGATATACACAATGCCGGCCTTAATCCCGGTGATAAAGTAGACTTGTTTAATTACCATGGAGGCATCACGCGTGCCGCGCGGTTATTTATCGTGGTGCCTTATGATATCCGCGGAAGAAATACCGCTACCTATTACCCCGAAACTAACGTGCTGGTACCCATTGACAGCGTGGCTGAAGGAAGTAATACGCCAACATCAAAGCTCATCATCATAAAAATCAGAAAACACAGCAAGTAATAGGTGCACTTTAGCCAGGCAGGGAAATGCCCGGCACGCGGTATGGAGTGTTGCTTTTTTTGTAACAGGCTTGTTACCAATGATTAAATAATGTGCTCAGGGATTTATGGGCGTGAATTTTAAATAAAATTTATTTCATGTCCAAATAACTATCATCATCATATCATTTCATTTTAGTTAAGAAATCGTTTCTTGATATTACCCTGGATGACCTTTTTTACGAAGAATGTTAAGCAATTATTATCATTCGTTTAAGAAACTCCGGTAGCGCCAAAATTCAGAATTTCTTCAGATTTCATTAGGTTTCTTTGGGGAAATTACGATTTGATGAAGATTATTTTTACTATTTTAATTTCCTTTTTATTCTTTTCTGAGTCCTTTGCATCATCCGTTTCAGGCTATGTTTTTGATAAAAATGTTAACGAGCAATTGGTGGGTGCAACCATCATTGTAAAGCCCGGCACACACAGAACCTTTTCAAAATTAAACGGCAAATATTCGATCAATGATCTTGATCCGGGCGTATACTCATTTCATGTATCCTATATCGGGTATATTTCAATTGACACGACGATCAGCATCAAGGCAGAAGAAAACCTGAAAGTCAATTTTTACCTTTTGCCCAATACTTCCAGTTTAAATGCGGTGACGATAACCGCAAAAAGTAACAAAGAATCGGACCAATATGCAAAAAGGGCCGAACAGCGCGCAGATAACCTGGTGAATATTGTTTCGGCAAACTCAATAGCCATTTCGCCGGACATTACGGTCGCCAACGTGATGGCCCGGGTATCGGGCGTTTCAGTTCAGCGGGGAAATACGGGTGATGGCCAGTATGTGATCATCAGGGGTATGGACCCCAGGTACAGCACTACACTCATCAACGGCATAAAGATTCCCAGCCCGGACAATAAAGAGCGTTATGTACCGCTGGACATATTTCCTGCCGACCTTGTTGAACGAATAGAAGTTTATAAATCACTAACTCCGGATATGGAGGGTGATGCCTCTGGCGGCGTAGTAAATTTGATAATGAAAACGGCTCCCGATGGTTTGCGGATCGAGGGTAATGCAGGTGCCGGTTACAGTCAGATCTTCTCTGCCCGGCCGTTTGAAAGCTATAGCCGCGCAACGGTTAATGCGAAATCACCGGCCGAGATCATTGGCATCGGGCAGCCTGCATCTATCTCAGATTTTCCATACCAGAATTTGTTGACATCATCCAAAAAAACGCCTGTCAACAGCAACTTTAGCTTGACTGTCGGCGACAGGTTTTTAAATAATAAACTCGGGGTCATCTTCTCCGGTACCTATCAAAATACCTACGCAGGCAACAACACCGCGCGCCTGGTTGAAAACGCAACATTAACGCCCGCCAAGGGACCTGATGCACAGATGATCCAGGTTTTTCCGGACTATCTTACGCGGCAGTATTCGTCATTAACCAATAGGCTAGGCCTGATAACAACCATTGATTATAAATTCAATGCCGATAATTCCATCAGCCTGTTTGGAACTTATTTGCAGTTAAATGAAGACAGGGTACGTTTTACCAAAGACCTGCTTTTGGGCGACTATTCATACCAGGGTTATATTGGCGGGTTCGAACAACAGTTTGAAACACAAACCCGAACTGACCTGCAAGGCATATACAGTACCATGTTACAGGGTAACAATAAAATTGTTGGTGCTTTAACAACCGATTGGACGCTGGCCTATTCTGTTGCCAGCCAGGAATTGCCCGATATGGCAGCTTTTAACACCCTGCAATCTATTAACCCCAACAGCACAGGTACGGCTACATCGGTAACCTACGGCCCGCTGCAGGTAAGACCTGAAAACAGGCAATGGGAACACAATACAGATAAAGACCTATCGGCTTACCTTAATTTACACTATAAAACTGCTATAGCCGGCAATAAAACCCTGGTGAGTATTGGCGGAATGGTAAGGCATAAAACAAGGGATAATTTTGATAACGTTTATAACTTAAACTATGTTCCGGATGCCAACTCAACCTACGAGTTGTACACTTCCATCCCCGACGCTAAATTTCAGTTTCAGCCTGCAACAGATGCGCTGGGTAATGCAGCAAGTAACGGCGGCGTATACACGTTTACTGAAAATGTACAATCAGGTTATGGCGAAGCGAAATATTTTATTGGCGACCGCTTTGACGCTTTGTTTGGCGTAAGAGTTGAAAATACCTACCAGTCTTTCGTCTCCTCTCTGCCGGAAACCATTGCGGGAAAATCTGCTACGATTACTTATATGGATATTTTGCCGAGCATTAATTTGAAATATGCATTGTCAAAAAAGGCTAACCTAAGAGCCTCGTATTTTAAATCGATCCTGCGCCCGGCATTTTCAGATTTGGTGCCTTATGTAGATAACACCGGTTTTGGGCAGGACAACTTTCCGACTACCGGTAATCCGAATATCCAACACTCAAAAATTGATAATTACGATTTCAGGTACGAGCTATTTCCAAACGGGCTTGACCAGTTTATGGTAGGCGGGTTCTTTAAAACAATTGTTGATCCTATTGAATATGCGGTGGTTACCACAGGTTTTGCTGCAGGCTATACCTTATCGCCGGCAAACTTTGGCACCGCGCATAATTATGGTTTCGAAGCTGTTTTCCGCAAGTTTTTTGGCAGCATCGGTATAGCCGGAAATTATACTTATACCCACTCGCTGGTCAATTCAACCAAAATATTCCAGTACACCGACCCTGTCGACAATAGTTATCACAGTATCAATGTTAATCAGCCAAGGCCCTTGCAGGGGCAGGCGGCAAACGTTGCAAATGTGTCGTTGCTGTATAAAAACACTAAAAACGGGTTTGATGCACAGTTGGCGATGGTATACACCGGCGAGCGAATTGACCTCTTGTCATTATACAAAAACCTTGATAACTGGGAGCGCCCTACCGTTAACCTTGATTTTTCGGCACAGAAGGAATTTAACCAGCACTATATCATTTATGTAAAAGTAAATAACCTGTTAAATACACCTTATGAGCTGTTTGTAAAACAGCCTAACCAGGCGTACAGCGGCAACAGCAAACTGCCATTCCAGGAAAGCCCAAATTATGCTACAATCGAAAATGATAAATACTACGCCCGGTTTCTCATAGGCTTCAGGTTCAAATTCTAACAAATTATTAAATAACATACCAACAATTAAAAACAATTTTAAAAACCCCACTAAAACAATTTATTATGAAAAATTTAAAAATCGGATTTTACTTGCTTATGCTGGTTGCTTTGGCATCGTGCAGCAAGAAGGATAAGGTGGTTGTATCGAAACCACTGTACCAGGTAGGTAAAGCAGTGAGCTCATCAGCTCCGCTATCTGGTTCAATTAAAGGAACAATGATCGCTAACACTACTTATACTATTTCCGGCGATGTTACGGTTAATGCCGGCGATACACTGCTGATTCAGCAGGGTGTTAATATCAAAATATCAAATGGCGCAAACTTTATAGTAAAAGGTATTTTATTGAGCATCGGTACAAAAACTTCGCCTATCACAATTACCGATCCAACTAAAAACAAAACTACAGGCGCTTCTTCAGCTGCAACAGACCCTGCGTATGTTGGTGGCTGGGGTGGTATCTATTGCGATGTTACCTGCCCCCTGTTAGTAATAAAATGGACTCACCTTGATTTTGGTGGTGCTGGTTTATTGGCGCCTCCGTTTACCGGCCCCTCAACCGGCGATCAGTACATCGTTTACTGGCAAAACCCGCATGGCAGCTTTATCATGGAAGATTCGTGGATTTATGGCAGCCCTGATGATGCGATCAGGTTCTACGGCGGTACTGTGAATATCATGAGAAACACTCTTGAAAAATGCGGTGGTACAGGTGGCGACGGCTTTAACGCTAAAGGTGGTACCCAAGGTAACATGGCTTATAACCTGATCATTGGTGGTGCTACCAACGGTACAAAGTCTGCTAATGACCCTGGTACCCAGGCACAGCAAACCGAAATTGCCATGTTCAACAATACTTATGTAAACGGCGGTTTCAGGAACACAGGTACCTATGGCGCACGCAGCGGCTCAATAGAAGTTGAAAATAACTCGAGGGCTTTAGCCTATAACAACCTTATTGTTGATTGTAATTTTGGTGTTCGTATCGCTGGTGGTAACAATGTTACAGCCAAAGTATACCTGGCTGATACGCTGAGCCACAGCGATGGCCCGATCAAAAAAACTGCTTATGGTTACAACTTTTATTATGTTGATAACGTAGCAACAG